>JBBRNH010000100.1:0-17864 GCA_038230415.1 Cytophagales bacterium | reverse complement strand
TGGCGCGTTGCAGGCTGTCGGGCGTGGGGTTGGTGAATCGGTAATCGACCATCAGGGCCAGCCCTTCGTTAAACCACTGCGGAATCTGCCGTTGCACCCGCCACCAGCCCAACCGGGCGAGTAATTCGTCGTGGCAGAGTTCGTGGGCCAGCACGTCGGTGGTGTTACCCTGCCGCCCCACCACCAAAAACGACTGCCCCCAGGGTGTGCCGAGGCTGCATCCCGCCGAGGCTTCGCCCCCACCGCAATAGCGGCCATACTGCGCGTCGGTGTGGCAATAAACCAGCGTGGCGCGGCCCTGCCGATGGGCTTTTTGCGGCACTAACCAGAACGTTTTCAGGCGGTTGTCGGCCTGCTGTAAGTTTTTCAGGAGTTGCTGCTGCTGACGGGCGGGCGTGTCGTGGCTCACAAAAACGGTCCCCAATGATGTTGGCACCGCCCGAAACGCCGGATTCATACCGACCAACTGACAACGCAGCAGGGGTAAAAACAACCACACGTAGGCGATGGGCAGGGCAATCAGGAACGAAAAAAACCACCGGCGGGGCGAAATTGGACGCATAGCACGTCAACAAACCGGGCTGTTGGGTGGTTCTACCCACTATGCCCACTACATTGATTATCGGGGCGGGGCTGGCCGGACTCACCGCTGCCCGCCAACTCACCCAGCGCGGCCAGACCGTGATTATCCTCGACAAAGGCCGGGGCGTGGGCGGTCGGTTAGCTACCCGGCGCATCGAACACGCCCGCGCCGATCACGGAGCGCAGTATTTTTCGGCCCGAACGCCTGATTTTCAGCAATTTGTTCAGGAAATGATTCAGGAAGGCGTGGTGGCTGAGTGGCGCGTTGCTACCGGCGAAACCAATCCGTTTGGCAGTCGGCACCCCCGGTATATCGGTACGCAGGGCATGAACGGAATCGCCAAATACGCAGCCCGCGACCTGACCATCCGGCAACATGAGCGCGTGGTGAAACTCCAAACCAACCCAACGGGTGGGTGCCTTGCCCTGACCGAAGCCGACCAAACCTACACCGCCGACCGCGTGATTTGTACGTTGCCCGCCCCGCAGGTTCTATCGCTGCTGCACGACAGTCAGTTCGCGCTTACTACCGCCGACGAAACTGCCCTGCAAGCCATTCATTATCAGCCGTGTATCGCCGTAATGGTTCTGCTAAATGCGCCAAGCCCGATACCGGCACCGGGCGCGTTTCGGTTTGGCGACGATAGCCCCGTATCGTGGGTGGCCGACAACACGCAGAAGGGCATCTCGCCCGGTCAGCCGTCGGTTACGATTCATGCCAGTGCCGCGTTCAGCGCAGCCCGGTTCGATTCAGAGTTGGCCGCATTGTCTCGTGAATTGATCGGACAGTTGGCCGACTGGATTCCTGCCGACAGTGTGGTATCGGTGCAGGGGCATCGGTGGCGGTATAGCTTAGCCGATGTGCGGCACCCGGAGCCGTTTCTGGCCGTGTCGGGGCCGTTTCCGTTGCTGCTCGGTGGTGATGGTTTCGGGATGGGAAATGTAGAAGGCGCGTTTGTGTCGGGGCTGGCAATGGCAAATCAGGTATGAAATTAACCCTCCGCACGTCCGTCCGGCAACCGATGGCCCAGGTTTGGGCCGGTTTCGACCGGGCGTTGTTTGACAAACTCAGTCCGCCGTTTCCGCCCGTTGAGGTGGTTCGGTTCGATGGCTGTCTGAAAAACGATGTGGTTATTCTTCGGCTTAACTTCCTGATTTTCAAGCAGGATTGGGTCAGTCAGATTATTGACCAACAGACCCTTGCCACCGAGATTTTCTTTGTGGATGAAGGCACTCAACTCCCGTTTTTTTTGGCTCACTGGCACCACCGCCATCGCCTGATTGCCGACCCCAAAACGGGTGGCACCCTTGTGGCCGACGAGATAACCTTCCGCACGCCCACCCGCCTGACCGATTTCTTATTCTGGCCTTTGTTGTGGGTGCAGTTCGCGTATCGGAAGCCGATTTACCGGCGGATGTTTTCTTAAAAAACATTAAACCTCCCTGACCGGGTAGCACCTGCTACCCGGTTTTTCGTTGTCAGTGCGATAACGTAACCCAATCAAATCATTTTCGGAGTACCTTTGTACTTTCATTTCTACCTGAATTCATGCGTAAATCCATTCAACAATCGCTTGCTTTCTTTGCCCTTGGGGTATTATTGAGTGCTTCGTTTTTAGTAGGCTGTGGCAAGTCTGCCGATGTAACAATCATGGGCAACTGGCGGAATCGCTCTGAATTAGAAGGTGTGGCCCGGCAGGGCGCATCAGGTTTCGTAATCGGTACCAAAGCCTATATCAGCACCGGCATTAACTCTGACCGTGACCGGCTGAGCGACCTTTGGGAATATGATCAGACCCGGAATACCTGGACGAAAAAGGCTGATTTCCCCGGCGCAGGCCGCTATCAGGGTGTCGGTTTTTCTATTGGAAACAAGGGCTACATCGGTCTGGGATTAGACGTAAACAGTGCGCGGCTCAAAGACTTTTATAGCTACGATGCCACCGCCAATGCCTGGACAAAAATTGCCGATTATGCCGGTACGGGCCGCTACGGGGCTTGTGCGTTTACGCTTAACAACAAAGCCTACGTGGGTACGGGGAACGATGGCGGTAATTTCACCAAAGATTTCTATGGCTACGATCCTGCCACCAACACCTGGAGCCGCATTGCGAGTTACAGCGGAGCCAAGCGCGTAGGGGCTATGGCAATGGTTATCAATAACGTGGCCTACGTTGGCTTCGGTAATAACAACAACGTTATTCAGAAAGACCTCTGGGCTTATAACCCGGCCAACGATAGCTGGGACGAGAAAAACAGATTCCCCGATGATTTAGCCATTGCCCGGAGTTACGGCGCGAGTTTTGTGATTGGCACCAAAGGGTACGTGGGTCAGGGCGACGGCAACAACAATTTTTACAGCTACGACCCGTCAACCGATACCTGGGCCGACATGAACGTGTTTGAATTTACCCCCCGTGCTTTTCCGGTTAGTTTTGCCATTGGTAACAAAGGCTACGTGGTGTCGGGCGTGTTGGGTACGGGTGTTTTCGACGATTTGCGTGAATACGACCCCAGTGTTCCCCGGATAGACAATGACTAAACCGGCCGGCCGATTTTTTCGGCCCTGGTACGCTCTGCTGATTGGGGCAGTGGTGGGCGGTTTGGGCTGGTTTGGGTTTCACTATTTCCAGCCCGAACCTCAGTACGAAACCGCCGTGTTCAAGACCGAAGCCGGGTGGGGATACGAAATAAAACGAGACGGCAAACCACTTATCTATCAGCCTGTTATACCGGGGCTTGCCGGCAACCGGAGCTTTCTTACCCGGCAGCAGGCCCGCACTGTTGGCGAAGCCGTTACCGAAAAAATGCGTCAGGGGCAGTTTCCGCCCGCGCTTACCCGCCAGGAATTGGCGCAACTTGGCGTTTACTGAAACGACCCACTTCGATCTTCCATGAACAGTACACGTTTTTTTACGCGGCTCTTGCTTCCGGCCTTCATTGGCCTGGGTGTAGTTGCGTGTCAGAGTGGCGATACCGGCGTTGGGCAGGGCATTATCTCCCCCACCGAGCTTAGTATTCAGTTGGTTGACACGATTTCGGTGCAGACCGCTACCGTATTATCCGATACATTTATTACCTCCGTTGACAATAATATTCTGGTTGGACAATGGAACGACCCCCAAACGGGCCGCACGTTTGCCGAGGGCTATGCCGCTGTGAACTTCGCGGGCCAAAACCTATCTACCCGCATACAACCTCGTTTCGATTCGTTGGTGTTTGAATTACCATACGGCTTTCGCTACGGCGACACCACCCGCGCCGTAACCATGCAGGTGAGCCAACTGACAAACCGACTGCTCCCCACGCGCATTTATTATAACGACAACAAAGCCGCCTACCAGCCCGCGCCCTTGGCCAGAAAAACGTTTGTGCCGTCGGTAAACGAAAACAATCGGCTGCTCAGGATTCGGCTTGCCGACGCATTGGGCAAGAATTTTTTTGACAAGCTGGTGGACGCAACTATTGACAGCGACGAAGCCATGACTAACTTCTGGACGGGATTTGCTTTCTCGCCCGTAACGCCGGTGGGTAGTACTCAACCGAATACATTACTCGGCCTGAACTTGGCGGCCAATCAGGGTGCGCTGGTACTTTATTTTCACGATAACGACGCAACCCAAACCAGGCAGAGTGTTCGGTTCGGGCTGTCATTCGTGCATTACAGCTACGTGGTGAATCAGGTGACGGGCGCGGGTTTGGCGGGGCTTGCCAACCGGCAAAGCAGCGTTGGCAGCGACCAAACCAACCGCACCACCTTTGTCAGTCCGATTGCCCGGCTGCGAACCCGACTCACGATTCCCGGCCTGAGTACGTTGCCATTACCAGCCGGGTTTGCGGGCGTGAACCGGGCCGAACTTATTATTCAACCCGTTCGGCTGAACGTCCGCGACAACATCAACCCGCCGTCTGCACTGGTACTGTGGCAGACAAACGCGGCCAATGAATTGCTTCAGGCCGTACCGGGTGGCACAACCGGAAGTAATCAGGCAACGGCATTTTACCAGATCGACGGTTCTGACGCGCTCCTGCCTGATCGGTATCTGTTTAACCTGACTGAGTATGTCAGCAGCATTTTGCGGAAACAAATTCCTAACCGCGCCCTGATTCTTACCGTCTCACCAAACGGGCAGCAGATTCCGACGCTTTCGCCACAGCGGGTGGTACTGGGCGATGGCCGCAATGCCAACGACCGGATCCGGCTAAAGCTATACCTAACGATTGGGAAGAAGTAGGGTCGGCAAGTCTGCCGGAACTACACACTACGCCACTGAAACACCTGATTAGCAACGGTCCGCATTGTGCAGAGGATGCCGTCCAACTGGTCAACCTCATACTGGAGCAGGTCAAACAAGTGTTCCATCATTAATAGAACTGCTTCCCGGCTTTTTTGAAGGCCCGAACATCGTCGGCGGTCGGAAACGAGAAATAGGTCATTTGGGCCGCATCGTTGGCAAGCAGTTCATAGTGACCGCTGTGGATTTTCTCCACCGACTCCACAATCGCGTCCATCCCGGCCTTTTTAGAAATGCCGATCAGGTCGGCCTGAGTCATACCGGGCGTTATGGGAATGGTTTTCTGCACCAAAATCGGGCCGCTGTCAATGCCCTCATCCACAAAAAATACGGATACGCCCGTTTGTGATTCGCCGTTTTTCAGTACCCAGAAAGACGGCATTAGCCCCCGGTATTTGGGCAGCAACGCCGTGTGCAGGTTAATGCAGCCATTGGTGGCAACGGTGTCTAAGAGTTTGCGCTTGAAAATCTGATTGCCCGCGATAGACACGAGCAGATCGGGTTTGAACGCTCGCAGTTTATCTAAATTCTCGTCTTTGTTGATGTTACCTTCGATTTCGATGAGCGGAATACCGCGCCCGGCCAGCATGGTACGGACATTGTTGACCGGATTCAGTTTCGACAAGACGTACTTCATGCCGTAGCGCACAAAAAACGCCGGGCCAAAAATCCGGTAGGTCTTTTTTAGTTTGTCCGAAAACGATTCGCGCCTGCCAAACGGCGACACGTCAAACACCACCGTGCCAACCACCTCGGCGTAGGGCGGCAGGTGGTCGAGCAGGTAGCTGATGTTGCGGGCTAAATAAAACGGATCATCCTGGGTAAGAATCAGTAAACGCATTTTTTACAATGAATGGTTAGCAATGAGCAAGCATTGGGATTAATCAATGAATCAAGAGTTTACGACGGACAGCCAGATCGCCCGCCATCTGCACCTCAACAATATACAACCCCGCCGACACCCCCGACAGCGACCAGTATGTTTTGCTGACCGGCAGTCCGCGCCACTCGCGCACCAAGCGTCCGGTGGCATCGTAAAGTGCTAATCCGCTGATGGTCAATGATTCGGCTTCTACGGTCAACGTTTGGCTTTCCGATAACGGATTCGGATACAGCTTAATGGCAATCGGCGGTTCGATGCCAAGAATCAACGGAAACGACGTTACGGTATTACTGTATGGCGAGGCTCCGGCAGGATTCACGGCCCGCACCCGGAACGTGTAAGCGGTTCCTTCGGCAAGGCCCCCGCTCACAAAACTGCTGCTGTTGGGCGGCAACGCAGCCACTACCGAGAAGTTTTCGGTTCCGGTGCTGCGCTCCACCTCGTAACTCGTTTCGTTGACGGCGATGTCTTCCCACGTCAGCGAAACACTGGTTGTGGTAGCGGGTGATGCCGTTAATGATGTCGGGCCGAGGGGCAAACTATACGGCGTGGTGACGGTGGCCGTGTTACTATACGGCGAACCGCCCGCCGGATTTGTGGCCCGTACCCGGAACGCATACACTGTATTCTCGGCCAAACCAGTACCCGAAAAAGCAATGCTGTTGGCTGGTAATGAAGCGATTAACGAAAAACTCCCCCCCGCCGTGCTGCGCTCTAATTGATAACCCGTTTCATTGATGGCAACGTCTTGCCAGGCCAGTGTAAGGCTGTTGGGCGAAGTGGCTGCCCCGGTTAGCGAACCCGGCGCGGCTGGCAAACTATACGGCGTAACAGCGGTTGCCGTGTTGCTGTACGGCGATGCACCGGCGGGGTTTGTGGCCCGTATCCTGAAAACATACCCCGTGTTTTCGGTCAGGCCGGTAGCCGAAAAGGTGCTGCTGTTGGCGGGTACTGAAGCGATTAGCGAGAAACTGCCCCCCGCCGTACTGCGTTCTACCTGATAGCCCGTTTCGTTGATGGCAACATCTTGCCAAACTAATGTAATGCTGTTGGGCGAGGTGGCTCCGGCAACCAACGATGTTGGCGCGGCTGGCAGGCTATACGGCGTGGTGACGGTGGCCGTGTTGCTATACGGCGAACCGCCCGCTGGATTTATGGCCCGTACCCGGAACGCATACACCGTATTCTCGGCCAGACTTGGATTGGTAAAACTGTTGCTATTGACTGGTAATGAAGCGATTAGCGAGAAACTCCCCCCCGCCGTGCTGCGCTCCACCTGATAGCCCGTTTCGTTGATGGCAACGTCTTGCCAAACCAGCGTGATGCTGTTGGGCGAGGTGGCTCCGGCAACCAACGATGTCGGCGCGGCTGGCAAACTATACGGCGTGGAGACGGTGGCGGTGTTGCTGTATGCCGAACTGCCGGCGGCATTCACAGCCCGCACCCGGAAGCTATAAGCCGTGTTTTCGGTCAGATTATCAGCCGTATAACTCACGCTGTTTGGCCCCAGAACACTGACCCGCACAAACGTTCCGCCCGCCGTAGCGCGTTCGACTTCATAACCCGTTTCGTCAGTGGCGACATCCTGCCAGGAAAGCGTAATGCTGGTTGGCGAGGTAGCCCCGGCCACTACGTTTGTGGGCGAAGCTGGTAGTGTAACCACGCCCCCCGTGCCAGAAATCGCCACCGCTACCACCGGACTGTAATCGCCCTCGGCGGTGGCACTGTTTGCTCTGACGCGGTAATAATACGTGGCCGACGGATTGGGCAAAGCCGCGTCAGTATAGGTTGTGATTCGCTCGGCAACGGTTGCCAATACCTGAAAATTGGCCGCCGAACCAATGGATCGCTCAACAACGACCGACACCCCCGGCCCCGGCCACGTCAGCAAAACTTGCCCCGGCCCCGCCCCCGCACTCACCTGCAAGGTCAGAATGGCGGGCAGACCCTCGGCAATCGGAACGTTGTAGAACGAGAACGCCCGCATGCCCTTTCCGTTGGTCAGGTGCGGCCCGTTATACTGATTGAACGCGGCATCTACCGGAAAAAACGACGGGAGATAGGTAAGCGTTTTGGCCGGTATTGCGCCGGGCGTAACGCCCGGTTTCAGACCCAGAATTACGCGCTGCCCCTCGGCCCGCCCGCCCGTCACGAGTCCCGATTGACCGTCGGTATAGAGGTATTTAGCCGTTGGGATGCGGTTTTCGGTGCCGCGCATGAAATCATAATATACCGTGTCTTTGGGGAATCGCATCCGCTGGTCGGCATCGAAAACGAGCGTTACGGAGTCGCGCCGGGCATTAAAAAACACCTTACGCACATCGGGCGAGTTGATTTGAGCGACATCGGTTGCGCCATAAACATCACGGGCAAGCTGCCGGTATTGCTCAAACGCGATTTTTATGTTGCCGTCCATGTTGTAATGTATCCCGTCGTAGCCGGGTGATCCAACGGTGGCAATGGTTTCGAGGTTGGGATAGAGCTGTTTGGTGCGACGCTGAAAATCACGCAGCTCGCCCGCACCCTCAACCGGGTATTCGAGAATATTGATCTGCCCGATGTAGAGCCGGGGTGCCGCGCCAAAATCGCGCCGGAGCTGATCGTGAAATGTTTTGAATTTGGCATCGTAGCCAGCCGGCGATAGACCCGCTTCATTTTCGCCGTGCTTAAAAATAATACCCTTTACGCTGCCCAGCAGTCCGCCCCACTTCACCCTGAAAAGTAGTTTGTCATACGCCGTACTCAGCCCGACAGAATCGCGCTGGGTGAGCGTAGTGATGGGTGCGCCCCCCTCCGAGCCGTTGATGAGACAGGTGGGGATGCCGTGATTTTTGAGGATAAGTTTCTGAATTTCTAACCCCAGCACACCCACACTCCCAAACGGCTGCCGGCTGGCATACCACGCAACCTCGGCACGGGGGTTGGGCGACTGATACGGAATGGCGATGTTGCGGAGCAGCCGGTCGTCAATCTGGTACTGTTCGATACCCGCCAACGCCACGGCGTTCGACTGACCATACAGCACATACACGTCGCCACAAACAACGCGCTGGCGTTCGGCCACCAATACAGAATCGGTTTTGTTGGCGATGAAGACCCGAAACGTGTATTCGGCGGCTTCGGCCTGAATGGTAACGGGCAGGCGAAACGCGGCCCGGCCATTGGCAAAGGTGGGCGACTGCGTGGCGTATTTCCAGCGTTGGCCCTCGCGCAACACCACCACCGATACCCGGGCGTAGGCAGCGTCGGTGAGGGTGCCGCTAATTGGCACGTCGGCCTGATTGTTGGCATTGCGGGGGTAGAGTTGGAGGTTGGCGGGCAGGGTCTGGAACAAAATTGGAGCCTGGGCCAATGCACAAATGGGTAACAGGCCAGCGAGTAGCCAAAGTAAACAGAAGTGTCTCATAAAGAATTGAGTAAAAATTGGGTTGTTTGGGAACAGAGCGCGACTGAATCTAAAAAAAGTACTAATATTGTGGCTGTTTCAGGGTAATTTCAAGGCAAAGTAACCCAATTCTTTCCGGCTTATCACACATTGTGAAGACCGTAGAATCAATTTGTCCTTGCAATTTTATTACGCTCCATGATTGATTTGTCGGTTATTATTCTCACCCACAACGAGGAGAAACACATCGAACGCTGCCTGCGAAGTCTGCTGCCGGTAACAGACCGTATCTTTATTGTGGACTCCGGCTCAACCGACAGCACCGTTGCCCTGGCCCGCTCGCTGGGGGCGGTGGTGACGCACAACCCCTGGACCACCTACGCCACGCAGTTCAATTTCGGGATTGCCAACACGCCCTTTAACACCGGCTGGTTGCTCAGAATGGATGCCGACGAGTACATCCTGCCCGAACTGGCGCAGGAAATCACCCAAAAACTTCCCGCTTTGCCCGCCGACGTGAGCGGTGTGTATGTGAAACGCCGGGTGCTGTTTATGGACCGCTGGATTCGGCACGGCGGCTACTACCCGATCTGGCTGCTGCGGCTCTGGCGGCAGGGGCAGGGCATCTGCGAACAGACCTGGATGGACGAACATATTAAACTATCGCGGGGCCGCAGTATCCAATTCGCGCACGATTTGGTTGACCACAACCTGAACAACCTAACGTGGTGGACACAAAAACATAACAATTACGCAATACGGGAAGTGATTGACCTGCTCAATATCCGCTATAACTTTGAGGATAGTGAGCGCGTAGAACCCCGGCTGTGGGGAACGCAGGAAGCCCGCAAACGGTATCTGAAAGAACGGTATGCGTCGTTACCCCTGTTTACCCGGCCTGTGCTGTATTTTTTGTACCGATACATAGCCCGGCTGGGTTTTCTGGACGGTCGGCGGGGTTTTGTCTGGCATTTTTTGCAGGGGCTGTGGTATCGCACCCTCGTTGATGCCAAACTGTTGGAAGTGCAGCGCAACGCGGGGCGTGACAAACAGGCGATTATTGACTTTTTTCTGACCGAATATGGAAAAGACCTCACCGCCGGTGTTCGCTGACCAAGCTGCAACAGCAACAATGGGCAAACCCGCCGACGTATCGCCTGCCGAAGCGTTGCCGGGGCAGACTGACCTGAGCCGGTTCAACAATAACTGGTATCGGCCCGGCCCGCGCTGGAAAATCCTGCTTTGGTTTGTGATGAACAAATTGCTCGTCAACACCTACCTGCCGTTGCCGGTTGGGGTAAAAACGGCGGTTTTGCGGGCGTTCGGGGCTACAATCGGGCGGGGTGTGATGATTAAACCCGGTGTGAACATCAAGTACCCCTGGTTACTTTCTGTGGGTGATTATGTCTGGATTGGTGAAGGAGTCTGGATTGATAACCTGGCCTTAGTCGTGCTGGAAAACAACGTCTGTATTTCGCAGGGGGCCATGCTCGAAACCGGCAATCACGATTACCGAAAACCAACGTTTGATCTGGTTATCAAACCCATACGGCTCGAAACCGGAGCCTGGATCGGGGCAAAAACGGTGGTGTGTCCCGGCGTGGTGGCCCATTCACATTCGGTGCTGGCGGCAGGGTCAGTTGCCACCCGCTCGCTCGATGCCTACGGAATTTATCAGGGGAACCCGGCTGTTTGGGTCAAGAAACGAGACATTGCGTGAAAGTATCCATCATAACGGTTGTTTATAACGGCGTTGCAACTCTTCGCGACTGTATTGAGTCTGTGCTGGGGCAGACCCACGCCGACATCGAGTACATTATTGTGGATGGCGGCTCGACCGACGGCACGATTGACTTGGTTCGGGGCTACGGCCCGAAAATTGCGCGGTTTATTACCGAACCCGATAAGGGGCTGTATGATGCCATGAACAAAGGCATTACTGCGGCAACGGGCGATGTGGTTGGTCTGCTCAATGCCGACGATTTTTACCGGCATACCGGCGTGATTACCAACGCCGTAGCCTTATTTAAGCAAACCGGCAGCGATGCCGTGTATGGAGATATGCTCTACGTTGACCGGGCCGATACCACGATTGTGAAGCGGTATTGGCGGTCTGGCAATTATCATGCCGGAGCATTTTTGTGGGGCTGGATGCCGGGCCACCTGTCTTTTTTTGCCCGGAGACGAGTCTATGAGCAGTATGGCCTGTTCAGGCTTGATTTGGGCAGCGCGGCAGATTATGAACTCATGCTGCGGTTCATTCACAAACACGGCATCAGCTTAGCTTACATGGATGAAACCACAATTGTGATGCGCGAGGGCGGGGTGAGCAATGGGAGTCTGAAAAACTGGCTGCGTGGCAACCGCGAAGACCGGAGGGCCTGGCAACTGAACGGCCTGAAACCATACGCCTTTACTTTGTATCTGAAACCACTCCGAAAGGTTGGTCAACTCTTTCTCCGTGATAATCAAGTGGATACAAAATGACCATTGGCTAAATAGCCGGACAGTTCAATCATATTTAGTAGAGAATTCGCTGAAAAAAAATGATGTTTGTGCCGGTATTGATTTGTACCAGCCTTACACACCAATCCGCAAACTGTATGAACATAGACCTACTCATTGCCTATCTGAGCCACAAGATCACCGACGATCTCTTTCTGATTGGGCTGTACCAATGTCTGTTATCGTCGTTGGTGGCCTGTTTCGTGGCCGTTATTGCCATTCCGGTTGTCATCAAGATTTCGGAAATAAAGTCGTTGATGGAAAAACCGGGCGAACGCCGGGCGCACACAACACCCACGCCCACCTTTGGCGGTATCGCGATTTTTGCCGCCGTGCTGATTAGTTATTTTCTCTGGCCGAGTCTCGAACAGGCCGATACCTACCGAACTAACCTCTCGATTGTGGGTATGACGATTCTGTTTTTTGTCGGTATCAAAGACGACTTAGTGGGCGTTGACCCCAGCAAAAAGATATTTTTTCAGGTGCTGCCCGCCCTGATTCTGATCTTTTTCGGCGACCTGAAAATTGATTATCTGTACGGCATTCTGGGTTTCACGCACATCGAAGAAGCCATCAGCGTAATTCTGACCTGCTTTATTTTTATTGCCCTCACCAACGCCATCAACCTCATTGATGGTATTGATGGCTTGGCCGGCGGCATTGCCACCATTGCCAGCGTGAGTTTTGGGAGTTGGTTTCTCATCACCGATCACTTTGCCATGGCCCTCATGGCGTTCTCGCTGGCGGGCGCACTGGCTGGGTTTTTGCGGTTTAATTTCTCGCACACCAGCAAGATTTTCATGGGTGACACGGGGTCACTTATTCTGGGCTTCATGCTGTCTTTTTTTGCCGTTCGGTTTGTAAACCTGAACGCATCGTTCCGGTTTGAGCCAACGGCGTTCTTCAACGCCCCGATTATCGCTATTGTGATTCTGATTGTGCCAATCTTTGATACGTTGCGCGTGTTCTTGGTCAGAATCATGGGCAAACGGTCGCCGTTTTCTGCTGACCGCAACCATATGCACCACATTCTATTGGATAACGGTCTGAGCCACGCCCGGGCAACGGGCGTTTTGTGTGGCGCATCGCTGCTGAATACGGTCGTGTTCCTGTTTTTTCACCATAATATCTCCAATACGGCCTCGCTTCTGATTCTGATTGGGCTGTTTATGGTGTATATGCTGGCGGGTTTCCTGCTGAAAATGCGGGCTACCTACGTCTCCACGCACCCCTTTCGCCGACGGGCCGTTATCCGGCGCGAATTTCAAAACGCACTCGCCGGTCGGCGACTGATCGAGTATTTGTGAAAGCGGAGTCGAGGTAGCCAATCAGCCGCCACGTTTCATAATCAACTCCAGAACGGTTCTTATTGCCGTTGCTCTGTCGTTTTGCTCAAACCATTTGCACGGTCTTTGCAGTTATGAGGAACAGGCGGGGTTTCGCCGATTCTATCGCAGTGATTGTTATGAAAATTTTAGTGCGTGTTCTGCGCTGGACGCTCATTGTAGCGTTGGTTGTCTTGGTTGGCTTGCTGGCATTTGCGTGGTTGGTTGACTTCAGGCAGTCGGACCAGGAACTGGCCGAGGAGTTTACCAACGAACCCGTTCATCCGGCTGTGCATCGGTATCACACGGTTGACAACCGAACGATCCGGTTTATCGAAACGCAGCCTGCCGGCAGCGGGTCTGGGCAACCCCTGCCCGTGATCCTGTTTGTGCATGGTGCGCCGAGTTCACTGTCTTTTTTCAATAAGTTTTTTCACGATGAAGCCCTCACCAAACGCGCCCGGTTGGTATCGGTTGACCGGCCCGGCTACGGTTATTCCGATTTTGGGCGGGTCGAAACATCGGTGGTGAAACAGGCCGAGATGCTTCAGCCCCTCATTGACCGCTACAAAAACGCGCCGTATCTGCTGCTTGTTGGCTCATCGTATGGCGGTTCACTGTCGGCCCGGCTGGCGATGAACAACCCCGGCGTGATTGACCACGTGCTGTTTGTGTCGTCGGCATTGGGGCCGGGTTTAGAGCGCACCTATCCCATTAGCCCAATCGTAGATTCTCCGTTGCTGCGCTGGGTGGTGCCGCCGTTTCTCCGGCTTGCCAACGACGAGAAATTAGCCCACCGAAAAGCCCTCGAAGAAATCCTGCCCGATTGGGACAAGATCACGGCGGGCATTACCATGTTGCACGGCAAACTCGATGATCTGGTGTATCCGTCGAATATCACATTTGCCCGGCAACATCTGAAAAACGCCCGCTTTCAGCAGTTTATCCTTCCCGACAACCGGCACGATATTGTGTTTAAGAAGCGCGAATACGTCACCAAAATTGTACTCGATATTTTGACCCGGCGCGATGTGAAGCAGAAAGTGAAAGCAAGCTCACTACTGGCAATTCATCGTTGAGACACAACACGTGTTGATTTTAGTACACAGCAGCGGGTACTGAAGACCCCTTCACAGACAAACCCCGCATCGGCAAAAAGCCGGTACGGGGTTTTTTCGTGTACTTTTGCCCGGAAAAAAAATGTACCGTTCCGTTTTGGAAACCCCTCAAATTTCTATTGTTGCTCCGCTTTATAACGAACGCGAATCGTTCGGCCCGCTCGTCGAACGGCTCACCGCGTTGATGAATACCTCACCCTACCGAATAGAAGTAGTGCTGGTTGACGACGGCTCGCGTGATAATACGGCAAACCTGATTCGGGCCATTGCCCTCACCGACCCGCGTTATCATGGGGTGCTGCTCTCGCGTAATTTCGGTCACCAAACGGCGGTTACGGCGGGTATGGCCGCAGCCATCGGTACCGAAGCTGTCTTGATTATTGACGGTGATTTGCAGGACCCGCCCGAACTGCTGCCTGACTTTTACCTGCACATTCAGAATGGGTATGATGTGGTGTATGCCGTTCGGCGGAAACGCAAAGAGGGGGTTCTGAAGCGATTTGCCTACGCGACATTCTACCGGATTCTGAAACGGATTTCCTACGTGGATATTCCACTCGACAGTGGCGATTTTTCGATGGTTAGTCGGCGCGTGGTTGATTTGATGAACAAGATGCCCGAAGAAAGCCGGTTTCTGCGCGGGATGCGGTCGTGGTTAGGTTTCAGGCAGATCGGCGTAGAATATG
Source organism: Cytophagales bacterium (assembly GCA_038230415.1). Classification (GTDB taxonomy): domain Bacteria; phylum Bacteroidota; class Bacteroidia; order Cytophagales; family Spirosomataceae; genus JBBRNH01. Next base: position 3,085 of record JBBRNH010000100.1, on the reverse strand, counting down.
AGCGGTCAGAACGGGTGGCCGGTGCGCCCAAATACTCGTTTAAGATGTTGCGGCAGTTGGCCTACAACGGTATTTTCAACTTCAGCGAGTACCCCATCAAGTTCATCACGCAGTTAGGGGCAGTCACCTTTGGTATTGCGCTTATCTACCTGATTTACAACATTATCCGGCTGCTGGTTTTTGGCGACGTGCCGCAGGGATTCACCGCGCTGCTGTTCATGATTGTGTTGTTTTCGGGTGTGCAACTGATGGCCCTCGGTATCATCGGCGAGTATGTGCTGCGGGTGTTTTTTCAGACCAAAGGCCGTCCGTTGTTTATCGTTCGGGAGGAAATCAAGAACGGCGTGAGCAATTATCAATGAACAATAACCAGTAAACAATGAGCAATAAGATGAAACTTAAGGGTGTTGATAACGGGTCATTGATAACTGCTAATTGATAATTGTTCATTGACAAATGCTCTTCAATTCCCTCCAGTTCCTGCTCTTTTTCATTACGGTCACGCTGCTGTATTTTTCCATACAGTGGCGGGTGCGGTGGGCGTTGCTGCTGTTGGCAAGCTGCTATTTCTACATGGTGTTTCAGCCCGCCTACATCCTGATTCTGTTTCTGACGATTGTGATTGACTACGGAGCCGGGCTGTGGATCGAAAAAACGACGGGAGAAACCCGAAAATGGCTGCTGATTCTCTCGCTGATTTCTAACCTCGGTATCCTGGCGTTTTTTAAATACCTCGGCTTTTTTACCGAAAGCGTCACCTGGGTTTTTGAGCAACTGCAACTGCCGGGCCTTGCCCATACCATTGCCCACGTTGCCAGCCGGGTGTTTGTGGGGGTGCTGCACGTGTTTGGCGAGAGCGGCATTACGTCGCTCAAAGACCCCAAAACCATTCTGCCCATCGGTCTGTCGTTCCACACGTTTCAGGCCATGAGTTATACCATCGAGGTGTATCGGGGCAATCAGAAGGCCGAGCGGCATTTTGGGATTTACGCGCTCTATGTTATGTTTTACCCGCAACTCGTGGCCGGCCCCATCGAACGCCCGCAGAACGTGCTGCACCAGTTTCACCAGAACCACCCTTATAAATCTGAGAATGTGAAGGCCGGGCTGATGCAGATGGCGTTTGGGTTTTTTAAGAAGTGCGTTATTGCTGACCGGCTCGGTATGGTGGTTGATGCCGCCTACGCCAGCCCCGCCGACCAAAACGGCCTGACGCTGCTGACGGCCACGTTTTTCTACACGTTCCAGATTTACTGCGATTTTTCGGGCTACTCCGACATTGCCATTGGAGCCGCCCGCGTGATGGGTTTCGACCTGATGCAGAATTTCCGAACGCCCTACATTGCGCGGTCTATCACTGATTTCTGGCGACGCTGGCACATTTCGCTCTCGACCTGGTTTCGCGATTATCTGTACATCCCGCTCGGTGGCAACCGCAAAGGCCCGGTTCGGCGCAACCTGAATCAGTTACTCGTTTTTCTGGCGAGTGGTCTCTGGCACGGGGCCAACTGGACCTATATCATCTGGGGCGGGCTGCACGGGCTGTATCAGGTCTCGGCGGGCCTGCGCGACAAGTACTTGCCCAGCCTGCGACTTCATGCTGCTGAAACGGCTAACCCGGTCATAAAAACCGGGGTTGCCGGGTTGCATATTGGGTTTACGTTCGGGCTGGTGATGCTGACGTGGGTGTTTTTCCGGGCGCGGTCGGTGGCTGATGCGAGCCTGATTCTGGGCCGGATTTTCACGCTGTCGATTACCGATACCATAAAAACACCCCTCAACGGGCTGGAAATGGCATTTTCGGTGGGATTGATTGCGTTCCTGTTACTAAAAGAACAGTTTTACCTGACTATCCCGACGCGTAATACATCCCGGTTTTACGCGCTCTTTGGCCTGATCGCATTTTTGACGTATCTGTTCGGGGTTTTCACCTCAAATCAGTTCATTTATTTTCAGTTTTAAGTAACGCGGACGGTCCGCCGTTGCGGTGGAAACCCGCGATTTTACCGCGAGACTGTATCGCAACACAGGAGCCGACCGACTTGCATACCATTTTTGGGTATCTTTGAGTAAACCAATTGTGTTAGTCTAAATGCCTTACTTATGGAAACGCTTGTGATGCCCGCCCCGCCAATATCTGTTCTGGAAACCGAGCGCGAAGAACCGACTGGCGTATCATTTCTGTTCCGGCAAATCACCTCGTCCGACGAATTTTACGACTTCTGCCAAGATAACCCCGACTATAAATTTGAGCGTGACCCCGACGGTCGCATCTTCATCATGCCTGATAGTGGCGGGAAAATAGGAATCTTAAATGCTGGATTAAATGCTCGCCTGTTTGTGTGGAATGAAATAGACAACCGGGGAGAAATTTTTGGTTCATCAACGGCCTTTACCCTGGCCGATGGCAGCACTCGTTCGCCTGATGTAGCCTGGGTCAGCCGCGACCGTTGGGAAGTTCTCACTGACCGCGAACAGGAAAAATTTCCGCCCCTCTGTCCCGATTTCGTGATTGAACTAGTGTCGGCAACCGATTCGCTCAAAGCTGCCAAAGCCAAAATGAGCGATGTCTGGATAGCAAACGGTTGTCAGTTGGCGTGGTTGATTGATCCCAAAACGCAAACGGTTCGTATTTTTCGGGCCAACGGCGAAATCCAGATTTTACCCAATTTCGGCAAGCCGCTATCCGGCGAGGACGTACTAACGGGCCTTTCGCTTCAACTGTAACCCGATTATCGTTAGTCGCTATGCCCACAACAATTGATGATCTAAACACCGACTGGAACCGGCACGGCCACCGATACCTGAGCCAGTATGCCTCCGGCCAAACCACATTTGCTCCGACTCTGTTGCCCCAAACCGCGCTCACATTCACGGTGCAGCAAACCCTTGATTTGCTGGCCCGGCGTATCGGCAACGGCACACTGGGCTGGTGCCTGAACCCGGCTGCAACCGTGCCGTCGCCCGTTAATAACCAGCCCAATAGCACGTGGATCAAACGCAGCAACATGGTCGGGATTAACGTGCGGACGGTTGGCTCGTTCTGGAACGTGGTGGCTTACACGTTGACGTTGCCCGCCAGTCA
>JBBRNH010000099.1:0-18620 GCA_038230415.1 Cytophagales bacterium | reverse complement strand
TGCTGCTGCGGGATTTCGTCTGGCCCCTGCCGCTATTATACCCCCGTCGGCAGATTGAACAGCACTTGTAAAATACGCACCGGCAGAAGCAGTGGTTTTGACCCATTCTGTTTGCCCGCTACTGCTCAGTTTTGCCATAAAATATCCGGTGTCTATACCGTCTGTACTACCCAGAATCAGGTACTTATTGTCCTGAGTAGGGACGATAAACTTCGCCCACAGTTCTTCACGGTTTGGCCCCTGTATGGATTGCTCCCATGAAACATCACCCGACATAGTGTACTTCCGAACGAATGCCTGACCGTTATCCAATTTTCCCAGTACAACGCAGCCGCCATCGCTGGTGGGCTTCATGTCCTGATTTTTGACCGTTACACCCTGCTTGTCAACAACACGCTGCCATTGCAGAGGGGGAGCCAGCCCTGTTTGCGCCCACGCGCCGGTACTTACCAACGGCCCTGCCCACAGCAGCAGCCATAACGCCCCGCACAACAGCCGGAGCCACGAACGATATTGATTTTTCATAAAATTTGGGAATTGATAAAAGTTGGTTGAGATAATCCAGAAACACCCGTTTCTACACCAGAGACCTGAATATCGGCAAAAGGGTTGGAAGAGATCAAGAAAATTAGTTGAAGATTACCCGATGCCCACAGGACGTAATGCAGGCTCTGAGTACGCCACGCCGGGGAGTACTGTGGTAGAAATAATCCCGCCCCGACAGATTGCGCCCCTCCGGGACTAACTCAACCCGGTTCTCAGGCACTTAACGCTTTAATAGTTTCTATAGCCAATGAAGCCCGGCCTTATATTTGCGGCTTTGCAACCACCGACTGCCTGACTATGACCTCAATTGCCGAAAAAATCCGCATCAACGACCGCGCCGACAATAAAGGCTGGAAAAAATGGGGACCCTACCTCGCCGAACGCGCCTGGGGAACCGTCCGCGAAGATTATAGCGGCTACGGCGATGCCTGGAACTTTGTCAGTCACGACATGGCCCGCGCCCGCGCCTACCGCTGGGGCGAAGAAGGTATCGGGGGCGTGTCAGACAACAAAGGCCATATCTGTTTCGCACTGGCGTTCTGGAACCACAAAGACGGTATCCTGAAAGAACGGCTTTTTGGGCTGACCGGGCCGGAGGGCAATCACGGCGAAGACGTGAAAGAACTCTATTATTACCTCGACAGTACGCCTACGCACGCCTACATGAAGATGCGGTATAAGTTTCCGCAGAACGAGTTTCCGTATAACCGGCTCATCGTGGAATCGAAACGCCGGAGCCGAACCCAACCCGAATTTGAGATTACGGACACGGGTATCTTCGAGAAAGACGAATATTTTGATATTGACATCGAGTATGCCAAAGCCGACCAAAATGACTGGTGCGTAAAAATCACGGCGCATAACCGGGCTGCCGTTGCCGCGCCCATTACGCTCCTGCCCACAATCTGGTTCAGAAATACGTGGGCCTGGGGATACGAGCAGTACAGCCAGAAACCGATGCTGACCGGCATTGCCAACACGCAAATAGAGGTGGCGCACAAGCAGTTAGGCAAGTATAAACTCTACTGCCAGGATGCCGACGAGCTGCTCTTTTGCGAGAATGACACCAACACCGAGCGGCTTTATGGCAAGCCCAACAAAACGCCCTACTGCAAAGACGGTATCAACAACGCCGTTATCAACGGCAGGCGCGACGCGGTGAACCCCAATCAGATTGGCACCAAAGCCTCGGCCCGCTACGAACGGATGGTGCCGCCCGGCGAGTCGGTCGAGATTCGGCTGCGGTTTTCCGACAACACCCACCTGCCCGATGCCTTTGCTGATTTCGACGCGATTTTTACCGACCGCATGGCCGAAGCCGAGGAGTTTTATGGCGAGTTGCAGAAGAACGTTGAAGACCCCGAACTGCGGATGATTCAACGGCAGGCCTACGCCGGGATGCTCTGGAACAAGCAGTTTTATTATTACAACGTGAACGAATGGCTCAAAGGCGATCCCAAGATGCCGATTCCGTTTCAGGGCCGCGCTTACGCCCGCAACGAGGGCTGGCGGCATATGTACACGGCCAACATTCTGAGTATGCCCGACAAATGGGAATACCCCTGGTTTGCGGCCTGGGATTTGGCATTTCACACCCTCACGCTCGCCCGGCTTGACCCCAATTTTGCCAAACGCCAGCTCGCCGTTGTCCTCCGCGAGTATTATATGCACCCCAACGGACAGATTCCGGCCTACGAATGGAATTTTTCGGATGTGAACCCGCCCGTTCATGCCTGGGCCACCTGGAAAGTTTATGAAATTGACCGCGACCAAAACGGTGTGGGCGACGTGGCGTTTCTGGAGCGGGTATTTCACAAACTGCTGCTGAACTTTACGTGGTGGGTCAACCGCAAAGACGCGCTGGGCAACAATATTTTTGGCGGTGGATTTTTAGGTTTAGATAACATCGGGGTTTTTGACCGGAGCCAGCCGTTGCCGATGGGGGGCCGCATCGAACAGGCCGACGGCACGGGCTGGATGGCGATGTACACGCTGAATATGCTCCGTATTGCCTGCGAAATTGCCCTCACCCGGCCCTCGTATCAGGACATGGCGAGCAAGTTTTTCGAGCATTTTCTGCACATCGCGGCTGCCATGAACAACCTCGGCAAGCAGAATATCAGCCTCTGGGACGAAGACGATCAGTTTTATTACGACGTGCTGCACTTGCCCGGTCAACGCGCCCGGCTGCTCAAAATCCGCTCGATGGTGGGCCTGATTCCGTTGTTTGCCGTTGAGATTCTCGACGAAGCCCTGCTGTCTCGCCTGCCCGATTTCAAACGGCGCATCGAGTGGGTACTCACCAACCGCCCCGACTTAGCGAGTCTCGTCTCGCGGTGGCACGAGCCGGGCAAGGGCGAAACCCACCTGCTGAGTTTGCTACGCGGCCACCGGATGAAAATGATTCTGAAACGGGTGTTCGACGAAACCGAATTTCTGTCGGATTACGGCATCCGGGCATTGTCGAAACATCACGACAAAACGCCCTACGAATTTGCGCTGAATGGCGAGGTGTTTCGGGTGCGCTACGCCCCGGCAGAGTCAGAAACGAGCATCTTTGGGGGTAACTCCAACTGGCGCGGGCCGGTCTGGTTTCCGGTGAATTTTCTGCTACTCGACTCCCTGTTAAAGTTTTACCAGTATTACGGCGACGATTTTGAGGTCGAATACCCGACCAACTCCGGCCACGTCATGAGCGTGAAAGAAGCGACGATGCAGGTGGTGGAGCGGCTCATCAACATCTTCCGGCGCGACCCAAAAACGGGCCTGATTCCGGCATTCGGCACTGACCAGAAACAGCAAACCGACCCGCACTTCAAAGACCTGTACCTGTTCCACGAGTATTTTCATGGCGACACCGGCAGCGGCCTCGGAGCCAACCACCAAACCGGCTGGACGGGTCTTGTGGCCGATTTAATCGAGTATCTGTATCAGTTTAAGACCGAACTGGCTGCGGTGGAAAAGTAGGGAGTGATTCTGTATTTTTGTTACAACAAACTGACTTTCTGATGATTACTGACCTTTCGCAGTTAGACCCAACCCAACGCTACACCTACGCCGACTACCTGACGTGGCAGTTTACGGAGCGCATTGAACTCATTCGGGGTAAGATTTTGCCGATGGCTGCTCCCAAACGGATGCATCAAAAAGCATCGGTCAATCTCGAATATGAGATAATAACTTATTTTCGGGATAAGTCATGTCAAGTGTATGATGCTCCGTTTGATGTGCGCTTGCTTATTCCTGACAGCCGCAAACCCAACAGCATTCAAACCGTTGTCCAGCCCGACATCTGCGTAGTTTGTGACTTAGATAAACTCGACGACGATGGCTGTTTGGGCGCACCCGACTGGATTGTGGAGATCACCTCGCCGGGAACGATAAAAAAGGACTTCAACGAAAAATTTAACCTCTACGAACAGGCCGGTGTGCGCGAATACTGGATCGTGGAGCCAAAAGAACAGGTTGTCCACGTCTTCGGGTTGCAGAAAGGCGTGTTTGAGCAAATCGGTATCTACGAAAAACCCGGCCCGATTGCCAGCTACATTTTTCCTGAATTGCTCATCGAACACGGGGAGATTTTCCGGTAATATTTTTACGACATAGCAGAATCAAAAAGCCGGGGCAGTTGCTTCGGCTTTTTCATTTGCCAACGGCTTCGCACAGTTCTAAGTAATCGTCCACGGCTTCGGCAAAGGCGGTTTCGAGTTCATCTACACTCGTGCCTTCAAACGTTACCAAATCGGTAATGAACTCGATCTTACCGTGAAAAACACGGTCTTCGGGGTTGTAAAGAACACTCCCGGTGAAGCCGTTTTGATCAATCAAGATTGGTTTCATGTTGTGATTTATTAAGGAATTATTACGAATTTATGAAGTAAATGTGAAGCGTTCGTACCCGATAGGCTATTTTTACAAGTAGTGTTCATCTAACTGTAATCTACCCTATTATGCGTCAAATTCTCTACATAATTGCTCTGCTACTGGCAGGATTTTCAACGACTTACGCCCAGGTAACAACGGCCTCGGTTTACGGTAATGTTACCGACCTGGCCGGGGCCGGGCTGCCCGGAGCCACCGTTTTGGCCGTTCACCAGCCCACCGGCACCCAATACGGCGTTACCACCCGCACCGAAGGCCAGTATAACCTGCCCAATATGCGTATCGGTGGCCCCTACAAAATCACGATTAGCTACGTCGGCTTCAAGACCCAAACCCTCGAAAACGTCTCCCTGAGTCTGGGCCAAAAACTGCCCCTCAACGCCAAACTCGTGGCCGAGAGCCAAACCCTGACCGAGGTGAAAATCTCTGCCGATGCCAACGATGTGCTGAACAACGCCCGCACCGGTGCACAAACCAACATCAGCAGCGAGCAACTCCGCACCTTGCCGACCATCAAACGCTCGATTTTCGACTATACCCGCCTAACACCGATGTCGGGCGGAGACGGTTCGTTCGGCGGGCGTAACTTCCGGTACAACAACTTCTCGCTGAACGGAGCCAATTTCAACAACCCGTTTGGGTTAGACGCGGCCACGCCGGGCGGTCAGGCCGACGCGCAACCCGTTTCGCTCGATGCCATTGAGCAGGTGCAGGTGGCCCTCTCGCCGTTTGATGTCACACAGTCGGGATTCACCGGCGCGGCAGTCAACGCCGTAACCAAGTCGGGCACCAATGAAGTGCATGGAACGGTGTTTCAGTTCTACCGAAATCAGGATTTGACCGGCAAGCGCGTCAAAGGCACCGATATCACCGTACCGGCTTCGAGTCAGAATCAGTTCGGGTTTAGCCTCGGCGGGCCGCTCATTAAAAACAAATTGTTCTTCTTTATCAACGCCGAAGCCGACCGTCGGTCTGACCTCGGCACGGCGGGCTGGGTGGCAAACCGGCCCGGCCTGACGGGTACGAACGTGTCGCGGGTGCTAGCTTCTGATCTTGATTTGGTCGGGACAACCCTGCGCGGATTGGGCTACGAACCGGGGGCTTACGAGAACTTTACCCATAAAACGACCAACAACAAGGGTATCCTGAAACTCGACTGGAACATCAGCCAAAACCACAAGCTGTCGTTTATTTACAACTTTTTGGATGCCAAACGCGACCTGCCCGCCAACCCCTCGGCCATCGGTCGGCGCGGGCCTGATTTCCTCACGTTGCAGTATTACTCGTCTGGTTATCAGATCGTAAACAAGCTGAACGGCGGGATTATCGAACTCAACTCGAACTTCAACGGGCGTTTTGCCAACAAGTTGCAGGTGGGTTATACGGTCTTCAACGATTCGCGGAACCCGTTCTCGTCGCCTTTCCCGACTATTAATATCAACAAAGATGGGGTGCGCTACATTGTGGCCGGGCATGAGCCGTTCTCGATCAACAACCGGCTCGATCAGCGCGTGTTTCAATTTACCGACAACTTTAATATCTACGCCGGGAAACACACCATCACGCTTGGCACGAGTTTCGAGAAATTCAGTTTCGACAACTCGTTTAATCTCGGCACCTACGATGGCGTATTTGGGCCGGGCTATGCGTCTGTAACAGATTTTGTGGCCGCGAGTAAAACGGCTGACTTTACCAAGTCGGTGGCGGGTGCGAAATCTACGTTTGCCGCCGGGAAATGGGCATTGGCGCAGACCAACGTGGGGCAGTTTTCGGTATATGGGCAGGACGAATTTGCCGTTACGCCCAGGTTTAACCTGACCTACGGCCTGAAAGTTGACGTGCCACTGTACTTCAACACGAAAGAGAAGATTGAAGAAAACATCAAGCCGGATCGAAACTGCTGTTATTTTCCTGACATCCAGTACTATAACGAGAACGGAACCCCTACGAAGCTGAACTCACTGGAATTGCCGAAGCAAACGCCGTTGTTTTCGCCCCGCGTTGGCTTTAACTACGACATCTTGGGCAACGGAACCCGCAAACTGCGGGGCGGCACGGGCTTGTTTACGGGCCGGTTTCCGTTTGTCTGGATCGGCAATCAGGTGGCAAACCCAAACTTCTATTTCTACTGCACCACCGCGCCTGATTTCAAGTTTCCACAGGTCTGGAAAACCAGCATTGGCTACGACCACAAGTTTGCCAGCGGCTGGATTGCCTCGGCAGACATCCTGTACAACAAAGACGTGAACGCGATGATCGTGCGGAATTATGGCCTGAAAACCCCGTCCGGCACCCTGCAAACGCCCGATAGCCGTCCGTTCTACAAAACAACCGACCAATCGCAGCAGTTTGGCGGGCCGGTAAACGCGTATGTGTTTACCAACACCAAACTCGGCTACTCATTCAACAGCAGTTTGCAGGTGCAGCGGACGTGGACAAACGGAATGTATGTCAGTTTGGGCTACAACTTTTTAGCGGCCCGCGAAGCCTCGTCGCTGAGTGCCGAGATTTCATCGGATGCCTACGACCGCAACCCGACCTACGGCAACGTGAATCAGGCACTCAACGGGCAAGCGAGTTATGGCAACCGGCAGCGGTTTGTCGGCTCGCTCTCGAAACGGTTTGTGTATGGCACACGCTGGGCCACCACGCTCTCAGCCCTGACCGAATACACCGAGGGCGCACGGTATAGCTACACCTACGCGGGCGACATCAACAACGACGGCGGCTTCTCGAACGACCTCCTGTTTATCCCGACATCGGCGCAGTTAGGAACCATGAAATTTTCGGGAACCGACGCGCAGCAGGCTTCCCAACGCGCCGGGCTGGAAGCCTACATTCAACAGGATAAATACCTGAGTGCCAACCGGGGCAAGGTGTCCGAGAAGTTTGCGGCCTTCACACCCTGGTTCTCCACGCTCGATGTGCGGATTTTGCAGGAACTCCGGGTTGGCAAACAAGCCAAAAACTTCCAGTTGAGTATTGACGTGCTGAACTTTGGCAACCTGCTCAATTCAAACTGGGGTGTGCGGCAGTTTGCATCCTACACGGGTCTGGCCCAGCCGCTCGGCGTTTCGACCGATGTAGCAACGGGAGCCGTGACGTACAGTTTCGATGCGAACCAGAAAACGACGTTCTTCAACGATTCGCAACTGATTTCGCGCTGGCGGATGCAGATTGGGTTGCGGTATTCGTTCTGAGTCAGGAGGTTAGTATCAACAAAAAGGCCGGGTCTTACAAGACCCGGCCTTTTTGTTGGTTAGGATAAAGGGAGAAATATATTGTCCCCCTGTATTCTTACAGGCTTCGCTTATCAAGTATTTAGTTTCTTTAAAATCTGCTAAATCCTTAATTGTCAATTCAAAGTCACCTGTTCCAAAATGCCCAATTTCTTTTACGTCTCTTGCTTATCTGGGCATCGGTTTAACTTCGTCACTATTAAGTTTCATCTACAAAGTTGATTTTTCTTGTATGTCTACAAGCAAGCAAAGTTTTGACTTGTCTTGTAGGCGATGTAATGCTTTTGGGGTGCTTCTTCTATCGAACTGTCCAAAGACACGATATAGTCACTTATGATATTAGTGAGTTCAAAAATATTATCATCAAGGTTAGACTTGTTTTTATTTGATTACCAACACTTTATTTATGTTTATACCTTCATCTTTACTATTAATTTACTTAAAAAAACCTGCCTGTTCGAGTGCCTGAATAAGTTGCCTGACTTTACGGGGCATCGTCAATCAGCAATTAGACTCGTGCCGGTCATGTCTGCCGGTTGGTCAATGCCCATCAGGTGCAGGATCGTTGGCGCAATGTCGGCGAGTTTACCATCGTGCAACGCCGGGCGGAAGTCGTTATCCACCAAAATGCACGGCACCAAACCCGTTGTGTGGGCCGTGTTGGGCGAGCCGTCGTCGTTAATCATGTACTCAGCATTGCCATGATCGGCAATTACGATGCTCGTGTAGCCGTGCGCCCGCGCTGTTTCAATCACAGCTTTGGCACATTCGTCCACGGTTTCAGCGGCTTTCACAACGGCAGAGAATACGCCCGTATGCCCCACCATGTCGGTATTGGCGAAGTTCAGGCAGATGAAATCGGCAGATTCTTTTTCTAACTCCGGTACAATGGCATCCCGAATAGCACGGGCCGACATTTCGGGTTTCAGATCGTATGTTTTCACATCTTTCGGCGACGGACACAGCAGTCGGCGTTCACCACCAAACGGTTCCTCGCGTCCGCCCGAAAAGAAAAACGTAACGTGCGGGTATTTCTCGGTCTCGGCAATTCTGATTTGCGTCCGGCCAATGTCGGCAATCACCTCGCCGAGCGTGTTGGTCAGGTTGTCTTTATCGAAAATAACATGGACGTTCTTAAAATCAGCATCGTAGTTTGCCATCGTCACATAATACAAATCGAGCGGCTGCATCTGTTGCTCCGGGAAGGCTTGTTGCGTCAGGGCAATGGTGATTTCGCGGCCCCGGTCGGTGCGGAAGTTAAAGCACAGCACCACATCGCCCGGCTCAATCATGGCAACGGGCTGTCCGTCGGAGTTAGTGGCAATAATGGGCTGGATAAACTCGTCGGTTGTGCCGGCATCGTAGGCTTGCTGCACGGCAGTCAGCAGGTCACTTTCAGCAATCCGTTGGCCGGTGCCGTGAACAAGTGCATCGTAAGCAAGTTTGACGCGCTCCCACCGATTATCGCGGTCCATGGCAAAATACCGCCCCGTAATGCTGGCAATATGGCCGGTGGTTTTTTGCATAGCGGCCTGTAAATCAGCCAGAAAGCCCAGCCCACTTTTGGGGTCAGTGTCGCGGCCATCGGTAAAAGCATGAACAAATACGTCGGTCAGCCCGGCATGATGAGCGATGCTCAACAAGCCTTCGAGGTGGCTGATATGGGCGTGAACACCGCCATCAGACACCAAGCCGATCAAGTGGACTTTCTTGCCATTGGTTTTAGCATAGTTCAGTGCGTCGAGTAAAACGGGTTCGGTATCGAGCGTGTGTTCGGCAACGGCTTTGTTGATTTTGACCAAATCCTGATACACCACCCGTCCTGCGCCGAGATTCGTGTGGCCCACTTCGGAGTTGCCCATCTGCCCGGCGGGGAGCCCAACGGCCAGCCCAGAGGCTTCGAGTTTGCTGTGCGGATAGTGCTGAAACAGCGAATCAACGTAGGGCGTGTGGGCTGCGGCCAAGGCCGAGCGGTCGGGCTGAGTGGTGATGCCCCACCCGTCGAGGATGAGGAGGATAACTTTTTTATTCATGATTGGGGGGCGTTTCCCTGCGCCTGAATTTTCTGGATAATGGCCCGCACTTCAGCTACGGTCATTTCAAAGGCCGTAGCAATGGCTTCGGGGGCCATCCCAACGCGAATTAATCCTACGATATGGCGATTGGTAACTTCCATGCGGCCTTCCATGCGGCCTTCCATGCGCCAGCGTTCAGCAGTTGTCATAACTTTACTTTGTATTCGACGTGAAACAGTTCTGAGAATTAAAATTAAATCAGCGTTCGACAAGTTACCCGTTTCAGCCACGTAAATCAGCAATGGCTCTAATCGGGATTCCTGCCGCGCATCCGCCATTGCCAGCAACGGTGCCAGCCGTTGTTTCAGCAATGTTTCGTACTGCGATTGTGTGCTGCGCCATTTGAACAGAAAAGCCGTAATCCTCAGAAAGTTATTTCTGAACCGTGCGATTCGCTCATCGGGCAATTCGCTCAAATCAACCAGCAAATAGTCAAATTCCGGTACAAACCGCTGTAGCGCGTTTGTCATACCCGCCAGCCGCGAAGTCACTGAATTCTGTTTCCACCCGGCGGCTCCGTGATAAATCACAACGGGCAAAATCGGTGTCCAGGGCCGTTCGTGGGCAATGTCTTCCTGCCAGCGGTTGGTTAGGTAACGCAATAATTGCAGGTGAATGTTCGGATCAGTGTAGCTTTTATGCTCGAGCAACAGCGCAAGCTGAAACGGGGTTTGGTCGGTGGTTTGGCAGTCGAAAACCAAATCGGCGAAATGTTCAGTCAGTTCTTCGTCCACAAACGATCCATTTGCTAACACGAGCGTGCTGGTGTCTAAATTTTGCGCGAGTTCGGGAGGAAACAGGTCTTCGATGAGCGACGCAACCACATCCGGCTCCGAAAAAACGGCCTTGAAAAGCTTATCGTGCGGGTTATTCACGCCGGTTACAGAGTTAAGTTGTGTTGCTGTACCAAATACGCCAGCAACTGCCCGCAACACCGCAGCGCAATTTGATACACATCCTCAAACACCTCCGGGCCTTCGTAATACGGGTCTGGCACGTCGGGCTGATCGCTCACAACGGGGTCAAATTCACGGAGCAAAAACACGTTTTCGTCGGGAATCAGGCCCACGCTCCGGTGGCTGAGTTTCAGAATGGCTTCAAAATTGGCCGAGTCCATTGCCACGATGTAGGTAAACAGACCGAGGTCTTCGCCGATGAGCCGTCGGGCGCGGTGTGTCAGCGTGAGGCCATGTTCGAGGGCATTGTCGCGGCTGCGTCGGTCGGGCAGGTCGCCGAGGTGGTACGAAGCCGTTCCCGCCGAATCACACCCGATCTGCCCGGCTAATCCTGCATCGGCCACCAACTGCCGAAACACGTCCTCAGCAACGGGCGAGCGGCAGATATTGCCAAGACAGACGAAGAGGATGTTTATCAACTAAGTGGTTAGTGGTTAGTGAGTGTTTGCGTAAGCCAACTAACCACTAATCACTTGCCACTGACCCCTATTTTTCAAGCGGTTCGCCGTTTTCGTCCACCAGCACAAACACGTCTTCGGTCGGCTTTTTCATCAGGTAGCGTTCGCGGGCGAATTTCTCGCGGAGTTCGTTGGTTCCCAGCACTTCGCGCCGTTGCCGTTCCACTTCCCTGATTTTATCCACGTAAAACGCCCGTTCCTGCTCCAGATCGCGGAGTTTCTGCCAGTTGGCAAACTGCGACCGGAAGTCGTTCGGGTCGAAAAACGTCATCCAGACCAGCAAACCGAAGCCGGTGATGAGGTAGAAACGGTAGCGGGGTTTCACAGTGGTTAGTAGCAAGTGGCAAGTGGTTAGTGCCGGTGAAATACGCTTGCGTAAGCCAACTTGCCACTAACCACTGACCACCAGCCACTTAGAATTTCAAGCCCGGAAAATACGCCACCTCACCGAGTTCCTCTTCGATACGCAGGAGTTGATTGTATTTCGCCATCCGATCAGAACGCGACGCGGAGCCGGTCTTGATTTGCCCCGTGTTGAGGGCAACGGCGAGGTCGGCAATGGTGCTGTCTTCGGTTTCGCCCGAACGGTGCGACATGATGTTTTTGTACGAATTCCGCTTGGCTAAGTTCACCGTGTCAATCGTTTCGGTAAGCGAGCCAATCTGGTTTACCTTCACTAATATTGCATTGGCAATGCCCTTGTCAATGCCTTCCTGAAGGCGCGTTACGTTGGTCACAAACAGGTCATCACCAACGAGTTGCGTTCTGTTTTCTTTCAGTGATTCAGTTTGTACCTTCCAGCCGGCCCAGTCGTCTTCGGCCATGCCATCTTCTATCGAGAGCAGCGGGTATTTGTTGGCCCAGTCTTTCCAGTAACTTACCATCTGTGCGGAGGTAAGTTTGTCGCCGGTTGATTTTTTGAAGTGATACATCCCCGTTTCGGCATCGTAGAACTCCGAAGCAGCCGCGTCCATCGCAATCCAGACATCTTCGCCGGGGCGGAAACCCGCTTTTTCGATGGCCTGAATCACGATCTGAATCGCTTCTTCGTTCGATTTGATATTTGGCGCAAAACCGCCTTCGTCGCCCACGTTGGTGCTCAGGCCCATGCTTTTCAGCACTTTTTTGAGCGTATGAAAAATTTCGGTACCCATCCGCAGGGCTTCCGAAAAGCTCGGTGCGTTGGCGGGCATCACCATAAATTCCTGAAAATCAATTGAGTTATCGGCGTGCGAACCGCCGTTCAGGATGTTCATCATCGGCACGGGCAGCGTGTTGGCATTTACCCCGCCGATGTAGCGATACAACGGCAAACCGGCTTCCTGCGCGGCTGCTTTGGCAACGGCCAGTGACACACCTAAGATGGCGTTGGCTCCGAGTTTACTCTTGTTGGGCGTACCATCGAGTTCGAGCATGATCTTGTCAATCACAGTCTGATCGAAGATGGGCAGGCCAACCAACTCCGGGAAAATCAATTCGTTGACGTTGGAAACGGCCTTCAAAACGCCCTTGCCGACATACACCTTTGCGTCGTCGTCGCGGAGTTCAACCGCTTCGTGGGTGCCGGTCGAGGCTCCCGATGGCACGGCAGCCCGGCCCAAGAAGCCATTTTCGGTGGTAACGTCAACTTCGACGGTCGGATTGCCGCGTGAATCCAGAATCTGGCGGGCGTGAATGCGCTGAATTGTACTCATCTGTTCAGGGTGTATACTATAAGGTTCAGCCAGGTGATAACCGGCAAACGGTCGGGCAAATGTAGGCAATGGTTGGGTTTTATAACCGCATCACCTGTAACCTCACCCCCGATTTTACCTCGACCAGTAGGTGACTATTCGCTAATCAATCGCTAAACCAATTCACGCAAAAAAACCAGGCCGACGGGCCTGGTTTTTTTGCATCACATCATCCCACAGTATTAAATCACGACACCAGTGGCATTGAGATAAATCTTTTTGGTGATGCCGTTCAGCGTAAATTTAATTTCGTAATAAACAACTCCTGCCGAAGTGGTTCCCCGTTCAGCTTCTACGAGCGTGTAGCCCGCGAAGTTCGTGTTCAGGTAGGCGACAACGGCTGCCGGTAGTTGAGCCGCTGTAACAACAACCTCGTTCGGTGGGCCGCCCTTGCCGTCGTGGCCTTTCCCGTCGCCGTTGGGCAAAGCCAACACCACGCCCGCCATATCAAAATGCAGTTCTTTGGTAACACCATTGAGCGTAAACTTCACTTCGTAATAGGTCTTGCCATCCTTCCGGCTAAGGCCCTGTTCGGCCTGCACGAGCGTGTAGCCCGCAAAGTTCGTGCTGAGGTAGGTCAGCACCGCAGCCGGTAGTTGGCTGGCCGTGATAACCGTTTCGCTGTTGCCCCGTGTTGCGGTGCAACTGGCAGCCGACGAACTCATAACACCCCCAATCCGGGCAGTAGCCAGGGTGCTGCCGCTTGTTGATCTGTCTGGCGAAACGCCGTTCTGATTACACGCTACCACCACTAAAGCGATGAGTACGGTAAGGGCCAAAATCAACTGTTGTTTCATCTTTTTGTCATGTTTAGTTAGTACAACCGAAATCCTGTCGGACGCGCTCCGCAAAACCACAGTCAACAAACATTACGTGCCGCAGCACACCGGCGTTGCATTGGCAACTGATTTTTTCCGGCATCCGTCAACTACAACCGCATCACCCGCAAGGCCACCCGCGATTTTACCTCAACGAGTAGCTGAATCCCGTCGGGCCGGATCACGATTCGTTGCGGCACAAACCGGAATGTGTCAATAGCCAACTTAGTTTTTCGCCCTGCTTTTCCCCGCATAAACGCCGTTTCTATTTTGGCGGGCAATTGCCCAATCTGCTGCCCCAGCGGAACAGTCAGGATCGCCTGAAGGGTATCGCGGAGGTGATCGTGCAAAAGCCAGTCGGCGGTCGAAACTAAGGCTTCCTGGGTGTCAAGGTCAAAGTCCACACCTCTGATCTTCAGTGTATTATCTAATGTGTCGTACACCGGCTGACCGTGAAAATACAACGTTCCACTGACGGCCCCGCCCACCTCGGTTTTTAGAATCAGCGACCGGCCCCCGCCATAAACCGACGCGCTTTTGACGGTTAGGTTACCCCCCGCCAGGTTTAGTTTTTCTTTTTCGAGCGTTTGTTTCAGTATCCGGTTCAGGTCGGTGTATGGAACAAAAGCCAGCACCCGTAGCCGCGACAGGGGCGGAAGCCGGGCCAGCCGGCGCAAACGCGGCAACCGCTGGACTACCCGCACCACCGGCTTCGCCCCAATGCGGGTATCGGCCCGAAAGCTGATCTGAACCGGAACCGTTATTGTTTTTTGATCGCCCCGAATGGGAGCCGTAGCGATGCCGATGGGGTTAGGAATAATCCAGAGCGTGTCGGGGCGGGTGCTGATACGGAGCGGTTTCTGCAAATCGTGCCAGATGTTGATAATCTGCCGGTCGAGCCGCAGACTTTGATGCACCGCGCTGTCAATAGCCGATTCAATGTCGGCCCGGCGTTTTTGCAACACGTTGTCGGCCAGCTTCGTAACGGAAATTTTCAGACCCAGAATCCGAATACCGGGCCGCTCAACCCAGCGATAATCCACAAAGCGCGTTCGGGTAGAGAGCCGCCAGCGTTCGCCCACCGAAATCGGGCTGTCGAACCGCACAAACAGGGCCGCAATAGAGCGGCTTTTTTTCTTTTTTCGCAGACCGATGGGGTTACTGATCCAGACCCGCAGCGGGGCCGAAAACGTGACCCGCTGCCGGGCGTAGCGCACCCTGACCGGCCCCGTCCGCTCGATGCGCAACCGCCAGGCTTCGCCTTTTTTGCCCTTGAAGGTTTCTTCGGTAACCAGAACCGTCTGCAACGACTGATTGATTTTTCGTTCCAGATCGCGGATATTAAACGTAACATCGCCCACCACGTAGGAGGTTGTTTGGGCGATGGCCGGTTCAAACGGCTGGGTGTCGGGGGCTTTTGGCCGAACCCGGTTGCAACTGACCACCGCGAACAGAGCCAGAAAAAGCAGGAGAGTAACAGGGCGTTGAGTAAACATGGTGCTACTGCAAACCAATGGCTTGCCAGAATGTTGCCAAAGGTTATCAGTGCGGCCTATTTTCCGGCCATTGTCATAATGCTCCCGATGCTCTCGATACCGTCCCATAGGTTCTGGATGCGAATGTTTTCGTTTTCGCCGTGCTGATTGCTGTCATAATTAGCAACCGGAATCGTTAGCAGGGCGTTGGTTTTCAGGATTTTCTCGAACAAATACAACGGGAGCGTACCGCCCAAAGAGGGCATCAGCACCACCGGCTCCGGCATGGTTTGTTGCACGGCAGCCACCACGCGCCGGGCAATCGGCAGGTCGAGCGGGGTACGCTGGGCGTTGTAGCCTGATTTTGCCAGCACTTTAGCAATGAGCGGGTTGGCAAGCCGTTCGGCGGGGGTGGGGTCGCGATCAAGCACGAGGTAGCCCTGCGCCCGGATATGGTCGGCCACGCGCTGCGTCTGGCGTTGATGGTCATTGCCCAGCACGAGCCGCAGGTCAAGCAGGGCGGTGGCGGTGGCCGGAATTACGTTGGCTCCCTGCGCTCCCACGCCCGCGCTAACCATGCCGTTGATGTTGAGCGAGGGCTGATTGATGAGTTGCGCCAGGGATTGCCCCCCGCCGTCGGGCCGGGCAAAACCGAGTTCGGTGCGGATGTCATCGTCAATCATCGGTACGGCGGCAAGGGCTTGTTTTTCGGATGTACTAAGCGGAGTCACATCGTCATAAAAACCCTTCACCAGCACCCGCCCGGTTTCGTCTTTCATAGAAGCCAGCAGCCGCGCCAGGCTCATGGCCGGGTTAGGCACCCAGTTGCCATAATGCCCGCTGTGCAACGGTCGGCGCGAGCCATAGACGGTGAGTTCCATATTCACATCGCCCCGGCAACCAAACACCACCTGCTTGCGCCCCGACTGATGCACGGGGCCGTCAACAAACACCCATAAATCACTGGTTAAGAGCGGTTTGTATTTATCGAGGTAGTTGCCGAGGTGGGCCGAGCCGACTTCTTCTTCGCCCTCAAAAAAGAATTTCAGGTTCACGGTCGGTTTCAGGCCGCTTTCGATCAAAGCTCCGTAGGCAGCCAGAATGGTAAAAATCCCGGCTTTGTCGTCCGTCGCCGAACGCGCAATCACCCGGTAATCGGGGTTGATGGGCTGACCGGGCGCGGGCATCGGCACGATTTTGCCGCCGTTTTCGATGGAGTTGGTTGCCAACACGGGCCGAAACGGAGCCGTGCCGGTGGCCCATTTGGCCGGTTGCACGGCCTGACCGTCGTAATGGGCATAAAAGATTACGGTTTGGGTGGCTCCCGGCACCGTTACCTCGCCAAAAACAACGGGTGGCGTTTTGGCATCGAGTTCGAGCAGTTGGGGCCGGATACCGCGCTGTTCCATCATTTGGGCCACGCGCCGGGCATTCAGCCGAAGCGTGTCGGCGGGTTGTTGCAGCACCACGTTCGGCAGCGAGAGCAGGTTCATGAACTCCGTCAGCAGGGCGTGTTCGTGGGTTTGGCGGTGTTGCCGAATGGCTTGGTGGGGCTGGGCAACCAGCGAATTGGCCGCAAAAAGCAGGGGAAGCAGCAGGCGTTTAAACATTCGGCAAGTTGATTGATAATGAGGGCCGAAGCTACGACCGGAAGCGGGTTTTATGTAGGTTTGCCGGAATCGGGTTCGGGCAGATTGCCCGCCACGACCCGTGAACGAACGCATGAATTTACTCCAGACTGAACATGAGAGGACTAAACAAAGTAACGCTGATCGGCAACCTCGGTAAAGAGCCTGAGATGCAGCAACTCGATGGCAATGTCAGCGTCGCCCGGTTTTCGCTGGCAACCACCGAAACGTTCAAAGACAAGAGCGGACAAACGCACAGCACAACAGACTGGCATACGGTGGTGCTGTGGCGAAGTCTGGCCGAGTTAGCCAACAAATACCTGCAAAAAGGTAGCTTGGTGTATGTCGAGGGTAAATTGAAAACCCGTAGCTACGACGATAAAGAAGGCATCAAGCGATACGTTACGGAAGTAGTGGCCGAGCAACTAATTATGCTCGACAAAAAGACCGATAGTAGCGACGAAGACTGAGCGCAATTTATGGAGCAACCAATAGCCTACGAACCGGCCACGCACCGGGGCAAAGACGTAATTTTTATCCGGTTTGAGTACAGCCGCGAGTTAAACGAGCGCGTCCGAAAATTAGTCGGCATTCAATGGAGCCGCACCGAAAAAGCGTGGTATGTGCTGAACACACCGCACCATCGAAAACAATTTGGTTTGGCACCGCCGTTGGCTGGTAAAGACGTGATTGCCCATATTCACGTCGTGAATCAGCCCGCTTTTCAACGACTCGTCGAAACCCTACAGTTGAAGGCGTATAGCCCAAGTACGATCAATACTTATCGAAACGAGTTTGCCCAACTCCTCTATATCCTGAAGGCCAATCCGGTTGATGAGTTAGACGCAAACCGACTCCGCAGTTATTTTCTGTATTGCATCAACACCATGAAACTTTCCGAAAACACCCTGCATAGCCGAATGAACGCTGTCAAGTTTTATTTTGAGCAGGTGTTACACCGGGAGAAATTCTTTTTTGAGATTCCGCGCCCAAAAAAGCCCTCGATTTTACCCAAAGTAATCAACGCCAAAGATATAAAGCGGCTTTTTGAGGTAACAACCAACCTCAAACACAACACTATGCTCAAACTTTGCTACGGCATGGGACTGCGGGTAAGCGAGATTGTGAATATTAAAATCACCGATGTAGACAGCAAAAATATGCAGGTCTTTATTGAACGGGCCAAAGGTAAAAAGGACCGCTACGCCAACCTGCCCGAAAGTATTCTGGAACAACTGAGGGCATATTTCCTGGAGTATAAACCAAAGAACTACCTCTTTGAAGGGCAATATGGTGACCGATACAGCATCCGAAGTACGCAACAGGTGTTCAAAGACGCGCTTAAAAAAGCTAAAATTAACAAAGATGTAGGCATTCATGGATTGCGCCACAGCTTTGCCACTCACCTGCTGGAGAATGGTACTGACATCAAATTTATCCAGGAGTTGCTCGGCCACAACGACATCAAAACTACCCTCCGCTATACACAGGTAAGCGAGAAGTCGCTTAAGAAGATCAAGAGTCCGCTTGATATAATGTGACAGGGCTGCGTATTTTGTATTGCTGATAGTCTCTTTTGGTGTCATTTACGCAATGCGTATTTTGTATTGTTGGAATAAGGTCATACACAACACCGCGCACTGCGTATTTTGTATTGTTAGTGCTTTAGATCAGGGACATACATATTGCTATAACGCTGATTTTGAGGAGGTAGCAAATAATTACGACAGAAAATTTTGCCACTTAGATTTTTTTGCCTAAGATTGCTGAACGATGCAAACATGCGTCTATTCGAGAGTTGTACGTCACC
>JBBRNH010000098.1:0-18886 GCA_038230415.1 Cytophagales bacterium | reverse complement strand
TAGCCGTTGTTGTTGCCCTGCTGGGTGCGGCCATATTCGTCGCCCATCATAAACATGGGCGTTCCCTGACTCAATAGCAACGTTGCCAGGAAGTTACGTTTCTGCCGTTCGCGGAGTTCGTTGATGGCCGGGTCGTCGGTGGGGCCTTCTGCGCCATGATTCCAACTCACGTTATCGTTCGATCCGTCGTTGTTGTCTTCGCCATTGGCTTCGTTGTGCTTCTCGTTGTAGCTGACCAAATCATGCAGCGTGAAACCGTCATGAGCAATCACAAAGTTGACGCTGTTAGTTGGCCCGCGTCCGTCATTGCCATAGAGGTCGGGGCTGCCCAACACCCGGCATGAGAGTTCGTGCGCCTTGCCGGAGTCACCTTTCCAAAACGCCCGCACCGCGTCGCGATACCGACCGTTCCACTCTGCCCAGCGTACCGGAAAACCACCGACGTTATACTGCCCGATGTCCCAGGGTTCGGCAATGAGTTTGACCCGCGCCAGAATGGGGTCCTGTGCCACCACGTTCAGAAACGATGATACCCGCCCCGCGTCGGCTTCGTCGCGGATGAGGGCCGAAGCCAGATCGAACCGGAATCCGTCAACGTGCATCTCGGTGGCCCAGTACCGGAGCGAATCCATCACAACCTGCAAGGCGCGGGGCTGGGTGGTGTCGAAGGTGTTGCCGGTGCCGGTGTGATCCATAAAATATTCGGGTTGCCCGGCCACCAAGCGGTAATAGCTGCGGTTGTCAATGCCTTTGAACGACAGCGTTGGGCCATACTGGTTGCCCTCGGCAGTGTGGTTATACACCACGTCGAGAATTACTTCGATACCCGCTTTGTGCAAGTTCTTAACCATCTGTTTAAACTCCGTCACCTGCTCGCCCAGCATACCCGACGAGGAGTACGTGTTTTGAGGGGCAAAAAAACCGATGGAATTATAGCCCCAGTAGCTTTCATTGGTGAACTGATGCACGGGCAGCAACTCGATGGCGGTGACACCGAGTTTTTTCAGGTAGTCAATGGTTTCGGGTGCGCCAATACCAGCGTAGGTCCCCCGAATACTGTCATCAATATCGGGATGCAGCCAGGTAAGTCCCTTCACGTGCATTTCATAAATCACCGTCTCGTTGAGGGGAGTGGCCGGGTTTGCGTCGTTTTCCCAATCGAAATCATCGCTCACAACCACGCTTTTGGGGGCGGTGGGGCCACTGTCTTCGGCGCTCATATCGAGTACGCGGTCGTCGCTGTCGCTGCGGTAGTTGTAGCCAAGTTGGGTATTATCCTGATTCACCGGCGCGTTGATGGCCTTCGCATACGGGTCGAGCAGAAGTTTGCTGGCGTTGAAGAGATGCCCACTCTTGGGATTATATGGGCCTTCGACGCGGTAGCCATAAAGTTGGCCTGGTTGCAGGCCTTCTACAAATACGTGCCAGATAAATTCGGTGCGTTCGTCGAGCGTGATGCGGGCTGTTTCCTGCTCCGGGTTTTCGGCATCGTACAGACAGAGATGAACAGCGGTGGCGTTTTCGCTGAATAGCGCAAAATTGATCCCGTCAGTTGCGACGGTAGCACCGAGCGGAAAATGGGTGCCGGGACGGGTAGCGAGTGACTCCGGCTGCGGAGTTTCGGAAACAGAAAGCATAACGGTTTGCCTGTTGAGTTTATATGTATAAGCTGGTTTTTAACCACACTGACTATATAACCCGGTATTTTAAGGCATTGTTTGGCAATGATACCGCCCGCCCACTGTTTATTAACGAGCCTATAATACTACTGTAACAGGCTGATAGACAGGGCTAATAGACTAAAAACAAAAAAGGCTGCATCCAAGCGGACGCAGCCTTTTTAATCCCACCATTCACTACACTACCAAGGCCAGACGAGACATCGAAGCGTGGGCCGATTCGATTTTCTCTTTTTGATTTAACAGCAACTCGCGGGTGCTGGCTACCAAATCAGTTTCCTGCAATACTGCCGTGTAATCGTCAAGTGATTCTTTATCGCCCCGCTTGCATTCTTCAACAGTTGCTTTGTCTTCGTTACCGGCAAACGTCGTTTTAATATTGATCCAGGCGCGGTGCAAATCAGCCAGCACACTGGTTCCGTTATCTGGATCACCGCCGAGGGTACGTACTTCCCGGTCTAATTCCATGCCAAATTCGGCCCGCTGGCGCGACTGAGCCATGAACAGGCTTTTCAGTTCGGCATCCTTCACGGTTTCGGCGGCCTCCTGATAGCCTTTTTCGGCATCGTGGCTCCGGGTCAACAATTTGTTCAATGCGTCGAGGATTTCGCCCCGTGTGTCTTTAACATTCATAACGTGTTGTGTTTGGGTAAATTATCGTTGAACTGATTTGCTATTTAAAATCGCCCGACAAACAAGATTACTGTGTTTGCCGTTACAACTTACGTTGTTGTCAGTCTGTTCTGATGCTGCAAGCCTGAGCCTGAGATCAGAACAGACTGCGCCCGATTAATTCTCTAACTTCCCGTCCTGCGCGTCTTTTTTCATTTTATCATTGGCGAAGACCGCAATTTCGACCCGGCGGTTTTTGGCCCGGCCCGCTTCGCTGTCGTTATCGGCAACAGGTTGCGTTTCACCGTATCCTTTTTCGTCAACCCGTTTCGAGCGTACTCCCTTCGACTCCAAGTAGTTCGCCACCGCGTCGGCCCGGCGTTTCGACAGTTTCAGGTTGTGGGCATCAGCTCCCGTAGCGTCGGCGTGACCCTCAACCAAGATGTCAGTGTCTTCATATTGGCTCAGGGTGGCGGCAAACTCGGTCAGGCTTTTCTGGGTAGCCGGTTTGAGGTCGGCACGGTCAACGTCAAACAAAATATCTGAGTTGAAGGTAATTTTAATGCCTTCGCCAACCCGCTCTACCGTTGCCCCTGGCAACTGACGCTGCATTTCTTCGGCTTTCTTGTCCATCCGCCGACCAATAACGGCTCCGGCAGCACCACCGACAGCGGCTCCCAGAATGGCACCGACAACGGTGTTCCCGGCACGCTTGCCAATCAGTCCCCCGGCAACTGCTCCGGCCCCGACTCCGATGGCCGCGCCCCGCTGAGTACGGTTTGTGTTGTTTTTGATTGACTTACAACCCGTCATCGCCGTACCCGACAACAGTGTTGCCGCAAGCATGAGGGTAGATAGTTGCTTACCCGAAATTTGTTTTAGAGTTTTCATAACGTTGGTGGTTGATACCTGAACCATACAGGCCAAATCCCGTACCAACTTTTGTTCATTGTTCATAACTTTATTGTTTGTGTCTGATAACCAGAATGTTACTAATGAATATTCCCCGCTTTTACGGGTAGTCAACACTAAGACCGGGTAAGCCGATAGAAGTTTAGTTCCTCATAAGTGTAGAAGCTATTCCCCGATGGAGCTGCGCTTGCAATGAGACGGGCAGGCCAAACGTTTAGGGATTGCAGCGCGTTAAATTCATAGCCGTTGCGCTACGCAATGACCGCAACCGGGCGGCTCATCAACCCTACCATTGACTTGCCGGTTAAGTCGTTCAACAAAAACTATATGACCTCTTTTAAGTCGTTCGTCTCCCTTTGGTTGGTTAGCTTTTTGCTGCTGCTTGGCCCATTGGGTTGCAAAACCTCCGTTACCGACCCCGCCGTTACGCCCGCGCCTGTGCCGCAGGTTCTGGTCAGTGGCAGTACCGTCGGGAAGTTTACCCCAGCCCAGCTCACCACCCGCTACACGGCCCTTTTCGGTAGCCTCGCGCCGTTAATCACCGGCCAATACCTCAAAAATGAAATCACGGTTTATAAACTCGTTTACAAAACCACCAATACCGATGGCACCGCCATTCAGGCATCCGGCGCGTTGATTGTACCAACGGTTACGGGTGCGATACCAATGATTAGCATTCAGCACGGCACCATTCGGAGCAACGACGATGCCCCGTCGGGCAACGGTCCGGCCAGCGATACCTACCAGTTTGGATCGTTGTTTTCGTCGGCGGGATACATTGTGGCCCTGCCCGATTACATTGGCTACGGCGCAGCCGCCAACCTGCCCCACACTTACGAACACCGGGTGGGTCTGGCAACGGCTTCGCTCGATATGCTCCGGGCCAGCCGCGAATTTCTGGAACAAAACAAGACAAACTGGGATAAACGCCTGTATATCACCGGCTATTCGGAAGGGGGATACGCCACGATGTCGCTGTTTAAAAAGATGCAGGATGAGGTGCCAACCGAGTTTAACCTGAAGGCCGTGAGTTGCGGGGCCGGCGCATACGACAAAACGTCGTTTATGAAGTCGGTGGTCAATAATACCGCCACCACCGATGGAGCCAACACGTCGCTGTATATCTGGGTATTGCTGACTTACGACCGGATTTACGGCCTGAACCGGCCCATGAGTTACTATTTTAAGGAACCCTACGCCAGCCAAATTCAGACCCAGCGCGAGAATATCCGGCTAACCGTGAGCCTGAATCAGGTCTTTACCGATGCCTTCAAACAGGCCGTCAACAGCGGCAGCGATGCGGCTTTTGTGAAAGCCGTAGCCGACAATGATGTCTTCGACTGGAAACCCAACACGCCCCTGCAACTCTATCACGGCACGGCTGACGATTTAGTGCCGTTTTTTAATTCGCAAAATGCGTTCGATGCCATGAAGAAACGCGGCACAACCAATATCACCCTCACCCCGATTCAGGGAGCCAATCATACCAGTAGCGAAGCAATTACGGGCTATGGTCTCGGCACATACAGCTTTTTTCAGTCGGTGCAGTAACGTAGGGACGCATTATTGCGTCTCACCGCCAGATGGCGTTTTGAATTGGCATACCATCCGGCGGTGATTTGAACCCGCGTACCATCCGGCGGTGAGACGCAATGATGCGTCCCTACATAGGTACATAACTTTCCAGCACCGTCATTTCGCCATCCGGCACAAGGGTAACGGGGTGCATTGAGGCCGGAATCACGGCGCACTCGCCCATATTGAGGGTTAGGTCAGAATTGTTATCAGATGATTCTGCGGTTTTGATAGTCACGCGCCCGGCCACACAAACCAGAATCACGAATGAATCCAACGGGGTATAATCGTGCGTGGCTGGTTCGTTGAATTTCAGCACGTTGGTCACGAAATAGGGACTCGTTACGGCGTTGACGCGCTTGTTCAACGTCGGTTCATACCGGGTCTTGTAGTTGCCATAGTACTGATAATCAATGGCATCAACGGCCTGTTCGGTGTGAAGCTGGCGTTTTTTGCCGGTCGCGGCTTCTGTGCGGTCAAAATCATAAATCCGGTAGGTGATGTCGGAGGTTTGCTGGATTTCGGCCAGCAGCAGCCCCTTCCCGATGTAATGCACCCGACCGGCGGGCAGAAAAAACACATCGCCCGCGTCGGCTTTTTCGATGTTCAGCAAGCCGGTAATGGTATTGGTTTCTACAGCCTGCACGTATTCTTCTTTGGTGACGGGGCCATTAAACCCACTGTTGAGTTCGGCACCTGCGTCGGCCTGCATGATATACCACATCTCGGTCTTGCCGCTGCCCTGATGCCGCTCGCGGGCCAGTTCGTCGTTCGGGTGGACTTGTATAGAGAGGTCGTCGGCGGCATCAATAAACTTTACGAGCAGCGGAAATTGATCGCCAAATTGGTCATACACGTGTTGCCCCACGAGGTCGGCTTTGTGCTGTTTCACGAGGTCATCGAGGGCTTGACCCTGCAATGGCCCGTTTGCCACGATGGAGATATTGGCCCGCGACGGGCCGTCCATCACGCCCGATACTTCCCAGGTTTCGCCACAGTTGGGCAGGGGGGCAAATTCTTTACCGAGAATGGTGTGTATTTTTTGGCCGCCCCACAGTTTCTCTTTGAAAATGGGCCGGAATGTGAGCGGATACAGCATAACGTATGATTGACAATTGATGAACAAGGGTTGACGCTAACTTAACAGACTGCCAAAAGTCGGGTTTTGTTACGGTTTCCTGAAACGGTCAGTTTTCTGTTGACGTAGCCAGTTGCTTTTGTCCATACAGCCTATTGCTCATGCACCCCCGTACCCTGCTACCAGTCAACGCTGCTGTTTCTGCAAACGGCCCGGCGGTTTGCCCGGCAGACCGCCAAAAAAGACCAGTACCGGGCGACGATTCTGGCACAGGAGACTTAGTAGCTGATGTTACGCGGATGCTATGTCTCTCCGGGACGCACGTATGCGTAAGTAAGCCATAAGCCCTAAGAAAAGCCGATTACCCACCGGGTAGTCGGCTTTTTTTGGTAAAACTACCCGGTTTGCCCTAAAAACTACCCGGTTGGGTAGTTGAAACGCCTGCAACGGGCAATAGATTTGTCCCAATCAGTTGCACATATATTCATTCGTAATACCCTCTGTTCCTATATGTCCTTTTCTACCGTTTTGCGGTTTCTCAAACCGATGGTATCGAGTCAGTCTTTCCGCGCTGGCTGGCGACCTTTTGCGGCTGGTAGCTGTGCTCCAGACGGGTTACTGACTTTACTTTTTGTCTGGGCCAGCGTTACGGCTCACGCCCAGACTACCACTACTTTCCTTTTCATGGATGGAACCTTCCAGACCTACACCGTGCCGACTGGGGTGACCTCCATCAGCGTGGTAGCCAACGGCGCGCAGGGGGGCGGGTCCAGGGGCGGATTGGGGGGCTTTGTAACGGCCACCCTGACCGTTACACCGGGGGAGAAACTGACCATTACGGTTGGCGGCCAGAATGGCTACAATGGCGGGGGTATCGGGACAAGTAATGGCGGTGGCGCGACCGATATCCGTCGGGGTGGCTCCTCGATCAGTGACCGGGTTCTGGTAGCCGGCGGTGGTGGTGCTGCTGGTGGTAATCCTGGTGGTCCCGTTAATGGTGGTGCTGGTGGTGGTGATACTGGTGGTACTGGTGGTGGTCCTGGTGGTGCCGGTGGTAGTCTTAGTGCTGGTGGTGCTGGTGGTCCTAATACTGGTGGCGGTTATGCTGGTTCTGCCGGTTCTGGTGGTTCTGGTGGTTCCAGCGGTTTTGCTGGTGGTGGTGGCGGCTATTATGGTGGCGGTGGTGGCGGTGGTGGTACTGGTGGTGGTAACGATTTTAGTGCTGGTGGCGGTGGTGGTGGCTCTTCATTCCTCATCTCTACAGCTACTGCCGTAACCAATACGCAGGGTCAAAACAGCGGTAATGGCTTACTGAGCATCACGCCGTTGACGGTAGCCCCCGTTTCCAACGGCCCCAGTTGTGATACCTACACCAACAAAACCAGGACCAACGGCCCGGGGGATAATAGATTTACTGCGGTGTATGCGGTGGGGACGACAGTCTATGCCGGCTTCCCTGGCGGGTTAAGCATCTCCACCGATGGGGGCAGTACCTTCGTCAACAAAAACCCGGGGGTGTTTGTGTATGCGGTGTATGCAGAGGGGAATAAGGTCTATGCCGCCAGTCCTAACGGGTTAAGCATCTCCAACAATGGGGGCAGCACGTTCTCTAACAAAACCACCGCCAACGGCCTGGGGAGTGATATTGTGAGTGGGGTGTATGCGGTGGGCAATACGGTCTATGCCGCCACTGATGGCGGATTAAGCATCTCCCAAGATGGGGGCAACACCTTTATCAACAAAACCACCGCCAACGGCTTAGGGAGTAGTAATGTGATTGGGGTGTATGCGGTAGCGGGGCCGACCTCGACGACGGTCTATGCCGCCACCAATGGCGGGTTAGGCATCTCCACCAATGGGGGGAGCAGCTTCACCAACAGAACCACCACCAATGGCTTAGGGAGTAGTGATGTACGTGGAGTGTATGCGGTGGGGAGTACGATCTATGCCGCCACCGGTGGCGGGGTAAGCATCTCCACCGATGGGGGCAGCAGCTTCACTAACAAAACCACCGCCAACGGCCTGGGGGGTAATAGTGTGAACGGGGTGTATGCGGTAGGGAGTACGGTCTATGCTGCCACCTTTAGCGGGTTAAGCATCTCCATCGATGGGGGCAGCACGTTCTCTAACAAAACCACCGCCAACGGCTTGGGGGATAATGCTGTGAAAGGGGTGTATGCGGCTGGGACTACGGTCTATGCCGCCACCGATGGCGGGTTATCGTTCTGCCAGGCATCGACCACCCCCGTAATTACAGCCCAGCCCGCCAGTGCGTCCGGCGTGTGCGCCGGGGCCGGTGTCAGTGTTCCCGTCACCGTGACGGGGGCCACCACCTATCGGTGGCTCAACGGCAGCAGCCCCGTTAGCGGCCAGACCTCGGCCACCCTTACGCTGACCAACGTGCAGCCTGCCGATGCGGGCGTGTATTCGCTCTCGGCTACCGGGCCGGGCGGCAGTGTAATCTCCAACAGCTTCACCCTGAGCGTGAATACGGCAGTTACGGCCATCACCCCTTCGGCCCTGACCATCTGCGAAGAACGTTCGTTGGGCCTCACCGCCGGTCTGAGCGGCACCGGAGCCTACACCATCACCTTCGGTCTGTTCAACGGCCCTACCCGCGTTGCGTCGGTGTCGGCCACCGGGCCAACGGCGAGTATCAGCATCCCGCAGGGGCTGTCGGCCAGCAGTCTGACGGTGGTGGCCGTTACTACCAGCGCGGGGGGCTGTTCAACCACTTTCACCGGGCCGACCGTCACCATCCAGTTCATCACCTTTGCCGGGCCACCAACCTTCACCAAAACCCAGTACGCGCCGGGCGAAACGATGGTGGTGAGTTTTTCGGCGGCCCAGTGCGGGTTCAAATCGGGTGCGCCCTATTCAATAGAGTTGCTGAGTTCGGTTAGTAATTACACGATAGCCACGTCGGTAAATCCAACGGCGGCTAACGCCACCAGCCTGAGTTACACCATCCCGGCCAACCTGCCCGTCGGTACTTATAAGTTGCAGGTGGTCTATGGCGACCCGGTCTATAGCCCGGTGTCGGTAACGTTTGTGGTGAGTTCGCTCACGCTGACCATCACCGCCAGCACAACGCAGATTTGCGTGGGTCAGCCGGTGAGCCTGACGGCGGCAGGTTGCGGGCCGGGCAGCACATACCAGTGGAGTACGGGCCAGAGCGGGTCAATCATCACCTACACACCAGCCAGCACGAGTTTGGTGAGCGTGACGTGCGTAACGGCGGGTGCGCCACGGCTTGGGGTGCCGGATGGGATAGATTCCGGTGATGGCGGGGTTGAGAGCCAGCCGGTTCGGGGCGAAGCCGACCGCCCGGCGGAGTTGCTCTGGCGGGCGGGCCGCAACCCGCGCGGGAGCGGGGCCATTAGGGGCAGGCCCTGATGCGTGATTTAAGAACCTTCCTCGTTAATAGAGTGCATAAATAAAGTAAAGAGCGCACAACGCCCGGTGAATTTCGTCGGGCGTTTGTTTTTCCCGAAGGGCAGGATGCACCTATTGCTTCACGATGGTAACCCCAATCTGGCACTGCAAACAGCGTTTTTGCAGGCAAAACTGGTTGTAGAGTTCAATACTGGCCTGGGCATCAAACGCGGTTTTGACGCTCAGGCCCAGCGCGTTCCAGTCGTCGGTGATGCGGTTTTTTTCGGGTGGCAGTTGTTCCAGCAACGCCACAGCCCGGTCGAGGTAGGCGGGTTGGTCGCGGTGGTGGGCGTAGGCGGCCAACAGCGGCACAACGGTATTGACGATAATGTTTTCTGCCGAGGTTTCGCCCAGCGTTGACGATGCTTTGGCCGCTTCTTTGCCGAAGCGATAGTGGGTTTGCCAATACGTTGAGGGCTTTATCTGCAACGCCCGCATAAGGTCTGCCGCGCTGGTTTCGCCCACAAATAAAGACAGTAAACTGGCTTGACTACTAAGCAATTGGGCAAACTGAGCCAGCCGTAGCGTTGGGAAATTAGCGGGTCGCAACCGTCCCCATTTCCAGATGTGGGGTAACAGTTGGCTCTCGGCCAAACCATATTTTACCGCCAGAAACCGGTATTCGCGCCGGAGCATCTCCCGGTAGTCATCGGGCGTTTCGGGAACACTGTGTTCTTTGCTCTCGTCCAGCAACCCCGCCGTGCCAAACAGCAGGGCTTCGACCTGGGCGGGGGCATCGCGGTGTTTGCGGATGGTTTTGAGCGGCAACGCCCCGGCGAGTTGCAACATGGGTTGGGCGTTGATTTTGAAGCCCATATTCTGAGCCAGCAGCCGGTAAGCGGTTTCTTCCCAATCCTGACCCGTCTGGTCAAATAGGGTTTTCACGTCGGCGGCTTTCCGTTCGAGCCGTTGCAGCAGCACCTTATCAAGCATTGATGTTACGCGTAAGGGCTGCACGGTTCTGAAACTCCCGGCGCAGGGGATGGAGTCGGGCGCGTCGGTGAGGGCAGCGGCCCGTTCGAGGAGGGCGTTGTCGGTGCGGTGTTCCAGGTCGAGGGTGGGTAGGGGAGAGCCATCGGCGCGGTCAATGCGTTTGCCGGTGGCGGGGCGGTCGTCGTGCCAGACCAAGTGCAGAATCACGTTGTCGTAAGCCCGGTCGTTTTGGTGTTTATGCGCCAGCCAATCGGAGGTGTTCACGTGAATCTCGACCGTGCCGACCCATTCTACGTTGTTGATAAGCAGCCGGGCGTTGGTAAAATCAGGCCCGGCGTGGTTGTTTCTGAAACCGGGGTGAACCACCTGAATCGGCTCGCCATCGGTGGTGCGGAGGTCGGCGTGGTCAAAATCCTGGAATTGCCAGACGAAGTACAGGAAGAGTTCAGACACGGGTTGGTGGTTTGTAGTTTATAGTGTTGATCGAAACCTCAACGCACTGACAAACTACAAACCACCAGCTACAAACCCAAAAGCTACTTCGTTTCCTTTGCTTTTTCGATAGCCAACACTTCAGCTAAAGTTAGGTAAGGCCCGGTGTGCGCGGCCCAGGCATCGCCCGAAACCCGCATTTCTTCGTCGGTCATGCCATTTTTAATCACGGCTATTGTCTGGGTCTGGGGTATCGCCAACACTGTTTTCCGGGTTGGGCGTTTGGATGTTTTGATCATATCGGTCTCGTTCTTTTCGGCTGGCTGGCCGACAACTGATGGGCCTAATTTGGCCGTTCCTAATCGAAAAAGCAACATACAACAGCCTATTTTGGTTGCTCAGACCTATTCCGCGATACTGCTGTTCTCCCCGATTATCTACACGGTCGGCGAGTGGCCGAAAATTAGAGTCGGCGAAAACGCTCTCTACCTCCGGCATTGTGTTGGCCCGTTCCGGGTAATGGTCAACGATGTGCGCGGTGTTTCCGTCGTCCCACTGAAACGTACTCATTGCAGGTATTGGCTCATATCCTCCTGCATTGCCCGCGCTTCGGCTCTGGCTTTCTCGGCAAAATCGCGACCAGATGATGCGTACAAAATGCTCCGCGAGGCATTGACCAACAACCCCACATTTGCGTTCATGCCCGCCCGCGAGACCTCAGCCAGCGAGCCGCCCTGCGCCCCCACGCCCGGCACGAGCAGAAAACTGTCGGGCGCGATCTCCCGAATGTGCGCTAATTGGTCGGTTTGGGTGGCCCCCACCACAAACATCAGTTGGTCGGGGCCGGCCCAGGTTTGGGCGGTTTGCAGCACCACCTCATACAGTTCCTGATCGCCGATTGGTTGCCGCTGAAAATCGGCACTGCCGGGGTTCGAGGTCAGGGCGAGCAGAATGACCCACTTGCCGGGATAGGTCAAAAACGGCTGCACCGAATCGTGGCCCATGTAGGGCGCAACGGTGATGGCATCGAAGTTCAGCCCGGCGGCTGCGGGGTCAAAAAAAGCACGGGCGTAGAGGTCTGATGTGTTGCCGATGTCGCCCCGTTTGGCATCGGCAATGGTGAAACAGTCGTCGGGGATAATCTCCAAGGTGCGTTGCAGACTTTCCCAGCCACGCGGCCCCTGCGCTTCGTAAAAGGCAATGTTGGGTTTGTAGGCAACGGCAAAGTCGGCGGTGGCCTCCACAATGGCCCGGTTGAAAGCAAACACCGGGTCGGGTTCTGATAGCAGGTGTTTGGGCAGTTTTCGGGGGTCAGTATCCAAGCCAACGCAGAGGTACGATTGTTTCTGGCGGATGTGGAGGGTGAGGTCGGCAGCGGTCATTGGTTTGTGTTTTGGCGTTATCTTGTCGTAAAATTCAGCAAAAACGGTTAAACGACTATGGAAACCCTTGTTGCCCCCGAAGAAGTAGCGGTTTTAGAACAGCCGGCTATTACCGAATTAACGCAGTACGAAATCGAACGCCACAAACCTATGCCCAGCAGGAATCACGGAAAACTCCAGGCTCGCATTAGTCAGCAAGTACTGAATGCGTACGAAAATCAGTATGATGTTATGAGCGAGTTGTCGCTCAAGGCTCCGAACCCGCCATTTGTGCCGGATTTGAGCATTTTTCCCACCGAACCCTCAAACTGGCGCGAAGACGAAGTGAAGGTAAGTGCGGTGCCGCTAACGGTTATCGAGATTGTTTCTCCGTTGCAAAGCGATACTGAACTGACCGAAAAAGCCGCTGATTATTTTGCCGCTGGCACCAAATCGTACTGGCTCGTGCAGCCGTTGTTTCGCACGGTGGTTATCCTGCAACCCAACGCCGACGAACTCGTTTTCCATAACGAACCCCTCACCGATCCTACCACCGGCATTTCGATTGACCTGAAAGCCGTGTTCCGATGAATAACTACATCAGCAAGCCCGACCGTCGAATACTGGCTAAACTCAGGATTGGCTACGTACTTTTTGTGGGAAGTATTCTGAGCTTTTACTTGCTTTTTTCACAATCAAGGTCGTCTCTTACGGAAGCAACCAGCCGCTATTTTTCTGAAAACGGCGATTTTGTGCAGGTCGGCTATCCACCCAAAGCCCTGCACTATATCCGGCGCGGAAGGGGCCCAACCGTCGTGCTACTGCACGGCGACGGTGGCTCAACCTACGACTGGACAATGGCAAATTTCGACAGTTTGGCCCGGCATTATGATGTAATTGCCCTTGACCGGCCCGGCTTTGGCTTCAGCGAAACCCTGCCCCATCAATCCATTTTGAGTCAGGTTCGATACATTCACCGCGGCCTGCAACTGATGGGCGTTCGGAAGCCGGTACTGGTGGGACATTCACGCGGAGGCCAAGTGGCAACACTTTTCGCCGAAGAATATCCCGATGAAATTGCGGGCGTTGTCACCCTCGGCGGGGCTTGTTTCAATACCCGCGACCGCGAACCGTCGTGGCAGTATGACTTGCTCCGGCTTCCGGTTTTGGGGAGTCTTTTGGCAAACACGGTGTACGTCCCTTTCGGGAAATCAGCAATCAAGCCTAATTTAGACCACGCATTTGCGCCCGAAGGCACTGCCCCCGCGCCTTATGTGGCGGCTTACACGGCCCTGCTGATGCGCCCGCAAACGCTGCAAAACTGGGCCATTGACCATGATGCCGCCGTACTCGATTCGCTCATTATTCCGCGCTACGGAGCCATCCGGGTTCCGTTTGTGGTTGTAAACGGCCAACTCGATCAGAACGTACCGATTGATATGGCCCGGCGATTTAGTGCGCTCATTCCCGGTGCGCGGCTGATTGAGGTGCCGGGTGCAGGCCACGAACTGATGTTTTCTCACGCCAACGTAGTCGAACAGGCAATCAGTGATGTGTTACGCACGGCAGCGGGC
Organism: Cytophagales bacterium; assembly: GCA_038230415.1. Taxonomy (GTDB): domain Bacteria; phylum Bacteroidota; class Bacteroidia; order Cytophagales; family Spirosomataceae; genus JBBRNH01. The sequence continues at coordinate 5,295 of JBBRNH010000098.1, read as the reverse complement.
AAGCCTTAATCCGTTTTTGGTGGTACTGCCTGTTAGAATCAATAAAATTCACCGTCGTTCCAACCCTTTCGGTCGGTTTCGGTATCTACTATCAAAAATCGAATTGGCTCATGAAATCAAGTCTGTTGCTGCCCTTGCTGCTTTTTTCGTCGGCGGCTTTCGCACAGTTATCTCCCGAACCGACTATCCCCCCAGGCAATGGCCTTGTTCGGGGAACGTGGCAGGCCGGGCTATCAGTGAGCCGAACCCCGGTGAGCCGGGCCGACCTGGGCGGGTCCGCTCAAATTCAGCCGCGTGTTCAGTATTTCGTGCGGGATAACTGGTCGGTCGGAGTCGAGGGCCGTTTTCAAACCGTAGATCGTACCGTATCCTACCGCAGCGTAGGCATCACAACCCGGTATTACCTCCTGAAAACCAAGAAGATAGCCGCTTTTGGGCAGGTTGGCTATTTCAGGGGACAAACGGTGGCCCGGCAATATACCTTCGACAAAACCGACCCGGCGCGTCCCACCGTCACCCGGCAGGAAAGCCGCCAACCCGCCGGCACCCTGAGCGTCGGCGCGGGGATTCAGTACCGGCTTGGTCGGCGGTGGTCGGCAGAAATTATGCTCGACCACCAGGCCATTGGCAACCGCAGCCAGATGGTGCCGTGCAGCAGCCGGTGGCAGGGCAGCGTGGGTCTCAACTACCGGATTGGGCGGTAAGGACGTTCACCGTATTTTTGCGGCTTACCACCAACTGACTTGTGACCATTATTCCCCTTGCCGCCCGCGCCCAGCAAACGCAGGAGTACTATTTTTCGGTGAAACTCGCGGAGGTGCGTCGCCTGATGGCCGACGGTCACGATGTGATTAACATCGCCATCGGCAACCCCGATATGGCTCCTGCCGAAACCATCCTTGCGGCCCTGAGCGCGGCTACCCATCAGGCTGACGCGCACGGCTATCAATCTTACAAAGGTATTCCGGGGCTGCGCCGGGCCATCGCCACGTTTTATGGGCAGACCTACGGCGTTGCGCTCGATGCCGATACCGAAATTTTGCCCCTGATTGGCTCCAAAGAAGGCATCACGCACCTGTCGCTCACGTTTCTCAACGAAGGCGACGAGGTACTCGTGCCGGAGTTAGGCTACCCGGCCTATCGCGCTGTGAGTCAGTTGGTTGGAGCCATCACCCGCGATTACCCCATGCCCGAACGCAATGGCTGGCAACCCGACTGGGCGGCAATGGTCGGGATGGTAACGGCCCGCACCCGGCTGCTCTGGCTCAACTATCCCAATATGCCCACCGGCGCACCCGCCACGCCCGCCCTGTTTGCCCAGGCCGTTCGGTTTGCCCACGACCATAAACTGCTCCTGTGCCACGACAATCCGTACAGTTTGGTACTGAACAAAAAACCGCCGATCAGCCTGCTGGCGATGGACGGCGCGAAAGACGTGGCCGTTGAACTGAACTCGATGAGCAAATCGCACAATATGCCCGGCTGGCGGGTGGGTTGGTTAGCCGGGGCCAAACCCTACATAGATGCCGTGCTGACGATCAAAAGCAACGTTGATTCAGGAATGTTCCGGCCCGTGATGGAAGCCGCCATCGCAGCCCTCGGCCTGCCCGCCGACTGGCACGCGGCCCGCAACGCCGTGTATGAAGGCCGGTTGGCCGCCGTTTATGCGCTGCTCGATGCGCTCGGCTGCACCTACACCCGCGATCAGGAAGGCTTGTTTATCTGGGCCAAACTGCCCGATTCGGTGGCTTCGGCGGAGACATTGATTGATGACTTGCTGCGTGAAAAACACGTGTTCATTGCACCGGGATTCATTTTTGGTCAGGCCGGAGCGCGGTATGTGCGGGTGTCGTTGTGTTTGCCCGAATCCCGGATTCGGGAAGCGGTGGCGCGGATTGGGGCGTAATTCCGGTATCAATAACCAAACCGTTGCGTAAGCCGTTATCCATGAAAATCCCAACGATTATGAAAAACGGTTTTTTGGTTCTCGTTTCGGCGAGCCTTCTATTTTCGGCTTGCCGCTCTCAACCGGCACAAACGGGCCGCCCGGTGTCGGTGCAGACCACCGCTGGAACCATCACGCTGCCCGCGCCCTATTCCACCAAATCAGCCCTGAATTTTACGAAGGTGGTCGGCTGGAAAGACGGTCAGATGCCTACTGCTCCGGCTGGTTTTGTGGTGACCGAATACGCCCGTGATTTAGTCAGCCCGCGCTGGATTTACGTGGCCGACAACGGCGATGTGTTTGTGGCCGAAGCCAACACGCAGCCCAAAGGCACGGCCAAAATCGTGGCTACCGTAATCGGGCAATCCCAATCGCAACGGATGGGCGAGAGTGCCAATCGCATCACCCTCTTGCGCGATACCAACCAGGATGGCAGGCCTGACCTCCGCGAAATCTTTGCCGAGAACCTGAATCAACCCATCGGGATGCTGGCTCTGGGCAACTCGTTCTACATTGCCAATACCGACGCGCTGCTGCGGTTTCCGTATCAACCGGGCGATACCAAACTTGCCGGCAAGCCACAGAAAATCAAAGACTTACCCGCCGGAGGATATAACAATCACTGGACGCGCAACATCATTGCCCGGCCCGATGGCAAGAAGATTTACGTCTCTGTCGGTTCGGCCAGCAACGTGCAGGAACACGGCGTTGAGGCCGAAACGCGCCGGGCCACCATCCTGGAAATGAACCCCGACGGCACCGGCGAACGCCCGTTTGCCACCGGCCTCAGAAACCCCGTTGGTATGGACTGGCAACCCCAAACCGATGTGCTGTACACGGCGGTGAATGAGCGTGACGAATTAGGCGATAACCTGGTGCCGGATTACCTGACGAGCGTGAAAGAAGGCGCGTTTTATGGCTGGCCGTACAGTTACTACGGGGCCAACGAAGACCCGCGCCGGGCCGGTGAACGCCCCGACCTCGTGAAAAAAGCAATGATACCCGATGTGGCTTTGGGCGCACACACGGCCTCGCTCGGACTTACGTTTTATGACAAACCTGCGTTTCCGGCCCGTTACCGCAACGGTGCCTTTGTGGGGCAACACGGCTCTTGGAACCGCTCTGAACTGGCTGGTTATAAAGTGGTTTTTGTGCCGTTTACAACCGGCAAACCCGGTCCGCCCGAAGATTTTCTGACGGGGTTTGCCGCCAACGCTAAAAAAGTATATGGTCGTCCGGTGGGCGTGGCGGTTCTGCCCGATGGCTCATTGCTCGTTGCTGACGATGCGGGCAACCGAATCTGGCGGGTGGCGGCAGCGAAATAAAAACGGCCCCGCCTGAGCAGCGTCTCAGGCATCGTACAGGTTCAGGGTCAAAAACGCATTGCTGAACTTCCGTTGCGGGTCATATTGCTTCACCAGTGCCAGAAAATCGGGCAGTTTTTTATACCGCGACTGCAACACCGCCGGGGCCATCGTAAACAATTTACCCCAGTGTGGCCGCGCCTGATACGGGGCTAATTCTGCCTCGATCATCGGCAGTAACTTCTTGACTTCGGGCCAGTTTTGCTTCCACGTAAAATGAATCGCCACGCAGTCCTGCCCATAACACGGACTCATCCAGAGCGCGTCGGCGGCTATCGTGCGGATTTCGGAAATCATCAACTGCGGAAAAATCAGGTTCCCCTTTTTCTCGATGGCAAGCAGCGCGTCGAGGGCGTTTTGCCGGGGTACAAAATACTCCGACTGCAGTTCTTCGCCACTGCTGGGCGTGAACCCCATCTTGAAATGCGGCAGCCGCTCATACCACCGCCCGGCCACGCCCAACTGTTCGGTGCAGTTTTCGGCAGATAGCCGCGTGATGGGATGCAGGTTTTTGGTGGCGGCTTTCGCCCCGTAAAAATCGGCTCCGAGGTCTTTGGTATCGGCTTCGGCCCGGCGTTTTACCCACACCTGACTGATGTTCTGGTTCTGCCAGTCGGTGAACAGACTTACGCTGTATCCGCTCGATAAAATCGCGTCGAAATGGTCTTTCAGCGATTGTAGGGGCAAATCCTGAAACAAATCCTGCCGCACCTGATACGTTTTTTCGATGGCGAGCGTGACCTTGGTGATAATGCCCAACGCCCCCAAACCCACCACCGCGCCGTTGAAGGCATCGCCATCTTTGTCGCGGCTCAGATTTATCACCTCGCCGTTGGGCGTAACCAATTCCAGACCCCGCACCGCCGAGGCTAAGTTGCCGTTTGTCACGCCCGACCCGTGCGTTGCCGTTGAGCAGGCCCCGGCCACCGAAATATGGGGCAGCGAGGCCAAATTATGCAGGGCGTATCCTTTCTCATCGAGCAGTGGGGCGAGTTGGCCGTACCGCGCCCCGGCTTCAACGGTAACGGTGCTGGCTTTCTCGTCAATACCAACGATGCTGGTGAGATGCTGGGTCGAGATTTGGCTCTGCGGGCTGTCGGCAATGTCGTTGAAACAGTGGCACGAGCCGAGGGCTTTTTGCTTGCCTGCGGTCTTGACAATTGCCTGGATGTCTGCTACGGTTTTGGGCTGGTGCAGGGTCGGGGCTTTGTAGGTGTAGTTCCCGGACCAGTTTTTACGAACGGTTCTGGGTGGTTGGTTAAGCGACACCAACGGCGAGAGCAGCCCCCCGGCCACGAGCGCGGAGGAAGTTTTGAGAAATGTGTTTCGGTTCATGGCTTCGGGTAATTTTCTTAATCTGATTCTTCTTGATAAACTTACAGCGAAATATACGCAACAAAACCCCGACCCCTCATGCCTTACATTGCCGCCATTGACCAGGGAACCACCAGCACCCGGTGCATTGTCTTCGACCGCAACGGAACCATTATCTCGCAGGCCCAGAAAGAACACGCCCAGATTTACCCGCAGCCAGGCTGGGTGGAGCATGACCCCGAAGAAATCTGGCGCAACACGCTCGAAGTAATCGCCTTAGCCCGGATCAACGCCAGCTTGCAAGTTGTTGACATAGAAGCCGTTGGCATTACCAATCAGCGCGAAACCACCGTTGTCTGGAACAAGAATACCGGCAAGCCGTATTACAATGCTCTCGTTTGGCAGGATATGCGAACCGCCGACCTCGTGAATCAGTTTGCCGCCGGTAGTCCGCTGGGGCAGGATCGGTTCCGCGAGAAAACCGGGCTTCCCCTCGCCACGTACTTCGCCGGTTTGAAACTCCGCTGGCTATTAGATAACGTGCCGGGCCTGCGCCAAGATGCCGAAACCGGCGACGCGCTCTTTGGCACGATGGACACATTTTTGGTCTGGCACCTGACCACCGGCCTGCACGTGACTGACGTAACCAACGCCAGCCGCACGCAATTGATG
>JBBRNH010000097.1:0-19158 GCA_038230415.1 Cytophagales bacterium | reverse complement strand
TGGAGCTACAAATGACGGGTTTCGGAGCGGATTTTCTACCCAGATAACGCTCCGATGGAGCTACAAACGACGGGTTTTCGGCCCCAGCGGGGCCACATCTTGGTAGCAAACCGCACCGCATTTCGCGCCGTTCCCGGCTCCAGCGGAGCCGCATCTGGGTAGCAAACCGCACCGCATTCCACGCCGTTCCTGGCTCCATCGGAGCCACATCTTGGTAGCAAACCGGGCGGTCGGTTCCGCGTCCAAGCTCCATCGGGGCGCAATCTCACGATTCATCATTTATTGCCGACGTGTCATCAAGCCAATCAAACAGATAGGCATCATCATAATCAACGCCTGCCTTTGCCAACATATCGAGGTATTCGTCCCGGAATGTGCGTTTTTGGTGATGAACGGGTTGATTCAAAATATACTGCACAACGGTATCTGTCTGCGACTTAGCGTGCGAAAACGCCCCGTAGCCTTCCTGCCAATTGAACTGCCCTCGAATCCAGCGTTTTTCTTTTATCAGGGCCGATGCCCCGGTTTTTATATCGCGGACAAGCGTAGCGATGGCTTCGGCGGGGTTCAGCCCGACCAGCAAATGCAGATGGTCGGGCATACAGTAGATAGCCAATGGTTTGTGCCGTTTCTGACGGACGATGCCGCAGATATATTTTTCCAGTTCATCGCGGAATGTCTCACGAATCAGGGATTCCCGATTTTTAACCGTAAATACGATATGAATGTGAATTTGGGTGTAGGTGTTAGCCATATTGTGTATTGTCGTTTTCTACCCAGATAACGCTCCTACGGAGCTACAAATGACGGGTTTCGGGGCGGGTTTGCTACCCAGATGACGCTCCGATGGAGTGAAGCTCATAAACTTCGGGGCTGGTTCTTAGCCTCAGCGGGGCCACATCTGGGTAGCAGAATCAATTCGTCCCCACCTCTCCCGGCCCCAGCGGGGCCACATCTTGGTAGCAAATCGTATTAATCCTCACCATGCCCAAGCCCAGGCGGGGCGCAGTCTTTATACCTGCCCGTTCTGCACTACTGGGTTTTCATAGATCGAGGGTGTTTTGGCGGATGGTCTGGAGCAGGGTCAGCATTTGTTCCTGGGCGGTAATGATGTCGGTCAGTAACTGGCCGGGGCTGCGGTGTTCGGCTTCGGCCCGGCGGTTAGGGTTTTTCAGGTCGAGGTTAAAAGCCGCGTAGTACGTAGCGTCGCCCTGGGTTTGCTGGTCGCGGGCGGTGCGGTCGGCAGCCGCGAGTTGTGCCGAGAGCTGGGCGCGGGTTTTGGGGTCGGTGGCCCGGTCGAGCCGATGTTTGGTGTCGCGGCTTTGCTGGCGGGCTTCTTCGGCGGCATCCCAGCGGGGCAGGGCCAGGTCGCGTTGCCGGGCCATGATGTCGGGCATTTCTACGCGCCAGGCCACGTCAGACTCAATACGGTTGTTCCACCAGGCTCTGATCGGGTCAAACTCTTCGGGCTGAATGGGCCGGGTTTTGGCGTATTTTTTTCGGCCTTCGGGCGGCAGCAGTTCATAATACCAGATAGTTTGGGTGGGCGGGCCGTGCTGAAAAAAGAGCAGGTTGGCCGGAATATCGGTGTAGGGTGCAAATACGCCCTCGCCCAGCCTGACAATGGTGTGGAGGTTGGCCTCGGTCACGAGTTGTTCTTTGATTCGGGCGGCAATACCATCGGCAAAGAGTGCGCCGTTTGGCACCACCACCGCTGCGCGGCCTCCATTGGTGGGGTTGCCGTTGTTGTCGGGCGTGGCCCGGCGCAGCTTTCGCATAATGAGTTGCAGAAAGAGCAGTGTAGTTTCGGCGGTTTGCTTATCGGCGGGGAAATTGCTGAGGATTGTCCGTTCTTCTTCGCCACCGAAGGGCGGGTTGGTCAGAATCACATCCACGCGCTCGGTCGCGCCGATGTCGCGCAACGGAAACCGCAGTGAGTTACCGGCATCAATTTGGGGGTATTCAAGCCCGTGCAGCAACAGGTTCATCTGGCAGAGCAGGTAAGGCAATGGTTTGGGTTCTCCACCCAGCACCGAGCGTTGCTGCAACAGCCGCCGTTGCGGAATAGAGAGTGCCTGCTGGTTGAGGTGATCGAAGGCTTCGACCAGAAAGCCACCCGTGCCGGCGGCAGGGTCCAGCACGGTTTCGCCGAGTTGGGGGTCGGTCACGGCTACCATAAACTTCACCAACGGGCGGGGCGTATAAAACTCGCCCGCATCGCCGGAGGCATCGCGCATCTCTTTCAGGATGCTTTCATACAGGTGCGAGAGCGTGTTGACTTCTTCGTTGCTGGTAAACTGGATTTCATCAATTTTATTGATTACGTCGCGCAGCAGCCCCCCGTTTATCATCCGGTTCTGCACACCTTTAAACACCGTTGCTACTACGTCCTGGCGTTCGGTTCCGGTTTCGGACTGGCGTTCGCGCAGGTATTTAAACAGGCCGGGGCCGGGTTTTCCGGCTTCGAGTTCAAACGTTTCGTCGTTGATAAAGTGCAGCAGATCGTCGCCCGTAAGCCGGATGTCTTTGGCCCAGTCGCGCCATCGGTAGGGAGCTTCGATGGCGGGTTTAAAGGGTAGCTTTTCGATGATTGCCTGCAACTCCTGATTCTGTTCATTGTCGTCCAGAAATTTCAGGAACATGATCCAGGTCAACATGGGCAGGCGGTCGCCGTCGCCACTGAGACCTTTATCTTTCCGCATCAGCTTGCGGCAGGTTTTTATGATGCTCGACAGCCGCTGGGCGGTGGTTTGGGCGGGGACTTGTTTGCGGGTTTTGCCGGGTTTTTTCCGGGGAGCCGGGGCCGCCGAATCGTCGGCCATAAGGGTTAATTGCATTTATACGAAAGTCAGATTTTTATTTTCCTGCCAGCCCCACCGGGGCATAATCTGGGTAGTAGAATGGGTAATGTTTTGTTCTCCGGCCAACCCTATCGGAGATACAAATGACGGAGCGATGCGTCTTACGCAACATAGAGTTGGGTTTGTAAATTTTGCAGCGCAATTCGCAGGGCATCAACCCCGCCAAAGTGCCGCACAATTTCGAGCGGGGTGCCTTTTCGGGCAATGGGTTCTACGTTTATAACATTGGGTTGGAGTTCATTTAGCCCGAAATCTACGTACTTTTCTAAGATCATGTCCAGAATTTCAGCGGCCTTCTTCCCGTACTGGCCGAACAAATCGGGCTTGTTTTGCCGGAGCAAATCGGCCCGTTGCCGCCGGGTAAGCGGTTTGCGGTCGTAGGCCACAAAGCAAAGCAGGTCAAAAGGATCGGCATCGGGCAGGTTCGTCAGGTTCACCAATTCATCAAGAGTGATACCGTGCCGGTCAAGGGCGTTGAGGAGTTCGGCGCGTTGGGTTTCGTTGCTCCAGTGCGAGCGGAGTTCGTCGGCAGAAGGGAACATAGTAGTCAGTTCGTGGCGGACTGTTTCGCGCCGGTACTCAACGGTTCGGAGCCGCCCCTGCTCGTCCATAACGTGTATCGTTTCGGCTACAATGCGGGCCTGCCCGTCTTCTATCCGGTATTGCTCCCGTCCGCTGCCGGGCGCAGTTCCGAGGCCGGGTGCGATCAGTCCGTCATCGTCGTCGGTGGGTGGCTGCACGCTCACAACCTGCTCACTACCGGCAACGGTTTGGCCCTCGGCGTTCATTTTTTCTTCGGTAATGAGGGGTGGTTCACCATCAAAATCAGGATCGGCAAATTTGCGGGTAGCGGTGCCGGTATAGTCCACAATGGTAAAAAAGAGTTTCTTTTTATCTTCGCGTACCCGGGTTCCCCGGCCCACGATCTGCTTAAATTCGGTCATCGTACTGATTTCGCGGAAGATCACCACATTCCGACAGGTTGGCACGTCAACGCCGGTACTAAGCAGTTTTGACGTAACAACCACCGTTGGTGTTGTGGTGTCAATATCCATGAAATCGCTCAGGTGCCCCTTGCCCACATCGCCATCATTGGCCGTAATGCGGACGCAGTAATCAATGTATTTTCGCATCAGGTCGGCATTGAGGTTGCTAAATTCGCGTCTGAAATCGTCGGCGTGGGCCTGATTAACGCAGAAAACGATGGTCTTATCGAACCGTCCGTTTTTCCGCATATAATTGGTCAGGTGTTTGGCAACGGCTTTGGTGCGGGGCAGGTGTGATAGGCGATTTTCAAAATCGGGCGTATGGTATTCGTCGTCAGGAATAAGCAGGCCGTTCGCGTCGCGTTGGCCGGCTTGCGGTCGCCAGCCCGTTGAGTCCACATCCGCCACCACCCGATGCACAATGTACGGAGCCAGAAATCCGTCGTCTATTCCCTGTTTGAGGGTGTACGTATAAAGCGGATTGCCGAAGTAGGCGTAGGTGTCGCGGGTATCGTTACGGAGGGGCGTGGCCGTAAGACCGAGTTGCACGGCATAGGTGAAATAATCGAGGATGGCTCGCCAGTTGCTATTGTCCGACGCGCTACCCCGATGACATTCATCAATCACGATGAGGTCGAAAAAGTCACGCGGAAATTTCCGAAACTGGCCGGTACGTGCGCTGTCTTCGGCCAGCGACTGGTAGGTTGAGAAATAAATTTCGCGGCTCGTCACCGGCCCATTTTCCGAGACTAAGCAACGGGACTCTCCAAAAACCGCAAACTCTTTGTTGTAGGGGTCAGAGACCAACACATCGCGGTCGGCCAGAAACAGCACTTTTGGTCGGCGGTTATCCGCCCGGCGATTCCAGCGATTATTCCAGAGTTTATAGACCACCTGAAAGGCAATGGTGGTTTTGCCGGTTCCGGTGGCTAAGGTGAGTAAGGCTCGTTTTTGACCGTTCAGAATGGCCGCGATTGCCGCGTTGACCGCATTATTTTGATAATACCGGGTTTCTTTTCCCGGCACCGGGTAAAATGGTTTCAGCAGCAGAGTTTTAGCGGCAGGTTCAACGGGCGTAGTCGGGTATAATCGGTTCCAGAGGTCGTCAGGCGAAGGGAATTGCGAAATCGTCTGTTCAAAACCTGTTCCAAAATCATATTCAAGAATGGTGCTGCCATTGGTAGCGTAGGCAAACCGCAGCCCCAGAATTTGGGCGTATTCTTTAGCCTGTGGGAGACCATCGGCGGCTTTTCGATACCGCTTTTTGGCTTCGACCACCGCAATGGGGAAGTTCTGTGAGTAACGCAGAATGTAATCGGCAATTTTCTTCTTTTTTCGTTTAGCAACCCGCCCAATAACCACAATTTTACCCTCAGTGAAGGGTCGTTGTTCTAATAACTGGTCATCTGTCCAGCCAGCTTCTTTCAGTTTAGGGGTTACTTCTTTGCGGCAGGTATCAGCCTCAGATTCATGGTCAACGATGTAGAGTTTAGGGCGTTCCATAGAAACAGCTTGCGTTCAGTGTAATGGTTGTATCCAAATATCGCCAATTTCCTGAATTTAGCAACAGCTTATCTACCTGAGTGGCGGAATAAGAAGCAATAAAACTATAGAATTCAGACATTGATTTTTGATGCCATAAGAAGTAGATTTTCCCTATCTTGCCAAAGAAAATTCGTCAAAAACCCAAAACTGCCCATTATGAATAACTCATTACGCAAAATAACCCACTTATTCTGCTGTCTGCTGCTGGTCCTGCTACCATCGCTGAGCATCGCCCAGAAACGCGCCAAACCTGCCCCGGACCCGCTCGACAAACTTAAAACCGAAGCCGTTGCCGCCGTTGAGAGCCGTGCCGTGCAGGCGCAGCAAATTAATGATATGCTGTTTAGCTTCTCGGAATTAGGTTTTCAGGAGGTCGAATCGTCGCGCTACCTGACTACGCTTTTAGAAAAAGAAGGCTTTACCATTCAGCGCGGTATTGCCGGGATTCCCACCGCCTGGCTTGCCACCTGGGGCAATGGTAAACCCCTGATTGCCATCGGTTCTGACGTGGACTGTATTCCGAAAGCCAGTCAGAAACCCGGCGTGGCCTATAAAGCACCGATTGTGGAAGGCGCACCCGGTCACGGCGAAGGCCACAACTCCGGGCAGGCGTTGAACATTGTGGCGGCTCTGGCCGTGAAGCAACTCATGGAGCGCGATAAAATTCCCGGAACGCTCATGCTCTGGCCCGGCGTGGCCGAAGAACTCGTTGGGGCAAAAGCGTTCTACGTCCGCGATGGGTATTTCAAGGATGTGGATGCCTGCATTTTCACCCACGTTGGCAACAACCTCGGCGTGTCGTGGGGCGACGCGGGCAATAACGGTCTGGTGTCGGTTCGGTTCAATTTTGAGGGGCAGGCGGCTCACGCGGCAGCCGCGCCCTGGCGGGGCCGGTCGGCGTTGGATGCCGTTGAACTCATGAACGTGGGCTGGAATTTCCGGCGCGAACACCTCGAAATCACCCAACGGTCGCATTACGTGATTTCGGACGGGGGCGACCAACCCAACGTGGTGCCGTCGAAGGCGGCTGTCTGGTATTATTTCCGGGAGCGGACGTACCCTAAAATCAAGGCGTTGTTTGAAACGGGCCTGAAAATTGCCGAAGGCGCGGCCCTGATGACCGATACCAAATTTACCTACGACGTGCTGGGGTCGGCCTGGCCGGGGCATTTCAACAAGCCCATCGCCGAGGCCATGTACCAGAATATCCGCAAGGTAGGGTTGCCAACGTGGTCAGAGGACGATCAACTGCTGGCAAAAGCAAGTCAGATGGAGATGAAAGCGCTGACGATCAGGGGATTAGAGACCAAAATTGACACCATTGGTCTGCCCGCATCGGTGGCCCCGCCGGTCAGGATGATGGGTGGGCAGTCGCTCAATTCAAACGCCGGTTCTGATGATATTGCCGATATATCGTGGTCATTGCCGACAATTGTATTGCGTTATCCGAGTAATATTCCCGATTTGCCGGGCCACCACTGGGCCAACGCCATTTCGATGGCAACGCCCATTGCTCACAAAGGCATTGTGGCCGGTGCCAAAGCCGAGGCCATGACCCTGCTGGATTTGCTGCTGAAACCGCAGTTGCTCACCGAAGCAAAAGCGTACTATACCAACGAGCAGACGAAAGAGATTAAATACACGCCACTGATCTCGCCCAAAGAACAACCCGCCGTGTACCTCAACGCCAAAATCATGACCGAGTTCAAGCCGAAATTAACTCCGTTTTATTATGACCCGGCGAAATACAAAACCTACCTCGAACAACTTGGCATTCAGTACCCTACGCTGCGCGACGATCAGAAAGCGGCCCTGATGAAAGCCAAAGATGAGAGGGGAAAGTAAACAAAAAAGAGGTGGATTCAGTCCACCTCTTTTTCTACGGCCACAAAATGGGTAACGTCTCCCTGCGTGTTTGTAAGGGGATGAATCGTAATGTTGCACCCATACGCTTCGCCGTCTTTGCGGTAGTTTATGAGCCGGGCGGTCACTTTTTCGAACTGCCCCAACCGCTCCCGAATGAGTTGCTTGGATTTTTCGCTGGTTTTTTCGCCTTGCAGAAACGCTGGTTTTCTGCCGGTGGCTTCGGCAAGCGTATAGCCCGTCATCTCAAAAAAGTCGCTGCTCGTCCAGACAATTTCCCGGTTCACATTCGTGAGAATCAGCGTATGGTTTGTGGTAAGCAACTTCTTAAAATTGAGTTCATGCTGCCATTTGTGGGTATCCTGTAGATGCTCGATCTGGTTAATATCCATCGCGATGCTGTTGCGTTTGGGTAACATCGGATGGGCTATATCCCAGCACAACAGCGGAGCTGATCTGTTTTTTCGCTGTGCTTCTTCCGAAATGTGCATCGTTGCGCCGGTGTTGAACATGGTTGTAGTCGTCAGATGAAACTATATGATTACACCAACCCGCTCGATAAGTCTTTTGTTTGCCGAACGCCCTACAAACCCGGTATAATTCAGGGTATGAGTGGCTCGGTAGCGTCAGAATTCCGAATCAGCACCGTGTACTGATAATAATCCGTAGCGGGTCGGGCCGGGTCAAATGTCATCTGCTGCTCTTTGGGCATAAACGGCGAGTAATCAATCTGAATGGGCTGTGCGCCCACTGCCGAACCAGCGAGTTTAAACAGCGTAACGGTGTTGGGCTGTGTGGCGGCCTTCAGGGTTTCGATGCCGTCGGTGATCATCATCGGGCCATCGTTATTGAATTTATCTACCCGCGAATAAGTCTTGCCTTTTTCCTGCCAGAACGGGGGCAGAAACGCCGTTGGCACCATCATCTTGCTACCCACATAACTACAGGCCAACGACACGATTTTGTCACGTACCGGCAAATCAGACTCCCGGAGCATAGCCGCAAATGACTTGGCACCGTCGGGCAGCGGAGCCTGCAAGACGTGAAAAAAGCCCCATAATCCATACAGTTTTTCGGTTTGCAGGTTCATAGTTTTGTAGAACGTTTGAAAGTTGGCGACGATGGTTTTCTCGCGGCTGCGAAGGGTTTTCAGATAGGCCACATTCTGAATCAGGTGCCGCAATTCGGTAACGAGGTTGGCCCCAGACGTTTTTTGATATGTGGCCGGATTCTCGTCCATATCGGCCAGAAGTCTCAGCGCAAGATCGGCCCGCAGGCTGTCGGGGGTTTTGGTGGTTAGCCGGCTTCGCAGCGAATCGGTCAGGAGCCGGGCCGACGCGGGCAGTTTTTTACCGGCCAGCAATTCGCCGAGATGGTCGGCCACCAACGCCCGATCCTGAATCCGGTCGAGACCCAGAAACCGAATCTGGCGACCGGCGGGCAGGGTTTGGTTGAGGGCGCGGATGCGTTGAATCTTCCGAAAGAAATCACGGTTGGCCCACTGCGCCGTTTCCTGCACCCACGAGCGGAACACCCGCATCAGGGTCGAATCGTTGCCGGTTTGCAGGTACTGATTCAGGAAATACGCCTTGCTCATGTCCACCTCGGCCACGTAATACCGAACGCCAACGCGCTGATTGAGGTGTTTGAGCAGGGCAAAATCCACGTCCTGCACCCGCTGAAACCCGTGCGATTCGCCCAGCAGAAACAACTGGTTTTGGTAAAACGCATCGTCAAAAACGGGCAGGTTATCCGGGATGCCATTGGTAATATCGGCCATTCGTGGCCCGGCCATTGGCGTAACAGTGGTTGTTGATGATGGACGGGCCGCGAATGGCCGGGCCAGCAAACGCGGGGTGGCCTGAGCCAGCAGCAGCGCGATAAGCAGCAGAATGAAGCGAGATAAAACGGTCATGTCAATTTGTGTTTTTTGGTTTGACTATTGCAAACCTCCGCCGGTTTTTTACCCCTTGCAAACCACCGGGACACACTGCACCAAGCCGGGACAAAACGCCGTTTCCGGGCCAAAATGCCCGGTTTTGGGATGAATGGGCTATGTGTCTGCCACCGCTCTCAGGCTGAAACGATGTTCGGGTTGGGGCGGTTGACCCTATTCTTACGATGCCACAGCCTGGGGGCGGTGGCAGACGCGCTTACTCAGATAGTTCGGCCATGCGGGTCTCAAAGTCTTTCACGAACGACCGTGATACCGGCACCTCGCGCTCGGAGCCGGTGAGTTTCAGCAAGTAGCCCCGCGCATTGCCGGTGGTGTGGCTGATGGCTTTCAGGTTCACCAAAAACGCCCGGTGGCACCGAAAAAACTGCGGCTGATCGGTTAGCACGTCTTCTACGGTACGGAGTGTACTTCGCAAAACGGTCTTCTGCGGAAACATAAAGTTGAGCCAATGCACCTCCACGTAATTCCCCACCGACTCTACATACAGCAACTGATTCGGCAGCAGGTTCAGACTCTCTTTGCCCGTGTCTGATTTGAGCGATATACCTTTCGGACTATCAGGAACTTCCGGGGCCGGGGCGGGTTGGTGCAGTTTATCGAGCTGGGTATTCAGGGTTTTGGCCTGGGCTAAGTTGCGTTTCAGCCGCCGTTGCTCGGCCAGCAGCACACCCACCGTGATCGGGAAAAAGCCAATGGCCGTCACCATCCCATACATCCGCCAGAAGTAAGGATAGTAGTTACCCGTTGCCCAGAGAATCAGTTGATTAGCCGCGCTGATGCACAACAAAACCAGCAGGGTGTGCAGCGCGTGGCGGCCCACCGTCCAGCGATCTTCGTCATAGAGTTGGGGCAGCAGTTGAGGAATACCGTAGTTGGCAACAAACGCGGCCACCACACAGCCCAGCCCAAACAACGCCAGCATCAGTACCGGCGACTGCCCGGCTCCGAATTGGCTTCCGCCCAACAGCCAGAGAAACAAAAACACGTATAGCCCGGCCTGAAGCGACGCAGAAAGTTGGTGCCGAAACCCGAAATCTTCGGCTAACGGGCGATTGAAAAACTGACGAATCTTAGACAACATAGCCACAAAACTAACGACCAAACATTCGGTAGTCGGATTGGTTATTTATTCACTCAACAAAAAAACCAGCGTTATGCCCAAAGGAAGCACCCAGCCCACCGTCCGCGAAACCGCCGACGACACCAAGAAATACGAATTAGACAACAACCTGCCCGACGAAGCGCAGGGAAAAACGGCCAGCGGCAAGCACAAAAGCAAGCAAAGCACCGAAGACGAACACGACGCAACCGGCTCGGTCGAGAACACCAACAAAGGTGGTCACGGCCATTCGGGACACAGCGGCAACCGTAGCGGCAGCGAATCGAACGGGGAGAGAAATGATTAAAACGCTTGATAATCAGCGTTTTTGAAACAACGGCTTGTGGAAACACGGGCCGTTTTTTTGTTTATTGGTCCAGTATAGTGGATAAAATTTGAACCCACCCGCCCCGCCAAACCGTTATCTTCGTACTATGATACTCGCCGAAGACAACCAGCCAATCACCGCCAACCCACCCGAAATTACCAGCTACCAAATCGCGCTGCCCGTCATGGAAGCCTTCTACACCATTCAGGGCGAAGGCACGTTTGCGGGCCGGGCGGCTTATTTTATCCGGCTCGGCGGTTGCGATGTGGGGTGTCATTGGTGCGACGTGAAAGAGTCGTGGGACGTTCGTAAGCACCCCCAACGCGCCATCAGCAGCATCGTGGCCGGGGCCGTGCAGCACCCTGGCAGGTTGGCCGTGATTACGGGCGGAGAACCGCTCCTGCACAACCTTACGGCCCTGACCAAAGCCCTGCACGACGCTGGCTTTCAGACCAATATCGAAACATCGGGCGTGTGCCAGGCCGTAACGGGCGCGTGGGATTGGGTGTGCTTTTCGCCCAAGAAATTTAAAACGCCCAACCCGGCAATCTTCCAGCGCGCCAACGAACTGAAAGTTATCATCTATAATCAATCTGACTTCGGATTTGCCGAATCGTTCGTGCCGCACCTCCGGCCCGATTGTCGGCTACTGCTGCAACCCGAATGGAGCCGGTCAGACGAAATGATGCCCCACATCGTTGAGTATGTCAAAACGCATCCGCAATGGCACGTCTCGCTGCAAACCCACAAGTTCATGGCAATTCCATAAAACAGTGGTCAGTGGTTAGTGGTCAGTGGTCAGTGCCTAACCGGGTTCTTGCTCTGCTGATTACTGGCTGCTTGTCACTAACCACTTGCCACTGTTTTTCGCAGGACCCCAAATCTCTCGACCTCTACAACCAGGGTATCAAACTTTTTGGCGAGCGGAAGGCCAATGAAGCCGTTCCGTTTATGCAGGAGGCCATCCGGCAGAGTCCTAACTTTCTGGATGCTCACGTCAAGCTCGGCCAACTGTATGAATTTACGCGCAAACCCGAACCCGCCCTTGCCGCCTACCGCGAGGCTATCCGAATCCAGCCCGACGCGGCTACCAATGGTACCGCCTATCAGGGTGCGGCCAATTTGCTGTTGCGGTTGGGAAGATACGCCGACGCGCTGCCCGTGCTTGAACGTTACCAACCCGTTTTTGCTTCGCAATCGGCTCAATATAAGCGCGTTGCCCGCCAGCTCGAAACGGCGCGGTTTGGCGTTCAGGCCGTTGCCAATCCGCAGCCGGTTAGTCCCCGGCCAGTGTCGGCGGGCTTAAACACCACCCTCTCGCAGTATTTTCCGGTGCTGACCGCCGACGAACAAACGCTGCTGTTTACGGCTTTGAAACCCGAAGGAGACGAAGATTTGATGGTGTCGCGGTTTACGGGCGAAGCCTGGTCGGCCCCGGAAAGTCTCTCGCCCGACATTAATACCCCCGAAAACGAAGGCACGGCCACACTCGCTGCCGACGGGCGAACGGTGGTGTTTACGGCCTGCCAAAACCGGCGCGGTTTTGGTGGCTGTGACCTCTACCAAAGCCGCAAAACGGGCGATGTCTGGAGCAGACCCACCAACCTCGGCCCCGACATCAACACCGCCAATTATGAGTCGCAACCGTCGCTGTCGGCAGATGGCAGGCGGTTGTATTTTATTTCTGACCGACCGGGCGGGCAGGGTCGGCGCGACATCTGGCGCAGCAACCGCGATGCCGATGGCAACTGGCAAACGCCCGTCAACCTCGGCGCACCCGTCAACACGGCCTTTAACGAAGCCTCGCCGTTTATTCATGCCAACGGGCAAAGCCTGTTTTTTGCGTCGGAGGGCCACACCGGGCTGGGCGGTTATGATCTGTTTGTGACCGATAGCGTGGCAACGGCGGGCGGTGCCGGAGCCAGTAACGGCGGGACCAGTGATGGTGGGACCACTACTTTTTTGCCCGCAGCCGGTTGGTCGGTGCCGCAAAACTTAGGTTATCCCATCAATACCTCCGAAGATCAGGCCTCCCTGTTTGTGTCGGCCAACGGCGTTCGGGGCTATTATTCGTTCGAGGAGCAAAAGGAGGGCGTGTCGCAACGGTCTCGATTATACGTTTTTGATCTGCCCGAATCGTTGCGGGAGCGGATAAAGCCCGTCAGCTACCTGAAAGGCGTGGTGCTGGATGGCAGAACCAAAAAGCCAATGACCGCCCAAATTGACCTCGTTGATCTAAAAACCAATCAGATCGTCTCGCAAGTCCGGGCCGACCCCGAAACCGGCCAATACGTGGCCGTGCTGCCCGGCGGGGGGCAATACGCGCTGTATGTGAGCGGCCCGAATTACCTGTTTAAAAGTTTGTCGTTCGATTTTACCGGGAAAACTACCCCCGGCGCGGCTCTGTCGCTCGATGTGCTGCTGGAACCCGTTGGGGCCACGAGCCGCGAAACGCTCAACAACCTCTTTTTTGATTCGGGCCGGTATGACTTAGCCGATAAATCGCGCACCGAACTCGACCGATTGGCCGCCTTCCTGAAAGCAAACCCAGGGGTGCGTATCGAGATCGGCGGCCATACCGACGACCTCGGCGATGCGGCCACCAACCTCGCGCTATCTAAAAAACGGGCGCAGGGCGTAGTGGATTACCTCACCAAAGCCGGCGTTGTGGCAAGCCGGGTTCGGGCCGTGGGCTATGGCAAAACCCGCCCTCTGCTGCCCAACACCTCCGACGAAAACCGGCGGCAAAACCGGCGCATCGAGTGGAAAGTTCTTTGATACTCTATTACTGGGCTTGGCTGATTGCGGAAATTTTTAGAACTTTGTCTTTGTTGGTGTTTAACAAGCTCTAATTCACGGGCTTTTATGTTATTTATCACCCACAACGCTTTACTTACTATGGCTTCTGAACACGTTAAGTGCCTCATTATTGGTTCGGGTCCCGCTGGCTACACGGCGGCTATTTATGCAGCGAGGGCCGGTATGAAGCCCGTTTTGTATCAGGGGCCGCAGCCCGGCGGCCAATTGACCATCACGACCGAAGTTGATAATTTTCCCGGCTACCGCGACGGTGTGCAGGGGCCGGTGATGATGCAGGACTTAGAAGCGCAGGCTGCCCGGTTTGGTACTGACATTCGCTACGGCTTAGTCACGAGCGTTAATCTCGAAGAATTTCCCGGCCCGCACTGCCCCCATCAGGTTGTTGTTGATGAGAAAATAAACCTCACCGCCGACGCTATCATTATCTCGACCGGAGCTTCGGCCAAGTGGTTAGGTCTGCCCTCGGAGATGCGGCTCAACGGGCGGGGCGTGTCGGCCTGTGCCGTTTGCGACGGGTTTTTCTTTCGCGGGCAGGACGTGGCAATCGTTGGTGCGGGCGATACCGCTGCCGAAGAAGCGAGTTACCTCTCCAACCTGTGCCGCAAAGTCTATATGATCGTTAGAAAAGGCGAGATGCGGGCCTCAAAATTCATGCAGCACCGGGTAAAAACCAAAGAGAACATCGAAATCCTGTATGATACCGAAACCCTCGAAATCTTGGGCGAAGAGGAGGTGTCGGGCGCACACGTCAAAAATAACGTCACCGGAGAAGAACGTATCTTACCCGTAACCGGCTTTTTTGTGGCTATCGGCCACAAACCCAATACCGATATGTTCCGGGAGTATCTGCATTTAGATGACACCGGATACATTCAAACCGAGAAAGGCACTACGCACACTAATGTACCGGGCGTATTTGCCTGTGGCGACGCGCAGGATCACATTTACCGGCAGGCCGTAACAGCCGCTGGTACCGGCTGCATGGCAGCACTCGATGCCGAACGTTATTTAGTCACCTTAGAGGTGCAACAGGAACCCGTATTTGCCTAACTTAAAATTAGCTTTCGGTTTCTGGTTTGCGGTTTCCGGGAGCTTCGCTTATCCATAGTTGATGGCAAGCGGCAGCCCCGAAAACTGAAAACTGAAAACCGAAGACCGTAAGAAGAATGAGGAAATTGACTATCGTATGGTTGCTGGCTGTTGGAAGCCTGTTCACTGCCCAAACAGTACAAGCACAGGAACGGGGATTATTTAAAAAGAATACCCGTATTACCCCCAAAAACAACGGCTACAACCCGAATTTTCCGGTTATCGAGTCAATCAAGAAGAAAGACGACCTGTTTGAGCCGGAAGCCGCCGACCTGCGGTTTAACAGCCAATTCGAGCCGAAAAAAGAAATCGTATCGGTAGTGGCCGAAGACACCAGTATGATTGATCAGGGCGAAACCGGCGTGGTCGAGATTGTGGACTCGGTGCAGGTGGGCGACGAATGGGTTAAAATCGCCGATTACTACGCCGTCTGGGACTCGAAACACGTTGACCCCTACGATATTAATCCCTTGGAGTTCGACACGCCGGTGGACATTAAGCTCTACGAACCGTCAGCTAACCGATACTGGTCGGCCCCGCTCAACGAGGGTAAGCTGATGTCTAATTTCGGATTTCGGTGGGGCCGCTGGCACACCGGGGCCGACCTCGACCTGGAAACCGGCGACCCGATTTATGCCGCCTTCGATGGATTGGTGCGGGTGGTTGGCTGGGATGGCAGCGGCTACGGTCGGTACGTGCTGATTCGGCATTACAACGGCTTGGAAACGCTCTACGGCCATATGTCAAAGCAACTTGTGGAAGACGGTCAGATGGTAAAAGCCGGTGATCAGATAGGATTAGGCGGTAACACGGGCCGCAGCTACGGCGCGCACCTCCACTTTGAAACCCGCTACGAAGGCAACCCATTCAGCCCGCTCAACATTTATCAATTCCCTCAGAATGAGATTGTTGGCGAGCATTTTCTGCTCACGCCTGCCGCCTGGGATTACCTGCGCGGGGGCCGCTCGACCGACATCAGTTTCAAACCCCGATTCAAACGCACGGTATTGCACCGCGTCCGGTCGGGCGAAACTATTTCCAGTATTGCCAGTCGGTATGGGCTGTCAGCTTCAACATTAGCCAAGAAAAATCATATGTCCAGTTCACGGTCACGGATTCGGGCCGGGCAGAAACTGCGGGTAAACTGACCTGACTTTGGTAAGCAGACTCTCATTTATAACTGCATTGAAACCTACCCTTTTTCTGGTATTACTGTTGTCAACACTTGTTTGCCCATTGGTATTGGCGCAGCAAACGTTTACTAACCCGCTGAAAACTAATGGCCCCGATCCCTGGGTGCTGCAACAAAACGGCTGGTATTATTACATGAACACTACCGGACGCGATGTGCAGCTTTCGCGCACCCGCAACGTAGCCGACCTCGCCACTGCCGAGCAGAAAACCATTTTCACGCCCCCGCCCGGCACCGCCTATTCCCGCGACCTGTGGGCTCCCGAAATTCATTTTCTCGACAACCGCTGGTATGTGTATGTGGCTGCTGACAGTATCAACAACACCGGCCACCGGATTTGGGTACTCGAAAACGAATCGCCCGACCCGTTTCTGGGCAACTGGACGGTGAAAGGCAAATTAGCCGACCCCGCCGATCATTGGGCCATTGACCTAACGGTATTCGCGTTCCAAAACCAACGGTACGCACTCTGGTCGGGTTGGGCGGGGCCAACAAACGGGCAGCAGAATATCTACATCGCCCGGCTCAAAAATCCCTGGACGATGGACGGTGACCGGGTCCTGATTTCGCAACCCGATTTAGACTGGGAACGCCACGGCGACGTGCCGCAGGACTGGCAGCGCAACGGCGAACCACCCAAAATCTACGTGAACGAAGGCCCGGAGGCTCTGCAACACAACGGACAGTTGTTTGTGGCGTATTCGGCCAACGCCTGCTGGCTCGACTACTGCCTCGGCCTACTGACCTACGCCGGGAGCGGGGATCTGCTTAACGCGAAAAACTGGCGTAAATCACCGAAACCCGTGTTCGTGCAGGCTCCCGAAAACGGCGTGTTTGCGCCCGGTCACGGTGGATTTTTTACGGCAGGAACCGAGAACTGGATGATCTACCACGCCAATCCGTCGGCTACCGATGGCTGCGGCAACAAACGCGCTCCGCATATCCAGCGTTTTTCGTGGCATAACGACGGAACGCCTGATTTTGGCAAGCCCGCGCCGAAAGTGCCGATGCCCGCGCCGGTCAGACAGTAAATGGTATTGATTTTCTTCCTTCTTGTTGTATGCAAAAAACCCTCGCCCTACTCGCGTTATTGGCCCTGACGCAGTGCCAGCCCGCCCGAAAACCCGACCAAACCCAAACCGACTCAACGGCGGCCACCGCCCCTGCCGAAACCGCCATGACTAATCCGTTGCTACCCGACCCCGAAACCTTCGGCGGAGACCTGAACGGCAAGCCCGTGAAACTCTACATCCTGAAAAACAACACGATGCAGGTTGCACTCACCAACTTCGGCGGGCGCATCGTTGGGGTTGTCGTGCCGGATTCAGCCGGGAAGCCCACCGATATCGCGCTTGGTTTTAAATCATTGGCTGATTATCAGGCGGCAGGCGAGTCGTTTTTCGGGCCGATTGTGGGGCGGTTTGGCAACCGGATCGCTAAGGGCAAATTCACGCTCAACGGCAAGGCGTATCAGTTAGAACTCAACAACAACGGCAACAACCTGCACAGCGGGCCGAGCGGAATGCACAACGCGGTTTGGGACGTGATAAAATCTGATGACCACACACTGACCCTGACCTACACCGCCAAAGACGGTGAAGGCGGTTTCCCCGGCAACCTGGCAACCGCCGTGACCTACACCCTGACTGACGATAACGCCCTGAAAATTGACTACACCGCCACCACCGACAAGGCCACGCCCGTGAACCTGACGAGCCACGGCTTTTTTAACCTCAACGGCGAGGGCAGCGGCACCGTCAACGGCCACACCCTGCTGATTAATGCCGACCGCTATTCGGCGGTGAACGCGGGCCTGATTCCGCAGGGCGAACCCGTTGCGGTGGCCGGAACGCCGTTTGATTTTCGGCAAAAGACAGCCATCGGCAAGCGCGTTGACGATGCCAATGAGCAACTTAAATTCGGAGGAGGGTACGATCATAACTTCGTGCTGAACCGCAAAGGAAACGGTCTCGAAAAAGCCGTTGAGATTACCGGCGACATATCGGGAATCACGATGACGGTGCTGACGACCGAACCGGCGATGCAGTTTTACGGGGGCAATTTCTTTGCCGGAAAAGACGTGGGTAAGTCGGGCAAGGCCGTTGGCAGGCGCGAAGGTTTTGCCCTCGAAGCGCAGCACTACCCCGATTCGCCCAACCACCCGACGTATCCCAATACGACTCTGAAACCCGGCCAAACCTATCGGCAAGCCACTGTTTATCAGTTTAAATAGAACGCAGATGACGCAGATGTTGCGGATTCGCGCAGATTTTTTTCTTCACCTTAAAGAAAATCAGTGTAAATCCGCAACGTCTGCGTCATTCGCGTTCCATCGTTCTATGAAAAAAATCATTCTCCTCCTTGCCCTGCTGACGTTCGCAGCACAGGCGCAATCACAACCCCAAGCGGACGGCAATGGCCGGTGGTCGGTAAAAAAAGCCAACAAGTGGTACAAAAAAGAGCCGTTTCTGTTCGGTGCCAACTACGTGCCGGCCAACGCCATCAATGAACTCGAAATGTTTCAGGCCGAAACGTTTGATCCGGCTACAATTGACAAAGAACTCGGCTGGGCCGAGGCAATGGGCGTAAACACGCTGCGGGTTTTTCTGCACGATATGCTCTGGCAACAGGACGCAGCCGGTTTCACAGCCCGTCTCAACACCTTTCTCGACATCTGCCAGAAACACAAAATCAGGCCGATGCTGGTGCTGTTTGATTCGTGCTGGGACCCGCAACCCAAACTCGGCAAGCAGAAAGACCCCGTGCCGGGTGTGCATAACTCCGGCTGGCTGCAAAGCCCCGGTGCCGATGCCTTAGCCGACAGTACCCAACGCCCCCGGCTCGAAGCCTACGTGACGGGCCTGATTTCGGCCTTCAGAGACGACAAACGGATTCTGGCCTGGGATGTCTGGAACGAACCCGATAATGACAACGGCAGCAGCTACGGCAAAGACAACCTAAAAACCGAACTCACCAACAAAATCGAAGCCGTAACGCGCTTGTTACCAACGGTTTTTGGCTGGGCGCGGGCGGCCAACCCCAGCCAGCCGCTAACATCGGGCGTGTGGATTGTCTCGAATGAACATGATTGGAGCAACCCCGCCAAATGGACGGCTATGGAGCGGATTCAGCTCGAAAACTCCGACATTATTACCTTTCACAACTACGCGCCGGTGCCGTCGTTCGAGCGGTCGGTGGCGCAGTTGAGACCGATGAAGCGACCGCTTATCTGCACCGAATTTCTGGCCCGGAGCGTGGGCAGCAAATTTCAGACGCACCTGCCCGTTGCCAAACGCGAAAAAGTAGGCATGATCTGCTGGGGATTTGCGGTCGGTAAAACGCAGACCAACTTGCCCTGGGATAGCTGGCAGAAACCATACACCGGCGATCATACACTCAAAATCTGGCACCACGAGAT
>JBBRNH010000096.1:0-20076 GCA_038230415.1 Cytophagales bacterium | reverse complement strand
CGGTTCACCGATCAGCTTTTCGGCACCGGGCATCAGCCGGGCATCGGCCAGCAGCAACAGTGGTACCGTTGAGCCGGGCCTGCGGGCTGACCCCAAGCCAATTACGATTCAGGCTACCCAAAGCGGCCAAACTACCAGCTACACCTTTGACCTGAAAGCGTTTTGCGCGACGACCCCGCCCATCAGTGTAACCAACCCCGATGCGGGCCCACTGATTGACCTTTACAACGCAACCAACGGCCCCAACTGGACCAACAAAACCAACTGGCTTAACGGGGGCAGTCCCTGCAACTGGTACGGTGTTAGTTGCGATGGAAACGGTCGGGTTTCGACAATTAACCTCGGATTCAACAACTTAGACGGAACTATTCCGGCCAGTATTGGCAATTTAAATCAGTTAAAGTCGCTCATTTTTTTTAATGCCAATTTGCGCGGCAGTTTGCCAGCCGAGTTAGGTAATCTGAGCCAGCTTCAGTCGCTTAACATAGAATACACCCAAATCAGCGGCCCCATTCCGGCGAGTCTGGGAAACCTGACCAATTTGGAAAGTCTCTTTTTGGCTGTCAATCAGTTAAGCGGCAGCATCCCGGCCAGCTTAGGCAGTCTTCCCAAACTCCAATATCTCTACCTGTTTGTCAATCAGTTAAGTGGTTGCATCCCGAATAATCTGGTGGCTTTGTGCGGAAAAGATATTCGCCTATATGGGAACACAGGTTTACCCAATGGCGGAGACTTCACGGCTTTCTGCGCCAATGGAGCCGGAGCGTGTTCGGCGGGTGGGCCTTTAGTGCTAACTCAGCCGACCTACAACTGCCAGACTGGAGCCATTACCTTCAACACCAGCGGGGGCAACGGTTCACCGATCAGCTTTTCGGCACCGGGCATCAGCCGGGCATCGGCCAGCAGCAACAGTGGTACCGTTGAGCCGGGCCTGCGGGCTGACCCCAAGCCGATTACGATTCAGGCTACCCAAAGCGGCCAAACCACCGGCTACGTCTTTGACCTGAAAGCGTTTTGCGCTTCGGCCCGCGTTGGCCTTGCCGATTCAGGAAACGGTCTGTCGGTGCAGGTGTTGGGGAATCCGGCCCACGAGCAGGTTCGGGTTCGGGTGACAGGAGCCGAAGGGCAGGCCGTGCAGTTCCACCTAACCGATTTACGGGGTCGTCTCATCGAGAGCCGCTTTGTTGAACAGGCCAAAGTGGGTGAAGAACAACAGTTTCGGTTAGAGCAGGCAGCAACGGGAATCCTGCTATTGCAAGCCATTACGGATCGGCAAACGCAAACCGTGAAAATTATCAACCAGTAAATTTGCGGCTTAATCACACCAAAGCCCGGCCAATATAGCCGGGCTTTGGTGCTGTTTGGATAGTACTAACAACAGCCGTTACGCCTTTATCCTGTGGCGATTACTCCACTAATTTCATCAACTCATTCAGTTTCAGCAGGGCTTCGATGGGGGTGAGCCGGTTTACGTCAATCTGACGGAGTTTTTCTTTGATGGCTTCGGCTTTCGGATCGCCCGATTCGATAATGCGGAGGGCCAGTTCTTTCTCAGGCAGGGCGCGTTGAATGGCGGCTGCGTTGTCGTCGCGGCTGCGCGATGCTTCGAGTTGGGTCAGAATCTGGCTGGCCCGGCTCACAATCACCCCCGGCATCCCGGCCATCTGCGCCACGTGAATCCCGAACGAATGTTCAGAACCGCCTTCCTTTAGTTTTCGCAGGAAAATCACCTTGTTACCCACCTCCTTTACCGATACGTTGAAGTTTTTGATGCGCGGATGATCGGCGGCTAACTCGTTGAGTTCGTGGTAGTGGGTGGCAAACAGCGTTTTGGGGCGGCTGTTGTGGCGGTGCAGATATTCGGTGATAGCCCAGGCAATTGACACGCCATCGTAAGTGCTGGTGCCGCGCCCGATTTCGTCCATCAGTACCAGACTCCGGTCCGAGAGGTTGTTGAGAATACTGGCCGTTTCGGTCATCTCGACCATAAACGTGCTTTCGCCCCGCGAAAGATTGTCCGACGCGCCGACGCGGGTAAAAATCTTGTCAACTAGTCCGATTTCTGCCGCCGATGCCGGCACAAAACTGCCCGCCTGCGCCATCAGCACAATCAACGCCACCTGCCGCAAGAGTGCCGATTTACCCGCCATATTTGGCCCCGTGATGATAATGATCTGCTGGGTTTCGTCGTCTAAAAACACATCGTTCGGAATGTACGACTCGCCGGGCGGGAGTTGCTGCTCGATAACGGGGTGCCGCCCATCTCTGATTTTCAGGTCTTTACCGGCACTGATAACGGGCCGGACGTAGTTATGTTTCTGGGCCACCCGCGCAAACGAAGCCAGCACGTCAAGCACCGACACCACGCGGGCGTTTTGCTGAATGGTAGCCACGTATTCCCCGGCTGCGGCTACGAGTTCAGCAAACAACCGGGCTTCGATGCTGAAAATCTGCTCTTCGGCGTTCAGGATTTTTTCTTCGTATTCTTTGAGTTCGGGCGTGATGTAGCGTTCGGCATTGACGAGGGTTTGCTTCCTGATCCAATCGTCGGGCACGCGGTTTTTGTGGGCGTTCGTCACCTCTAAGTAATACCCAAAGACCCGGTTATAGGCTACTTTGAGCGACGAAATCCCCGTCCGGGCCACCTCCCGATCCTGCAACTGCACCAAATAATCTTTGCCCGCATAGGCTAATTTGTGCAGCTCATCCAGCTCGTCGTTCACGCCCGTCTTCATCATGTTGCCGCCGGTAGCGAGGGTCGGCGCGTCTTCGCGGAGTTCGGCTTCGATGCGGTCGAGCAGAAACAGCAACGGGTTGAGCTGGTCGGCGTATTTTTTGATCGAAGGCGCGTTGGGGTGATCGTTGAGGGCCGTGATGAGCCGCTCTTTAATGGGCAGAATATGCTGCAACGACCGTTTCAGTTGCACCATCTCGCGGGGGGTTACCCGCCGGACGGCCACCTTCGAAACCAATCGTTCGAGGTCACCGATTTGCCGGAGGTGATTCGTCAGGGCTTCGAGCAGGTCAGTATTTTGGTCTGATTCTGAGGCTGTTACATGGTCGTCGCAGAGCAGGCCAACCATGTTCAGCCGTTCTTCGATGAGTGGTTTTTCTTTCAGCGGCAGCATTAGCCATTTTCGGAGCAGCCGCGCGCCCATCGGGGTCACGGTCTGATCGAGAATCTGAATCAGCGGCACCCCGCCTTCATTCTGCGTCGCCACCAGTTCGAGGTTGCGGATCGTGAAACGGTCAAGCCAGACGTAGCGGTCTTCTTCAAGCCGCGTTACACGCTGAATGTGCTGGAGGTCTTTGTGTTCGGTCTCGTTGAGGTAGTGCAGAATCACCCCGGCGGCAATAATCCCGTCGGGAAGTCCCTCGATACCAAAGCCTTTGAGCGAGGTGGTCTGAAAATGCTGCCGGAGATAATTGTACCCGAAATCGTAAGTGAAGGCCCAATCGTCGAGGGTGTAGGTATGAAATTTATCACCGAAGAGCGAGCCGAACTCGGTGCGGAATTTCTTACAAAACAGTACTTCCGACGGATTGAAACTTTGCAGCAGTTTGTCGATGTAAGCCGCGTTGCCGTGCGATGCCAGAAACTCGCCCGTCGAAATATCCAGGAACGCAATCCCAAATTGGAGTTCGTCGGCGGTTGATTTCCCAAAATGAACGGCGGCCAAGTAGTTATTCCGGCCCGCATCCAGCACATTATCGTTGAAGGAAACGCCCGGCGTAACGAGTTCGGTAACACCCCGCCGGACGATACCTTTGGCGAGGGCCGGGTCTTCGAGTTGGTCGCAGATGGCAACGCGCTCACCCGCCCGAACGAGTTTGGGCAGGTGCGAGTCTAAAGAATGGTACGGAAACCCGGCGAGTTCTTCGTTGGCCCCGCCGTTGTTGCGTTTGGTGAGGGTAATACCTAAGATTTTGCTGGCCCGGATGGCATCTTCGCCGAAGGTTTCGTAGAAATCACCCACCCGAAACAACACCAACGCACCGGGGTATTTGGCCTTAATCTGGTTGTATTGCCGGTTAAGCGGGGTTTCTTTGGCGTTTTTCGCCGACTTCTGAATGGGGATTACCTTCACGAATTGCTGTACGGTTTTTTACTCAAATATAGGAAGTTTTCAACGCAGAGGGGCAGAGATTACGCAGAGTTCGCAGAGATAAAGTAAACAATCCTCTGCGAACTCTGCGTAATCTCTGCCCCTCTGCGTTGAAAAACTCTCTACTTATTCGGCTGGGGCGTTGTCCGCAGATACGGTTTTACGAAGGTTACGCCTTTAGGGAATTTCTCTTCCAACTGCTCATTTTTCACGGCGGGTGTCACAATCACATCGTCGCCGTCCTGCCAGTCGGCGGGGGTAGCCACCTGATAATCAGCCGTTAGTTGCAGCGAGTCAATGACGCGGAGCAGTTCAGTAAAGTTGCGACCCGTCGAAGCCGGATAGGTCAGGGTGAGTTTAATTTTCTTGTCCGGCCCGATGATAAATACCGAGCGCACCGTTGTTTTTTCGCTGGCGTTGGGGTGAATCATATCGTAGAGTTCGGCCACGTGGCGGTCGGCATCGGCAATAATCGGGAAGTTTACTTCCGAGCCGGTCACGTCTTTGATGTCGGGAGTCCAGCGGTTATGCGATTCCAGATCGTCAACCGATACGGCAATTACCTTCACGCCCCGTTTCTCAAATTCGCCTTTCAAAAGGGCTGTCCGGCCCAGTTCGGTGGTGCAGACGGGCGTAAAATCGGCGGGGTGCGAGAAAAACATCCCCCATGAATTGCCGAGCCATTCGTGAAACGAAATCGGCCCCTGCGTACTGTCGGCCTGAAAATCAGGCGCGATGTCTCCTAAGCGTAATGACATGATTGTTGCGGTTTTAAAGAATATAAATTCAATCAATTTAATAGACTTTTTCCGAAAGGGAAAAACCGACAGTGATTGCCGGTCTGACTGTGTAAAAAAATGACGTATGGAAAAGTTCCAAATTTAGTGGTTAGTGGTCAGTGGCAAGTGGTTAGTTCCTGCCGGGCGAAGCACCAGCCACTGACCACTAACCACTAAAATTCACAACAACTTCTCCTCCATTGCCATCTTCACGAGTTCGGCGGCATTTCTGACTTGCAACCGGCGCATCATGTTGGCCCGGTGATTGTCAACGGTACGGACGCTGAGGGTCAGTTTTTCGGCGATTTCGCGGCTGCTCAGGCCATCCACGAGGTAGGTCAGGATTTCTTTTTCTTTTTTGGAGAGTTTAGAGCGTCGGTTCAGCGGGGATTTTTCACCTTTCTTCAACTGCTGCATATAGCCGTTGAGGATGATGGTTGCCACCGGCGAGGAGTAGTATTTTTCGCCCGCTGCCACCGCCCGGATTGCCTTCACCATCTCGTCTGACGACGAATCTTTGAGGATATACCCCATTGCTCCGGCCTCCACCGACCGCAGGATGTAATCTTCGTTATTGTGCATCGAGAGCATCAGTACCCGCACCGTTTTATGCTGTTTGGTTACGGCCTGCGTGGTTTGAATCCCGGTCATGCCGGGCAGCGAGATGTCCATCAACACGACATCGGGCGTGTTGATTTTGAGTTTCTCGATGGCTTCTTCGCCCGAACCGGCTTCGTCAATAATCTGAAATCCCTCGACCTGTTCGAGCAACAGCCGGATTCCGTCGCGGACAATGGCGTGGTCATCCACCAGCATAAGCCGTATTGTATTCATCATCAATGAGTTGAGTGTTTGAATTAGTATCTGGTATGGTGATATGAATTTTGGTGCCTTGCCCCGCCCGCGACCAGATTCTGAGCCGACCACCCAGCAGATGCACCCGTTCGTGCATATTGTGCAGCCCCTGCGAGGGGCCACCGGGCCGGTCAATGGGCAAGTGGCGCGACTGCTGCGGGTTAAACCCCAGCCCGTCGTCTGTCACGAGCAGGTGCAGGTAGCTGTCCCGCCCGATAAGTTCAACGGTAATTTGCGTCGGTTGGGCGTGCCGCAGCGCGTTGCTGATAGCCTCCTGCGTGACCCGGTAGAGCGCGATTTCGGTAGTTCGGTCGGGCCGGTCGTCGCTGTTCAGGTTGGTATCGAAACTAATCTCAACGCCCATACTCTGCTCACCCTCGGCGAGCATTTTCAGGGCTGGCACCACCCCAAAATCGCTCAATACACTGGGCATGAGGTTGTTTGATATGGTCCGGGTTTCCTGAATGGTGCGGGAAATCAGTTTTTTCAGCGTAGCGATATTCGTAACGGATGTTATCCCCTGCCCGTTCAGGGCTGTTTCTACTCCCTCAACCTGGAGTTTGATGGCCGTGAGCATTTGACCGAGGCCGTCGTGCAGATCGCGGGATAGCCGTTTGCGTTCTTCTTCCTGCCCCGTAATAAGATAGGCGGTGCGGAGTTTCTGGGCGTTACTCTGCTGCTGAAGTTTCTCGCGGGTGGCGGCATAGAGTTGTTTGCGGGCTTCGGTCAGCGAATCGTTGGCCTGCCGGAGTTGTCCGTTGGCTTCGGTAGTCTGGGCTTCGGCCTGAATCAGTTGGGTCAGCGTCTGCCGGAGTTGCTGCACGGCGGGCCTGAAAATCAACAGGCCAATCACTGCCAGAACCAGCAGCGTCGTTAGATACAGGTAAAATTCAGTGGTCTGCAACTGATTGAGTTTGGCCCGTACTTCGGCGTTGTAGGCGCGGGCGATGGCATCAATCTGGGTCAGCAGTTCTCTTTCGTTATCCAGCACCAACCGCAGTGCGGCCTTTGCTGCGGGCGTTTCCATCTGGGCGGGGTTTTGCTGTTGGGCAAACCACCGCGCCCCCTGCCGAAACGCATTGAACCGGGGCCAGGTAGCAGCAAACAGCTTTTTGATGGATGCACTATTGGTGATGGCAATACCCTGTTCGGGCAGTTGACCGTCGCGGGTCTGGCGGTGATAGGTTTCAAACGTGGTCAATATCTCGCGGAGTTCACCCGCATTGCGCGAAAAATCGGCCTGCTCCGTTTCATCGGCGAGTTGCAGGGCTTTTTTGGCAATCTGCTGGCTTTGGTGGCGTTGCAGTGCAATTTGCCTCACAAGCAGAATCTCGTTCTGGGCGGCTCCGATGCGCCACTGCATCAGCACCTGCCCCGCCGTGAGCAGCACCGCCAGCGCAACCAGCGTGGTTATATACAGGCGACTGAACCGAAACGAAACGGGGTGCTTTGTTGTTAGCGCGTATGTATCAATGCGTGTTTTCATAACGTTTGGGTACAACAGTAACAACGAAAGTAAGAAAACCGTTATCTTTACCAAAAAGCCCCCTTAACAACGAATGAAACGCCTTGTTCTCGCCGTTCTTGCCGCCAGTATTTTCCTGACCGCTTTTCGCCCGGCTACCGAGCCACTCAAACTCACCTGGGAAGCCCTGCGTGATGTTACCTTCAAGAAGAAATGGTACGCCGAAGAATCGGTCTATATGCTGTATCCCACGTTTGGCCCGGCGGTGCAGAAACTCAACGGCAAAACCGTAGAACTGACGGGTTATGTGTTACCCGTAGATTACGAGTCGAACCTGTACGTGCTGTCGGCGTTTCCGTACAGTGCCTGCTTTTTCTGTGGTGGGGCCGGGCCGGAGTCAGTGGTATCGCTGAAATTCAAGAACCCGGGCAAGAAATTCAAAACCGACGAACGCCGGACGTTTCATGGAACCCTGAAACTGAACGCCGACAATATCTACGAACTGAACTACATTATTGCCGATGCCGAGATGATCGAGACAAAATAATTCCGGCTTCCCGGAATTGTTAAGCAAAAAAGCCGTTTCCTCGATTGGAAACGGCTTTTTTGTTGGCTTTGTACAATTTGTGGAGAATATCGGATTCGAACCGATGACCTCTTGCATGCCATGCAAGCGCTCTAGCCAACTGAGCTAATCCCCCGTTTTCGACTAATGTGGCTGCAAACGTAGCATAAAATTTTGAGTGCGTCAAACCTGCCCGCCGAGAATTTCCGCGCTAACTTCGGTGGGTGCGGGATTTTTGTTTTTCTGGTTCTAACAAACAGGTAGAAGAAAATCGAACTGGTACTTTCTTACAGATAACTTATTAGTAGGATAATACAATATCAGTGGCTATTATTTAGACTTTTCACATCATCGGTAGCCTTATTTTGTGTAGCATAAGTTAAACAGACTTTAGGGTAGTATTACGGATTTGTTAAAATAGAATAATACAGTAATTCACTATTCCCACTGTAATAGTCGCTAAAAAGGGCTTTACCGGGCAGAATACCCACTACATAAAAAAGAGATTAAAAATATACATTATCAATCTGTTAAGTTTTACCTAATTTTGTAAAGGCAAAAGCTGGATTTTGCCAAATAAACAATTCATCAAACCTTTATGAGAAAAGTTCTATTCGGAAGTCTGCTTCTCTCGTTGTTAGTCTGGTTGCCCGCGCTGGCACAAGACGTGACGGTGAGTGGCCGGGTTACTTCATCAGACGACGGGGCCGCGCTGCCCGGAGTAAGCGTACAGGTGCAGGGAACCACGCGCGGCACCACCACCGACGCGCAGGGGAACTACAAGATCACCGCGCCCGGCAAGGCCCGGCTGACCTTCAGCTTCATCGGCTATTCGGCCCAGGAGCAGAACATCGGCAACCGCACAACGCTCAACGTGTTACTGGAAAACAATAGCCAGGAACTCGGCGAAGTGGTTGT
Organism: Cytophagales bacterium; assembly: GCA_038230415.1. Taxonomy (GTDB): domain Bacteria; phylum Bacteroidota; class Bacteroidia; order Cytophagales; family Spirosomataceae; genus JBBRNH01. The sequence goes on along the minus strand of JBBRNH010000096.1, from coordinate 11,388 downwards.
AACCGGCTACGGCGGCACCGTGAACCGGCGCGAATTTACCGGAGCCAGCTCTAAGGTAGCGGGCGACCTGATTAAAAACCAGCCCGTTGGCAGTTTCGACAAAGCCCTCGCGGGCCGGGCAGCCGGGGTGCAGGTTACGTCGGCCAATGGAACGCCGGGCGGAGCCATCCAGATTCGTATCCGGGGCGTTGGCTCGATTTCAGCTGGTAGCGACCCGCTCTACGTGGTGGACGGGGTGCAACTCAACAGCACCAACAACTCATCATTCACGAGCAATAACCCCCTGGCGTTTTTGAATCCGAACGACATCGAAAACATCGAAATCCTGAAAGATGCCGCAGCCGCCAGCATTTATGGTTCACAGGCCGCCAACGGCGTGGTGCTGGTAACGACCAAACGGGGCAAGGCTGGCCGTACCAAGATCAGCTTCAACTACTACAAGGGCGTTACGGACCCCATCAAAAAATTAGACGTGCTCAACACCCAAGAGTGGTTTGCCCTCCGGGTACAGTCACGCGTGAATGCGGGCAGCACAACCGAAGCCGCCCGCGCTGCCGTGCTGGGAACTATTCGGCAGCCCACCACGCTAACCGACGCCGAAGTTGCCAACCTCCCTACTTACGACTGGCAGGACGCGGCCTACCGCCGGGGCAACACTAACAACTATGAGTTGAGCATGAACGGCGGCTCCGACAAAACGAAGTTCTTTATTTCGGGGTCTTATTTCAAGCAGGATGCCAACGTAATTAACGTTGACCTCGTGCGGGGAACACTGAACACCACGCTGACTCAGACCATTAACCCCAAGTTGACGCTGGAGCAGACGCTGAAACTGAGTACCATCACCCAGCGCGGCCAGCAGGGATCGCCAAACGGGGGTTCGTTCCTCGGCTCGTCGGCGTTCTCCTCGTCGCTGATGCTGCCCAGCGTACCGATTTATAACCCCGACGGTTCGTTTTACGGTACGCCCGACCAGGGTGGTACGCCCGGTATCCTGAACCAGAATATTATTCAGGTCAGTTCGCTGAACGACATTAAGGCCGTGGTCAACCAGTTTAACGGGGGTTTGTCGCTGAATTACAAGGTGTTACCGAGCCTGACGATCCGGCCCTTTGTCAGTATTGATTATCGAACCATTAAAGGCCGGTATTTCACGGACCCGCGCACGGCAGATGCCTACGTGGTGCGCGGGCGGCTCAACGACCAGTTTAACCAGAACATCAACTTCCTGACCAACGTAACGGCCAACTTCAATAAAGGCTTTGGCAAACACGACATTGGCGCACTCGGCGGCCTGGAATATAGGTCAGATATCAACGAATCTACCTCATCGGGAACAACCAACGTGCCAACGCCCGATTTCCGGTATGGGAGCGCGGCTGCGTTGCCAACGGCTGTGAACGGCGGCTGGACGGGCTACCGCAAAGCGTCGGTGTTCGGAAACCTCAAATACACATTCGACAAGAAATACGACATCAGCCTGATTGCCCGGCTCGATGGCTCAAGCCGGTTCGGAGCCAACAACCGCTACGGGTTTTTCCCGTCGGCATCGGCAGCGTGGTTGGTCTCAGAAGAAAGTTTTCTGAAAGGAAGCCGGATTCTGAACGAACTGAAAATCAGGGCCAGCTACGGCACAACGGGTAACGATCAGATTGGTACGCTCTTCGGGCTGAACAACTTTCCGTCGTTAGGCTTGGTGAGCGCAGGTTTTGACTACAATGGCGCGGCTGGCTTTGCCCCCACCCAACTCGGCAACCCCGATCTGAAATGGGAAACCAACGTCACGAGCAACCTGGGTGTTGATTTCGGGTTCTTCAATAACCGCCTGACGGGTTCGGTAGATGCCTTTATCCGCACCAGCAAAGACCTGCTGCTGAGCGTAAACTTGCCCAACACGAGCGGCTACACGAGCATCTCGCGCAATGCCGGGTCGGTCGAAAATAAGGGCGTAGAGCTTGAACTTACCTCGGTGAACGTGCAGCAGGGCGATTTTAAATGGAAGACCTCGTTCAATATCACCTTTATTAAAAACAAAGTTACGTCTCTATATGACGGTATTTCGCCGTTGGCAAACCCCGACAGCGCCATCACCGTGAACTACACCGATTATTACGGCGTGGGGCGGACGGCTATTCAGGGTCGTCCGTTACTGTCGGCTTACACCACCGAATACGCCGGGGTGAACGGGGCTACGGGCCGCCCGATGTTTTATGATTTTGCCGGGAACATCACCTACACGCCCACCTCGCCCCGCGACCAGCGCTACCTCGGCACCGAACTACCGAAATTCTATGGCGGTTTGTCGAATTCGTTCAGCTACAAAGGGTTGACGCTCGACGTGTTTTTCCAGTATGATTACGGTCGGAGGTCGTTCAACAGCCAGACCTCGTTTCTGTCGGAACTGTCGGGCCGCAATTTCAACACAATCCGTTCGGTGTATGACCGCCGGTGGCAAAAGCCGGGTGATATTACGGACGTGCCGCGCACAATCGACGGCAACGTCGAAACGCGGGGTGTGAATGCGCTGAGTGGCTCACGGACGCTGGAGGATGCGTCTTACCTGCGGCTGAAGCAACTGACCCTTAGCTACGATCTGCCCCTTCCGACCATCAAGCGGGTTGGGTTAAGTTCGGCGCGGGTGTTTGTGCAGGGATCTAACGTTGTTACCTGGACCAACTGGACCAGCTATGACCCGGAGTTTCTGAACCTCGGTTCGGGCAACAGTGGCGTTGTCCCCAACTCAAAAGCCTACACCGCCGGTGTAACGCTTTCGTTCTAATTCATCAATAATCTGACACTCTGAACAATGCGTATTTCTATAAAATTGCTTACCGTTGGCTCCCTGCTGGGAGCCACGTTGGGGCTGAGTTCGTGCAGCGACCTGCTCGATGTAAAACCGCGCAGCAATGCCCCCGCTCAAAGCGCACTCAACACGCCCGAAGGCTTGGATGCCGGGCTGAACGGTATTTATGACCGGCTCCAAAGTACGGTTTTATATGGCCGTGATTTTCTGGCCGTAGCCGAAGCCTTGGGCGATAACGCACAGGCTACAAACAAATCTGGCCGGTTAAACAACGAAAACAGAAACGTAACCCAGGCCAGTTTCGTAAACTGGGCCACCAGCTACGTGGCTATCAATCAGGCAAATCTGCTGTTAGAGGCCGTTCCTAAAGTAGCCGCGCTGACCGATACCAACCGGCGCAATTCGATTTTGGGGCAGGGATATTTTTTGCGGGCATTGCTATATCACGACCTGATGCGGGCCTACGCCTACGACCCCGGTGTTGAAATAGCGCAGTATAACCGGGGTGGCGTACCCCTGACGATAACGCCGGTGAGTGATCAGGCCCAGGTGCAATACCCCGCCAGAGCCACTACAGCCGATGTTTATAAGCAGATCTACAACGACTTACAAGCGGCAATCGTGGCTTTCAGCCGCTCGTCGGCCAACGCCAGTAACGTACCGGCCTACGGTAACCGGACTGCCGCCCAACTGCTGCTGTCGCGGGTGGCATTGTACAACAAAGACTACCCAACGGCAATTGCCAATGCCACGAGTGCCATTGGCGGAACCGTGAAACTGTTGGATGCCACCACCTACATTGGTGGCTGGCGTGCGCCCCGTAATCCAGAATCGGTGTTTGAGTTGCAGTTTGCGGTGGTATCTGAAAACATCGGTGTAAATACTTCCATGCAAACGACCTATACTACGCTGGTACGGACGGGTGACCGGAACACAACGGGCGGTTTTGGTGATTTAGTGCCAACAACGGCGTTTATCTCGGAACTCGAATCGGAGAAAAGCACCGCTGGAACCGCCCTCGATATTCGGCGGCAGTTGTACGAACTCGGTACCGCCGGGCGTGGTACGGCCTTTATCGAATGTACCAAGTTTTTTGGTAAGAATGGAACTATCAACCTCGATAACATACCCATTATCAGAATTGCCGAAGCCTACCTGAATCGTGCCGAAGCCAACGCTATGCTCGGTAATGCTGCTGACGCACTGACCGATCTGAACACGATTCGTACCAACCGGGGCCTGCCCGCCCGCACCCTGACCGACCTGCCCGGCGCGGCCCTGCTGACCGAGATTCTGCGGCAACGGCGGTTAGAATACGCCTTTGAAGGCCACCGTTGGTTTGACCTGAAACGGCGCGGACAAGATATCGTGAAAGCAACGGCTCAGGGCGGTGGCCTGCCCTATAATGATTTTCGGATACTGGCGAATCTTCCGGTAGCGGAGATTGCAACCAACAAAAACCTGCGGCAAAACTTTGGGTACTAACATGAAAAAACTCACCTACATTATTCCGGCCCTACTGCTATTACTCGGTATGGTCGCCTGCAATAACAATCTCGATAAAGTGTTTGAGCAAACCTTGGTTGAGTTCAACGATGCTATTCTGCGGACAAACGCGACGGGCCGAACATTCCCGATTACGGCCCTTGCCAACACCCCCGCCGTGCCCATCACCACAACGGCCCAGCTTAACTTGGTTGGTCCCCAACGCGGTGCTGACGTAACGGTTCGCGTATTAGTTGACCCGGCATATACCACCGCCAATGCCGCGAGTTACTCACTCGTCAACGGGGGCAACGTCACTATTCCGGCCAACAGCAGTTTTGGTTCGCTCACGCTCGTAACAGCAAAAGCCAGCAGCACAACGGCCCCATTAGCCAACGTCGTGCTAATTATTGACAGTACGGCGGCTGAGTTTAAGCCGAGTTTCAATTATCGTCGGTTAGGCTTCTCGGTGAGACAATAGCGCGTTTAGTTGCTCAAAAAACGCTGATTCAGCCTGTTTCTCCGGCTAAAGATAAACGCCACCTCCAGATTGGAGGTGGCGTTTATCTTTAGCCGGAGAATTGAGATTTCCGATTTATAGTCTATAAAATTTGTAGTATTTATCATTTTCTGATAGAATATTTCCCCTAAGCTGAAATGAAGTTATTTTTATTTGGTGTTAATGATTTTTTAATGTGCGCTACTGTCATAAATTCGCGCACTGCTTTGTCAGTATTCATCAGTACAATCAACAATCAATAAATTATGATTAAACACCTACGAAACATCCTATTCCTGTGGCTCCTGTGCGGACTGTCGGCCTTTGCCCAGGATATTACCATCAGTGGCCGGGTTACGGCTACCGACGACGGAGCCGGGCTGCCCGGCGTGAGCATTCAGGTCAAGGGTACCAACCGGGGTACGACGACCGATGCTACCGGCAACTATAAAATCGGGGTGCCAGCCAACGCCCGGCTCGTATTCAGCTTTATCGGCTACGCCAATCAGGACGTGGCCGTCGGCAATCAGTCAACGATTGCCATTCGGCTCGTGCCGGACGTGTCTAATCTGGACGAAGTTATCGTTACCACATTCGGTACGGCCAAGCGGTCGGCATTTACAGGTTCGGCGGGTACCGTTTCGTCGGCCAACATCAGCGTTCGGCCCATTACCAACGTTGTTCAGGCTATTTCGGGGGCCGTAGCGGGTGTGCAGACAACGGCAGGCAGCGGACAACCCGGATCGGCACCCGACATTCGTATCCGGGGATTTGGCTCGATTTCGTCGGGCAATAACCCCCTGTATGTTGTTGACGGGATTCCGTACACGGCAGACATCGCCAACCTGAATCCGAATGACATCGAAAGCATTTCGATACTCAAGGATGCGTCATCAACCGCGCTCTATGGGGCGCGGGCGGCCAATGGCGTAGTGGTTGTTACCACCAAAAAAGGGCAGAAAGACCGGAGTAGCATCAGCGTTCGGTACACCAAGGGGTTCAGTTCCAGGGGTTTGCCGGAGTACAACCGGGTAGGCCCGGCAGACTATTATCCGTTGATGTGGGAATCGTACCGGAACAGCGTTGCCTACCGGGCTACCAACCCGCTGACCTTAGCGGCTGCAAACGCCGATGCCAGCACCCGGCTCGTTAGCTTGGTAGGCTACAACGTTTATAATGTTCCAAACGGTGAGTTGGTCGGTATCGACGGGAAGTTGAATCCCAGCGCCCAATTGCTGTATTCGCCCGACGACCTGAACTGGGAGAAGCCCATTACCCGCCAGGGAAACCGGGATGAAATGAACGCGAGCTTTTCGGGTGGGCAGAATAACACCGACTATTTTCTGTCGCTGTCGTACCTGAATGACAAGGGTTTTCTGATTCGCTCTGATTACGAGCGGTTTACGGGCCGACTCAATATCAATACGCAGATAAAACCCTGGTTTCGGACGGGGGCCAATATCTCGGCAACAGTCACAAAATCGAATCAGGCTGATGTCCCGGCTAATGGCGGCACTACCTTCGTCAATCCCTTTTTCTTTTCACGAAATATGGGGCCTATTTATCCGGTCTATGCGTTTGATCCGGCTAATCCGGGGCAGTTTCTGACGCTGCCCAATGGAGAACGACGCTACGATTATGGCAACCTGACCGCGCTGGGGTTACCGAGCCGTCCGCAATTTGGGGGTCGGCACGCCGTTGCCGAAACGCAGTTGAATCAGAATTACTTCCGCCGGAACGTGATGGGGGCGCGGGTGTATGGCGAGGTATCGTTTCTGAAGAATTTTAAGTTCACGGCTAATTTTGGCACTGATATCAGCAACCTTAACAACGTTACCTACGGCAATCCCGAAATTGGCGATGGTGCGCCGGCGGGCCGGGCAACGCACTTTTTCCAGAATGTCAGCGGCTACAACCTCAACCAACTCCTGAACTATAACAAGACATTCGGCAATCATACCGTTGATGTGCTGGCCGGTCACGAAAACTTCAGCACCACCGACAACATTCTGACGGGGTCGCGCTCGCAGCAAATTCTGGACGGAAACGTTGAACTGGCTAATTACACGACCACCACCAACCTGAATTCGGAATACAACAAACGCCGGATCGAAGGCTATTTCTCGCGGGTGAATTATGATTATAAACAGACCTACTTTCTGTCGGCTTCGGTCCGGCGCGACGGTACGAGCAAGTTTTACAAGGATGCCCGCTGGGGAACGTTCTACTCCGTGAGCGGAGCCTGGCGTTTAGATCAGGAAGACTTTGTTAAGAACATCCCCAATCTTAACTCCCTGAAATTGAGAGCCTCATACGGGCAAACGGGTAACGACGGGGGTGGTCTCACGGCGCAGGACGCGGCTGATAACACCATCAGCTACTACGCCTGGCAACCCCTGTATGCATTGGGATACAACAATGCGTCGGAGGCTGGCATCCTGCAATCGAGTTTAGGAAACCGGAATCTGGCCTGGGAATCGAGCAATTCTGCCGACATAGCCCTGGAATTCGGCCTGTTTAAAAACCGGATAACGGGTACGATTGAGTACTTCAACCGGCAATCGTCGAACCTGATTTTTGCCGTGCCGCTACCCTTATCGGCGGGTATCCTGACCGAAACCCGGAATATCGGAACGATGTATAACCAGGGAATCGAAATCGAACTGGGCATCGAGCCGATTCGCACCAAAGACTTTGTGTGGCGCGTTGACGTGAATGCCACCCGGCTGAAAAATAAGATCACCAAAATGCCGGACGAAAACCCCGAAATCATTGACGGCACCAAAAAACTCAAAGTCGGCAGTTCGATTTACGATTTCTGGCTGCGGGAGTACAAAGGTGTCAATCCGGCCACGGGCGAAGCGCAGTACCGGGCGGCCAATTTCGTAGCGGCCAACTCGCGCATTACCGAAACCGGCGATACCCTGACGACGAGCATCAACAACGCCCGGTTTAATTACAACGGCACGTCAATTCCCAAGGTTACGGGCGGTTTCACCAATACGTTTCGCTACAAAGGACTTTCGCTGTCTGCCCTGTTCGTCTATCAATTGGGCGGCAAGGTATATGACGGTGCTTATTCGGCCATCATGAGCGCGGGCGGGTATGGCAGTGCCAAAAGCGTTGATATGCTGAATCGCTGGCAGAAACCCGGCGACATCACCAACGTACCCCGGTTAGATGTGGGCCGCACTGCCGACTTCGATGCGGCTTCGGATCGCTGGCTGATTGATGCCAGTTACCTGAATATGCGTTCGGTAACGCTGTCATATACGGTGCCGGGTGTGGCCGCCCGGAAGTTGTTTCTCAACAATGCCCAGGTGTATGTGAGTGCCGAGAACTTCCTGATTCTCTCCCGCCGGACGGGGTTGAACGTTCAACAAAACTTTGGCGGTACAACGGGCAACGTGTTCAGCGTTGCCAAAAACGTGGTACTCGGTATTTCCTTCACGCTTTAATCATCAACCTACCAATGAAAACGAAATTTTTAGCCAGCCTGCTTGCCGTCGCACTACTCACGGCTTCGTGCAAAGACGAGTATTTAGAGACAATTCCGACGGGAAGCGTTGATGCGGCTGCGGCTTACGCAACCACCAAAAATGCCTCAGCCGCCATCAACGGCATCTACCGGGCGATGGTTATCCGATACCTGAGTTCGCAGGGGCATTTTGGCTACCCGGCCATGATGATTATCATGGATGTGATGGGCGAAGACTTAGTGTTCAGCAATGCCTCTAACAACTGGCACTTTCCCGAACAGCAGTGGATCAGCCATCGGTCAGACGTGGGTACGATGTCGGAGTTTCCGTATCAACTCTACTATAAACTCATTGGCAACGCCAACATCGCCGTTGCCAATATTGACAATGCCACCGGCCCACAGGCAGACCGGGACCGGGTGAAGGGAGAAGCCCTCGCGTTGCGGGCCTTTTCGTACTTCAGCATGGTGCAGCTATACGGCAAGCGATATGATGCCAGTGCCAAACCCAACAGTCAACTTGGGGTATCGCTGGTGCTGACCCCAACCACCGAAGGGCTACCCCGCGCCACGGTTGAGGAGATTTACGCGCAGGTCAACAAAGATTTGGCCGATGCCGCTAAACTGCTGACTGCCAACCGAACCTACAAATCGCACATCAACCTCAACGTGGTAAACGGCTTGCAGGCCCGCGTTGCGCTGGTGCAGCAAAATTGGGCCGATGCCGCCAAATTTGCTGCCGAGGCCCGCAAAACCTTTACCCTGATGAGCGAAGCCCAGTATGCAGACGGCTTTGCCGATGTCACTAACCCGGAGTGGATTTGGGGGTTCGATCACCTCGAAGATCAGTCGGAGTTTTTCGGAGCCTATCACTCCTACATCTCCTGCAACTTCAATTCGACCAATGTCCGGGCCACGCCCAAGCTCATCAATACCACGACTTATAACCAGATTTCGGCTACGGATGTGCGCTCAAAGATTTGGGTGAAAACCCCAACCACGGCCAACTCGATTGTACCGGCGGGCGGGGTACGCGCTCCGTATATGAACCAGAAATTCCGGTTGCCCGGCACACCGTCAACCAGCACGATGGGCGATATTCCGTACATGCGGGCCTCGGAGATGTATTTGATCGAAGCCGAAGCGCAGGCCCGGTTAGGCAAAGATGCCGACGCGGCCAAATTGCTGTTTGACCTGACCACCAAACGGGATGCCGCATATAAACTCTCGACCAGCACGGGAGCCAAACTCTTAGACGAAATTCTGCTCAATCGGCGCATTGAACTTTGGGGAGAAGGCCATCGGTTTACGGACTTGAAACGGATGAACCAGCCCCTGAACCGCAACGGAGCCAATCATAACCCAGCGGTGGCCGTACTGTTTGACGTACCGGCGGGCGACAATCGGTGGGAGTTTTTGATTCCCCGGCGTGAGTTAAACTCAAATAAAGCAGCGGTGCAGAACCCGCTGTAAACGTTGTGATTGACTGCCAAAAAAACACCGGCCCCGACGAGCCGGTGTTTTTTTTGTAGCGATGAGCCTTAAATTTTCCTAAAACCGCCCTCCCCTTCCCCGCCCGACCCGCGATGTCGGCCAAAAGCCCTATTTTTGTCGGGTCTCGCACAAGAAATACCGAAACCAGCAACCTAACTGTGGCTCGCACGAAGAAAAAAGTAGGTAAATACCCCGCCGGGCTGATCCTGTTCAGCCTGACGCTGGCTCTGTTTCTGATTGGGTTCTGCGGACTGCTGGCCGTGCAGTCGAAACGGCTGGTGACGACGATCCGCGAAAACTACGAAGTCCGGGCTTTTTTAGATCGCGATATTGACACCGCCCGCACCGATACGCTTTTCCGTACCCTGATTACCCGGCCTTACGTGCTGACCAACGCCGAGGGGCAGCCGCAGGTGCTGTTGGTCAGCAAAGAGCAGGCTGCCCGCGAGTTTATCGCCGAAACCAAAGAAGATTTCAATGCCTTTTTGAGCGACAATCCGCTACACGATAGCTACCGCATTAAAATCAAGGAAGACTACTTTTCGGAAGCCCAGCTTCGGGGTATCAAAACCGATCTGGAAACGCTGAACGGCGTGTCTGAAGTCGTCTATCAGGAAAACCTCGTGGACAGTATCAACCGCAACATTACCAAGATGTACATTGTGATGGCCGGTTTTGCGGTGGTATTGCTCCTGATTATTGTGGTGCTGATGAACAATACCATCCGGCTCGCGCTGTATTCGCAACGGCTTCTGATCCGGTCAATGCAGTTGGTTGGGGCTACCAATGGCTTTATTATATGGCCTTTTCTGCGCCGGGGCATCGGGCAGGGGTTTATTGGCGGGCTGATTGCCGCCGGGCTGTTGGTGGCTTTGCAACAGGCCTCGCTCTATAACATTCCCGAACTGATTACCCTGCAAGACCCCGTTTCATTGGTTATTCTATTGATAGTCATTGTATTACTTGGTGTGTTGATTGGCTTAATCAGCACGTTTCAGGCCGTTAGCCGGTACCTGAACGTTTCGTTAGATGATTTGTATTGAATCGGGTTCACGCAAAGGCACGGAGACGCAACGGTTTATGAGTACTTCTTAAACAACCCTTTGCGTCTCCGCGCCTTTGCGTGAGCCTCTTTTATTTTTATTATGGCAAAATCAAAACCAACTACCCAAAGAACGGCCCCGGAGCCAGCCGTAAAAATACCGCGCCCCGCCGAATCGGTCATCGTTCCGGTATCAGTTCCGGTATTAACCTCCGCCCGGCCCGCCGTTGTGCTACCGCGTTCCGTGGCTAAGCCTGCCGCCATGCCCTTTGGCCCCGGCAACTACCAGATTATGGCCCTCGGTGTGCTGCTTATCCTGGCCGGTTTTTTCACTATGACGTTAGACAAAGAGCCGTTTGGTTTCGGAATGCTGGGCATTACGATTGGTCCGATATTAGTGATGAGCGGCTTTATCATCGAGTTTTTTGCAATACTTAAAAAGTAGTGGCAAGTGGTTAGTGGCAAGTGGTTAGTTGGCTACCGCGTCAGTACGCTTGCAATAGTTAACTAACCACTTTCTACTAACCACTTATCAGTAAAACATTGAATTAATCCACGCCATTGCCCTTGCCATTATCGAGGGACTG
>JBBRNH010000095.1:0-20950 GCA_038230415.1 Cytophagales bacterium | reverse complement strand
CCGCACGGCATCCCCGATATGCCCTTTGTTGATCCGCATTTTCACAAAGACCGGTTCGGCATGGAGTCGAAACAGACCTTGCTGACCTTCGGACTACTGTCGCCCAACAAAGGCATCGAAAACGTGATTCGGGCTTTACCGCGCATTGTGGCTCAGTTTCCCAACGTGGTGTATATGGTGTTGGGGGCCACCCACCCGCACCTGGTTCGGCACGAGGGCGAAGCCTACCGGGCCAGCTTAGTACAGTTGGCCGCCGATTGTGGCGTGTCAGAACACGTGCGGTTTTACAATCAGTTTGTCGAACTCGATGATCTGAAAGAATACCTCGGAGCCACCGATATTTACATCACGCCGTACCTCAACGAAGCCCAGATAACGTCGGGAACATTAGCCTACGCCTTTGGTTGTGGCAAAGCCGTGATTTCGACCCCGTACTGGCACGCCGAAGAACTACTGGCCGACAAGCGCGGGGTGCTGGTTCCGTTTGGCAACGCCGATGCCATTGCCGATGCCGTTATCAACCTGCTGACCGACGAGCCATTGCGCCACGCCATGCGGAAACGGGCGTATCTGATGGGCCGCGAGATGACCTGGGAACGCACCATCGGCCACTACGCCGATTCATTTGCCAACGCCCGCGCCCAGCGGATGCTGGAGGTAGGCCATCACCTGCCCCTCGAACTGGCAGGCAACGGCAACGGCAATTTTAAGCTGCCCGCCCTTAAACTCGATCACCTGCACCGCCTGACCGACTCGACCGGCATTGTGCAACACGGGCGGTTTCACCTGCCGTTTTACGAAGAAGGCTACTGTACCGACGATAACGCCCGCGCCCTGATTCTGACGGTGATGTTGCAGGAACTCGGAGCCGAAGACCGCCGACTAAATCAGGCTACGGATACCTATTCGGCCTTCCTGAACCATGCGTTTTCGCCGGAGTTCAGGCAGTTCAAAAATTTCATGAGTTACGACCGTCGCTGGCTCGAAACCGTTGGCTCTGACGACAGCACGGGCCGGGCCGTGTGGGCCTTAGGCACCTGCATTGGCCGTTCTGCCGACCGTAACTGCCAGACCTGGGCAATGGGTTTGCTGGAATTGGTGCTGCCCACAATACCAACCCTGAACTCGCCCCGCGCCTGGGCGTTTGCGCTGCTCGGCATTCACGAATACCAGAAACGCTTTGCCACCGACCGGCTTGCCAAAACCATTCAGCAGCAACTTTTAGACAAATTAGCCTTCCGCTACGCCGAAACCGCCACCGAAGACTGGCCCTGGTTTGAGAACACCCTCAGTTATGACAATGCCAAACTGGCCCACGCGCTGCTCGTGTCCGGCAACGACAAGCTGATCCGCACCGGACTAAAAGCACTGCGGTGGTTAGTGGAGGTGCAATTGTCCGACGGTAAAACCACCGGACAGCCGCACTTTCAGCCCATTGGCTCCAACGGGTTTTACGTGAAAGGCGAGACCCGCGCCTATTTCGATCAGCAACCGCTCGAAGCGCAGAGTATGGTATCGGCGTGTCTGGCGGCTTACCGGCTCACCAACGAAGCGTATTGGCACAAACGCGCCCTGCGAATTTTTAAGTGGTTCACGGGTCTCAACGACCTCGGCCTGCCGATTTGCGATGTTGACACGGGCGGTTGCCGCGACGGACTGCACATTGACCGCGTAAATGCCAATCAGGGAGCCGAATCAACGCTGTCTTACCTGCTGGCACTGACCGAATTACGGGCCATTGACAAAAAACGGTACGAAATCGAAACGGATGCTGAAACAATTGATAGCGGTATATCGGCGTTAAATTAGCCGCTACCAATTACCCGATTATGACTATTAAAGCCACGCGGACGGGCATCGTGCTGCGCCCCGATCCCAGCCGCGTTTTGTTTCGCCCGTTTGAAATTGGCCTTACCAGCCGGATTGTCAAGATTATTGCCCGTGTCAGTTCGCTCACCGAAGAAGAGGTAAAGCAAAAACTCAACGAAGTAATTCAGGAGTTTGGCAGTCGCCACTACCGCTTAGAGCAGTTTTTTCTGAAGCGTTTTGAGGCCATCAAACCCAACCTGCTCACCGACGAACCCCTGACGCAGGAGCGCAAATTGCTGCTCGGCGCGTATTTCACCCTGGAATACTCGCTCGAATCGGCGGCATTGTTTAACCCATCTATGATCTGGCATCCCGATCAGACCAACGTGCCGCCCGGTTATAAACGCTTCATTCTCAGCCTGCGGGCCACCGGCGAAGGCCACATTTCGTCAATCTCATTCAGGATGGGATACATTGACGAAACCAATAAAATCGTGATCCGCAAACCGTCGCGGTATGTGACCTCGCCCGAAATCGAACAGAATCAGGCGTTTAACAAGGCTCAGTTTGAACGTAAACTGTATGAGTTGCGGCTCAACAACAGCATCTCTGACCGGATTATGGCGGGCATGGCCGATGAGTTTACCCTCGATGACCTCGACGCGCAGACCAAACGCATTACTACCCAATACCGCTACAATGCCGAATACGAAACCATTGCCGGTGGTATTCTCGGCCTGGCCCGGTCGAATTACAAGGTGCATTTCGACGATGATATGCAGCTCGACGAAAAGTGCATCTTTCCGACCTCGCCCAACGAAACCAACGGGATTGAGGATGCACGGTTTGTGCAGTTTACCAACGACAATGGGGAGGTTTGCTATTACGCGACCTACACAGCATACAATGGCCGGGTAACGTTTCCGCAGTTGCTGGAGACTACCGACTTCGTGCATTTCACGGTCAGTACGCTCAACGGAGCCGAGGTCTCCAACAAAGGCATGGCCTTGTTTCCGCGTAAAGTCAACGGGAAATACGCCATGATTTCGCGGCAGGACGGCGAGAATATTTACCTCATGTATTCCGACGATCTGTATTTCTGGGAGTCTAAACAACTGATTCTCAAACCAACCTACCCCTGGGAATACGTTCAGCTTGGCAACTGCGGTTCGCCCATCGAGACCGAAGCGGGCTGGTTAGTGCTGAGTCACGGCGTGGGGCCGATGCGGAAATACGCCATCGGTGCCTTCCTGCTCGACCTCAACGACCCGGCCATTGTGCTGGGCCGCACAACGGAGCCAATTCTCAGTCCCGACGAAAATGAGCGCGAGGGCTACGTACCAAACGTGGTGTATAGCTGCGGCTGTCTGCTCAATGGCCGCGAACTGATTATCCCCTACGCCATGGCCGATTATGCCAGCAGTTTCGCCACCGTGAACGTTGATGACCTCCTGGCCGAACTCACCGCCAAAACCTAAGAAGATACCCCGTTTCGATCAGCGGCCAGGTTGGGTACCGTGAACACTAAAAAAGCCCGTTTCTGACGCAGAAACGGGCTTTTTTTGATGGCAAACAAATCTCAACTCCCGCACGCTTCGCAGTCGTCTTTGTTGTCAATCGAGCAAATCATGGCGGCATACGCCTGATCGGTTTCGTTGGCTACCGGCACCGGGTGCAATGCCTGCTGCTCGCGGGCATACTGCTCATAATTCAGCGGCACTTCAACGGGCGCGGTTGCTGACGTAGCAGCCTGCAACATCGGTTCGGCCTGTGGTTGCACCAGCGTAAACTTCACCGCGTCGGCGGCTGCTTTGGTGCGGAGGTAGTACATCCCCGTTTTCAGCCCCTTGCGCCAGGCGTGGAAGTGCATCGAAGTCAGCTTGCCGAAGTTGACATCCTGAATGTGAATGTTCAACGACTGCGACTGGCAGATATACACGCCCCGGTCAGCGGCCATGTCAATGATGGTTTTCTGCTTAATCTCCCAAACTGTTTTGTACAAGTCCTTGATATTCTGTGGAATACCCGGAATCGCCTGCACCGAACCGTTAGCCGCGATGAGGTTGTTTTTCATGGCATCGTTCCACAAACCGAGTTTGACGAGGTCGCGCAGGAGATGCTTGTTGACCACGATAAACTCGCCCGACAGCACCCGCCGGGTGTAGATGTTGCTCGTGTACGGTTCAAAACATTCGTTGTTACCCAGAATCTGACTCGTTGACGCGGTGGGCATCGGAGCCACCAACAGCGAGTTTCGCACACCGTGTTCCATGACTTCTTTCCGCAACGATTCCCAGTCCCACCGGCCCGATTTGGGCGACACGGGTTCGCCGGGCTGTCCCCACAAATCAAACTGGAACTGACCTTTCGAAATGGGCGAACCGGCCCAGGTTTCGTAAGGACCTTCGGTTTTGGCGAGTTCCATCGAAGCAGTCATCGAAGCAAAGTAAATCGTCTCGAAAATGTCTTCGTTCAACCGTTGCGCTTCTTCCGATTCAAACGGCATCCGAAGCATAATAAACGCATCGGCCAAGCCCTGCACACCGATTCCGATGGGCCGATGCCGCATATTGCTGCGCCGGGCTTCCTCAACGGGGTAATAGTTGACATCAATCACCTTATTGAGGTTTTTGGTGGCAACCTTCGTGATTTCGTACAGTTTCTGGTGGTCGAACCGCAGGAATCCGTCCGCGCCTTTGGTAACGTACTTGGGCAGGGCCAGCGACGCGAGGTTACAAACCGCTACTTCATCAGCCGAGGTGTATTCGATAATTTCGGTGCATAGGTTACTCGATTTGATGGTGCCGAGGTTTTGCTGATTCGATTTCCGGTTGGCCGCATCTTTGAAAAGCATGTACGGCGTTCCGGTTTCGGTCTGGCTCTCCAGAATCTCGTACCACAAATCCTGCGCTTTGATCGTCTTGCGGGCGCGGCCTTCGCGTTCGTAGCGCGTGTACAACTCCTCAAACTCAGCCCCGTGACAATCGGCCATGCCGGGACATTCGTGCGGGCAAAACAACGACCATAGGTCATTGTCTTCGACGCGCTTCATGAATAAATCCGGCACCCAAAGGGCGTAGAACAGGTCGCGGGCGCGGTTTTCTTCTTTGCCGTGATTTTTCTTGAGTTGCAGGAAGTCCGAAATATCGGCGTGCCAGGGTTCCAGATACACCGCAAACGAGCCTTTGCGCTTGCCCCCGCCCTGATCTACATAGCGGGCCGTATCGTTAAATACCCGCAACATCGGGATAATACCGTTTGATGTGCCATTGGTGCCTTTGATGTAGGTTCCGGTGGCACGAATGTTGTGAATGCTCAACCCGATGCCCCCCGCCGACTGCGAGATTTTGGCGGTCTGTTTCAGGGTGTCATAAATTCCGTCAATGCTGTCGTCTTTCATCTGAATCAGAAAGCAGCTTGACATTTGCGGTTTGGGCGTTCCGGCATTGAACAGCGTCGGCGTGGCGTGGGTAAACCACTTCTCGCTCAGGAGGTGATAGGTTTCGATGGCCGATTCGATGTCGGTTTGGTGAATACCGACGGCCACCCGCATGAGCATATGTTGCGGGCGTTCGGCAATTTTGCCATCGAGTTTGAGGAGATACGATTTTTCGAGCGTTTTGTAGCCAAAATAGTCGTAGCCGTAATCGCGGTCGTAAATAATGGTCGAGTCGAGCAGACCGGCGTTGTTCCGAACGATGTCATAGACCTCTTTAGCGATGAGGGATGCGTTTTCGCCGGTTTTGGGGTCTTCGTACAGATACAGTCGCTTGATCGTGCCAGAAAAAGACTTATTGGTTTCTTTGTGCAGGTTCGAGATGGCGATTCGGGCGGCAAGCACCGCATAATCGGGGTGGCGGGTGGTGAGCGATGCGGCTGTTTCGGCGGCAAGGTTATCGAGTTCAACGGTTGTTACGCCGTCATACAGGCCATTCACAACTTTGTGGGCAACCTCGGTAGGCTGCACGTAGGCTGGGTCAAGACCGTAGCAGAGTTTTTCGATGCGGGCCGTGATCTTGTCGAATTTTACCGATTCGCGTCGGCCATCGCGTTTGATTACATACATGGGCGTTAGAAGTTTGCGGTTTGGTTTTTTTAGGGTAATAGTTTTATCAAATTATATACGGAAAAATCAGTCCGAGGTCATTGCAAAGCTACAAAAAACCCGCGTTGTCGGTTCAGGCGGTTTTGGGTTTTCGGTAACATTGGCGAGACCGGGTAATATCACCGGAATGTTACGGCTTGCTGACGAATCTGTTAGCAGATTTTTGAGCTGTAAAAAAAATTGGCTACCCGTCTAAATTTCTTCGCTTACCAATCAGCGCGTCTTGTCATCACCAAGACGAACCTACCGAAATAAAACAGGCAATCCAACTTCGGTCACATAATTTTAGTGTAGATATTTGCAACACCAGAACCCACTGCCTCAGCATGAGCCGTAAATCACCCAAGAAACCAACGCCCGCCCCTGACAATCACCGGGCCGAGCCAAAACGACCGGCGGTTCCGGCGCAGTCGGCGGCTCCTGCTCCGGCAGGGCAACCTGTTCGGCCCGTTGCCAGCGCACCCGCCCCGGCCAACCGAACGGCAACGCAATCAACACCGCGCCCGGCGGCTACCCCCTCCCGACCTGCCGGACTGTCCCTAAACAGGGGGCTTACGGCCAAAGAAGTAAAGCCGATTCAGCCGATTTCGCCCCTTGTCTGGTGGGTTGCGCTGGGAGTACTGATGCTGGTTCAGTTGCTGTTCCGCAGCCACGTGGTGCCAATGCCCCTCGAACGCGACGAAGGCGAATATGCCTACATGGGTCAATTGCTATTGCAGGGCGAACCGCCGTTCAAAGAAGCGGCCAACATGAAACTGCCCGGCACAAGCATGATTTACGCGCTGTTTATGGGCGTTTTCGGTCAGTCGGCCTGGGGTATTCACGCCGGTTTGCTGCTCATGACGCTCGGCTCGATGGCTCTCTTATTTCTGGCGTTCAGGCGGTTATACAGCCCGTTGGTGGGTGTGTTGACGGCTGGGGCATACAGCTTTATGTGCATCGGGGTTCCGGTTCTGGGCTTTGCGGCCCATGCCACACACTTTGTGGTGTTTTTTGTGGCGGCTGGTTTGCTGGCCCTCGCCCGGTATCAGGATGGCCAGAAAACCACGTCGGCATTGGTGGCCGGGTTGCTGTTTGGGCTGAGTTTCCTGATGAAACAGCAAGCCGTGTTCTTCCCGATTTTTGGCGGGCTGTTCGTGCTGATTACGCTCTTTTTCCAGAAGAAAATGACCGTTGTCTCCGTCTTGCGCGATGCAGGACTGTATAGCGTTGGCGTGTTGACTCCCTATTTGCTACTGGTGCTGTGGATGGTGATGAGCGGCAATTTTGAGCAATTCTGGTTCTGGACGGTGCAGTATGCCAGTAAATATGCCGCCGGTGCGCCCGAAGCCGAACGGTCATTGCTGTTTGGTTATGGATTCAATCCGTTGTATGCGGCCTACACGCTATTTTGGTGGTTGGGCCTGGCGGGGTTGGTTGCCGTTTGGTTCGGGAATTATTCAACAGCCCAAAAAACGGCGGCAGTCCTGTTTATCGTGCTGAGTGCGCTGGCGGTTGTGCCGGGTTTTTATTTCCGGCAGCACTATTTTGTGGTGTTTCTGCCCGCGCTGGCCTTGGGTTTTGCCCTCACGCTCGATGTGGCGGTGCAACGGCTCACGGCGGCAACGCGGCTATCGTTCTGGGGATACCTTCCGCTGGTATTGCTGGCGGTTGTGGGGCTGCGGTTTTATTCGGCCAACAAGCCCTACCTGAGTCAGGTGGCCCCGTCTGAACTGGCCCGGCAGATTTACGGCGGCAACCCCTTCGCCGAATCGCCGGTGATTGCCGATTATATCAAACAGCGCACCACCGAGACCGACAAAATTGCCGTGCTTGGCTCTGAGCCGCAGTTATTTCTATACACAGGTCGGCGGTCGGCCACGCGGCACATTTACACCTACGGCATGATGGAGGAGCAGCCTTACAACCTGAAAATGCAGGAAGAAATGATTGCCGACATCGAGAAAGCCAAGCCCAAGTTTGTGGTGTTTTGCCGGGTTCCGTTCTCGTGGTTGCAGCGGCCCAAATCGCCAACGCGCATTTTTGAGTGGTCGAACGAGTTCCTGCAAAAAGGCTACGACCTTGTTGGGGCCGCCGACATCAAACCCGAAGGCACCCAATTCGTTTGGGACGAGCAGGCCAAAGGCTTTAACAGCCAGAATCAGAACGTGGTGCTGGTGTTCAGAAGAAAGACCGCGTAGCGATGAACCGCAACGATATTCTTTGGAAGGCGATTCTTGAAGACATCTTTGATGACTTCCTGCGGTTTTTTGTTCCTAACGCTGACCAGGTTTTCGATTTAGACCGGGGATTTGAATTTTTAGACAAAGAGTTAGAGCAACTGTTTCCACCTGAAGGCGAAGAGTTTAAACCAAAACATGTTGACAAATTGGTCAAGGTTTTTACGCTTGACGGGGACGAGAACTGGGTTTTAGTTCACATCGAAGTACAAGGCCATACTGACAGGAACTTTGAGAAACGGATGTTCACGTACTTTTCGCGTATTTTCGACCGCTACGACCGACCAATCACGGCCTTTGCGATTCTGACTGATGACGGCCCGTCGTTCCGCCCGCAGGCATTTAGTCAGTCGTTTCTCGGAATACGGTTGCTCTACGAATTTAACAGTTATAAGATTCTTGATCAGAACAGAGTGGAGTTAGAAGCGAGCCAAAATCCGTTTGCCAGTGTAGTGCTAACGGTGCTTGCTGCTTTACAAAAACGAAAACCGGATGAAACTGGCTTGCTAAACCTTAAACTTGACCTTACCCGGCGACTGTTATCCAAGCCATTCGGTAAAGACAAGATTCGGGCGTTGATGACTTTCCTGAAGCAGTATGTTCGCTTTGAGAAGACAGAAACAACGGCTATTTTTGAAGAACAGTACGACCATCTAACCAATCAACGCAAAACAATGGGCATCGAGGAATTTGTTATTTATCAAGCTAAGAAAGAAGGCTTTAACCAGGGACGTGAGGAAGGACGTGAGGAAGGACGTGAGGAAGGACGTGAGGAAGGACGTGAGGAGAAAGACCGTCTGGTGATTCGCAACCTCATCAAAGGCTCAACGTTCTCTGACGACCAAATTGCCCGCTTTGTGGGCGTTGAGGTGGCATTAGTGGCGACAATCCGGGGCGAGTTGGCTGATTAGTCCGTACTTAAAATCAGAAGATACCCGTTAATTTTGGTGTCCTCATGCCAAAGGCTTTAACAGCCAGAATCAGAACGTGGTGCTGGTGTTTAGAAGGAAGACCGCTTAACTCACCAATCATAATGGCAAAGAAAAAACCAGCCGCCAAACCTACCCAGCCCCGACTGATACTAACCCCTACCCAACCGGCAGCCCTGCCAATTCTTAACCCGGTTCGGCCCGTTGCCGCCCGCCCGCCCGCCGTAGCAACGCCCCAAACTCTTGCCGAAGTCAGGCCCGGTAAGCCCGGTAAGCCGTTGGTAATGCTGGGCCTGATTGCGGTAGTAACGGTGCTGTTTGGCCTGAGTGTATTCAAAAATATTGCCTACCCGTTGTTCTGGGCCGATGAGAGCATGACGATGGTTGGTTCGCAACGGGTGCAGCAATTTGGCTACCCCAAAGTGCACGACGGCAAAAACGTTTGGTATGACCTCCGCCATACCGACACGCCAACGGGCGGCAATTCAACAATCGGTATCAATAAAGCCGACGATGCCTACATCGGTGGCACAAGCTGGGGGCATTATTATTTCGGACTACTGGGCCTGAATCTGACCAACGATTCGACAGACATCTACGCCAAAACCGGCACCATCCGCAGCACCTTCGCTTTGGCCGGGTTGTTGGGTGTCGCGTTGTTGTGTTTGCTGGTGGCCGGGCTGTTTAGCAACCGGATGTATAAACTTTACGCCGTGCTGGCTGTGCTGATAGCTTCGCTGCTGTCGGTACCATTGGCAATGCTGTTACGCGAGGTACGCTACTATCCGCTCACGGTGTTTTTGCTGGCGGGCGTGGCGGCTGTGTATTGCCTGTACCGGTTTGGGCAACGGCTCAACGGTTTTGTATCGGCTGGCTTGCTGGCGGTGTTGCTCTGGGCGTTGTTTATGACGTTTTCGCCGATTTATTTCATCGCTCTCGGCACCCTGGGCGCGTCGGAGGTACTTATCTGGGTAGCGGCATACCTGAAAACCAAAGACTTACTGGCTGTTTTGCGGCATAACTGGCTGATGCCGTTTGCGTTGGGCGTTTCGATAGGCGTGGTGTTTCCGTTGCTGGGCTATTTCAAAACGTTCGAAATTTCGGCGGCAATGGCGCAGTTTAACCAGTTCACAGATGCCACCTACCGCGACAATCTCGGCACGGCATTCGGCTATTTCGCCAAATTTGAACTGCTTTGGCTGGCCCTTACCCTGAAGATTGGGGTGCTGTTGCTTTGGAAACCAATCTGGAATCAGCAGCGGGCCGCGCTGCAATCGTCGCTGTTGCTCACGGGTTTGTTTGTGGTTTATTTAGTGCTGATTGCCCGTGTACCAAACTTTATGTTTACCCGCTATTTGATTCCGGCCCAACCGATTCTGTCGGCAACGCTGGCCTTAGACATGGTGAGCATCCTGGCTGTGCTACATCTGGCAACGGGCCGAACCCCGAAACTCGCCGGGCTATGGGCGGTGGTAGCCCTGTTTACGGTTGTGAATGTGTCGCGGAGCCGCGACACCTGGAGCGGTCATTTTGCCGAGTTGAACACGCCCTACAAAGGCCCGCTCGATTATGCGATTCCGTTTATCGCCAGCAAAACCAACCGCCCCGACACGCTGACTGTGGCGACGAATTACGAAGAAACGTCATTCATGTACTACCTCGGCGCGAAAACAGTGGTCGGCTTTGTGGGCAACAACCTCGCTGCCGATAGCCTGGCCCGGCCCGATGTGGTGCTGTATCGGCGGGCGTGGGGAAATTACCCGAACGTGTTTAATGGGTTTTTGCAACGCGGCAACTTCAAGGTCGAGAAATTACCAGTAGCCGATTTGCCCGTGAACAACATTCCCGAAGTGAATTTCCGCCCGCCGTTTAACCACTACTACAAAACGGTTTCGGCAGAAGAAGGCGGTACGGCAACGGAGGTATATCATCGGTAATAACAGTCAAACGAATAGTTATGCTTTCCGTGAAATCGTATTTCCGTGGAAATTACGGCTCCACTTTTTGTGACGAAATGCAGAATTTTAAGTAAGTTTCATAGATTTGTGCTGTAACAAACCCATCTCTAATGAAACCATTCTACTATTTCGCACTACTTTGCCTGTTGACAACACCTACATTCGCCCAAATTGGTATGGGTGGTCAGCCGCACCCCTCGGCAGCTTTGGACTTGAAGGCTACTGACAAAGTTTTCTATCCTCCCCGGTTGACAACTGTTCAACGCATTGCCATTGTAAACGCCCAACCCGGTGCTTTTGTCTATGACACAGACAAAGGCACGTTTTTTATGTTCGACGGGCAGAACTGGTATCCCATGTTATTCAGCACATCAGGGGCTCCGCTGTCCCGTGTAGCAACAGACGGTGTTGCCGACGATAATTTTGGCGTTAGTGTAGCTATTTCTGGTGAGTACGCTATTGTGGGTGCCTTTAATAAGACGGTTGACGGAAAGTTAGGACAGGGCGTTGCGTACATTTTCAACCGTTCTGGCACTGGTTGGTATCAGCAAGCTCAACTTACAGCCAATGATGGAGCCGCCAATGATGGCTTTGGATTTGGAGTAGCAATAAGCGGAGATTACGCGATGGTCGGAGCACCTTATGATGATGTCAATACCAGCATTGATCAGGGTTCGCTCTATGTATTTCTCCGCTCTGGTACTTCTTGGACACAACAGGCGAAATTGACTGCTATTGATGGGAGTGGTGGAGATAATTTTGGCCTTAGCGTCGTACTTTCGGGTGATTATGCGTTGGTCAGCGCCCCTTATGATGATGTCAGTATAAACATTGACCAAGGTTCGGCCTACGTTTTCAATAAGTCAGGAGTTACATGGACACAACAGGCAAAACTCACGGCTACCGATGGTGCCGCATACGATCAATTCGGGAGCAGTGGTTATGGAGTATCTATTATGCCCGGCTACGCACTTGTAGGAGCGGATGCCGATGACATAAACGGAGTAGAGAATCAGGGTTCTGCTTATGTATTCGTACAGTCAGGTAATACATGGACACAACAGGCCAAGCTAATTGCTGATGACGGCGGGTATTATGATGGATTTGGGCTTGGCGTTGCTATTTTTGACAACTACGCTGTAATAGGGAGCCCATTCCATGATGTTGGTAGTAGTGTTGACCAGGGCGTTGTGTATGTATTTGTCCGTACTGGAACGGTATGGACGCAACAAACTAAACTATATGCTTCTGACGGAGCCAGTAATGATCATTTTGGGGCGAGAGTAGCCGCTGCGGGTAATTATGCAGTTGTGGGGGCTCCTGGAAATGATGTCGGTAATAATCCAGATCAAGGCTCGGCTTATTTGTTTGAACGCGCCGGAAATACATGGACTCAATTGCAGGTGATCACGGATAACTCCGCAATCAGCAACACACTTAATGGGAGATGTGTCAGTATCTCGAACAATGTTTTTGTTGTCGGTGGTAATGGATTCCAGAACTATAAAGGCAAGGTATCTTTTGGGACAATCAGCAATTGATTTTGCTGTGGTGACCTACTATAAATAATAACCCCGGCCTGTGAACAATCACAGGCCGATTGTTTTGGGGGCCGAGTCACCCTTTGTAGAACCAGTCGGTTCTGATTTCGACCGATTGATGACCAATGGCACAAGCATTACACTTGCAGCACTGAGCAGCAGATTGATACCGAACATAACTGCGTGTTGAAACGTGGCCGCTACCACCCCGTCGGGCAGGGTCAGGCCATAGAGCACCAGCACCCGGCTCACCATGAAGTGATATGTGCCGATGCCGCCCTGCGTCGGTACGGCCAGCCCCCCAACCGAACTCGCCGTAAGCACCAGCAACGCAGCCGTAACGGGCAGGGTATGCGTGGCGGGCAGGGCCAGCAGAAGTGTATAGATAGCCAGCCACGACACTGCCTGAATCAGCATAGTGAAGAGCACAAAACGGCCCGGATGCGCCAGCCGCCGAATGCTCGTTAGCCCGGCGGCTAAACCCTTAAACGCACTCGTCACCCGGTTAAACAACGGGTGTTTCTGAACGCCCGGCTGCCGGATTATCCACCAGAGAGCCGCAACGCCCACAAAACCAGCTACGCCAAGAATACCGCCAAGCAGGAGCCGATTGGCCGTTGCCGACACGTTTAGCACACTGCCGAGAAATGTGCTCAGGCGATTGAACTCCAAAATGAACGTCAGGCCGAGCAAACCGAAAAGCATGAGCAGATCAAAAACCCGTTCGGCCACAACCGAGCCAAGCCCCTGCGCCAACGGCACGTCGTCGGTGCGTTTCAGGGTAGCACAGCGCGTTAGTTCACCCGCGCCGGGAACCACCATACTCGCCAGCATACCCGCCAGCAAAGCCAGCAAAGCCCGCCAGAGATTGACCCGGTAGCCAGCCGCCCACAGCATTTGCTGCCACCGAGCCGCCCGAAAAGCATGATGAATCAAAAGGAACAAGCCCGTCAACAAGAGAAAACCATAGTTAGCCCGGCGGAACTGAACCAATAAATCAGCAAACGAAATATCGCGCAGCACATACCAGAGCAAGGCAATGGCTAAGAGAAACGGGACGGTTTTTTGTAGGCGAATGAGCATATCGGCCCGAAATTTGAGAAGAAACGAATGAAAGCCAGCAAATAGATTTGCCGAAACCAGCCAACTACCTAATTTTAGGGGTCATACAGACAACTTTCCCTGAGTACCAGTCTCCGAAAACGGCTAAATCAGCCCAATAATGTCGAAAAAGAAGAAGCCATCGCCCCCCACCCGACCCGCCGAACTGCGCCCAACAGTGGTAGGGGCAGTTGCGCCAACTCCAACCCCGCAACCCATCAGAAAGCAGGCCGCTGTTGCCGCACCTGACCTCACCCTCCCCCCCCAAACAACCGCTCCCCCCCGCCAGCATACGGGTCTGATCCGGTTCGACCGGCGCGGGAAGTGGTTTCTGGGCCTGTGCGTCGGGTTATGGTTAGTGCTGACAGTAGCAAAAATAAACTATTCGTCTATTACGCTCTGGAATCAGATTATTCCCGATGGCTCCGACCCCAAACGCGGACTCATTACCGGAACTCCGCACACAATCCGGCTTGACGAATGGGGCATTCTGGCCCCCGTGTTTCTCTCGCAGGCCAATCAGGGCTACCCCGTTACGAATCCGGCTATCGGCGGAGAACAGACACCCCTCGTGATGAACGTGCCGGTGAAGCATTTTATCAGCCTGTTTCGGCCCGATTACTGGGGGTTTTTTGCCCTTGGTGCTGATATGGGATTTGCGTTCTGGTGGAATTTCAAGTTTTTTTTCACCCTGATTTCGCTCACCCTGTTTTTTCTGGTCTTAACCAAAAATAACTTCTGGCTGTCTGTATTTGGCGCGTTCTGGATCACATTTTCTTCGGGCATGGTCTGGTGGTCCATGTTTTTTACGTTTCTGACCGGCTTTGGCGCACTCACGTTTGTGGTGTTCCTGGAATTAGTATACACCAAACGCCGGTTGCCGCTGATTGGGCTGGGCATAGCCCTTGCCTACCTCAGCACGGTGTATGCCATTAACCTGTATCCCGCATTTCAGATACCGATGGCCTACGTGTTGGTTGCACTTCTTGTGGGCTACCTGATTCAGAACAAGCTGACTGATGTACTGGTGAACCTGCCGTTCAAGCTCATTGCACTAGTGGCGGTGCTGGGGCTGATTGGCGTTAGTGGCTATTTGTACTACCACGATGCCAAGCCGACGCTTGATGCCATGACCCAAACCGTGTATCCCGGTCAGCGCGTCAACGCGGGGGGTGAGGGCTTCACAGCCAACTGGTTTTCAGAATATTATAGCTGGCTGTTGTCCGATACTAAATTGCCCCAAACGTGGTTCAACATTTCCGAAGCGTCGCACTTTGTTACGTTTGTGCCGGTTGTGCTGCTTGGGCTGGTGTTTTGCTTCGTGCGTACCCGCCGGGTCGATCCGTTACTCACCGCTCTCGCCATCGTACTACTGGCCCTGTTGAGCTACATGGAATTTGGCTGGCCGCTGTCCTTAGCGAAAGCTACACTGATGAGTACCTCTACCTCAGCACGGGTGCAGTTGATCGTTGGTGTGGCCGGTGTGATACTTACCATTCTGTATCTAAATTATTTAGCAAGTCTGAAACTGCCCATCAAAGCCCTCTATTTATTGGGCGGAGTGGTCGCCGTTATGGGACTAATGGTCTATGCGGCATCAGTCAACGTGAGCGACTCAGCGGGGTTCTTTACCACCGCTCAACTCATTGCGCCAACGCTATTTTTTGGGTTAGTTAGCGCTTTGCTACTACCCGATGTACAGTTCCAGTACCGGACGGCGGCTTTTGGCGGGGCAATGGTGCTGTTTCTGTTGCCTAATCTGCGAGTCAACCCCGTCGGAATCGGCATGAGTCCCATCACCGAAAATGTGGTTTATAAAGCCGTTCGGGAGGTGGTACAACGCGACCCCAAAGCCCGGTGGGTTGTTTTTGGGTCTCAGCCAGTGGCGTTTATGACCACTGCAACCGGGGCCAATCAGTTAAGCGGTCTTAAAAATCAGCCCGATCTGAAAGCCATGCACATACTCGACCCCGGTGCCAAACGTGATTCGGTCTATAATCGGCACGCCCGCCCGGTGTATGTACCTTATATTGACGGGCGCGATTCGGTCGTGATTAATCCCGGCGGAGCTGCCGATACTTACGTGGTGGGGGTTGATCCCTGCTCTCCCAAACTTAAGCAGTTGGGTGTCAAGTATTTTCTGTTCGACCACCAACCACAGCCCGCCGAAGTTCGGTGCCTTAAACAGGTCACATCGTTGGGGTCGTTATTCATCTATCAGACAACCAACTAAGGATATGGCCGCTTCTCTGAAAATCTTGGTTGTTGTGCCGTGTTTCAACGAAGAAGAAGCCATTGCGGGCGTAGTGGCAGACATCAACCGGGTGAAAACCCAACACCGGCTACACATAGACGTACTGACGGTAAATGACTGCTCAACCGATAACACACTGGCTGTGCTACGCACCCTCGATTGCCTTCATCTCGATTTACCCGTGAATCTCGGCATTGGCGGAGCCATGCAATCGGGTTATAAGTTTGCTTACCGGAATGGTTATGACGTGGCCGTGCAAATGGATGGCGACGGCCAACAC
Organism: Cytophagales bacterium; assembly: GCA_038230415.1. Classification (GTDB taxonomy): domain Bacteria; phylum Bacteroidota; class Bacteroidia; order Cytophagales; family Spirosomataceae; genus JBBRNH01. Next base: position 4,754 of record JBBRNH010000095.1, on the reverse strand, counting down.
CCCGCCGACGAACTGCCCAAAATCTTGCAACCGTTGTTTGAAAACCAGGCCGATGTGGTGATTGGCTCGCGGTTTCTCGAAAAATCAGGGTTCCAATCGTCGGCTATGCGACGGGTTGGCATCAACTATTTTCGCTGGCTGAATCAAGCCCTCATCGGCCAAACAATTTACGATAGCACATCGGGTTTTCGGGCCTTCAACCGAAAAACGTTGGCTGTTGTCAATCGGTATTATCCTGACGAATACCCTGAACCGGAAGCCATTGTGCAGTTTGGCCTGAACAACCTCAGGATGCGCGAGGTACCCGTTGAAATGCGTGACCGGCAGGGGGGCGTGTCCAGCATCAACACCAGCCGGGCCGTATATTATATGCTGAAAGTGACGCTTGGCACCCTGTTTGTGTATTTGAGAATGCGGGGCCAACGCGCCCGCCTGACCGCCTGAGAACCCAATGGAAAGCCTGCCCATAACCATCCAAATCGTCAGCCTGCTCGGTGCAGGGCTGTTCATGCTCTATATTTTTCGGCTCATCGTGAAGGGTCGGTTGCGCGAAGAATATTCGATTGTCTGGATTTTGTGTACTGTCATCCTGATCGTTTTTTCAGTTTGGCGCGATGGACTGACCAAAATTTCGTTGTTTTTGGGCGTGTTCTATCCGCCCTCACTGATCTTTCTGGCCGCTATTTTTGCCATTATCATCTTTCTGGTACACTTATCGGTAGTGAACTCGAAACTCCAGAATCAGATCAAGAATCTGGCGCAGGAAGTAGCTTACCTGAAACAACAAACCCCGCAACATCAACCGCCCGCATCGGCCTCATTGCCTATTCAGGAGCCGGTTTTGACCGCTTCTTAATCCGCTCATGTTACCCACCATAACCGTTATCACGCCGTCGTATAATCAGGGCAGGTTTATCGGCCAAACCGTCGAATCAGTGCTGAATCAGGGCTATCCGTCAGTGGAATATATTGTGTTGGATGCTGTTTCGACCGACGAAACCCTGTCCGTACTGCAATCGTACACCGACCGGCTGCGCCTGATTGTTGAACCCGACCGGGGGCAAACCGATGCTATAAACAAAGGCTTGCGTCTGGCAACGGGCGAGGTGGTTTGCTGGCTCAACTCTGACGACTATTTTCTGACCGGCACCCTGCAACGGGTCGGCGAGTTTTTTGCCCAAAACCCGGAGCAGCACTGGCTCACCGGCGACTGCATGATTGTAAACGAAACGGGCCAGATAATTCAGCAACCCATTCGGCATTACAAACGGTTGCTGCGCCAACTGCCGCCGGTGGCCTACTTAGGTATGACAAATGCCGTTTGCCAGCCCGCTACGTTCTGGCGACGGTCGGCCCATGAATCATTAGGGTATTTGGACGAAACACTTCGTTACACGATGGATTATGACTGGTGGCTGCGGCTCAGTGGGTTGCACCGCCCGGCCATACTTGATGAACCGCTCACGGCGTTTCGTATTCACAGTGCTTCAAAGGGAGGCAGTCAGTTTGAAAAGCAATTTGCCGAAGATTACCAAACCCTCTGCAAACATTGGAAATCCAGTACTATTCGCGGGTTGCACCGATTGCACAATGCATTAATTACAGCGGCTTACCGGCTGATTAAATGAATCTAAAAAACCTTATCAGGCTCCTGAAAACATCGCCCTGGCTAGTCCCGGTATTGGCCGGAATTGACCTTGTGCTTTTGCTGACTGATACGTTGGCCCGATTGACAACGCCTGCCAAGCGCCAGCCGAATACGATACTGATTATAAAACTTGATGTGCTTGGCGACTATCTGCTGTTTAGAAATTACCTGCGCGTTATCCGTCAATCGGCCCGTTACCAAAATCACCGGCTTGTTTTTTGTGGAAATGTGGCTGCAAAGTCAATTGCAGAAATATTCGACAGCGATATAATCGAGCAGTTTCTCTGGACCGATATTTATAAACTTTCTACACGTCCCCTTTATCGGTTTCGTTTTGTGCAACGGTTGCGCCAAATCGGAGCTGAGGTTGTTTTCTGCCCGACGTATAGCCGGGTATTGGTCTTAGACGACTTTTTGGCGGTGGCATCTGGGGCGCGGGAGCGCATCGGTTGCCACACCGATTTTATCAATATGAATCGTTGGGAAGCGTGGTTCGGCAACCGGCTTTATACCCGGTTAATTAGTACCAAGCCGGGTATTCTGTTTGAAATGGAGCGCAACCGGCAGCTTGTCGAGGGCTTTTTGCAGGAGCCGGTTGCCGCACAGCCACCCATATTGAACCCGTACAACGCAAAATCAGTGGAACTGCCAACCCGATTTATTGTATTTTCATTGGGAGCAGGGCAGGATTTCAGGATTTGGCCTGCCAGGCGATTTGCTGAAGTAGCCGATATACTTTTGGCCGGGTTGCCAAATCACCAGATTGTGTTGACGGGTGCGCCCAGTGAAAAGCAGTACGCCAACGATTTTTTGAGATACCTTGTCGGTCTCAATCGGATCATGGATTTGACCGGAAAGTTATCTTTGCCAGAGCTGGTATTTGTGCTAACTCGTGCTGACGCGCTCTTAACCAATGAAACAGGTATTGTTCATATTGCCGCGTCAACACAGACACCAACGATTGTTATTTCACAGGGGAAATCGTTAGTGCGCTGGCATCCGTACCCGACCCAATTCGGGGGCCATATTCATCACATATACCCCGATTTTATAGAAAAGCACCGGGCTGATTTAGCCAGTATTGCTCCGCAATTTAACCCAGAGTCCTCTTTTGCCATTACCGACATTATAACCCTGCGGGTAGTAACCCAAATTGAGAAGCAGTGGTTGCTCAGCCACGACGACAACCCAATCTTTTAGCATCGAAAAACAAACATATTATGGTCACAACATTTCAAATTCTTGCTAATAAATACCTGAGCAAAGGCGTACTGCATCAAATCAGAAAAGTTCGCAACTTTATTGACGAAACGGCTATGGCTGGCCCACGCCAACGATTCTATGGACAATTCATCAAAAAAGGAAGTTTGTGCTTCGATGTAGGAGCCAACATCGGAAACCGGGTAAAGCCCTTTTTGCAGTTAGGGGCGCGTGTTGTAGCGGTTGAACCACAAAAAGAGTGTTGTGACATCTTGTACAAACGTTTTGGTGATTCCATTACCATTGTCAATAAAGGACTGGGCGCAAAAGAGGAGAGCCGTGACTTTTATGTGTCGGATGCATCAACGATCTCTACCTTTTCAAACGAATGGATTGCTGCTACTACCGAAAGTAAACGGTTTGAAGGCTACACATGGTCAAACGTACGGCAGGTAGAGTTGACGACGCTCGACCACCTTATTGCTTGGTATGGCTCTCCCGATTTTATAAAAATAGATGTGGAGGGTTTCGAATTGGAGGTGATAGGCGGGCTTTCGAAAACTGTCTCCCTCTTAAGTTTTGAGTACGGCGTTCCCGAATTTAGTGATCGGGTTACGAAGGCACTTTGTGCGCTGCAAAAAATTTACCAAAACCAATTGGAATGCAACTATGCTATCGGCGAGAACATGGCATGGCACCTTCCAGCATGGTTATCAGTAGAAGCGATGTTAGAACACACGCATACTCAGTCTTTCCTTAATACCTATGCTGGCGACATCTATGTTCGTTCGGTACAAAACCCGTTGTCTTAATGGTGTTTGGTCAAAAAATGCTACGAAAATATAAGGTTCACGTACCGATTGACAGGCTTTGCCGACATCTCGCGCAGGTAGTCAAACGAGGTCTCAACTACTTGTTTTTTGTCTTCGTCAATGAGAGACGGTTTGTATCCGTTGCTTTCTATTAAATTCAAATAGTCCGCCGGAGTTGCCCCGCTATTGTACAAACCACGCGGCCAGAATTCGGAGAAAATTACGGGGTGGTGTTTACTGAGAAGTTTTTTTCCGCCGTTAAATACAAAATACTCATAGCCTTGTACATCAATCTTAACAAGGTCAACCCGTTCGGGTATCACCGAATCGAGGGAAATAGTTGGCACATCAACGTACTCTTTAAAATCACCGTCATTGTAAAGCCGGTAATCACCTACATTGAACGGGTGTTTCCAAAGCCGCAATACATCTGCTTTGTCAGACAGGGCCACATTACGAGCCATCACATTTGTCAACTGATTAAGCGCGATATTCTTGGTCAGAATCCCAAAATTTCCGGGATCAGGCTCAAAAGAATACACTTTCCCAAGCCGAGCCTTCTGAGCGATCCGAACCGAGTAATAGCCCATATTAGCTCCTACATCGAACACAACCGTATCTTCTTTTACTAAAGACATTAAGGTCGTAAACTCCAATTCCTCAAATTGACCATGACCTGCTACCTGAAGTGTGTCATGTGGATCAATAAACAATTTGAAATCGCCAAAGTCAAATGGCTCTCGACTATCAATTTGCTTCTTTAGGCCAAGTTTGTAGGCAATGATGGCCGCTTTAAACGCTATTCTGTCTCCGTCTAAGCCAATAGTATCGAGAATAGTAGTAAGAGTTTTTACGGTAGAGGATTTCATTGGGCTTCTATATTATACAATTGAGTAAAGGCCTGACAATCATCGTGCCAATTGGGACCGCAAATTAATGGCGAATGTGTTCTCTTAAGTAGGTGCTAAAAAATAGTTTCCATTATTTTCCTAATTTTCCTGCATGGGACGAGTGAACACGCCTGTTCTGAACACGGAGCAGCGCACAGAACTGGAAAATATGCTGAGAACCAGCCAGAAACACGCAATTCGTAT
>JBBRNH010000094.1:0-21014 GCA_038230415.1 Cytophagales bacterium | reverse complement strand
TCTCAACGTTTCGTGCATTTCGAGTTTAAAAAACAGTGTCAGAATGTAGTGTTGTTTGAGCGTACTCAACTGTTTCAGAACAGGAATAATCGGAATTGTATTGACGTTATGCCGACATTTCTCCACGAACGAGAAATACTTGCTGTTATCGAAAAACATCTGCGTCACTAAGTAATCCGTTCCCCGCTCGATTTTCTGCTTGAGGTACTCAAAATCAATCTCATGGTCGGCGGCCTCGAAGTGTTTTTCGGGATAGGCCGCTGCCCCGATGCAGAAATTGCTGGGAGCCATCGGCGTGTCTTCTTCGTGCAGATACCGGCCCTGATTCATGTCGGCCACCTGCCCGATGAGTTCACTGGCGTAGGCGTAGCCGTTTTCTTTGGCCTTAAAATCTTTGAAAGGTTTGGCCGGGTCTCCACGCAGCACCAGCACGTTATCAATACCGAGGTAATGCAGGTCAATCAGGAAATCTTCGGTTTCGTCGCGGCTAAAACCGCCACACAGCACGTGCGGCACGGGATCAATGCCAAAACGGTGCATAATGGCCGAGCAGATACCAACGGTTCCGGGGCGTTTGCGGGTCACAATTTTCTGGATTGTGCCATCGGGAAGGGTACGTTCCAGATATTCTTCGCGGTGGTAGGTCACGTCAATAAACGGCGGCTTAAATTCCATCAGCGGCTCAATGTTGTCGAGCAAACTTTTGAGCGAATCGCCTTTGACGGGCGGGATCACTTCGATAGAAAAAATGGGTTTGCCGTTGGCGTTACGGATGTGTTCGGTGATTTTGGTCATATGTCCAGCAAATTTTGCCAGTCGTCGCGGCTGATGCCTGCTTGTTTAAGAATCCGGGCTGATAAATAAAGATACACTACTATCGCCCTGATGCGGGTTGGGAATAATGAGTTTCAGCGAGCCTTTTACCATGAATCGATGTTTGCCACCCGATTCGGGGCCGACAAAGCCAGCCAGCCGTAATAGTTTGATTAAATCGGAACGGCTAATGGGACGAAGCGGGGTCATGATCAGGCCGTTTCGAGAACAGCGTTGAGATTAATTCCGTCCAGAACAGGCAGCGAATGTCCGTGCCGGATCCCCAGTAACAGCCAGCCTTCCAACACATCAATCAGTTGCTGCCGACAGTCTTCGAGCGTATCGCCGTAAGCCACGATACCGGCAAAACCGGGTATTTCGGCAAAGAATGTATTGTCTTCCAGTTCGTAATGGGCCAACTTCAGTGCCGCCCCCAAATATTCAGCAATCATAGCCTGTCAAAGTGTTTTCATGTCAATCACAAATCGGTACTTGACATCTGATTTGAGAATCCGGTCGTAGGCCTGGTTAATGTCTTTCATGGCAATAACCTCTACATCAGAAACAATGTTGTGGGCCGCGCAGTAATCCAGCATTTCCTGGGTTTCGCTAATTCCACCGATGTTCGACCCCATGATGCTCCGCCGTTTTACGGCCAGCTTCCCCACGCTGATTTGCAGGTCTGCGGGTGGCAAACCAACAATCAGCATTTTGCCGTCGGGTTTGAGGAGGTCTATATATTGATTCAGGTTATGGACAGCCGCAACGGTGTTCAGGATAAAATCGAACTGGTTTCGCAGGGGTTTAAGCTGGGCTTTGTCCGTTGTGAGCACAAAGTGGTGTGCGCCCAACCGTTTGGCATCGGCTTCTTTGTCGGGCGACGTACTGAGCATTGTGACCTCGGCCCCGAACGAAGCCGCGAATTTAACGCCCATATGACCCAACCCACCCAATCCCAGCACCGCTACTTTATGACCCTTGCCCACGCCCGCAAACCGCAACGGCGAATAGGTGGTGATACCGGCGCACAGCAACGGCGCAACGGATTCTAACTGCGTGGTGAACGGAATGTGCAGGGCGTATTTTTCGTCAATGACGTAGTTGGCCGAGTAGCCGCCGAAGGTGGGCGTGATGCCATCACGGTAGTAGCCGTTGTAAGTCGGGGTCATACCGTAGTCGCAGTATTGTTCCAGGCCGCCTGTGCAGGACGGGCAGGTTCGGCACGAATCCACGAAAACGCCCACGCCGGCCAGTTCGCCAACGGCAAATTTGGTCACGTCGCTGCCAACGGCGGTCACGCGGCCCACAATCTCGTGGCCGGGAACGATGGGATACACCGACGGCCCCCATTCACTACGGGCCATATGAATGTCGGAGTGGCACACGCCACAGTACAAAATATCAATCAGCACATCAGCCGGGCCAACGTCGCGTCGCTCAAAACGAAGTGGTTCAATCGGGGCTGTCTTGTTGTCGGCTCCATAGCCATTTACGGTCATCATGGGTTATCAAAAAAAATCGTACAATTCTTCCATTATTGATATTTCTGCATCACGTCGGCCATCGGGCGCACCCGCCCGGCATCGGCATCGGCAACACCGGCCCGGATAGCTGCCTGATCGTCAGGGGATAACGCCGTCCAGAAGTCAGTTGTCGTGATTGCGTGCTTTTCCAGAATCGTATAGAGGGCGTTCAGAAATTGATCGTCCTCAACGGAGTCTATCAGACGGTGAATATTGGTTTTGATTACCTCGGTTGTCATACCTGTTTTGTTTCCACGAAAATAGCACTTTTTCAGAAGACTTCGCGCTTCAATTTATCAATCACTTCCTGTTGCGTTTTGGTGAAATGAGACCGTTCGGCGGTTTCAGCGAGCAGCGTGTTGGGCGGGTAAAAACTGTGGCTGGCATAACTCTCGGCGTAGAGTTCAAACCGTTGCCGGGCCAGCAGATTGTGGGTGCCGGGCCGCTGCCGAAACGCCCGCAAAGCCGCAATATCAATATCGGCGTGGGCCGCTAAACTCTCGCCCGGCCCGGCTTCGGCCAGCACCAAGCCTTTGGGGTCAACGAGTTTGGAACCGCCATTCATCGAGCTTTCGGGAATGGCGGTTCCGGTCAGCCCGGCAGCATTTGCCGACACCACGTATGCCATGTTTTCGGTGGCGCGGGCCAGTTTTGCCACCGTTGACGGGGTCAACATCGGCGAACTGATTTCGGCGGTCGAGTGCAGAAAAATCTCGGCTCCGCGCATGGCGAGACACCGCGCCACTTCCGGGAAAAGCAGTTCTTCACCCGCAATACAGGCTAAGTTACCGATGTTGGTTTTGACCACCGGAAACACCGCGTCGTAGCCGTAAGCGTCTAAGTAATAAGCCCAAACGTCGTGCGGTGTTGGGGTCGAGAACGCATTGAGCCGCCGGTAGCGCAGGAGCAGGTTGCCATTTGGCCCGATGATGAAGCTGGTCTGAAAGTAGAGTTCGGGGAAGTGCGGGTCCTGTTCGTAGGCGTTGCCGGAGAAGTAAATCTGCTGCCGTTGAGCCATTGCGCTGAGGGCTTCATAAACCCGCCCGTCTATCTCTAAGGCAGCTTTGTTGGCCCAGCCTTCCAGGGTTTCGCCCATCGGAAAGCCGGTCAAAAAATGCTCCGGCACCACCACTAACAGCGTGTCTCGCCCGATGCTACTGATACTGGCGATAATCTGCCGCTCTACCCGTTCTATGGTTTGGAGCATCTGGGTTTCGGCCCCGGCACGGTCGGTGCAGGCATTTACGGATTGGCAGGTTAGCTGAAGGGCAAGGGCTTTATACATGACGTAAAGACGGTATCGCGGGGCTGTTGTAACGCGGCAAGATAACGATTGTGCCGGTTTGTGGTTTGTAGTTCGTAGTTTTCGCTCGCCAAAGAGTGCCGTTTTTGCACAGCCTGTTCATTCGTTACAACCACAAACCACAAACCAATATGCCCGTTGACGTACTCTGCATTGCCGCCCACCCCGACGATATTGAAATGACCTGCGCCGGTACGGTGCTGTTACTCGTGGCCCAGGGCCGCACCGTGGCCGGTGTTGACCTCACGCGGGGCGAACTCGGCACCCGCGGCACCCCCGACATCCGGGCCGCCGAAGCCGCCGAAGGCTCCCGGATTATGAAACTCTCGGCCCGCGAGAATATGGGTTTCCGCGACGGGTTTTTCTGTAATGACGAAGCCCACCAACTCGCCCTGATTGCCGTTATCCGGCAGTATCAGCCAAAAATCGTGCTGACCAACGCCCCCGACGACCGCCACCCCGACCACGGACGGGCCGCCGACTTGGTGAACGATGCCTGTTTTTACGCGGGCCTTCGGCAAATAAACACTACCGGAAAAGACGGGCAGTTGCAGGAAGCGCACCGGCCCGGCTATGTTTATAATTTTATTCAGGATCGGTCATTGACTCCCGATTTTGTGGTTGACATTACGCCCTATTGGAGCGGCAAGATTGCGGCCATCAACGCCTACAAAAGCCAGTTTTTTAATCCTGATAGTACCGAGCCGCAAAGTTATATTTCGGGCGAAGCGTTCATGAAATTCTTGGAGGCCCGCACCCGCGAACACGGCCACCGGATTGGCGTGGAGTTTGGCGAGGGCTTTGTTACCCGGCGGATGCTGGGCGTGAACGACTTATTTTCGTTGGTATGACTGACAAGTTCGGCACCGCCCCCAGGCTGTGCCGTTTCAGGCGGGAAGTCTGTTAGTTTGGATGCCCACAGCCTGGGGGCGGTGGGTAACACGTTCGGTTCTGCCAAAAATGAACATACCTACTTAATCACTTTTTTTAACACTACTTGCAACGATGCCATCCTAACAGGAGTACTGGTTATTGACCGTTCGGACTGCCCGAATCAACGACCAAAACCGTATAAACCAATGAAAAAACTAATTGCTGTTGGCTGCCTTCTCACTGCCCTTGCCTGCGGGTATGCCTGCACAAGTTCGACCGTTACGCCCACCGACGCAGTGGCAGCCGCCCGCGCCGGCGCAGCCGATGGAGGCCCCAAAAGCGGCACTGCCACCGGCCCCACGAACTGCACACCCGGTAGCGGCACCATGACCGGCCCGCACAGCGGCACCGAAAAGCACCCCGAACCACCGAAGAGCGGCACAGCAACCCCTCCGCACAGCGGCACCGAAGGTCCCGGTCATGGCGGCCCCGGTCATGGCCCCAAACCCACCAAACCCGTTGGCGTTACGCACACGTAGGATTCCTGTTTTTGATTAGCCAAAAAAGCCGAAACTCTGATGATCACAGTTTCGGCTTTTTTGGCTAATCAAAAAATACACTGTTTGCCGTGCGGTAGGTGTTGCAATGCGCTTCCACAATATCGGCAATGCGCGGTGAGTAACCGCCCCCCATCGAGACGGCAATGGGTAAGCCGAGCCGGCGGGCCTGCTCAAACACGAATAAATCGCGCTGGCGGCACCCCTCCCGCGAAACGGCTAACTTCCCCAATCGGTCGGTAGCGAGAATATCAACCCCGGCTATATAAAACAAAAAATCGGGCTGCACCCGCCGGACCAACGCGGGCAATGTCTCCGATATTATGTTCAGATACAGCGCATCGTCGGTGCCAGTGAGTAGCTCGATGTCTAAATCTGACTGCTCTTTTTTGAGTGGGTAATTGTCTTTTCCGTGCATACTGAAGGTAAACACCCGCCGTTCGGCCTGAAACATCACCGCTGTGCCGTTACCCTGATGCACGTCTAAATCAATCACCAGAATTTGCCGGGCCAGTTGATTTTCAAGGAGATAGTTAGCCGCTATCCCCACATCATTGAGCAGGCAAAAGCCTTCGCCCCGGTCGGGGAAGGCGTGATGCGTACCACCGGCAACGTTCAGCGCCACACCGTCGCGTTGGGCAATCCGGGCGCAGTCAATCGTTCCCTGGGTAATCATCCACTCGCGTTTTATGAGCGTTTCGGTGAGCGGAAACCCAATCCGGCGCATCATCGTGGCCGAAACAGTGAGCGTCTGCAACTGCCGGACGTACTCTGCCGTATGAACGCCCAACACCCAGCGGTCCTCGACGGGCGCGGGCGAAAAAAAGCTCTGGGGTGTGCAGGTGCCTTCGTAAAGCAGTTGTTCGGGGATAAGCTCATACTTACTCATCGGAAAACGGTGCGGCTCACCCGTTGAACTCACCGGCAGGGGCAAACAGTAAATCGGATCGTGGGCAATCTGGAGCATTGGAGCGATGTAACGCAGGACCGTTGGCTAAGGTCTAAGCCGTATTGACTATGAGCCATAACCCGGAGCCGGGCAGAATCGTTATCTTTATAGCCTTGTTTTGCACAAACACGTCATCAGCTATGATTCTTGAACTCGCCACCGGCCCCGATACGGCTCCTCTCGAAATTTTAGACACCCAGGTTTTGATGCGGTCAACACCCGTTTGGCCCGGTTCAGCCCAGGCAGACAAAACCAACACCGGCGCACCACATTCGTGGCTGTTGGTGCAGTTTTTGTGCCGAAAGGCCGCCAATCGCCCTGCCGAACGGCTCAACCTGCCCGCGCTGTCTTGGTTCGATGCGGGTCAGTTACAACGCTTTACCCAGGATTTAGCCACCACCCGCCACCCGGCCACCTGCCAAACCGACCTGCCCGACGCGGGCCTGCGCCTGACGGGAAGCATAAACCAGATAGCGGGCCGCTGGGCAACGGGCCGCAGTATCGCCGTTGAGCCGATTCCGGGCCACGAGCGCGTTTTTCCCGCCTTCACCATTCACGGCTCGCACCACGATTTCAAGACCTACGCCCAGAAGTTGTACACCCGGTTCTGGGAAACGTTTTGCCGGGGCTGACTTGCCAGCGCAGGTAAGCGGACATCCCTGTTTTTTTCGCTAAACTTGGCAAAAAATAACACCGTGCGCCACTCAATCACCTTCCTCTTTCTGCTGACTTTTGCCACCCGCCTGATGGCGCAAAATGAAGCCATGATGCAAAGCACCCGCGACCGGCTTAACTACGGCACGTTTAGTATTCCGCAAACGGGCGTACTGTTCGGCGTAGCCGGTGAGCCGGGCAAACTCCTCGGCAGCAACTATTTAGACTCTACGTTTCAGGCGGGATTAATCAAGTTCTACGGCAAAATTTCGGGCAGCAGCGACTCACTGACGGGTGTTCCTATCCGGCTTGACCTTGCCAAGCACGAGCTGGATGTGCGCGTTGCTCAGGGCGACATTCGGGCGGTGCGGGCCGCATCAGTACGCTATTTCGACCGCAATGATCTGACTGGCTCGGTGAGCCGGTTTATCAACGTTCGTGAGTTCAGGGGCGAAGCCGATAAGTTATCCGGGTTTTTTGAGCAGATAACAGGCGGGAAAATAGCCCTGCTGCAATACCATTATTTATTTCTTAGACGGGCAAACTACAACGCAGCCCTGAACGTCGGCACCAAAGACGATGAATTAGTCAGGAAAACAGAGTGGTACGTGGCCGGGGCAAATCGAAAGGCGCAGCAGTTTACGCCAAGCCGAAAAACCCTGCTCGACCTGATGGCCGACAAACAGCCGCAGGTTGAGGCTTTTCTGAAGGAAAAACGCCCGGACCTGAAAAGCCGGGCGGGTCTGGCAACGGCAATTAATTTCTACAACTCGCTGTGAATCAGCACCTCCCCTACCCGTCTGACCTCAGCTACCAGCGCGGGCCAAAACCGGCTAAAAGCATCACCGATGGCCGTGTAATTAGCCATAAAATCCTCGATTACGGTGTCTAAACCCGACGGGAAAGCCGTTCGGCGGGCCAGTCCTTTCAGTGAACGATCAACACCATCAGCCGTTTGGTAGTGCGTCAGCCAGTCGTACCGAACCATAGCGGCCAGCATCCGGCCCGCCGATTCGGGTAATCGGGCGGTGTTTTGCAGAAGCGTATTCTGAAAATAGGGAACAAAATCGGTCAGCGACTCGCCGGTAAGTTCCTGAAAATGAACGGCCAGAAAATGGTCAAAAAACACATCAACGGCCACGCCCGCGTATTTGTGGCAACGCGGGTGCAGGATGGTTCTGACAGTTGCCACGTCGGGATGAGCGTCGGTAAAGGAATCAATGGCCCGGTGTAGCCGCACGCCAAGTAGCTCGTCGGGCAGCAGAGCGTGGCGCGGGTGAGCGGGAGCACCCTTGATAAAATCGCCCGCAAAATTACCGATCAGCACCCCGTCGTTACGGCCAAGCGGAGTCAGTTCCGACAGATACCCATGCGCCAGAATATTCATTGGGTGGGGGGTGTGGTGGTTCTAAGGGGTGGATCGGCCAACAGCGTAACACCTTCCGTTGGCACGTAGCGCACCACATTTACCCCAAACCGGCGCAGAAAATCAACGCCTTCGTCGCTCGGAATACCTTTGTACTGGGCGTAGGAATGCAGGAAAATTACCCGCTCAATTTTCATCGTGTAGATCGTGCGGGCGCAGGCAATGCACGGCGACAGCGTGACGTAGAGCGTGGCTCCGGCTACTTCAGAGCCATTTTTGGCGGCATAGAGAATGGCGTTTTCTTCGGCGTGGAGGGCCAGTGAACACGAGCCTTTCGAGTCGCGGGGGCAACCCACACCCGCAAATTCCTCGTCGCAGTTGTGGGTGCCGGGGGGCGGGCCGTTATAGCCGATGGAGATGATTCGGGTGTCTTTGGTCAAAACTGCCCCCACCTGCGCCTTGATGCAGTGCGAACGTTTGGCGAGATTCACGGCCAGCTCCATAAAAATATCATCGAAACGGGGCTTCATGGTTCTACTGTATGATGTATATAAATTATGAATGACTGGTTATTATACATCATACATTCTCTTATTCGCGATACATTCTCTTATTCGCGCCAGTGGGTCCCCGTCAGTGGCCGGAATGAACGCCTGCCCGGTTACGGTCTCGAACAGTTCAACGTAGCGGGCGGCAATTTCGGCGACCCATTCGTCGGTCATCTTCGGCACGGTTTGGCCTTCTTTTCCCTGAAACCCGTTGGCAATCAGCCACTCGCGCACAAATTCTTTCGAGAGTTGGCGTTGTGGCAGCCCGGCAGCCTGGTTTTCGGCGTAGGTATCGGCATAAAAATACCGCGACGAATCGGGCGTATGCACTTCATCAATCAGGTAAATCTGCCCGTCCCGCGCCCCGAATTCATATTTGGTATCCACCAAAATCAGGCCACGTTTGGCCGCCATGTCGGTTCCCCGCTCAAACAGGGCCAGCGCGTGTTGCTCTAACTGCACGTACTCAGTCTCGCTGACGATGTTCTGGCTGATAATTTCTGCGCGGCTGATGTCTTCGTCGTGGCCTTCGTGGGCTTTGGTGGTCGGCGTGATGATGGGCGTTGGTAGTCGGTCGTTTTCGCGCAGACCGTCGGGTAGCGTCACGCCACACAGCAGCCGGTGACCGAGTTTATATTGCCGCCAGGCATGGCCCGCTAAGTAGCCCCGCACCACCATTTCAACCGGATACGGCTCGCACCGCAGGCCGATACTTACGTTGGGGTCTGGCACGGTCAGTAACCAATTTGGCACCAGATCAGCGGTGGCATTCAGGAAGTAAGCCGCCGTTTGGTTCAGTACCTGCCCTTTGCCGGGAATGGGCCGGGGCAGCACCACGTCAAAGGCCGAAATCCGGTCGGTGGCAACCATCACCACCCGATTCGGGAACGTATATACATCGCGCACCTTACCCCGGTAAAAGCCGGTCTGGTTCGGAAACGAGAAATTTGTTTCTGCAATCGGAATGGACATTGGAAGAGGGTTTTACAGTTTCTCGATCACGATGGCCGATGCGCCACCACCCCCATTACAAATACCGGCCACGCCGATTCGCCCGTTGTTTTGGGTCAGCACATTGGTCAGCGTCGTCACGATTCTGGCTCCTGATGCGCCCAATGGATGCCCCAACGCTACTGAGCCACCGAAGACGTTTATCTTCTGCTGTGGCACTGCCAATACTTCGCTAAAGGCCAGCGGCACAACGGCAAAGGCTTCATTGATTTCAAAAAAGTCAACGTCGGCCAGCGTCAAGCCCGCCCGTTTCAGGGCCAGCGGCACGGCTTTGATGGGGGCCGTTGTGAACCACTGTGGTTCCTGTTCGGCATCGGCGTAGCCCAGAATCCGGGCAATGGGTTTCAGGCCCAGTTCATCGGCCTTCCGGCGGCTCATCACAACCAGGGCCGAAGCACCGTCGTTGATGGCCGAAGCGTTGGCGGCTGTTACGGTTCCGTCGGGCGTGAAGGCCGGTTTGAGCGTCGGAATCTTGTCGTACAGTACTTTTTTCACGTCTTCGTCGTCAGTAATCAGGGTACTTCCTTTACGGTTGGCCACTTCGACCGGCACGATTTCGGGCGCGAAATGCCCCGATTGCCCGGCTCCGGCTTCGGCCCGCCGGTAGGATTGGATGGCAAAATCGTCTTGTGCCTGTCGGCTAATGGCGTATTTTTTGGCCGTAGCATCGGCAAAAACGCCCATCGCGCATTGATCGTATGCATCAACAAGACCATCTCGTGCCAGCGCATCAATCAACTCGGCATTGCCATATTTATAGCCAAACCGGGCTTTAGGAACATAATATGGCGCGTTGGACATACTTTCCGTGCCGCCCGCCAGCACCACATCGGCTAAGCCCAACTGAATACTCTGAGCCGCCAGCATGATGGCTTTGGTGCCAGACGCGCACACCTTGTTGATGGTTGTGCAGGGAATGTATGCGGGCAATCCGGCTTTGAGCGCGGCCTGTTTTGCCGGTGCCTGCCCCACATTGGCCGATACCACATTACCGAAATACACCTCTTCGATAAGATCGGGCGATATAGCAGCCCGCGCTAATGCCCCCCGAATGGCGGCTGCGCCCAGATCAATGGCCGATAATCCGGCAAAAACGCCCCCGAAACTACCAATGGGCGTTCTGACGGCAGATACAATCACGACTTCATTCATGTTTTTTAGGGGGAAGTGGTAAGCAGGTAGTGGTACGTTTATTCCTGGGCGAAGCATCAATCATTTGCCAGTTACTACTAACCATTAGTTTACCAACGATTTCCCGTTCCGGGTTTCACACGTTCAGCACGTCCGCCACGCCGGGCCAATGCATAGGGCAGGTCATCATCACGCATAGCATCGAGCAGTTGCAGGGCCTGTTCTTGGCTCATGTTTATCCCGGCCAGCCGACGCAGTGCATCGCGCTGCTGCGTTGATGGCACCGCCTGCTGCGTGGCACTTCTGGCGACCGAATCAGGCCGATTCTGCTGCGTATTTTTCTTGAAACCAAGCCGGTTTTTAGCGGTGAACCGTTGCTGAATTAGTTCATAGTTGAACCGGGCCGTCTGATTATCAGTGTCTTGCAGGAGTGCCTGCCGAAAGTAGGTCAAGGCCATCGCGCTGTCATGGCCTATACACGCCAACACGCCCATCTGCACCGTTGCCGCCGTTGCCACGCTGGCTTGTTTAGCCCGAACAAGCGGCCCGTATTGCCGCCGGGCAGCCACGTATCTGTGCTGATGAAACAGGGTATGGGCAAAATTCAGCCGGGCAACCGGGTCCGGTGATCTGTTGAGCAAGGCCGCATAAAGTTGGGCGGCAGTACCGTAGTCAGCTTGTTGATAGGCGTTTTCGGCCTGTCGGCGGGCCTGATTCCGGCGAGAAATATCGCCAAATCCCCCAAGGTCTAACCACGCAAGCAACATCACAAGCCATAGATATACCGTTGTCATAGTTAGAGAACGAACGAAGAACCGTGTTTTGGTTTCGTCACAAAAATAATAACACAGACCAATCTCTTGTTGCCCATGATTTAGAGCCGGAACGTTCTGATCGTTGCCAGCAAGTCAATTAATAGAAGCGACAACGCGCCCGCCAGAAAGTAATAGTATTTGTCAGCGGCAACGTCCACCCGTTGCCGGTTCATAATTGGCCCCGAAACCGCCATCAGCATACCGGTTAATTCAGAAAGCCACTGCGTATTCGTGCCGATTTCGATATACTGCCCCCGTCCATCGCGGGCCAGTGTTTGCAAAAAGTTCGGGTTGAGCCGCGTCTGCACCAACACGCCCCGTTCATCGCGCAACAATCCGGTTGGACGGTTGATTGTACTGCCGGTTTCTGTGCCGATTCCCAGCGTAAATACCGGAACCGCCAATGCCCTTAATTGGGCGAAGATAGCGGGATTGCACGGTCCAAAATTCTCACCGTCGCTAAAAAGAACAACCGCTTTTGGGCTTTGTAACGTAGTTGAACCCGCGTTGAATTTCTGGCCTGCCAGCCCCAGGGCCGAGCAAAGGTCAGTGCCGCCGGTAGCTGCGTCTTCGGTTGTGATTGCACGCACTACTTGTTTGACAGCATCGAGATCGGCAGTGAGCGGCAACAACAGGGTCGGCTTATCGGCAACTAATATCACCCCAAATCGCGAGCCGGGCAAGGAGTCGGTCAGTTGACGAATATCGTATTTCACCCGCTCCAGTCGGGTTGGTACTGCATCAATAGCATCCATCGAGCGCGAGACATCAACCAGCAGTAGCACATCGCGGCTTTGGCCCATCCATTGCCGGTCAGCATTGCCAAACGTGGGGCCGCGCAAAGCCATCAATAACAAACTGAAATAGAGCGTTCGCAGAAATAGTTTAGGGATTACCGCCCGCGCCGGGGTGTTGAGTTGCCGGGCCAGTCGAAATACTCGCCACAGATAAAGGCCATACAACCCAACATACAGTCCGGCAAGTATCCATTCAGTGAGTGAGAACCGATGTAAGAAATTCATTCGTGACGGATTGGTAATCAGCCTGATTGCTGTTCAGTTGACGTGTTAGCGGTCAGCAAAACTACGGATTGCAAAAATATTTTGCTGTTTTTATTGCGAAACAGGTCTTATAGCCCTACATTTGCATCCCGATTAATTCAGTAAGCACATTTCACGGAGAGATGGGTGAGCGGCTGAAACCAGCAGTTTGCTAAACTGCCGTACTCGCAAGGGTACCGAGGGTTCGAATCCCTCTCCCTCCGCCAAGCTTGATTTAGTGTGTAGTAACGAGTTCAGTACATAGTTTTCGGGGTGTAGCGTAGCCCGGTATCGCGCCTGCTTTGGGAGCAGGAGGTCGTAGGTTCGAATCCTGCCACCCCGACGAAAACAGTGAGCAGTTGTCAGTGATTGGTGGTCAGTTTTTATCGCTGATTGTTATTTACTGGTGGCTGCTTCTCGTTTTTATGGTCCCGTAGCTCAGTTGGATAGAGCATCTTCCTTTAAGTTAGGAGCCACAGATCAGGAAACGTTTTGTGGGATGTTGTCAAATTCGGTGAACTCTTCCAGTTTAGCGTGTCTCATACGATGGCAATTTGCACAAAGTAGTACACATTTATCTAATTCTGATTCAATTTCAGACCATGATCTCAAACGCAACTGCGTCAAATCATAGTCTTTTTTGTCAGGATTAAGATGATGGAACTCGAAAACAGAATAGTGGCTTCCAGGAAGCGTTAATTTACAATCAACGCACTGACCGCCCTTGTAGATAATTGCTTTAATTTTTCGGTCTATCCATTGGATAACCACCTTTTGATTAAAGCACTGTTTACAATAGCACATCACTCGCTGACTATGCGTTCCAGACGCATAGAATTCATCAGATGGCTTGTTTTGCTTACATTTTGTACAAGTTTTCATAGTTTTTGATAGCTAATTCTGATGACAACGCCGAGCCAAGTTCCAACATTTGGAAAAGGTGTAGAGACTCGACGGCAACCACCTACCTCTGATAACAGACAAGGTGAAGACAGAGTCCAGACCCCAAAAGTAACGAATCGTTACTGCAACGAAAGTTGTAGCGGGTAAGCTAAGAAGGCGGTCGCTGGTTCGAGTCCAGCCGGGATCACAGCACAATAAAGCCCGCCAAATCTGGCGGGCTTTATTGTTTTACATTCCTCTTAGTCAGGCCGTTGCGGTAACATCGGCCAGCATTGGCTCAATAACCGTCTCCAGCCGGTGGCGCACAAAACTCTCCTGCAAATACATTGGCAACCGGCTCACCAACTGCCTATAAGCCGCGATGCCCAACGCTTTGGCAATGTATAACTCGTGCACCGCGTTAGCGTGGCTAACGATGTTGACCAAACTCTGGTGGAACAGTTTTACGTCAATCTCCGAGTCCACAAACCGCTCGATTTCACGCGGTCCGCCGTTGCGGTTGGTTGACGAGATTCGCAACCGGCTCAACATATCGAAATAACTGGTGTAGCCAATTTGCCGGGCCAACTGCTTGTATTGTTCCGCACCGAATTTCTGCAGCACCTCGCCCGTTCGTGCGCTGCGAAGGGCTGTTTTGGGGTTGTTCTGAATGGCATTCCGCAACGATTTGATACGCTGATCGCGGGTGGTTTTCAGAAATTGTGCCAGTTCAACTTGCACGGCATTCTCGCGCGAAGGCAGGAGCAAATCACTTTTGCCGGGCATGGCTTTGGCCCGCACCATCGGGAGCCGCTGAAACCGATACCCATTGAGCGGGCCGAGGGCATAATACCCCAGTGAGGCCGGATAAAACCCGCGCACAACGGCATTACCAATCCGCTTTCTAATCAGTTCTTCGTTGCTGACGCTGATGCCCTGCACGGTCAGAAACGCCCGCGCACTGAACAAAACGCTGTAATACGCCTGCGGAAATGTCCAGTGGAGCGAACTCTGCAAATACTGCTCGTCGTTGACAACGGGCGTGATTCTGAGGGCATACTCGGCACTCCAACTGTTGAGTAACAGCTTCTCCAGGGCCTTCCGCGAGTCGTCAGTGTTAAGACCACCAAACCGCTGAAAGATCGGGAACTGGGCCACGCTTTGCAGGTCGTTCTGATTCTGAATATGGTAGTCCATCGCAAAGAAATGGTTCAGAAACACCTGCGCCGGGATAGACCGTTTCCAGCTATCGTCGGGCGGAGAACCGGCCAGGACGGGGGCTTGCGGGGTCATTACGTTCATCATACTGTTGCTTACCTGTGTCATACTCTATTAACGAAAGCACCCCGACGAACGTTCAAAAAACGGGTTGTTTTTATAGGCATTTATGCACTGATAATCAATTAGTTACAATACTATTTTTCGGTTAATTTCAGCGATGAGCCAGCCGGTTGACCTGCCGGTGTATCGGCCAGGAAATCAGTCATAAATCCGTACTTTTGCCAGCCGCCGGGCAACCGGTTTCTGCGTATGAAGAACAAAATCAACATCTGGTTAATTGGTATCTGGTTCTGGCCTGGGCTACCCCTTTATGGTCAACTGCACCGCAGTATGGCAACCATCAGCGAGGCTCCCAAACCAGCCGTTGCCTCGCTCGAAGGCACCATCTTAGATGCCCAAACCCGGCAACCCGTTGCCGGGGCCACCCTCATAGCCGCCACCGAAGCCGGTGTTATAAAAGCCGGGCAGAAGGTGGCCGACAACGGCACGTTTAAGCTGCTTCTGCCCCCCACGCAGCCCTACCAACTGACCGTAACAGCAACCGGCTACGAACCCTACCGCGAAACCCTGACGTTTACCTCTGACCGCACTGACCGGCTATACGGCAAAACCATTATGCTGCAACGGGCCGAAACAAAACCCGCACCGTTTCAACAACTCATCGCCCAGACCCGCATCGAAGCACTACCCGAACTGGTGCCGACGGTGGGTGCAACGGCCACCCTGAACGCCATTCGATTTGTGCAGAGCCGCCCCGAACTCCTGCCCGAATCGCAGCCCACGCTTGATTTACTGCTGGGTTTCCTGAAGCAAAATTCCCGAACCCGTATCGAACTCGCGGGCCATACCGACAATCAGGGCGATTTTGACCAAAATATCACCCTCTCCCGCGAACGGGCCGATGCCGTGCGGGCTTTTTTGGTTAGAAACGGCATTGCCATCCGGCGGATTCAGACGCGGGGCTACGGCAGCACCCGCCCCGTTGCCGCCAACAGCCGCGAAGAAACCCGCCAACTCAACCGGCGCGTGGAGATGACGGTGTTGGAGCGGTGAGACTTCACGATTTCTTTACAGAATCGGGGGATTGACAGATACCTAAAAAAAGCGAACTTGCGGGCCGTAATCCAACCCTATATGCTCGCTTGATATGAATCTTTCCGAACTCGTCTCCGCGCTCGACCAGCTCATGGTTGCCGGTCAATTTCAGCAGGCTGTTGATGACCATTACCACTCCGAAGCTGTTTTTCACAGCAACCGCCACGACCGCCTTGTGGGTAAGGCGGCCAAACAACAGCAGGTAGCCCGTTTTGTGCAGCACATCGCGCAGATCGAACTAATTGATTTACTGAGTGTTGCGGTCAATGACAACGTATCGCTGTCCGAATTTACGTTTGCGTTCCGGTGGCACGACGGCTCATCTACCCGCTATGCCGAGGTTATCCGCCGACACTGGCGCGATGGCCTGGTGGTTGACGAAAAATACTACACCGGCCACGATACCGAAGACGCACCCCACGCTGGCTTTAGTACGGCGGCAGCCTACGCCGAAACCGATACCAATTTCTCACAGGAAGCCCAAACCGACCAACCGGAAGCGGACGAAGTCGCTGTTTCTTCGGCAAAGCCCGACGACTTAGTAATCATCGAAGGCATTGGCCCGAAAATCGCCGGGCTGCTGACCGAAGCCGGGATCACCACATTTGAGCAACTGGCCGACACGCTAACCGACGACATTAAGGCGATTCTGACCAAAGCCGGCCCGCGCTACCGGCTGGCCGATTGCAGCACCTGGCCCCAACAAAGCCAATTAGCCGCCGATGGCGAGATGGATGCACTGAAGAAACTTCAGGGCGAACTGCGGGCCGGGAGAACAGTGTAACCGTCTATACGATAAGCGAATCGGTAGAACGGGTCGGGAGTCGGAAAGTTGCTATTTTTGGCGGTTACAAGACGACCCTCAATACTATGGCTTTTCGGATTTTGGCCTTTTTTACACTGCTGATTGCCTGTTTTGGCCCGGCAGTGGCCCAGCAACGCCTTCGTTTACAAGTGGTTGTGCGTGATGAGACTACCAAAAAGCCCGTTCCCGGAGCCAACCTGCTCATTGCCGAGACCAACGCCGGGGCGCAGGCCGATACCGCCGGGATTATCTCGCTCAACCACGCGCCGGGTAATCTGACGGTGTATCTGTCGGCGGTTGGCTATCTCCGCAGTAAACAAACGCTGACCCTCGACCGGGCCAAACAGGTTGAGTTTTACCTGAAATCCCGCTCGACTGATCTCGACGAAGTGGACGTGCGGGCCGTGCGGCAGGACAAAAACATTCGGGCCGTTGAGATGGGGCAGATTCAACTATCTATGCCCGACCTGAAACGGATGCCCGTTGTGCTGGGCGAACCCGACATTCTCAAGGCCCTCACGCTTCAGGCGGGCGTAACAACGGCGGGCGAAGGCGCGGGCGGATTCAACGTGCGCGGGGGCCGCGCCGACCAGAACTTAGTGCTGCTCGACGGTGCGCCGTTGTTCAATACCAGCCATTTGCTCGGTTTTTATACCAACGTAAATTCAGATTTAGTGCAGGACGTGAGCCTGAGCAAGGGCGCGTTTTCGGCGCAATATGGCGGGCGGGTGTCGTCGCTGCTGCTGATGAGTACCCGCACGGGCAACGCAGCGGGCTGGCGGGTGTCGGGCGGGCTAAGTCCGGTGAGTGCGCGGGCGGTAGCCGATGGGCCGATTAGCAAAAAACTCACGCTGATTGTGGGTGGCCGGGCGGCTTTCCCGAACTACATCCTGCAATCGTTTCCGACGGCAAGCGTCAAAAACAGCAGGGCTTCGTTTTATGACGCAAACCTGAAACTGACCTACACACCCAACGACCGCAACACGATTTCGATTTCGGGATACCGCAGTCAGGACTCGTTTAAATTTCCCGGCGATACGGTCTATGGCTGGCAGTCGAACGCCTTCGTAGGCCGGTGGAGTAGTTTACTTCGGCCCAATCTGCAACTGAACATCACGGCCCTGCACAGCGATTACCGACTGGCGGTTGATGGTATCAAACCCGCGTTTACGTTCCGGTTTCAGTCGTTTATCGAGCAGCGCGAGGCCAAAGCCGACCTGTTTTATACCCTCCACGAGAAACACAAAATTCAGGTAGGCACGAACCTGATTCTGTACCGGATTCAGACGGGCGAAGCCAAACCGACCGGCGATAAATCGAGCATCAACGCCCGCAGCAACCAACCAGAACAGGGCCGCGAAACGGGTTTTTACGTGAATACCGAATGGCAGTTTACGCCCAAAATCACCCTTGAAGCCGGGCTGCGCTACTCGTTGTTTGCCAATCTGGGGCCAAAAACGGTTTATACCTACGCCGAAAACCTGCCCCGCGCCCCCGAAACCATCACCGATTCAGTGCGTTACGGCGCGGGCCAAACCATTCAGACCTACGGCGGGCTGGAACCGCGTTTAGCATTGCGGATTCAGGTGGCAAAAGCAACATCGCTCAAAGCCAGCGCGGGCCGCACGCGCCAATACGTGAACCTGATCTCGAACACAACGGCCATTACGCCCCTCGATTTCTGGAAACTCAGCGACCGCTACGTGCCGCCCCAAATTGCCGATCAGGTGTCGGTGGGACTGTTTCAAAATCTGCAAAACAACGGCATCGAACTCAGCATAGAGGGCTACTACAAACGGCTGCAAAATCAGATCGAGTACCGTTTCGGGGCCGATTTAATCCTAAATAAAACTCTGGAAACGGCCCTGCTCCAAACCAACGGTCAGGCATACGGCGTAGAGTTCGGCGTGGCTAAAAACACCGGGCGGCTCA
Organism: Cytophagales bacterium; assembly: GCA_038230415.1. Lineage (GTDB taxonomy): Bacteria > Bacteroidota > Bacteroidia > Cytophagales > Spirosomataceae > JBBRNH01. Next base: position 2,436 of record JBBRNH010000094.1, on the reverse strand, counting down.
CGGGGCAGGTCAATTATACCTACGCCCGGTCGTTGGTGGCGGTGCAAACCGAATTTGATGAACTGCGGATTAATGGTGGGAATTATTACCCCGCTTACATTGACCGCCCGCACACGCTGAACGTGCAGGCGCGGTGGCAGTTGCCGCACAACTGGACGGTTTCGGCCAATTTCGTCTATTACACCGGCGTTCCGGCTACCTACCCCGACGGGCAATTTTTGTTCAACGGCCAGCCCGTGCAGGATTTCTCGAAGCGTAACGCCGACCGGATTCCCAACTACCACCGGCTCGATGTGGCGTTCTCGAAAGACACCCGGTTCAGCAAAACCCAAACCCGCTACGGTATCTGGACGCTGGGAATTTATAACCTATACGGCCATCGAAACCCATATTCCATTTATTTCACCCGCACCAATCAACGCACCGAAGCCTACCGACTGTCGGTTTTCGGCACGTTGATTCCGTCCATTGCCTACTCGTTTTATTTCTGAACCATGCGCTCACTCCTGGTTAGTTTCCTGATAATCAGCGTACTCGGCTCCTGCATTGACCGCGTTGATCTGCCCATTCGGGTCGAAGAACCGCGTTTGGTCATCGAGGGGCAGATCACGAACGATGCCCCGCCCTACGCCGTTCGGCTGACCTACACTGCGCCCTTTGGCCTGACCGATGCCGAACGCCCGGCCACATTAGTTGCCGCCAACGCGCAGGTTAGCCTGGCCGACGACCGGGGCCGGACGGTGCGTTTTGTGGCAACCGCACCGGGGACTTACCAAACCAACGACCCTGCGTTTCGGGGCGAAGTGGGCCGGAGTTACAGCCTGACGGTAATCCTGACCGATGGTAAACGGTATGTAACAAAGCCCGAACAAATGCCCGCCGTGCCACCGATAGACAGTATTTCGCCTAAATTTTCGCAGACCAGCAACTTCATCACGCCCTACCGCTATCAGTATTCGGTGAGCACCAATGACCCGGCCAACCAGAAAAATTACTACCGCTGGACGGCCTACGGACTCACCGCCCGCAAGTCAACCGGGGTGCCGTGCTGTTTTGGTTGCTTGGCTATCTGTTTCGATAACTGCTACACCACCGAAGCCACCACCGAGGTCAATATTTACAGCGATGCGGCTATCAATGGCAACCCCATTCAAAATCTTTTGGTGTTTCAGTTGCCGGTTTACGCCCGGTGGCCGCAGTTTGTGGAGGTGCAGCAATATGGTATCACGCAGAGCAATTACCAGTTTTGGAAACTCTACGAACAGCAACGCGCCCGCACTGGCAGTATTTTTGACCCCCTGCCCGCGTCCGTAGTCGGCAACCTCATCAACGCCAACGACCCCGCCGATGCCGCACGGGGCTACTTTGCCGTTGCGTCGGTCTCGCGGAAGCGGATTCGGAACGAGGCCCGCGAAGCCATCAACAGCACGGCGGTGTTTGGGTTTTTAGCTACTCAGCCCGTACCAATAGGTGATTGTCGCCAAACCTACGGCCCGGTTCCGGTAACACTGCCCGCAGGCTGGCCGTGAAATAGGCTTTGGCCCTATCTTTGCTTTTTTAGTAAAGAATTCTTCACCCTTCACTGATTACATGAACGTTCTTAAATTCGGCGGTACGTCGGTTGGCTCCGTCGAGAGCATCCGGCAGGTTATCCAAATCATTGACAATCACCGCATTGCCGGTAAAAAAATAGCCGTTGTTCTCTCGGCGATGGGGGGCGTAACGAACCAACTCATCGAAATCGGACAGATGGCCGCCAACGGTATTCCCGATTATACAGCCCTCGTGGGGCGCATCGAAGACCGTCATTTTGCGGTTATCAAAGCCCTGATTCCCGTTAAAGAGCAGGGCAAGGTAATTGCGGCTGTCCGGGTGATTATCAACGAGTTAGAAGACCTCCTGCGGGGCGTATCGCTGATTCGGGAACTGTCGGCCCGGACGCATGACCTCATCACCGGCTTTGGCGAACGGCTTTCGACCACCATCATCACCGAATGTGTGAAGTCGCAGGGGATTCCGGCGCAGTTTTGCGATGCCCGGCTGCTCATCAAAACCGACGCGCAGTTCGGCCATGCCGAGGTTAATTTCCTCAAAACCAACCAACTGATTCAGGAACATTTCGCCAAGAGTGATAACTTAGTCGGCAATCCGGTTCAACTCATTACGGGGTTTATTGCCTCGACCGACAAGGGCGAAAGCACGACCTTGGGGCGCGGTGGTTCTGATTATACGGCCAGCATTATCGGCGCAGCCCTCAACGCCGAAGCCATTGACATCTGGACCGATGTGGACGGGATGATGACCGCCGACCCGCGCAAGGTCCCCAATGCCTTCAACATCCCGACCATCACCTACGCCGAGGCCATGGAACTCTCGCACTTTGGGGCGAAGGTGATTTATCCGCCAAGTTTGCAGCCCGCGTTCTCGCGCAATATT
>JBBRNH010000093.1:0-21796 GCA_038230415.1 Cytophagales bacterium | reverse complement strand
GATTTCGGAGGTGTACCCGATGCGAATCCGGGGTTTTGCCACGAGTATGGGCAGTTTGTACCACTGGATTTTTGACTTCTGCGTGAGTTTTTCCTTCCCGCTCATGGCCGCAACCGCGCTGGGTAACAACGGCGGCATTTTCATGATTTATGCCTCGGTGATGTTCGGCGGGCTGTTTTTTGCCCGGTACGTAGTGTTCGAGACGAAGGGCATGACACTGGAAGATATTGAGAAAAAGTGGAATGGGTGAGTGTATTTCCGGCAATCTTGCCGGAAATACACTAAAAACTTACCATCAAACTCAGCCGCCCAAAAAACGGCGTGCGGGCGTGAAACAAATTTCAACAACAGGGTTGATTTGGAATATGCCGCCTAACCGCCTTTTTTTATAGTTCTTACCGAACCCCTCAAACAGATGCCAACCAACTACAATGCCATTGCCAGAGAGTACCAGGCCTCAAAAATGCTGCCCTGGCGAAAGAATGCAGAAGCCTACACGTTTTTCAACTTGGTCGGAAATCTGGAGAACCTACACGTTCTTGACCTGGCCTGCGGAGAAGGGTTCTACACCCGGCAACTGAAACTACGAGGAGCTGCCAGGGTAGTTGGCGTGGATATTTCTGACGGAATGATCCGGCTGGCGGAGGAAGCCGAAGCTGAAAACCCATTAGGACTGGTGTATCATTGTCAGGACGCGCTATCACTGAACCTTAACCAACAATTCGATCTTATTTCGGCGACTTACCTGCTCAACTACGCCCGGAATGCCGACGAACTCGCTCAGATGGGTACCGTTATTGCTAAGCACTTAAAACCCGGTGGTCGGTTCGTCACGATCAACAGCAACCCCGATTACACAGCCGCCATTGACGCGATGTTCCCGTATGGGTTCACGCGCGAAAATGCCAGCAACGCCGAAGGAGCCGAGATTACATACCGTTTTTATCAGTCCGACGAGTCTCACATCGCTGTCACCAATTATCACCTGGCAAGAGCCACTCACGAAACGGCCTTACAGGAAGCCGGTCTGTCGGCGGTGCAGTGGCATTCTCTGTTGGTCTCGCCCGAAGGAATGGATACAGATGACGAAGCGTATTGGACACCGATTTTGACTCATCAGCCCGTGATTGGGCTTTCCTGTGTGAAGCCGTAGTAAGTCGGCCATTGCCGTACTCAAAAACTCACCATCAGACTCAGCCGCGCAAAAAACGGCGTGCCGGGCGTGAAACAAATCTCGGTCACGGGTTCAGCTTCGCCCCGGAGCCGGGTTTCGGTAGCAAACTGCGTTTCTTTCCAGCGCACATCAAACAGGTTCTGCACGTTCAGGCCGAGCGTGTAGTTACGCCGGGTATAACTCGCCTGTAAATCATTCACAAAATAGCCTTTTGCCACAATGCTGTTGTCTTCGTTGGCGGGGCGGTCGGCCATGTACCGATACCGCAACGAGCCGCTGAATCCCGACGGTGTTTTAAGCGACAAACCTCCTACCGACGTAAAGCGCGGAGCCAACGGCAGGTAATTCTGACCTGCCTCAACGCCCACCGAGCGCGGGTTGGCCGTGTTCAAATCTAGATCGGCGTATAATGTTTTGGTGAGTTGATAGCGCACCGACACATCTACGCCCATCCGTTGCGAACGTCCGCTCAGTTCCAGCACGTTTTCGTCTCCCACAAAAACAAACTCCTGCGCCAGCCACAGATACCAGGCAGCCGCGTTGATGAGCAAGCGCGGAAACGGTTTCACGATTACCCCCAAATCAGAGCCGTATGCCGCCGGGAGAATCTGTTTGCCGCCACGCGGCACCACCACCCGCGCATCGTTCGAGTGAAAACCCTTGCCCGTGTTCAGGTACAGTTGCAGCCGCGAATTAGCCGTGTAATACAGGTTCAGTTTGGGCGAAACGATGGCCTGCGTAGCGCGGCTTGTTTGGGGCGTGGCCGTGAGCCGGTCAGTGTATTGGCTCCTGAAATAATCAACCCGGACACCCGCATTTACCGTGAATCGGTCAGAGAGTTGAATCAGTTCATCGGCGTAGGCCCCGGCGTTGAGTTCGTTGATATCGCCAAAATTCAGGCGTTCCAGCGTCTCCGTGCGGTTTTTGGTGTGCGAGAGTTCGGTTGGAGTCTTGCCCGCCCCTGTTATGTCCTGCCGATACTGCACGCCAACAGTGGTGGTAAAGCGGGTTCGGCCAATGCTGGTTTCGGTAGCGTAACTGCCGTTGTAGCCAAACAGATTCCGGCGTTCTTTCTGCCGAATTTGGTCGCCGTTGAGCGTGTCTTCTTTGAAAAACGTGAAGTTTGAATACAACTCAAACCCGTAGTTGCTGTAAAAAAACTGGTTCTTAATCAGGTGATTGCGGGGCGTAACGGTTGCCAATTGCACGTTGGCATTGGTGCGGCTGGTTTCGCCCCCTTCGTTGGGGTCAATCGAACCAAAAAAGCCAATCCGCCCCGATTCAACGGCACGGTCAGGAATCTGGCCGGAGTGATTCCACTTGCTGTAAAACGTCGAACCCGTCAGCGTCAGGGTTGTGTTGGCCCCGATGTGGCCGTGATATTTGCCGATGAGGTTCAACCGCTTGAAGTGCTGGGGACTCTCGAAATACGAATCGGAGTACGAATACTCGCCCCCCAAATATGCCGACTGGTTTTTGGCCCGGCCACGACTACCCAGCAAATCAAGCCCGGCCACGGTGCGGTAGGTGTTATACTGCCCGCCTTCGAGTTTCACGAAACTACGGTCAAGCGCGGTTTTGGTTCTGAAATCAACCCAGCCGGCGGTGGCAAGATTACCTTTTTCGGCGTTGTATGGCCCTTTTTTGAAATCAACACCGGCCACAAATTCAGGAATCACGAAGTGCAGATCGGCGTAGCCCTGCCCGTGCGCGTGCGACACCATGTTGACCGGCATCCCGTCAACCGTGAGCCGGATGTCGGTTCCGTGATCTAGGTCGAAGCCGCGCAAAAAAATCTGCTCGGCCTTGCCCCCGCCCGCGTGCTGCCCGATAAACAGCCCCGGCACCATCCGCAAAATCTCCTGTGAGTTGATGATGGGCCGAAGTTTGATGTCTAAACTGCTGATTACCTGTTGGTCATGCGCCCGTTCCGACGATACCGTTACCTCGCTCAACTCGACCGGGGCCGATGCTAACGTGATATTGGCGGTGGTGGTTTTGTCGTCCTGCACGGTTGCGGTCACGAGTTGCGGGGCAAAACCCATGCAGGAGAGTTCGATTTTGTAGGGCGCGGCCACGAGGTTTGCAAACCGGTACTGGCCGAGGTCATTGGTAGTGGTAGCCCGGTTCAGGCCCGTGAGTTGCACCGTTACGCCCCGCAGCGGCAGGTTGGTGTGGTCATAAACCGTACCGGCAATGGTACCGAGGTGGGCAAACGCGCTGATACTGAACAGGGTAAAGACTAAGATAAGTAGTGACTGTTTCATGGGTTGATGTACGTCAAGTAGATTAATTTCGATTTGATTACCGGGCAATGGCCCGGCACTATTTACAGCCAAACGTCAGGCTCCCCCAGTAGCTGATCCAGTCGGCCTGCGGAAAATCGCCTTGTGTTGTTCCGGTTTGCGCTGCGCTGGTGTACGGAACCATCTGTACCAGGCTGACCATGTTGCGGCCCGCCAGGAGTTTAAACCGTACCCGGCCCTGCGCGTCGGCCCGTTGGCGTTCTTCGTGGAGTTTGTTACCTGCATCGCGGTTCCAGTAGCGCACCAATGCCATCGGCAACGGTTTCTGCTCAAATAACACCTGAAAATCAGCCGGTTGTCCCGGCTTCAGCGTGTATGGGTTTTGCGATGGCATGATTTCCAGAGACATTCCGGTGTTCGTAGCAAACGTATCGTCGGGTTTGTCGCCCACCTGAATCAGCGTTTTCACGCACCGCCGGTATAATTCGCGACTACCTTTCTGGTCGTTACCCTGCTGTTTGCGGGCTGTAATCACGTTATCCAACCCGTCTTCTTTGAGATAAGCCAAAAATCGGTCGGGAGCGAGTTCGAGTAACTTGGGCGTGTTGGCAAACGCAATCAGGTGGGTGCCGGGGCTTGTCAGTTTCACAGCCGCCACGCCGTAATGGTCATTGGCGATGCCGGGGGCGAGTTCTTCTTTGGTGCCGTTGGCGATATGCACGTACTGGATAATCCGGTTTTTCTTGCCCTCCGAGCGGTTGCCCATGAATGCTTCGCCCACCATAATTTCGATGGGCACAACGTCGTTCACGGCGGCAAAAAACCGCTGGGGTTGCAGCCAAAACTCGTGCGCCACAGCCAGCAACGTCAGGCCAAGTACGAGACTGGCAGTCAGGTATATTTTTTTCATTAGCGGGTAGTTGTATTCATTGCCCACCGCCAACCCACTCCTAAGACAGGTTGGCGGTAGGCAATCGGTTCAGCTTTTTTTCTTGGCCGACATCATTTTTTCGTGTTCGGTCTTCATCCGGTCCTGCTCCTTCATCATCCGGTCGTCTTCGGCCATGATGCGCTCATCGTCGGCTTCCATCTGGGCGTGGTCTTTTGCCATCTGCTCCTCCGACACCGTGCCTTTGGCGTGGTTAGCCTCGATCTCGTCGTCCTTTTTGACCATCTGGGCATACTCATCCACGAGGGATTTGTGTTCGGCCATCATCTTTTTGTGTTCGGCTTCGAGCGATTCGTGGGCCGCCGAGCTTTCGGGCATGGTGGCGTGTTCGGCCATCATCATCGAATCGGCCATCATCATCCGGGCGTGCGAAGCCTTGATTTTTTCGTGGTTGGCTTCCAGCTTGGCGTGGTCAGCGTCGTCTTTCTGGCTGTTTGCCGCGTCGCCCGTTTTCGACTGACAGGCCGTGAACAGCAGTCCGCCCGACAGCAGGGCCGCGATTGTAAGGGTAATGATTTTGTGTTGCATTGATTTGCAAGAGTTTAAAAATGAACTGAACAAACGTACTGATAAACTGTCTGGCTATTGGGCTACGAACACCAAGGCCGCCGTCAGCCCCAACCGCCTGCCATCGGCATCGTTGGGTTGGGTGATGTCATGGTCGGTAGCAAAGCGGTTCATGCCTTTCAGCACCGTTACCGTCACGTAGCCGTTGGTATCGGTTTTGGGGCCTTGCTCGTTGCTGTTGTTCTCCACCATCTGCCCGCCCAACGGCTTGCCATTGAGCAGCAACTGCAATCGCAGACCCGACCCCGCTTTGGGCATCGCGGTTAGTCCCTGCGGTACAAACTCGATGCGCTGCCCCAACGGGCGGGCCATCCAGGGTTGCCAGGTCAGCATAGTTTTCGAGAATTTGAGCGGACGCGACGGGTCGGTGCTTTTTGTACCGGCGGGCAGTTGCGATTGCCGGACATTGCGACGCTTATTATCAACCGTGACCCAGTATCCGTTATCGAACTCGACCGTAAACAGCACCGGGCGACCACCCGTCGTTTTGATCGTCAGGCCATCGGACGTTTCGGTTCGGCTGAATTTGAGCGGATGCTGCTCCGCATCGAGGGGATTCACCAACGTCACCTTGGCGAATTTGTAGGGTTCCGGTGCTTTGTGGCCGTATAGCACCCGGAATACCGGCCCTGTTCCCGGCTCTACCCAGGCATCGTGGGCCAGAAGTTGAACGGCAATCCCGACGGTTAGCAGGCTAATGAGCGAAACGATACGTTTATCAGTGAATTTCATAGCAATAGTTGATAGTCAATTAGTTGATAGTCAGAGAGTTGAGCCAGAATATCAGAACGGCACTTTAACCCCCGCACTGACGGTAGCGTTGGCCTGGGGGGAAGTCAGAATTCGCCCGCCCGACAGAAAATTCATTTCGTTCAACGCACCATCGCCGAGGTAAAAACTGCCCTGAGCAAAAACGCTGAAATTAGCCCAGCTCCGGCGGCCATAGCTCAACTTGCCTGACACCCGGTGAAAAGCATCGCTCCGAATAGTGCCGCTCGAATTGAGGTTTTTGTTACCTACGAGCTGGTCATACACCGAAATCAGGAATCGGTTATTAGCCGCTGTGCCGCCACTGATGTTGTAGTCCAAGCCCAGCAGTGCTAAGTAGTCGGGTGTACTGGTGACATAAATTTCATCGGGACCACCGTTGCGGATTTTGGCAACCACCCGCGTGTAATTCCCGAACACCGTGAGTTGGTCAGTCAGGATAGCCCGGCCTTCCACCTCGATACCACTCCGGCGCGTATCGCCAAAGTTGGTCAAAACGCCCTGCGGATCGGTCTGAATCTCGCCCGTCTGGTCAGACAGATAAGCTGCTATCAGCCCGTGCAGCCGTCCCGTTGCGTTATCACCCCCAAGACCAACTTCGTAACTGGTTAATTTAGAAACTTTTAGCTTCGGGTCAAACAGGTTTTCTTCGTAACCACTCGGTGCTTTAAATCCCCGTGCCGCATTAAAAAACAGGTTCACCCCCCGGCTTACCAGGTAGGCAATCCCGGCTTTGGGGCTGAACACACCCGTACTGGGTTTGGCCGTCAGGTTGGCAACCTCAGTATCGGTTGGGCCGGTACGGAGTTCATAAAACAACTGATCGTAGCGGCCACTGAGGGTGATTTTCAGTCGTTCCGTTGGGCGTAGTTGCAGTTGTACGTAGGCCGACGGGGTGTACGTATTCACGTTCCGGTCCTGATTCTGACTCACAATCTGCCGCTCTTTGGTCACGAAACGGGAGTTTTCGATGCGATCTCCCCGAAAACTGACCCCTACCGCATACAGTATGGGCAGATTACCGACGGTGGTGATGCGGGTACGGCGCAGGTCGGCCCCGAACCAAACCCGGTTGTCGTCCTCCCGGCGTTGCGCCCCACCCACGACACCCGTTCGGATACGGACAAAATCGTGGTGTTGAATGTAGGCGGTGGCACTGCCAAAATTGCTGGCATTGGCTCCCCGGTAGTTAAAAACCAGGTTTTGCTGGTTCGTTGTGCCGCCGTCGCTGGCACCAATAAATGAGGTTCGACTCACCTTCCCGGCATCTACATCGGCCCGGTTCAGGTAGCCCGCCGACCCGAAATCAGACCCATATACCTGCGCCCGAATCGAAGCCGTACCACCCCACAACGGAAAAGCATATTTCACGAGGCCGTTCAGGTGTTTTTCCTGATTGTTAGCCCGGTAAGCATCCGTCCGTGCGCCTTCGAGCGAGACATAACCCGTCCGGTCGTTTTTGCCGAAGCCGACGGTAGCCAAAGCCCGCACTAAGCCAAACGACCCACCCGACACTGAAATAGACGAGGGAAGTTTGTTGGCCGTCTCAAACGAAATCACCCCGCCAAGCGTGTGGTCGCCGTAGAACGGACTGAACGGGCCGCGAACAACCTCCAACCGTTGGATGGTTTCGGGAATGAGCGGATTCAGGTCCACGTAGCCGTTGGTCTGAATAGACGACCCCTGATTCTGAACTACGCCATCAATGGTAAACACAATGTCGCGGGCGTGTTCGGTCACGGTGTAACCCCGCATCTGAATACCGTAGCCAACGCCACCCTGCTGAAAATTGCTCACGTTCACACCCACCAAAGGCCGCAGCAGGTCGCCGTAAGACGCAATGGCCTGCTTGGAAATATAGTCGCGGCCCATCAGCGAAACCGAAGCCGGATTGGCCGACAGTTCCGCCGACAGCATCGTTTTGTCGGTCAGGGCCGATTGAGCAACGGCAGCCTGCCCAATTACTTCGACCTGGTTTAGCCGCCGGATGGAGTCGAACGACGAAACGGGCGTGGCTTTTTGTGCCATCGCAGGGGCCAGGAGTAGGGTCAGCGGCACAGCCAGCAATCCCCGCAAGCCACGCGGCAGTGAATCCGGTGCGGTTTTGGCCGCAGCACGGAAGGTATATAAAGAGTACATGAATAACTGGATAGACGCAATGCAACGGCATAGTGTACCGGAGTAGCGTCGGGTGAAACCAATAAGATAGGCTATATGAGAACAGCCCCCGCCCAACCGCACAAACGGAAGGTCAACGGGCCAAACTTATCTTAGGCTTTCCAGGGGGGAGAATACACGGCTCGGCAGGTGCCAATAGAAACCGTTGACTGATAATGAGTTAGCGGGGAAACTATCTCGGCAATAGGGGCTGCCAATGTGGGCCAGATTGTGGCTGTCAGGCAGTGGGCATCAATCGCGCTAATCGAACATAAAATATGGTGATGCTTTTCCGTTTCGGGGGCATCGGCGTAGCGGCTGGCGAGCGATTCGGTTAAGAATGTCTCCAAGCTATCCATCCTGAGGTATCCCTTCTCCTGATAATCCGTGCTGTATTCGTCGGTCTGAATCAGCACCATCGCTTGTCCGTCGGTTCGGCCTACGCAGCCCAGGCCCACCACCAGCAGGTAGTTGGCAAGCAGCAGCAGCGATATGAACGAACGGAACGTCATTGGTTTTGATGTTTCCCATAGCCTCCCGGCTGTGGGGTCAAGGTTTTAACGTATTCGCAACTCCCACAGCTTAGGGGCGGTGGGGTCAAGGTTTTAGTTTATTCACAGTTCCCACAGCCTGGGGGCGGTGGGGTACGCACTACAATACAAACTCCGGGTTGATGCGTTTGGCCTGGGCCAGCAACTTTGCACCTTCTTTGGCGTTGCCGGTTGCCATGGCAATAGCACTGGCACGTTGCAGGAGTTCGGGGTCTTTGCTGCCCGTCCGCATCGCTACGTCAACGTGTTGTTTGGCTTTGGCAAGGTTTTTCTGGCCGTAATACACCCACGCCACGGCATTGTTTACGTCAATGTTATTGGGTCGCTTGGCAAGTTCGATCTGCCCATACACCATTGCCGAGTCTAACTGGCCGGTTTGGGTGTATAGTTTGCACAGTTCCAGGTCAACGGCGTGGCCCGACTGAGCATCCTGATCCAGCATTTTCACTACTTCGGCATACTTTTTCGTGGCTTTGTCTTTATCACCCTGGAGGGCATAAATCTGGGCCATTTCTTCGTGGAACGAAAATTCGGGCATCACCTTAGCGGCTTTTTCGAGTACGGCAAGGGCCTTATCATATTCTTTCCGGGCTTTGAAAATCTGGGCTTTGCCGCGCAACGCAAACGCATAGCTGGGCCGCAGCACCAAAATACCGTCGTACTGATTCTCGGCTTCTTTCAGCTTTCCGGTCGTCTCGTACAGGTGGCCGAGCGTATTTTTGCTCCAGCACTGTGGTTCTGAGCCGGGCAAACCCGCCTGCACTGCCAGTTGCATAGCCTGGATAGACCCCGGATAATCACCGTATATCTCCCGCAGGTACGAAGCCCGCGAATACGATTCGAGCGACGGTTTCAGTGCCTGCATCTTGTCTGACATTTTCACGGCTTCTTCGTAGTTACCGAGTTCGACGTTGGCATCAACCAGCACACCATACACGTAGGCGTTGTTGGGATTGATCTGCATGGCTTTAGTGGCTACTTCTTTGGCTTCGGCAAACTGGTGTTGCGACATCTTGACGGAGGCCGTAAACACATTAGCCTCGAAATTCTTCGGGTCAATCGCCAGCACACCGGCCAATACCTTCAGGATCGCCGGGTAGTAGTACGGGTGTTCGCCGGTGATACGGGCTTCCGACAAGTAAATCGTGGCGAGTTGCAGCCGGGGCTTCACTTCGTTGGGTTCCCTAATGATTTTCGCTTTCAGTTCGGCCACTTTCTCCTGCGTTTTGGGCCACTCAACGGCATTGGCGAGTTCGCCGGTGCGTTGAAACAACGATGGCAGCTCGTTGGTCGAGGTGGTTTCCTGCGTGGTTTTGGTTGTGCTTTTACAACCCGAAACAAACACGATGCTCAGGCAAAAAATACCCGCCAGAAAGAAGCGGAACATTGATTTATTAATGAATGGAGAAGTCATATTGGTTAATTAGAAAATAAAGGTCTCACGCGGAGACGCAAAGTCGCAAAGTTTTTTAACTACTTCTTAAGTTTCTTTGCGTCTCCGCGTCTCCGCGTGAAACAGTACCCAACTCTACTGCCGTATTACGCGGATGGTCTGCGTTTTGCCGGGAATCGTAGCCTGGATGAAATACACCCCGGCCTGCTGACCTAACTTCAGCGTCTGACGCTCAATGCCGTTGGCTTCGCTAACCATCTGCTGATTGAGGATACGACCCTGACCGTTTATAACCCGCAGCCGTAGTTGCTGACCATCTGCACCGGCTACTTCAACCGTTGCTTCGTCGCCAACAACCGGGTTGCCGATTAGGCGTACCGACAGCGACTCCTGCGATTCGGCACCCACCCGCGCACCTCCGCAGAACACCCGGAAGGGGAATGTGTACCGCGCTTCTGAAGCCGGATCACCGATGTACCGAACCTGAACCACAATGTTCTTGGTGTTTGGGTCAGCGCGAACACCAGCCTCAAGCTGACGCATATCGCCCGTCATACCCCAGAAATCGCCATTGACCGTACCCGCTGCCCGGAACTCGACCGGACGGGCCGGGTCGCCACCGACGCGGCCAAACCGGATATCACCCGTTGAGCAGTTGTAACTCAACACCGTTGCCGACAACGGAGCCGGTGGTGCGGGTACAAATGATTTCGGACCGGCATACTGCCCACCGATGAAACCTCTCCAGGGGTCTTGTACAAACGGGAAAGCTGCTTTCAGCGTCGTGTCATTTTTGGTAACACCAGCGTTGAAACTCAGCACGTTCACCAACTGCGGTGTAACAGGGCTTGCCGTGGTGCCGGGCGTAAAGTCGTCGTACCACAGGCCAATTGCGGCCAGTACTACACCACCAACGGCCTGCAACTCAATCGTGGTTACGTCATCTTCTAACCGCCTACCGTTCGGAAAACCGTCCATGTTCGGGATCATCTGCATATTGATGTTCGTAAACCGCGCATCGGTCAGACCCAATACAGCCGCGCCAACCAATCCTAACGAACTGAAATCGGGTGAGTTGCGGGGCGTTGCCGGCACGGCCATGTTCAAGCGGAGCATATCGCCCAGTGTTGGCAGGAAGTTGTGGATAAACGGCTTGCCAGATGCCAACGGATTGCCCGCCTTGCCCGTTGCCAGTTGGTATGGCTTCAGGTTGGGAACACCCGTGTAGAAAATCGGCAGCAGGTCAACCGCGCGGGGGCTTTTGTTATCAGGCAACAGCACCGGGCCAAAAGCGTCTTCGGCCAAAGCCGTACCCACAACCGCCGTTGTATTACGCAGACCCGACAGACCGGGCTTGCCATTGCGGAAGTCAAACGCGCCGAGTGATTTGCTCTGAATCCGTAACGCCGACAGGCCCGGAACGGCTCCGCCAAACTGCGAATCATCGAGGTACAGAGCCAGTTCCGGGTTCGTGAAATACTTGGCAAACTGGAGGTCGGCACCCGCGTATGGCGTAACGGCGTTCCACTTGTCTTTCACCCCAATTGGAATAATGGCTTCGTTAGTCAGGGGCATTCCCAACCGCGACACCTGAATCCAGGGACCGTCGTTTCCTACGTCACCACCGTTGTAAAGCGTGGTAATCTGCTTGCGGCTTGCCGAAGCCCACACCCCGATTACATAATCAGGATCGAGGATGTTAGCGGCCATCGCTACGGTTTTGCCCGCCTTTTGCAGGGTGGCAACCGGCACTTCAATGGCAATGGCGTGGCAATTGTAGTAAGCAACACCATCGCGACCATTTTTCTGGAAACCGCCGGTAGGCTTGCGGAAACCACCCACGTCAAAGGCACCGCCGAGGTCAACAAAGAACGGATCGTCGGTTGGGCCGCAGAAGATGCGCTCACCCGTCGAAGTCGTCATGATTGATTTGGTAGCCAATGCATTGTACGAGGCAGCCCCTAAACCAACGGTTGGGTTCTCGATAGAACGCGGCCCGATGTTGGCCGGTGGCACCATGCCGTTCATGACAATTGTCTGAAACGAGCGGCCACCGTCAATGCTGCGCTCACACATGTAGGTGCTTTTCTGGTTTTGCTTACCGAGCCGGATGTTGAAGAACGTGGTTGGGTCTTCGTTGGTGGTCGTAAACGTAAACCGATACGTGATGTCATCGCCGGGAGTAGCCGCGTTGTTTTTCACGTGAATCTCGTAGCGCACACCCTGCCCGAAGGTGTAGTAGTTCGGCCCGCCGTTGGGATCTTCAAACGGAATGTAGTTGGCGATCAGCACGATTTTCTCGGCATCGGTCGGGCTTTTGAACGCATACACGTCCGTGTTGTCGGCCAGCGGATCATTGGAGATCAGCGGAGCCTCGCGGTGCGACGATGCCGACACCTGGCTGAATGGCACGTACAACAGCACGGCCACTAAAAGACTTAATATTTTTTTCATGATTTCTTTTTCGTTAGCGATGAGTGGACTACTGACGTTTTACCAGCGTGTAATCAAATCCTCTCCAGGGCGACTGCACGTAGGGGAACGTGGCTTTCAGGGTGGTGTCGTTTTTGGTAACACCGGCACTGAAACTCAGCACATTCACCAAATTCGGCGTAACGGGGCTTGCCGTAGTGCCGGGCGTAAAGTCGTCGTACCACAGGCCAATTGCGGCCAAAACAACGCCACCAACGGCCTGCAACTCAATCGTAGTTACGTCATCCTCTAACCGCCGACCGTTCGGAAAACCGTCCATGTTTGGAATAAACTGCAGGTTTGGGTTGGCATACGTCGCATTGGTCAGACCCAATACAGCCGCCTGAACCAGTCCCAATGACGAGAAATTCGGATCGTTACGGGGCGTAGCCGGCACAGCCATGTTCAAGCGGAGCATATCGCCCAGCGTTGGCAGGAAGTTGTGGATAAACGGCTTACCGGCAGCGAGTGGATTACCCGCCTTGCCCGTTGCCAGTTGGTATGGCCGCAGGTTGGGAACACCCGTGTAGAAAATCGGCAGCAGGTCAACCGCCCGTGGACTCATGGCATCCGGCAGCAGCACAGAACCAAAAGCGGCTTCGGCTAAGGCCGTGCCATCCAGAGCAGCGTTTCCTTTCAGACCAAACAGGCCGGGCTTGCCGTTGCGGAAGTCAAACGAACCGAGTGATTTGCTCTGAATCCGCAGGGCGTTGAGTGATGGAACGGCAGCACCAAACTGCGAATCGTCCATGTACAGAGCCAGTTCAGGATTTACAAAGTACTTGGCAAACTGGAGGTCGGCACCCGCGTATGGCGTAACGGCATTCCACTTGTCTTTCAGTCCAATTGGAATCACGGCTTCGTTGGTCAGGGGCATTCCCAGCCGCGACACCTGAATCCAGGGGCCATCGGTTGACTGGTCACCGCTATCAAACAAAGTTTTAATCTGCTTGCGGCTTGCCGAAGCCCACACCCCAATCACATAGTCGGGATCAAGGATGTTGGCGGCCATCGCCATCGTTTTGCCATCTTTCTGGAGCATTGCCACCGGAATTTTCAGGGCAATCGTGTGGCAATTATACCGGGCAACGGCATCTTTCGGCGCGTTGGTGGTATTGCCCATTGGCCGGAAGTTACCCACGTCAAACGCGCCGGCGAGGTCAACAAAGAACGGGTCATCGGCAGGACCGCAGAACACCTGCTCGCCGGTCGAAGCCGTAGCGATAGATGCCGTTATGAGCGAGTTGTACGATTTGCCGAGACCAACGGTTGCGTTGTCAATCGAGCGTGGCCCGATGTTGTTTGGCGGCACGATGCCCTGGGCAACAATGGTCGTGAACGTAGCACCACCGTTCGTGCTTTTTTCGCAGATGTAGGTGGTTTTCAGGTTTTGCTTACCGAGCCGAATGTTGAAGAACGTAGTTGGGTCTTCGTTGGTGTTGGTAAACGTAAAGCGGTAGGTAATGTCGTCTCCGGGCGTTGTGGTTTTGTTTTTGATGTGTACTTCATACCGGATTCCCATGCCGAAGTTATAGTAGTTCGGGCCGCCTTCGGGTGATTCGAAGGGTATATAGTTGGCGATAATCGTGATGGTGTTCGGGTCGTCAGGACTTTTGAACGCATACACGTCGGTATTGTCGGCCAGCGGATCGTTGGAGATCAGCGGAGCCTCGCGGTGGCTGGAGGCATAACTGCCTGCGGCCAGCAACATCAGGGCGCAACCCAGGAGCCAGCCCCTTGTTGCCCGTAATGTAAACGGAGAAATACGCATAAGTTTGGTTTTGAATTAGTAAAACAATGAATAAACCTTCACCGAACACCACAAATCAGTGTTCAAGGTGAATTAACTTCACCTACGCGGTTTGGTTTGTTTTGGATTTGACCCGCCTTTTAAATTTTTAGGTGTAGAAAAGGCCTTATTGTGTGTGTTTATAGAAATAGTTCAGCGTCGTTGCGCCATTTCTCAGAATAGTTATAATTGCTGATAATTTTACTGATAAGGAAACTGAGCCAACGGCCCGGTGCTGCATAAAAAAAGCCCGGCGCGGGGCTTTTTCTGCCACCGCCCTCAGGCTGTTCCACTTCAGTATGGTATAGTTTTATTTCAACAACCCCAACGCCCCACCTGTAAGTTGAATAGTTGCCGACGGCGATATGCGTTTGGTAAACACACCGGCGGTGGTGCCGAAGAGTTGCAACAGGCTCGTATCCGGCACCGATACGGCCAACGAGCCAAACCGCCCCGGCCCCAACTGCGCCCAACTGCCCCGATTGACAGTTAACTGACACGCGCCCACGCTGCTGACGGCTAACGCATCTAACCGGCTGTGATTCAGGGTAAGCGTCAATGCGTCGGGCCGGAACCGACCTAACTGTAGCCAGCTTTCGGTCGCGGTCAGGCTGTGCAAATCGCGGAGCCGCAACACCAGCCCAACGCCTTCTTTGGGAACGCTGTACAGATCGCGCGGTCTAAAACCACCGGACGACAGTTCGCCGGGCGGCATAAACTGCACAAACAACGTATCGGAACGCTGACGGGTTTTGAGGTGAATCGCCAAATCGGGCTTGACTAAGATTTGGGCCGTATCGCCCGCTTCGATCACCACCGAGGCCACCGGAAACGTCTCGATCACCACGTGCCGAATGGCGCTGGGCAATGCCTGCCGTTGAAACATGGGGTACGGGCGGCTCCAGTTGATTTTGTCGTATTCCTGTTTCAGCAACAGGTTGTTGGCAACCATGCCCGATAGCCCGACAAAGGCAACGAGGGTGAGAAGAATTGTGCTTGGTTTCATGGTTTAGTGGCAAGTGGTCAGTATCGAGTGGTCAGTTGGCTGATTCATGCTGTCTGCGCGTTATGGTTTGTAAATTCAGTTTCTATCTCCTCCAGAGAGATGCCTAACAGGGTGATAGTTTTGAAGAACGCGGGCAGGTCGTTCTGGAAAAACTGCTCGCGCCGAAACTCCCGGATGCGGTCGGGCGCGTCGTCGGCGGGGAAATACCCGATGCCGCGCCGATTGGCGATGATGCCCCGATTGCCCAAAAATTCATACGTCCGCATCACGGTGTTGGGGTTCACGGCCAGTTCACCGGCGAGTTCCCGGACGGATGGAATCTTGTCGCCAATGGGCCAGCGACCCAACAGCACCTGCTCGCCGACGTACTCGGCAATTTGCAGGTATATGGCTTCTTTGTTTCTGAATTCCATGTTAGACCTCCCGTTCGTTGAGTTTGACATAGGCCACCGCATACAAACCCAGCAACACCGCCACACCCACCAACCACCGAAGCTGATCGCCAAGCGGTTGGGGTAAGTCAAGCGCGTAGAACGTGCCGGGGTTGTTGGTCTTGACAATCACCCCCTCGAACGGCTTACCACTAACCACGTTACCCGGACTGATGAGTTGATTGGCGACGGTGATGTTCAGAAAAAACCCGGCTCCGATTAGCACAAAGGCTGCCACCGCCACAATAGCCAGCGCGTATCGCCTAACGGTCAGCAACATTGCCAGCGAAAACGAATGCAGCAAGCCCGTCAGCACCCACACAAACGGCGGCATATCAGCCAGTTCTGCCGATTCATAAAACGGCTTTATGGAGGAGAGACCGCCCCGCATCCGAATCTCATCGAGTTGCTGCGCCGACCACGCCCGGCTGTTCACAAAGGCCACGCCAGCGGCATCGAGCAGCAGAAAACACCCCACATACACCACCACAAAGCCCACGCCCGTGATGAGCCAAAGGGCCAGCGTTTTCTCGAACGCCGAGGCCGGTTGCAACAAATACGAAATGGCCCGTTCTTTTTGGTTCAGGAGGTCGGTTTGTTGCCAGACAAACACGTACCAGCTCGCCCAGCCGCCGATAAAAAACGCGGCTGTCCGCATATTGTCTATTTCGGGCGGAACACCTGAGGCAATCACCACCCCAACGGTTGCCATACCGCCCGTCAGCAGGGCCAGGTTGGTGAGCCACTGACCCCGGTTGTCAGTAAACTGCTTGCCGAGCAGCCGCCCGAACCGGGTCAGCGAGAAAGTCTGGTTGGTGGTCATGGTACGAGGATTTTAGCGGATTGAAACAACTGCCGGATACGGTCAGGCTGGGTTTGCACGGCAGTGAAAAGCCGCTCGATGTCGGCCCGGCTCGATTGACCCGTGTGGTTCTCGGTAACAACGGCATAACCGCCCACCACCCGCTCAGCATACAGCACCGGACCGGGAACGCCGGTCAAATCAGGCACTAATCCAAACCAGAGCCGCGCCGTGATTTCTTCGATACCGGCGTTCAGCGCAACCGTCATGGCCGCGCCAGAGCCACTGCCGAGTATCACAACGGGGTCAATCAGGGTGTCGAGGTCACGGATTTGGTGGGTTGAGATAACGACCGTGCGGTTTTCGGCACCGTCGGTGCCGGCAGCCACCAACCGCCGAAATTGCGCCTTTGCCGGAATATCGAGTCCGTTGGTCGGTTCGTCCATCAGCAGCAGGGCCGTATTCGTGGCAAGTCCAAAACCAATCAGTACCTTTTTTTTCTGACCATACGACAATTGGTTGAGTTTCTGATCGGCAGTCAGGCCAAACTCGGTGAGATATGCGGCAAACTGCCCGGCATCGAAACGCGGATAAAACGGGGCGTTGCTGCCCGCAAACTGCCCAATGCGGACGGGTGGCAGATAAAACTCTTCCGGCACCAGAAATACGTCTTCCAGAAACGCCGGGTTTCGGTCGGCGGGAGTCTGGCCGTTGACCTGAATCGTGCCGCGTTTGGGGTAGAGCAACCCCGCCATAAGCCGCAACAGGGTGGATTTTCCGGCTCCGTTTGGCCCCAACAATCCGTATATCGTGCCGGGCGGAAGTGTCAGGTCGAGGGCATCGTAGAGACGGGGCCGGTGCTGATAGCCGAACGAAACGCCGGAGAAATGAATCATGGTCTTATCGCTTTAGTGTATTAGATAAATAGTACACTGCAATAGTAATAGGTTCTTTTCAGAAATCCAATTGTGCGTACTTTGGCGGGCGATTATAACCCAACCTAAATCTGACCGCCCATGACTCTGTTCTCCCAAAAAATCACCCTGTTCCTTGTTCTTGGGTTGCTGACCATAAGCCTCGGCATCCCCTACGCCGTCTATTACAGTCGGCGCGACGTAACGGGTATTGGCGTAGGCGTACTGATCGTGGCTATACTGGTGGCGTTAGTCGCCATTGCCCTCGACCGGCTGGCGGTGCGGTTTGTGTCTCCCGGATGGTTATCGGCCATCGAACTCGTGATTGTGGTGGTGGTCGGCACGGGATATGGCTACACCAACCGCAGCGTCACACTCGACTTGTCGGCCAATCCGTCGCCGTATTTTGTCGTGATCTGGACAAAAGACACCCCCAAAACGCCGGTGTTTCGGTATCGTTTTCCGTTTGATAACGTGGCCGTTATGCCAACCGGAAACGTGGCTCAACTCGATGAGCAGCTATTCTCGATTACAACCATTACGGTTCCGGCCCACTGGAAAAACGGCCAGTTCTCGCGGGGGATCAGCCTGACCCACCCGCGTTTTGTATCGGCTTATTTCTACGGCTCAGAACGGTACGCTAACCGACAAACCGAGGTTGATAGTCTGCTTCAAGAAGCTATTAATCAGGAGGATAGCCGCTAATTTCCGCGCACCGTTTCCCGAACCCCTTCGGCTGGTGACGTAGCCTCGATGCCAAACCGACGGGTAAACTTGCTGCTGTCAAACACGTAATCGCGGTCATACTGATAGGCCATTTCCTTGAATTCTTTCATAATCGGGATAAACAGTCCCAAAATTCCCATCATCCAGACGGGCAGTGCGCTGGCTTTGGGCCTGACGTTCAGTTCGTTGGCAAACAACTCGACCCACTGCTGCCCCGTCAGCCGTTGCGGGTGGGTAGGCAAGTGCCAGACCTGCCCGTAGGCATCGGGGGTGTTGCCAAGCAGGGCCGTGGCGCGGGCCGCGTCGGGCGTGTAGGTGAAATTATGGACGTGGTTCAGGCTGGCAAACCAGTTGGCGGCTTTGCCCTGTTTCAGGTTTTTCAGCACGGTTTCGACCAGCACACTCTTGTCGTTATCGGGGCCGTAGAAATCGGCGGCACGGGCAATGAGCGCGGTAAGCGTGCCGGCCCGAACCGCACTGGTAATCATCTTGGCAATGTCGGCCCGCACCATCCCTTTTTTGCTCGTTGGCCCAATCAGGGTTTCTTCGGTCATCGGGTTCAGGTGATTGGGGTTGTAGAGATAGACGTTATCGAAAAACACCAATTTGGCCCCGTGCTGCTGGCAGGCGGCAATCACGTTTCGCATCGTGACGGGCCATTTTTCCTGCCACACCTTCACCGAGTAGTCGTAGCCAACGGTCAGATAAACCACTTCTGAACCCGCTACGGCGCGACTCACGGCATCGGCATCGGTCAGGTCGGCAGCCATCAGTTCGTCGGTTGGGTTGATGGCTTGGGGATTGCGGCTTACGATTCTGACGTGGTCGGTGTATTGCAACAGGGCTTTGGCGAGGTCTTTACCGATGGTGCCGCCCGCACCGAGAATGGTTTGCATGATTGGGGTTGGTTGATTTTCAGGGTAATACTACGGATTGATAGTCTTGTTGGTACGCCTGCCCCCAACAACACCACACAAACGACAAACGGATAAATGGAAACATTTTGAAAAAGACAGCGTTATCTTGACAAAACCAGAACTGCCGCCTATATTTGCTACGTAGAATTTCGGCAATTCAGCCAACAGCCACCCGGCTCGCCCGATCCTTTATTATCGCACATCATGTGTTTCGGTTCGCAGCCAGTCGGTTCAGTAGTCCGCTCACTTCCAGTTTGATACCCTGTTTGCCTTTTGTTGCTGACTACCCCCTGCCACCGATTGCTACCGGGCAATCAATTCATCGTTTTACCCAACAATCCTGTGTAAAGGTTATCCATTGACCTGCTTAGTATGTACAATAAAGAAGAATTAAGCCTTAAACTCCTGTCGGAGTTACGGGTTATGGCTAATGAATTTGGCATTAGCGACACCATCAGCCTTGATAAGCGCGCCCTGATTTACAAGATTTTAGATCAGCAGGCCCGGATGCCGGTGGCTGACGAACAGGCACCCACCCCCCAGGAAGAAGCCCCCCGCCGAAACCGGCGTGTGCGCCCTGCACAAGCTCCCACTGCCGCAGTGGATACGGCAACAGAAACCCAACCCGAAGCACCAACGGCGGCTGCCGCACTGACCACCACCCCCGAACGCCCCCGCAAACAGCAAACCCAACCCGCCGACAGTGATGCCGCGCCACGGGGCCGGGGCCGACAACGCCCACTGCGTGAGGACGTTGCCGTGATTGTTGACGAAGCCGACGAAGCCATTATTGACGTTGTTGCAACGCCGGTTGTCCCCCATTCTCCTGCCCCAGGTTATCAACCCGAAATCGCATTGCAATATTCTGATACTCAGGATAATGTTTCGGAAGAACAACCTCAAAAAAGCCAGTCATCTGTCAGCCAAACCCCAAGCGACCGCGCCACGGAAGGCTACACCGCTCCCCAACGCGACGAAAACGGTCGGCGTAACCGGGAACGTACCCCGGAAGGCCGTACCCCGGAAGGCCGTACCCCGGAAGGCCGCAATGCTGACCGCCCACGCCGGGACACCAACGCCACCCGGCCAGCAAACGACGACCGGCAGAGCCGTTTCCGTGACCGTCGGAACGAACCCGCCAACGATATACTGCCATCGTTTTCTGTTGATCCCGAAGACGAATTCTTTACGCCTACCGTACTTGAACAGCCAAACACCAACCAGCAACGAACGGTCGAAAATGCCGATTATGACAACGGGGATGCGGGTACGGCGTTGGTAGATACCGATTCAGCCGCTGATGGCTCTGAGCAGGAACCCGAACAGGCTCCTCAACCGCAATCCACCCAGCAAACCCAACAACCAGCCGCTCCGCAACTTAACCGCGAGGCTCAGGAATACCAGAACCGCATCCGTCGGCAATACAACCAGCACATCCGGGAGTTCGACGGAATCATTGATAATGAGGGCGTTCTGGAAATTATGCAGGATGGCGGCTACGGCTTTTTACGGGCTGCCGACTACAACTACTTAGCCTCGCCGGATGATATTTACGTCTCGCCATCCCAGATTAAACTGTTTGGCCTGAAAACCGGCGACACCGTGAAAGGCGCGATTCGCCCGCCAAAAGAAGGTGAGAAGTATTTTGCCCTGCTGCGCGTGACAACCGTGAACGGCAAAACAACCGAAGAAATCCGCGACCGGATTCCGTTTGAATACCTCACCCCGCTCTTCCCAGAAGAACAACTCCGGCTCAGTAATCGCCCCGAAAATTATTCAACGCGGGTGGTTGATTTGTTTGCACCCATCGGCAAAGGCCAGCGTGGTATGATTGTGGCCCAGCCCAAAACGGGTAAAACGGTGCTGCTCAAAGAGATCGCCAACGCCATCACCCGAAACCACCCGGAAGTCCACCTCATTATTTTGCTGATTGACGAACGGCCCGAAGAAGTCACCGACATGGCCCGGAGTGTAAATGCTGAGGTCATATCCAGCACCTTTGATGAACAAGCCGAACGGCACGTGAAGGTTGCCAATATGGTGCTGGAGAAAGCCAAACGGATGGTTGAGTGCGGCCATGACGTGGTAATTCTCTTAGACTCGATCACGCGCTTAGCACGGGCATATAACACGGTCGTGCCGTCGTCGGGCAAGATTCTGTCGGGCGGAGTAGATGCCAACGCGCTCCACAAACCCAAGCGGTTCTTTGGCGCGGCCCGCAACGTAGAGAATGGCGGCTCGCTGACCATCATCGCTACGGCCCTGATTGACACCGGCTCAAAGATGGACGAGGTGATTTTTGAGGAATTCAAAGGCACCGGCAACATGGAAATCGTGCTTGATCGGAAACTCTCCAACAAACGGATTTACCCGGCTATTGACGTGCTTACGTCCAGCACACGCCGGGAAGATTTGCTCATGGACAAAGAGAGTTTGCAGCGCGTCTGGATCCTGCGAAAACACCTCTCCGACATGAACGCAACGGAAGCGATGGACTTCTTGCTTGACCGGATGAAAGGCACCCGCAACAACGAAGAATTTTTGATTTCGATGAATCGGTAGGTAGAGACGCAATACTTTGCGTCTCCGCAAGGATAGGAGACGCAAAGTATTGCGTCTCTACCTACCACCCCACCCCCTTCCGCAACCACACCAGCGTTTCTTCTTCGCGGCTACCGGGTTCGGGCCTGAAATCATAAACCCAGTTGGCAACGGGCGGCATACTCATCAGAATTGACTCGGTGCGACCATCGGTTTCTAAACCAAACTTTGTGCCGCGATCCCAAACCAAATTAAACTCCACGTAGCGGCCCCGGCGCAGGTTCTGCCAGTTTTTTTCGCGCTCGCCAAAGGGCAGGTCGTGGTTTTGGGCCATGAAATGCGTGTAAATCGGGGCGAAGGCGTTGCCCACATCCTGCACAAAAGCAAAGTTTC
>JBBRNH010000092.1:0-23752 GCA_038230415.1 Cytophagales bacterium | reverse complement strand
GGTACCACTGTTGCTGCTGGCCGATGCCCGGCTGATGCCCGGTGCCGAAAAGCTGATCGGTGAACCGTTGCCCCCGCTGGTGTTGAAGGTAATGGCTCCGGTCTGGCAGGTGTAGGTGGGCTGGGTTAGCGTCAGCCCCGTGCCGCTACCCGTTCCAACAACGGTAATCGTGAATCGGGTCACGTAAGGCGCGTTTCCCGGTGATACCGTATTGGTTGCCGTAACCGTTACCGGGTACGTTCCCGGCGTAGTTGGTCGGCCATTGATCGAAACCAGCAAAGCCGTTCGCATCAGCACGCTGGTCGTCAACTGCATTCCCGGTGGAAGCCCGGTGGCTGTGATGGCAAACGCGAGGTATCGGTCATCAACCGCCGGATTGTAGGCGTTACTGCTGATTTCGATGGCGGGGTAGGTGTAGAGCGTGTTGGCCGTAAGGGTTTGATCGGGAACGGAAGCCAGAATCGGCGAGGGCAGTTGGCTGTTCGTGTTGCAATAGGCCTTCAGGTCAAAGGTGTAGGCCGTTGTCCGCCCGCTTTGGGTGGCCTGAATCACAATCGGCTTCGGATCAGCCCGCAGGCCCGGCTCAACGGTGCCAAAGCTGTTGGTTACGGCTGCCCGCATAATGCCGGGAGCCGTGTAGGTGATGATCGTCCCATCGCCCCCGGTGGTATTGAAACTAATGCTGCCAATCTGACAATTGTACGTCGGTTGCGTCAGTGTCAGCGGGTTTTGCGCGAATACACCGGCTGGAACGGCAACCCCGATTGCCCACATCAGGGCAATCAGCCAACTCCGGGATTGGGATACGTGGTACGTGTTTTTCATAAAAACGATTTGATAAAGATGAAAACTATGAGACGTGTTGACCACAAGACGCTGCAAAGTAATAAATGGTTGGAAGGCACATATTAATTTATCATTACCAAAGTCGGCTAAAGTCTCGAATACGCACAAAGCCCTACCAAACTGGCCGGGCTTCAACGTGTTTATGAACGGTAGAAATACTGTTTCTGCCTCATTTACAAGACATTAACAGCCTCACCCTTTCAGACCAGGAAGTCCTAATTTCTCAAATGCTTGTTTAGCTTTTTTTACTTTTTCAGGGAAAAGCACCTGATTGGTGTACTTGTTCAACGATTTGTCAATGCGGACAACCGGAGTATTGCTCCCATTCATATCAAGGTCGAATGGTAAATGGTTGGTAGTCTTCGCCCTTTTCATAATTCAGACTTCAGTTCATACCGATCAAGTTTCATGGCTTCACCCACAACCACTTGTTATACAACCGTTTCTGCCGCTCGGTTTGGTTCGGCAACGGTTCCAGCTTATAAATAATCAACGGGTTTTCGGCTAACCGGATGGGCAGTTCGCGGAGGAGACCGGCCCGGTTTACCAGCACCCGAACCACGTCGCCGGGCTTGCGGCCAGTCAGCAGTCGGTTCAGGTCGTCAAGCACCCGGATACTGTCAACGGCAATGATTTCGTCGCCCACGTTCAGCCCATCGGTCCAGGCGGGGCCGTCGCGCCGGACAGCCGTTACCGTTGCCCGCCCGCCAGTCGGTACGGTGGTTGCACCCAAGAAACCGTCGGCAGGGCTGACGGGGGCGGTGGTGAGTTTCAGGCCAACCGGCGCGAAGAATGTGTTGTAATCAATGGCTTCGGTAGCGTTCACGTACTTGGCGAAAAAGTCATCGAAACTGCGCCCATTGGCATCATGCCCGGCGGCTGTTTCCAAAGCGCGTTTAAACTCGTCGTCGGTGAAGCCGCGCTGCTGTTTTTTGTAGTATTCCTGATACAGAAACCGCATTGCATCGTCGAGACTCCGCGCCCCGTCGGAGCCGTCGAGGATGGCGAGGTTGAGCAGCGAGGCCAGCACCGCGCCTTTGGTGTAATACGAAATGGTGCTGTTTTGGCTGTTTTCGTTGGGGCGGTAAAACTTGATCCAGGCATCGAAACTGGCATCGGCTACGGACTGCACCCGGCTTCCCGGCTGATTTTCAACGGTGCCGATGTCGCCCGCCACGATGCTGATATACTGCTCCGGCGTGGTGAACCCGGCCCGGCGCACGAGGTAATCTTCATAAAAGGCCGTGAACCCTTCGGCTTCCCATAGCATCCGAGTATAGTTTTCGTTTTCGTAATCGAAGGGGCCGAGGGCAACGGGCCGGATGCGTTTCACGTTCCAGAGGTGAAAATATTCGTGGGCCACGAGCGTCAGAAAGCCACGGTAAGCGGCTTCGCTGCCGTAGGTATTGCGCCCGGTTTGCAGCGATGTACTGTTGAGGTGTTCCAGACCACCCCCGCCCTGCGCCAGATGATGCACGATGAAGGTGTAGTTTGGCCCCGGATGCTCGCCCACGACGGATGCTGCCGCGTCGCAAACCCGCTGATAATCAGCCGCGAGCTTGCGTTCATTGTAATCAACCGCGCCAAACTGCACCACCGTATGCGGCACGCCCGATGCCGTAAACGTAAACGTCCGGTGGTTGCCAATCTCAATCGGTGAGTCCACGAGAATGTCAAAATTGGGAGCCTCGAATACAAAGCCCGGCTCGTTGCTCACGGTTGGGAGTGACGTATTTACTTTTTTGAACGAAGCGTGGGGCAACACCGTCAGCCGGTGCGGATTAGTTTTGAGCGCATCGTGATACAAAAACATACTTGCGCCGTTCACGTAGCCGTGTTCCTCGTCCACAAAACTCGTTCTGACGGTTAACTCATTGGCATAGACCCGGTAACGAACTGACAGTTCGGCACCCGCAGCTAACCCGGTGGGAGACGTAATCCGCCACGTATTTTTCTTGCTTTTCACGGCAACAACGGGCTGGCCGTTCACCGTAGCCGTGAAGCCCTCGACGTTTTTGGCATATTCCCGAATCAGGTACGAACCGGGTGTCCAGACGGGCATTTTGAGATCAACGAACCCGGCTTTGCGGGCATTGGTCGGCCCGGCGAAATTGGTCAGCCGCATCGTCACCTCAAAAAAGTGCGTCTGTGGCTGCGGCATTGCCAGGGTGTAGGAGATAGTTGGTGCCGGCAGCGGGGCTTCATCGTCGTCGGTGGCGTTGATAGCGGTAGAATCGGGGCGGGCGAACGACGGGCGGTTGGCTAAGAAAAGCGGCATCAGGAGCATCAAAGCCAGCCGAACTTGGTATTTCATACGGAAAACGGGATATTGGGCGTTGTTTTTTCTAAACACAGCGAATTTTAACACAGAGACACGGAGGGTTTCACAGAGGTCATAGAGAAATAAATATGTTCACATAGTTTTGCGCTGTGACCTCCGTGAAACCCTCCGTGTCTCTGTGTTAAAAAATCATTCCCTCTGCGTTTAAACCTAAAAAGAACTGCGAAAATACAAGGCATTTGCCCATTATCCAATCAGATATGCCCCAAAATCCTATCCGACAGGCCGGAATATCCCTCGCGCTGACCGTTGCCCTCGCCGGAGCCGCGCTGTTGCCGACCGTAGCCCAGCGGACATTGACCTATACCGAGCCGGATTTGCACTTCCGCAATGGCATCGAACTCTTCGAGAAAAACAACTACGCAGCCGCCCGCTACGAGTTCCGGCAATACCTCGACCGGCGGCAACTCGCCAGTACCACACCTGCCCTCGACACGCCCGGAACGCCAGCCGCCGACCAGAACGCGGTTGAAGCCGAGTATTACTTGGCCCTAACGAGCCTGTACACCAACGCGCCCGGTGCCGAAGTGCAAGTGGATCGCTTCGTTCAACACCACAGTCAGCATCCCAAAGCCGGGCAGCTTTACGGCGACCTCGGCAAGTATTATTTCGACCGCGAAGACTATAACAAGGCCATTGGTTTTCTCGAAAAAGCCGTTGGGCAAAACGGGAATTACTACGGTCAGGCGCAGAACAAATACCGGCTGGCATTGGCCTACTACAACACCCAGGATTTGAAACGGGCCTTGCCGCTGCTGAACACCATCAAGCAGGATGCCGACCTCGATGTGGCGCCGGCGGCTTCGTACTATGCCGGGGTGATTAATTTTAGGCAGGGCAACTACGGCGAGGCCGTGAGCGATTTTCAGCGCATTGCCGCCAACCCGACGTACCAAAACGAGGTGCCGAATTTTATTGCCCAGGCTCTGTATAAACAACGCCGATACAACGAACTGTTGGCGTACACCGAGCCGCTCCTGAAACGCGGAAACGGCCTGCCCGAAGTCGCGCTGTTTACTGCCGAGGTGTATTATCAGCAGGGAAACTACGCCAAAGCCATTCCGTTTTACCGGCAATACTTAGGCGGAAAAGGAGCCGCGACGGGAGCCGCCAACGGAGCCGCATTTGCGGGCGCACCGGCTGCCGTGAAGTTTCGCTATGGGCAGAGCCTGTTCAAAACCGGGGCCTACGCCGACGCGATCACGCAGCTAAAGCCACTCGCTACCGGCAAAGATACATTGGCACAATATGCGGCTTACGCGCTTGGTATCAGTCAGTTGCAGGCCAACAACGTGCCGTTCGCGCTCACGGCTTTTGACCAGGCCAGTCGGTTGCCGTTCGATAAAAGCATTCAGGAAGAAAGCCGGTTTACCCACGCCAAGCTGCAACTCGACCAGAACAACGGGGGCGATGCGGTGAAAGAACTGACCGCGTTCCAGCAGCAATATCCCGACAGTAAGTTTGAAAACGAAGCCAACGAGTTGCTGACCGAGAGCTATTTCGCGTCGAACAACTACCCCGTTGCCATTGCGTACATCGAGAAACTGAAACGCCGGACTCCCAAAATCAATGCCACGTACCAACGGCTGACCTACAACCAGGCCGTGAACGATTTCAACGCCGACCGCTACCCGGCAGCCCTCGCCAACTTCGATAAATCGCTGAAAAACCCGACCGACGACGCGCTGCAAAAAGCCGCCCAGTTCTGGAAAGCCGAAACCTACTCGGCTCAGAAACAGTACGATGCGGCCATTCCGTTGTATGCTCAGGTGGTGAAAACGGGCAGCGAAGAATTTGGTGCGAAGGCGCAGTATGCCATTGGCTACGCCTACTACAACCAGAAAAAATATGCCTCGGCCCTGCCCGCCTTCCGCGAGTTTCTGAAGAACGGCGGAGACCCCGCCGACCGCACCGCCACCGACGATGCCCGCGTCCGGCTGGCCGACTGTCTGTTTGCCAACAAGCAATACACCGATGCCATGCGGGCCTACGACGAGGCTATTGCCCAGAACCGGGGCGACCGCGACTACGCCACCTATCAGAAAGGCGTGATTTTGACCTACGTGGGCCGCGAATCAGAAGCCAAAGCGCAGTTCGATCAGTTGCAGCGGCAGTTCCCCGGCTCGCGCTACGTGGACGACGCGCTGTTTCAGGCCGCCAACGTGGATTTTGAGAAGGGCGCGTTTCAGGTGGCAATCCGCAGTTATTCCAAGCTGATTCAGGACAAGCCGAAGAGTTACCTGATTCCGGCGGCTCTCGAAAAACGGGCCATCGCCAACGCCAACCTCGAACTTTACGAAGCCGCCATCGCTGATTATCGGCGGATTCTGGCCGAGTTCG
Organism: Cytophagales bacterium; assembly: GCA_038230415.1. Lineage (GTDB taxonomy): Bacteria > Bacteroidota > Bacteroidia > Cytophagales > Spirosomataceae > JBBRNH01. The sequence goes on along the minus strand of JBBRNH010000092.1, from coordinate 18,225 downwards.
GCGGCTCCGACCGGGCGCAAAGTGCGCTGATTGGTTTGCAAAACGCGCTCAACGATGCCGGACGACCCGAAGACTTTCAGGCTGAATTAGGCCGCTTCAAGAAAGCCAATCCCGGCAGCACGGAAGTCGAAAAGGCCGAGTTCGAGAACGCCAAAAATATTTTTGGCAGCGGCAAATACCCGCAGGCAACCGAGGCACTGCTGGCGTTTTTGCAGGAATACCCCAACTCGCCCAACACCGACGAAGCCCAGTTCTACCTTGGTGAATCGTATAGGCTGACCGGCGACGCAGCTAACGCCCTGCGGTATTACGGCTCGGTGATGCTCGACAACACGTCCGAATTTTCGACGCGGGCGGCCACGCGGGCGGCTGACTTAGAGGCCAAAGCCAAAAACTTTCCCCGCGCCATTGCCAACTACCGCTTTGTGCTGACCCGCGCTACCGACAAAGCCGGGCAGGTGTCGGCCCAACTTGGCATGATGGACGTGTATCTGTTAGCCGCCAAACCCGATTCGGCGGCTGTGCTGGCCCGCGACATTATCACAACCGGAAACGTGGTGCCGGGCGCACAAAACCGGGCGCAACTCACGCTCGGCAAGGTAGCCGCGAACAAAGGCGACTATGCCAGTGCCAAAATTGAACTCGACCGGACGGTGGCCCTTGCCAAAGACCTGAACGGGGCCGAAGCCCAATACCTGCTCGGCGATATTCTGAACCGCCAGAAAAAATACAAGGAATCAACCACGACGCTGCTGAAATTTAATGAGTTGTTCGATTCTGACGAATTTGAATACTGGAAAGGCCGGGCGTTTATGCTCGTGGCCGACAACAACGCGGCCCTCGGCGAGACGACTCAGGCCCGCGCCGTGCTGCAATCCGTGATCGATAACTCTAAAAACGAAACCATCGTGGCCGAAGCAAAGAAAAAGCTGGCCGGGATGAAGGAAAATTGATGTATGGTGTGTGATGTATGATATATGACGAGCATAGGCTACAGCATATACTATACATCCTACATCCTACATCCTACATCAAAGTAAGATGACCAACTCCCTAACGCTACTCCTGACCCTTACCACTGCCGTTGCGCTGGCCCAGCCGCCCACAAAGCCGCCAAAGCAGGGCGAGATTGATAATCAGCAGATTAACGTCGAAAAAAGCCGACGAATTGACCTGCCAGCCGCTAACCGGGTCTTCAATAAGATACCGTCGGTGAAGCAGTCGGCAGCAGCGCGTAAACTCACCTACGAGTTTGACGACCGTGCATTGTCCGTTGCCGATCCCAAAATCACGCCCAACGTGCTGCCCCCCAACGCGGCCAACCCCGACCAATCGCCGGTTTACACGAACTACGTGAAAATCGGCGCGGGCAATTTCAACACCTTTTACGGCGAAGGATTCGGCGGCACTACTGTCGGCGAAAATCTGTCGGTCGAGGGGAATATTCGGCATTTGTCGTCGGGAATCGGGCCGGTTGATGGTAAAAACTCGGCCACGAGCGATACCAAAGCGGGGCTAACGGCCAAATACGGTACGCAGAGCCTGAACGTAGAGGCCGGGGCCGATTACCGCAGTGAGACGTATCGGTTTTACGGTTACGGCCCCGGTGCAGAAACGCCCAACGCGGAGAAAATCAAGCAACGGCTGAACATCTTTGGCATCCGGCTCGGTATCGAAAACACCGATAACGAACGCGCCGTTGACTATTCGCTCAAAACCAGCCTCACCACCCTGCGTGATCTGTACACGGCTTCGGAAACCGATTGGGGAACCAACTTCAAAGGGTCGCTGGGGATTTCAGAAACCATTTCCGCGCTCGTTGCTGCCGATGCCTACGTGACGCAGCGCACCGACGCAGGCATTGTGGACAACCGCAACCTGTTTCGGGTAAAGCCGACGTTCAAATACACGAGTTCGTTTATCACGGCCATTGTGGGCATCAACGCCGTGAACGAAACCGATAAACGGCTGGGAATTAACCGGACGCGGGCCTTTCCGGTGGCAAATATTGACATTGTGCCAACGGGCAACATCCACTTTTTTGCGGGCGTTGACGGCGATATAAGCCGGAATACGCTACGGTCGCTGCTGACCGAAAACCGCTGGTTAGCCCCGCAGGTGGTGCTGGCAAATACGGTGAAAGGACTCGATATTTATGGCGGGACAAAGGGCGAAATCGGGGGCGGGTTTACCTTTGAGGGCAAAGCGTCGTATGCCAGCTACCGTAATTTTTATGCCTTTAACAATACCTGGCCCGACACCACCAAGTTTTTCGTGCTGTATGACGGAGGTAAGGCTACCGTCCTGACCTTATCGGGGCAGGTGGGCTATTCGCTCAAAGACAAATTTCGGTCGAACCTGAAAGTCGACGTATTCCGCTATGACCTCGACCGCTTGGAAGCCGCCTGGGGTCGCCCAAAAGTAGCCGCAACGTGGAGCAACGCCTACATCCTGAACAAAAAACTGTTTATCACCGCCGATGTGTATCTGTATCAGGGCATCGAGCAGAAAAATTTCGTGACCAACACAGCCTACACCCTGCCGACTATTGTGGATGCGAATGTGAAAATTGATTACTTTCTGGGGAAACAGTTTGCCGCTTTTGTTTCGTTAAACAACATTTTCGGGCAGAATTACCAGCGATACTTGTATTACCCGACGCAGGGACTTAATTTTCTCGCCGGAATCAGCTATTCTTTCTAAAGTGGAAAGTGATTAGTGGCAAGTAGTCAGTTCGACTGGCGCAAGCAAACTAACCACCAGCCACTACTAACTTGCCACTGATACTATGACCCCAATCCCATCCTACCTGAAAAAACTGCTGTATCAGTACGACTGCGTGGTCGTGCCGGAATTAGGCGGTTTTCTAACGCATTACCTCCCCGCTTCGTTTTCGGAGGCAATGGGCCAATACCTGCCGCCCCGCCGGAAACTCGCCTTCAACGAAGCCCTGCGCTTAGACGACGGGATTCTGCTGAATTACCTCATGCTGCACGAAGCCATCACCCGCGACGAAGCCCAGCGGCACGTGGTCTCGTTTGTGGCTGAATTGCGGCAGACCGTAAAGCAGGCAGGTAGTTTTGGGGTGGAGGGCATTGGGTTGTTTTCACCGAATGACGAAGGCAAGCTACAGTTTGACCCTGAATTGCGGCACAATTTTCACGGCGAAGCCTACGGGCTGGGCGCGATTCAGGCCGAGCGGGTGCAGCGCACCGACATTGCCGTAATCAGTGTGGAAGCCGAACCGGAAACAAATCGTGATGATAACTCCCGCGAACTGGCTCTCGGCCCGGTGTTGGTCAGCGCCGAAGACGTGCAGATCATGCCGTTGTATCCGGCGCGCCGGCAAGTGCCGGGTTATGTCCGCTGGGCGGCTGCGGCCTTGCTGGTCGGGTCGCTGGGGGCATTGAGCTACATGACCGTGATTGAGCCGGGCGCACCGCTCCAAAGCAGCCTGAACCCGGCTAACCTGGTCCGTATTGACTGGTTGGCGGAAGAATGGAACAGTCTCCGAACGGCCCTGACGGCCCCAAAAGCGAAAACACCAGTCCACCAAAACCCAGAGCAACCCGCGCTGAAAGCCACGCCGGTTGCCGTTGTTGCGCCATCGCTCGCTGCGCCGGTCATTATGCCAACAGTTGCAACGCTTGCCGTTGTGGCAAGCGTGAATAAAACTACTTTGGCTGATAAATCAGTAGCCGTTACTCCGGTATCAGCCGCGCCCGTTGCCAAACCTGTCGCTCCAAAAAAAGCAGTGGTTTTGGTGGATAAATCACCGGCCAACGATGCCGCTACCGTTGCGGCCCCTCCCGCCGACGCGCCGATTTTTGTGGTGGTGGCCGGTAGCTTTGCGAGTCGGCAGAACGCGCTACGCTTTGAGCGTACATTAGAAACTGCCGGGTATAACGATGCCTACATTATCCGGCCCGGTTATCAGGGTAAATTATACAAAGTGGTGGCTACGGGCTTAGCCGATAAAAACATCGCGTTAGCCACCGCCGACAGTTTGCACAAAACAACCGGCGTTCCGGCCTGGATATTCCGGTTTAAGGGATAAAACCTTTATGCCCTAACGAAAGAAAGGCAACCCGAATGGGTTGCCTTTCTTTCGTATAAAACTCTGATAGTCAGCTTACTTTGCCTTCAACTGCACCACCGGAATAATCATTTCTTCGAGCGAAACCCCGCCGTGCTGAAACGTATCGCGGTAATAATTCACGTAGTAATTGTAGTTGTTGGGGTACGCAAAAAAGTAGTCTTCTTTGGTGAATACATACGCCGTTGAGACGTTCGGTTTGGGCAGAAACAGCCGTTCGGGTTTGCGCGATACCATGAGGTGATTATCGTCGAAACCGAGGTTTTTGCCCTGCTTATACCGTAAGTTGGTGTTGGTCTCGCGGTAGCCCACGATTTTGGCCGGTTTCTGCACCCGAATCATGCCGTGATCGGTGGTCAACACGAGTTTCGCGCCCTTGTCGGCCACGCGCTTCAAAAACTCGAACAACGGCGAGTGCAACAGCCACGACCGGGTGATGCTGCGGTACGCCGATTCGTCGGGGGCGAGTTCTTTAATCATCGCCATGTCCGTCCGGGCGTGCGAGAGCATATCTACGAAGTTATACACGACCACGTTTAACTGATTCTGCATCAGGTTATTAACACTGTCCACGAGTGATTTTCCCTGGTTTACGTTCAGGATTTTGTGGTACGACATTTTCACGTTCAACCGGCTCCGTTCGAGTTGTTTCCGCAGAAAATCGTCTTCGTGGTTGTTCAGCCCTTCTTCCTCATTGTCGTCGTTGACCCACAGATCGGGGTATTGTTTCTGCATTTCGCTGGGCATCAGGCCGGAGAAAATGGCGTTGCGGGCGAAGGCGGTGGTTGTTGGCAGAATCGAGTAATATGAATCTTCTTCTTCGACGGTGAAGTACTCGCTCAGAATTGGCTCAAATACCTTCCATTGATCGTAGCGCAGGTTGTCAATGAGCAGGAAGAAAACAGGTTTGGCTGCCGGGTTGTTCGGCTCTAAGAGCGGGAACACTTTCTTCCGCATCAGTTGGTGCGAGAGCGTGGGCTTGTCGGCTTTGGGATCGTTGAGCCAGTCTTCGTAGTTGTCTTCGATGAAGTTGCAGAAGTTGGCGTTGGCCTCGGCTTTCTGCATATTCAGCACCTCGGTCATACTCTTATCCTGCGACTCATCGAGTTCTAACTCCCAGTAAATCAGTTTTTTATAGACATCGGCCCATTCTTCATGGTTCATACGGTCGTTAAACTGCATGGAGATATTCCGAAAATCCTGCTGGTAGCTGATGTTGGTGCGCTCCGTCACGAGCCGCCGGTTGTCGAGGTTTTTCTTGAGCGACAGCAGCAGTTGATTCGGGTTGATGGGCTTGATGAGGTAATCGGCAATTTTGGAGCCGATGGCTTCTTCCATGATGTGTTCTTCCTCGCTCTTGGTAATCATCACAACGGGCAGGTTGGGCCGCAGTTGCTTGATCTGAGCGAGGGTTTCCAGCCCTGTCATGCCGGGCATCATCTCGTCGAGCAGTACAATGTCGAAGGTATTTTTTTCGACTTCATCGAGCGCGTCGGCCCCGGAGTTGACGGGCGTAACGGTGTAGCCCTTGGCTTTCAGGAAAATCAGGTGGGGTTTGAGGAGGTCAATTTCATCGTCGGCCCAGAGTATCGAATAATTCTGCATTGTTGTTGAGGGGATTGCCGGGCGGGGGTTGGTTGTCGCGCCCGACACACTACTAAAGAATGAACGAACAAATCGGTTTGGGCGGCATTTTTATTAAGGAAATTTAAGGAGGTGTGGTGCGGGTGGAAACCCGCATTTGCCCGTGCAGTATGCTACATTAAGAGCGGGTTTCCACCCGCGTTACGTCACCTGCGCCTTCGCCAGCCCGACCACGTGTTGCAACACGCCCAGCAAAACGGGCAAATCGGAGAGCAGATACCGCTTCTCGTCAATGGTAATCTCGTTGGCGTTCAGTTGCAGAAACCGCCATTCGATACCCGTTGTGCAGCAGGCATAAAGTGTCTCAAACTGGTTTCCTTCGGCATCGTTCAGCCGTCTGGCCCCCAATAGCTGGGCCGCTACCTGCACTGTTCCCTGCTCCAAATCATGCTTTTTAGCTTCGGTAATGCAAAAAATCGGGGCGGTCACAAAATCCTGAATCCGGCTGAATGAGAAGATAAAATCACATGGCAGCGGCCAACCGTCCCCCCGTAGTCCGGCGGCTTCGTCAACGTCGAGGTTCATGCCCGAATAAATCGAAAACGAATGGTGGTTGAGGTTGCTGAGTTCCAGCAGAATAGGCGTTACGAGTCGTTCAGAGCGCGATTTTTCGCTGCCGAAACCTAATTCCTGCCCGCGCGTCAGGGCTTCGAGTAACCACAAACTGGGGTCAATCGGCTGGCTATCGGTGAATAGCGTGGCTGCTTTGAATTTAACTTTGAACCGCTGGACAAGGTCGCGGGCCGAAAAATCGCTGTATGCCATAGCTGTCGTTTTTGGTCAAATTTAACCCAGTGCGGGTGGGAACCCGCATCCCACAAATAAACGCGGGTTCCCACCCGCACTACGGCACTACATTACGCAACCAGCATGGCCGCGCCGAACACGCCCGCGCTGTCGCCGAGTTTGGGTTTCAGGAACGGCGTGGTAATCACGCGCTCGTTGAAGATGTATTTTTTGGCACGTTCTACGCCTTCGGTATAAAGTTCGGGAATATTACCCACGCCCCCGCCCAGCACGATGGCATCGGGGTCCAAGAAGTTCAAAATCACCGAGATACCGCGTCCGAAGCGTTCCAGCAGCCGGTCGAACGTTTCGCTGGCAACGGGGTCAATACCGTCGCGGTGGCGTTGCACAATGTCTTTCAGCCGTCGGCTTTCGCCACTGTGTTCGCGGTAAAACCGTTCGAGGGCGGTGCCGGAAATAACCTGCTCGGTGCAGCCGCTTTTGCCGCAGTAGCAGGGGTAGCCGTTTTCTTCGAGGATATTGTGGCCCCACTCGCCCCCGATGCCGTGGTGGCCGCTCAACACAAACGGGCTACCCGCCACGCCATTCACGGGCGGGGCTTTAAGCACCACACCACCGCCCACGCCGGTTCCCATAATCACGCCGAACACGCACCGGAAATCGGGCAGCGCGTCGGGTACGGCCCCCAGCGTAGCTTCGGCGAGGGCAAAACAGTTGGCATCATTGGCAATCTCGATGGGTATTGCCAGCTTCCGGGCAATGTCCTGCGGCATGGGCTGGCCGTTCAGCACGGTGGTATTGCAGTTTTTCATCACCTGCCGGGCCGGGTCAAACGCGCCGGGCGTGGAGAACCCAACGCGGTCGGGTGCGTAGCCGGTTTGGGCCTTGAGGTGGTTAATGAGCAGCGCAATCCGGCTGATGATGTGGTCGTAGCCGAGGTGGGCTTCGGTGTCAATGCGGTGACGAATCACAACGGCATCGGGCGAGGGCGAGGCAAGAATTACGCCTTCGATTTTGGTGCCGCCGAGGTCAATGCCCCAAATGGTTTGCATAGCAGTTTGTGGTTTGTTCAGAGCGGCCTGTGCCGTTCATCGTTGGGGGTATGGCACCTAATTCTGAACGGCACAGGCCGCCCTGCGCAAACTACGAACCACAAACCACAAACTACCTATCTTTGCCCCACCAGAATCTGAGATCAACGCATGACCGACCGTCAAAAAAAAATCATCCGCATCATCGCTTTTTCATTCCTCGGCGTATTGGTTCTGGCCGGTATCGGTGGGGCAATGGTGTTTTCGCAACGCGAAAAACTCCTGAAAACCGCTCTGGAACGCGCCACCAAAAAAGCCAAACGCGATTATAATCTCGACGTAACCATTGGCAAGGCCCGCTTCACCGGCTGGCGGTCGGTGGGTTTTGAGCAGATCGCGGTGGTTCCCGAAGCCGGAAGGCCGTACCCGCGTGACACCATTGCCCGTATTGCCCGAACCGAAGTCAGCGTGAATGTCTGGCCGTTGCTGTTCGGTAAGATTGCGCTGTCTGACTTAAGCCTGAAAGACGGACTGATCCAGGTCGTGAAGCGCGATTCGCTCAGTAATGTAGACACGATTCTGAAACGGCGCAGAACCGATTCGACCAAAACCGAAACTGCCGAACCCAAACGGGTGAACCTCGCCAACGTAGCCGACAATCTGATTGATGAACTGCTGTCGAAAATCCCGAATAACCTCGACATCAATAACCTCGAATTTCGGCTGATTGACATTGCCAGCGCGAAACCCGCCCGTAAATCGCGCCGATTGACAGCAGCCACCAACCCAACGCTGACCCCGCCCACCGACAGCGTTCGGCGCCCCATTCGGTCAGTAACGGTACTGACCGAGCGGGCCGTGATTGACAATCAGGCGGTGTCGTCAACGTTTCGGATCAACGACACCGAGGCTACGTGGCACATCACGGGGCAGGCCGACCCCGCCAGCCGCGAGTATGACCTGGCCCTGTTTGCCGAGGGACAGCAGGGCCGCCCGCAACCCCTCGAACTGAAGTACCTCGAAACCCGCTACAACCTGAAAGTACAGGCCGATACGCTCCGGGTTCGGCTCGATGACGTTGACCGGAAAGAGGGCGAGTTTCGGCTCGACGGGGCAGGTTCGGTGCGGAACCTCGTGATTAATCATCCGGCCATTGCCCGGACGGATGTGGTGGTGCCAACGGCTTCTCTCGATGCTCATTTATTTGTGGGCGAAAACTACGTCGGTATTGATTCGTCGTCGGTGATTCACCTCGGCGAGATTGCCGCCCGGCCTTTCCTGAAATACACCCTGCCCGAAAAAACAGCCACCGACACCGACACCGGGCAATCGAACAAAAGAAAAGCCCGCAATGCCCCGGCCAACGGCGAACCGGCAACCTACGTGCCGCAACAGGCTGGTACGATTTACGATTTTCAACTGCATACCGATCAGATGGACGCGCAGGCATTGTTCAATTCGTTTCCGCAGGGCCTGTTCGAGTCCATTCAGGGGATGCGCGTGTCGGGCAAACTTAAATACGATCTGGCCCTGCATTTAGACACCGCCCTGCCCGATTCCGTGCAGTTCGATTCAGGATTAACACCCGAAAATTTTAAGATTCTGCAATTCGGTGGCCTTGATTTCAGCAAGATCAACAACTCGTTTATCTACACACCCTACGAGAAAGGGCAGCCCGTTCGGGATATTGTGGTTGGCCCCGAAAACCCCGACTTTACACCGTTAAATAGTATTTCGCCCAACCTCCGCAACGCCGTTCTGACCTCCGAGGATTACAGTTTTTTTACCCATAAAGGCTTCAACGAGAAGGCGTTCCGGGTGTCGATAGCCACCAATTTCAAAGAAAAAGCCTTTAAGCGCGGGGCCAGCACGGTTTCGATGCAGTTGGTAAAAAACGTGTTTCTGAGCCGTAACAAAACGCTCTCCCGCAAGGTCGAAGAAATCCTGATCGTGTGGCTCATCGAGAATCAGCGGCTCGTGCCGAAAGAGCGGATGTACGAAGTCTACCTGAACATCATCGAGTGGGGCCGCAACGTATATGGCATCGGCGAAGCGGCCCGGTATTATTTCGACAAAACGCCCGCCCAGCTCGAACTCGGCGAGAGTATTTTTCTGGCCTTCGTGGTGCCGAGTCCCAAACGCGCCCTCGACTGGTTTTTGCCCGATGGCTCGCTGCAGGCCCGGAATGTGCGGGGTTATTTCAGGATTATTGGCCGGATTATGGCCCGGCGTGGCCTGACCGCCCCCGACTCCGGCGCGTATGGATTCTATAACGTGCGGCTCCGGCCCGCCCTGCGCCGGCAGGTCGAGTCCGTGGATTCATTGGATTATTTCCCCGATGATAGTCTGATGGTGCTGCCCGGCGACCAACTCGACCCCGACGAGGAAGCGGTAAACGAAGGCGGCACGGGCGTGGGTAATTTTTTCCGGGATTTATTTCCGGGCAAACGCAAACGCCGGGCCGATGCCAACACCGATGCCACCCGCCCCGAATCAGGCACGGATATCGTCAACGCTGATACACCACCCGCCGACACCACCAAAACCCCCCGGCAGTTGCGGCAGGAACGGCGGGAGCAGAAACGGCGGGAAAAAGAAGTTCGCAAAAAAGCCGACGACGGGCTGCTGAACTGACACTGCTCACACGCTAAGATTTAGCGCAATCCCTCCCGAACACTATACCAGAACCAGCGCGAAACCAGTTGTTGCCGTAGAACCTAATCTGCCAACCAACCCTCGTGAAACGCTACCTGATTGCTCTCCTGATGCTGGCGGCTCTGCCAGCCCCGGCCACCCACCTGCGGGGCGGCTTTATCCAGACCCGGCTCCTTGCCGCAAACCAGTATGAGGCCACCGTAACGCTTTATTTCGACAACGCAGGTGGAACTGTGGCGACCCAATTAGCAACTACGGCTCCGCTGTGCTGGGGCGATGGCAGCATCGAGACTCTACCGCGTTTTTCGCTGGTACCACTCACCACTAACAACGCCATTTTGGTTGGGCAGTACCGGGCGGTGCATACCTACGCCGGGCCGGGGAACTACGCCCTGCGGTTGGTCATTGAAAACCGCGCCCCGACCAACAACCTGACCAAAGCCGAGCAGATTCCGTTTTGTTTACAAACTGATTTGCAGACCGCCAGCCAGGGTGGGCAATCAAACCAGCCCCCCGTATTGAGTACTGCCGTTGCTGCCGGGGCGAGGGCTTTGGTGGGGCAACCCGTTACGCTGCCGTTTCGGGCTACCGATGCCGATGGCGACAGCATTGCCTACACCGTTGCCCGTCCGTTGCTGGGGAAATTACCCTGTGAAACCGTAGCCCTGTCGCCGGAGCAGTACCGTTACCCAAACGCGGTGGCCCAGCGGGGCATTTACCGGCTTAATGCCCAAACAGGCGAGTTGGTCTGGAACGCGCCAACGGCCACCGGGTTATTCACCGTGGCGGTTTACGTGAGCGAATACCGGCGTGGTTTGCTGCTGAGCCGGACGTATCACGAAATAACGGTGCTGGTTGACGAAGGAGCCGGAGTACCGGGGACGATTCCGCCCTACGAACTCGTTAATGAAACGGGCACCAACCTGATTCTGGCAACGGCTACATCGCCCGAAACCCCGTTGCAGTTGCTGGTAGCCCCGAATCCGGTAGCCGACGAGTATCTGACAGCCACGATTTTGTGTACCGTCTGCGCCGAAGGAACCCTATCGCTGCACGATCTAACGGGGCGCGTGATCCAGCAACAGAGCATAAATCCGGTGCAGGGGCGAGACGAGTACCGGCTCGATGTGCGGGCATTATCGCCGGGCATATATCTGATGCGGGCCGAGATGGCGGGCAAACAAGTGACGCAGAAAATACTGAAACGATGAGTCTGTGATTTCTGTCAGGGACGCAGCTTCTTGCAGGGTCAACTCTTTGCCAGAAACTACCAGAACTACCAGACTGAAAAATCTGCCGAATCAGTTCAGATTCAGCCCGAACAGAATCCCGAACCAGGGGCGTTGCTCATACACCCAATACTGCCGGTTGGAGTCGAGCAGGCGGTCGGCTCCGAAGGCCAGCCCGACGTTAAACAGCCGTGCATCGTAAATCAGGGCCGCGCCGAGGTCAATCACCACACCCTCATACTCGAACCCTGGCGGGCGAACGGGCAGCACCAAGTCATTGATTACTGCCGAGCCGATGCCCGCAAACACCCCGTAGCCAAACCCCCGCGACCGGAGCCGACGAGTCTGAAGATCGGGCGTAATGCGCTGATTGGTAAACTGGTAGAAGTCAATCCGGCGGCCCAGATACAAGGCTGCGTTGAAATTTGAGTTGAGCTGGGGCGGAATCCCGGCCCGCGCCGGGCGCACCTTAAACGGAATCGTGAATACGTCCACGTCGAAATGTTTCCGGTAGAGCGTCAGCCCGTCATAATCGCCTGACGCTATCGTGCGCATGGTGGTCGTTTCAGGAACGCGCAACCGGAGCGTATCGGCCTGGTCGGTCACGTAGAGCGATTGGGAAGGCAGGGCGTAAGTCGCGGCCCGGCGCAACCGATAAAACCCCGGTGCCAGCGTACTGCCCTCCTGCATCACCTGGCAACCCGGCAGCAGTACCGTCACCGTTAGGCCGATAAGCCAGAATACGCAGCGACAGCAGCGATAACGGGACAAATGGGTCAGCGAATAGCGGGGCAAAAACGGTATTGGCGGTATGGCTACGGGCATCGGGGGCGGGTTTTGTTTGGGCCAAAGATAAAGCGCGTGCGGTATTGTCGGAACGGGGCTTTATTTTTCAGGAAAATCGTACCCAACCGACCGCCGATGCGCCCCGTTATTCTGCTTTTTGCCTTCTGTTTGCTTTCGCTGACGACCGTTGCCCAGGGCTTCACGACCCTCGACCAGAACCCGACCCGGCTTAAATTCTACCAACTCAACACGCCCCACTTTCGGGTGTTGTATCCGGCAGGAACCGATTCGGTGGCGCAGCAAACCGCCCAAAGGCTCGAACAGGTGTATGCGCCCGTGAGCGCGGGGCTGGGTCGGCAGCCGCGCCGGTTGTCGCTCCTGATTCAGAATCAGACAACGGTTAGCAATGGGTTTGTGACGGTTTCGCCCCGCCGGTCGGAGTTTTTTACCACGCCCCCGCAAGACCCCGGACTGGCCGGCACCAACAACTGGCTCGATCTGCTGGCCGTGCATGAGTTTCGGCACGTGGTGCAGTACGACAAATTTCTCGACGGATACGGCAAATACGTTTATGCCGTGCTGGGCAACAACGGCCTGCAACTGCCCCGCATCGGTACGCCCGACTGGTTTATGGAGGGCGACGCGGTGGGAACCGAAACCGTCCTGACGAACAGTGGCCGGGGCCGGATTCCGAATTTTGACCTCGGCCTGCGGGCTAACCTGCTGGCGGGCAGGCAGTTCGATTACCAGAAGGCCGTTGGCGGTTCATTTCGGGATAACGTACCCGATCACTACACGCTCGGTTATTACCTGACTACCAACCTCAAACGCACCAACGGAGCCGATGCCTGGGGCAACATCCTGACGGCATATATGAACCGGGTTCCGTTGCCGTTTTCGTTTTCGGGTGGGCTGAAAGCCGTTACCAAACTCCGCGTAGAGGGGCTGTATGCCCGCACCATGACCGACCTCACCGAGACATTCCGGCAGCAGCAATCGGCCCTGACCATCACGCCGGTTACGCCGGTTTTGGTGCAATCGGTTGATAATCAGAACAAGGAATCAGCCGGTAGAAAACGCCCGATTTTTACTAATTACCAATACCCGCAGTACCTCACCGACAGTACGGTGGTAATGGTCAAGAGCGGGTTAGGGCATATTTCTCAACTCGTAATCCTGAACAAATCCGCGAAATCGGGTAGCCGCGAGCGCACCATCTTTGTGCAGGGCTTCACCAACGACCCCGATATGCTGTCGGCAGGCGGGGGTAAGGTGGCCTGGATCGAGTACGGTTTTGACCCGCGCTGGCGGACGCGGGTATATTCTGACATCCGGGTTTATAACACCATCACCCGGCAACTGACCCGGCTCACCCGCCACCAACGTTACACCGCTGCCGCGCTCTCGCCCGATGGTATGACGGTGGTGGCGGTCGAAAATCTGCCCCAGGCCCGCGTCCGGCTCGTGGTGCTGGATGCCGAAACGGGCGGGGTTATCCGGGCGTTGCCGAACCCGGAGAATGCTTTTCTGCTGCACCCGCGCTGGTTTGCCGATGGGCAATCGGTGGTGGCGGTGGCCCTGAACAACGGGCAGAAAACTCTCCGGCGCACCAATACCCAAACCGGCCAAGTCCGCGATTTGCTGGCCCCGGCCAACGAAAACCTCAGCCATCCGCAACCCGCCGGGCAGTATGTGCTGTATAACTCGCCCCGGTCAGGAATTGATAACATCTATGCCGTTGATACGGCTTCGGGGCAGTCATTCCAGGTGTCGTCGCGGCCCGTTGGTGCGTATCACGCGGTGGTGTCGCCAAACGGCCAGCGAATTGCGTTTCAGGATTTTACGGTGGACGGTTTCCGGGCGGTGGAGATGCCGATGAACCCCGCTGCCTGGATACCCGCCGAAACGGTTCAGGATGGGTCAATCCGGTATTTCGGGCGGCTACTCACGGCTGAAAGCACGGCAAAAGCCGGTTTAGTCCTGACGGATTCGCTCCCGAAACAACCTGATTTTCAGCGACAACGGTACTCGCGGCTGGGCCACGCGCTGAATCTGTACGGCTGGGGGCCAACGGTCAACTCAACGGGGCAGGCACTCACGGTCGGAATTCAGTCGCAGGATTTGCTCTCTACCACCCAGGCCAGTGTTGGCTACACCTATTACCAGGCCGAAAACGTGGGGAATGTGGCGGCTATGGTGAGTTATCAGGGTCTGTACCCGATTATTGACGTGAGTGTGGCGCGGGGGCAGCGCAAGACATCGGTCTATATTGACGCACAACTGCCGTTAGACAGCCTCCGCACCAGTCGGTGGAACTACAACCAGTTCACTGCCGGGCTGCGGTTGCCGTTTAACCTGACCCGCTCAAAATATGGTCAGAACTTGACCGTATCGGCTTATTATAACTACCTGCAGGTATCGGATTTCACGATCCCCCGGCTTTCGCTGACCGAAGTAGGGAACGGCGGTACACTTCAGGCCATGAGCTACAACCTGAGTTATGCCGCCCTGCTCAAGCAAAGCAAGCGCGACGTGGCTCCGCGTTTTGGCCTCACCGTAGCCGCATCGGGGCGGCAAACGCTGCCCGGTGGCGTGCTATCGGGGCAGTTGTGGGCCGTGCAGGGCGGGGTGTTTCTGCCCGGTATCGGTCGGCATCACAGCCTGCGGCTACGGGGCGGCATCCAGACCCAGCCCGCCGTCGGTGCCACGGCAACGGCCAACGTCTATCAGTTTGCCACGCCCTTGTTTTATCCGCGTGGGCATGGCTATGTCAGTCAGGACAACCTCCGCACGGCCAGCATCGAATACAAACTGCCCTTGCTTGATACGCATTTGTCTATCGGGCGGTGGCTGTATGTGCAACGGGTGAAACTGACCGGGTTTTATGACCTCGCCGACGGCAGCAGCACCCGGCCCGTGCGCGACGTGTATGGCCGGTTGCGGGGGTTCGATACGGTCAGTCGGCGGTACGAATCGGTCGGGGCCGATGTATCGTTTGTGTTCAACGCGTTGCGGTTGCGGTATCCGTTTGAAGCGGGGGTTCGCACGATTTACATTGCTGGCACGGGGCAGTTTCTGGTGCAGCCGCTGGTGATAGACATTGGGTTTTGAGAACCATGGATGCACCACTATCCGTCATTCAATCCGCAGGCAGGTGCTGGTTGATGCCACTCGCAGGATTTTTCATTTTGATTGCCTTTGGCCCCGCTCAGGCTCAACTTCCATCCTTAGCAGGCTACAATGTTGCCTGGACCTCCCAGAGTAAGCATTCGGGGGAGTCGATGCCGTGTGGCGGGGGCGACACGGGCCTCAACGTCTGGGTTGAAAAAGATGAACTACTGCTGTACGTCTCGCGCAGCGGCACATTCGACGAAAACAACGCCCTGCTCAAGCTGGGGCGGCTGCGGCTCAAACTCAGTCCGAATCCATTTACGCCGGGCCATCGCTTCCGTCAGGAACTCCACCTGCGGGAAGGCTTTGTGCGGGTAACGGTTCGACAGGGCCGCCAGTTGGTTCAGATCACCATCTGGGTCGATGTGTTTCGGCCCGTTGTTCACGTAGACCTGACCAGCCGCCAGCCCCTGACCGCCCAGGTCAGCTACGAAAACTGGCGCACCCAGGACCGCCGGTTGACCACAAAAGAGGGGTCAGCAACGTCGTACAAAACCTGGCCCGGCCTGGCCGTTATCCAACACCATGACGAGGTGGGATTTGCGGGCAACGCCGTTCGCTTTTATCACCGGAATCGGGATTCGACCGTATTCGATTATACCGTCAACCAGCAGGGATTAGCCACCCTGAAGGACAGCCTGTTTAATCCACTGGCCCGGCTAACCTTCGGCGGGGAATTGAACGGAACCGATATGCGGCCAACCGGACTCACGCAGGGTATCTACCAACAAACGCCCTTTACGGGCTGGCCCCTGAAAAGCCACAAACCGACCCGTGCGGCTCAGATTACGCTGGTTCTCCACCAAGATCAGACAGCAACCCCGGCGGACTGGCAGCGGGGACTGGATCACCTGACTGAGGAAACCCGGACAACAGCCCGGTCGGCTTTTGGCCGCAGTCAGCAATGGTGGGCGCAGTTCTGGGAACGTAGTTACATCGTTGTCCAGCCCGGCCAGACCGACACCAGCGCGGTTCCCTGGCAGGCGGGCCGTAATTACCAGTTGTTTCGGTATATGCTGGGGTGCAATGCCTACGGCACCTACCCGACCAAGTTCAACGGGGGGCTGTTTACCTACGACCCCGTATTTGTCAAGCCGGAACTGGCTTTTTCGCCTGACTTTCGGGCCTGGGGTGGCGGCACGTTCACCGCCCAGAATCAGCGGTTGGTGTACTGGCCTCTGCTCAAGAGCGGAGACGTGGACATGATGAAACCGCAGTTCGACTTTTACCGGCGCGCCCTGCCCACAGCCGAACACCGGAGCCGCTTTTATTGGGGACATACCGGAGCCTGCTTCAGCGAACAACTCGAAAATTTCGGACTGCCCCAGGCTTTTGAGTACTTAGCCAATCAATACATCTTCAACGTCAAACGCCCGGACACTTACGATCAGGGTGTGGAGTACAACAACTGGCTGGCCTACACCTGGGACACCGTGCTGGAGTTCTGCCTGATGATTCTCGATACGGAACGCTTCAGCGGGCAGGACATCGCGCCTTACCTGCCACTGATCGAAAGCAGCGTGACGTTTTTCGACCAGCATTATCAGCAGGAACACGCTAAACGCAGTACCAAGTCCCTCGATGAGCAGGGTTATTTAGTGCTTTATCCGGGCAGCGGGGCAGAAACCTACAAAACGGCCTACAACGCGGTTACCACAGTGGCGGGGCTGCGGGCGGTGCTTTCGCGGCTGCTGGAACTACCCGACCCATACTTGCCTGCCCCCAAACGCGCCCACTATCAGGCGATGCTCAACCGGATTCCCCCCATTCCGACCCGGCAGATGCAGGGCCATTCGACCCTGGCACCCGCCGTGACCTGGGAACGCATCAATAATACCGAAATGCCGCAGTTATACCCGCTGTTTCCTTATAACCTGTATGGGCTGGGCAAGCCCGGTCTCGAACTGGCCCTGAATACGTGGCAATACGACGCCGAAGCGGAAAAAGTAAAAGGCTACGCGGGCTGGAAACAGGATAATATTTTCTGCGCCCGGCTGGGTTTGACCGATGAAGCGGCCCGGCTCACCCTGCTGAAACTGGGCAATTCGGGCCGACGGTTTCCGGCCTTCTGGGGGCCGGGCTTCGACTGGACCCCCGACCATAACTGGGGTGGTTCAGGCATGATCGGGTTGCAGGAAATGCTGATGCAGACCGATGGCAGGACGATCCGGCTGCTGCCGGCCTGGCCCCGCGATTGGGACGTAACCTTCCGTCTGCACGCGCCCTACCAGACGGTAGTGGAGGGCCGGGTGGTCAAGGGCAAGATCGAGCAATTACGGGTTAGCCCCCCGGAGCGGATCAACGATGTGATCTTGCCTTCAAACTGAGTGCTAAACCGGCATTGCCAACAGCACGATTGTTTTTACCGGCGAACCCCAAACCCACACCCGTAAATGGCTGAGGGTTATTCGTTTGACCGACCCCACGACGACGACCTGATCTTGCAGGTCAATACGTTTGTTGTCAGAAATCTGCGCTGTTTGGGTATCGAACGGGCTGATCTTGAGGCCTCTGCCTATTTCTTCGATGATCCGCAGGATAACGTTAAAGGCATTATCGGGCTGGACTTTTTGGCCGATACCGAAATTTGCCTCAATTTTCGGCAGAACCCCATCACGGTTCGTTAATTCCCGAATCATAACCAACGCCAGTTCAACCCCAACCCAATCATCATGCTTGCCAATCATCGTTTCTCCGACCTTCCGGCCTACGCCGAACTGAAAGAACATTTCGGGTACATGGAACGCGCCCACCTGCGCGACCTCTTTGAGCCAAAAAACCCCGTCAGTTTCGCGCCACAACCGAACCGCTTCAAGCAGTTTACGATTCGGTTTAAGGATATTCTGCTCGATTATTCCAAGAATCG
>JBBRNH010000091.1:0-24360 GCA_038230415.1 Cytophagales bacterium | reverse complement strand
GAGCCTGGGCGGGGTGATTGGTTCGGGGCTGGCGGGCGGAGCCATTGCGCTGCACATTGCCCCGCCGATTCACGTGATGAGCATGATTGCCGGGATTTTCGGGCTGACGTTCGCCCTGCAACCGACCCTCAAAACAATCCCCGGTCAGTCGGCGGGCGAGTCGGGTGCGTCATTTGTGTTGCCCAACCGTGACCTGCTGATAATGATTTTGATTGGTTTTGCCGTAGCCATGGGCGAGGGCGTGGCCTTTGACTGGAGCGCGGTGTATCTGCGCGATAAGGCCGGAGCCACCACGCAGATTGCCGCGCTCGGTTTTGCCGCATTCTCGGTCACGATGACCACCGGGCGGTTTTTGGGCGATGCGATTATCCCAACCGTCGGCCCGAAACGGTTTCTGACCCTCGGCGGCATCGTGGCGGCATTGGGGCTATTGGTAGCGATTTTGTTCCCCTACCCCGCCACCACCTTGCTCGGCTTTGCCTTGCTGGGGGCGGGATGCTCGCTGGGCGCACCGATTTTATACGCGGCTTCGCTCCGTATTCCGGGCATTGCACCGGCAGCGGGGTTAGCCACCTTCGCCACGTTCAGTTTCGTCGGTTTTCTGGCCGGGCCGCCCATCATCGGCTTCGTTTCAGAAGGCATTGGCCTGATTTGGGGCTTAGCAATGGTGGGTGTGTTGCTGGTTATTTCGGCACTGCTGGCGCGGGTTGTGAAATTATAGAACAATTGGAACGCGGATGACGCAGACGTTGCGGATTCGCGCGAATTTAATTTTTAAGAGAAAAAAATCTGCGGAAATCCGTAACGTCTGCGTCATCCGCGTTCCAATCAACATGGTCATCATCTTCGACATGGACGGCGTAATCGCCCACACCAATCCGCATCACCGCCAATCGTGGGGCGAATACGCCCGACAACGTTTCGACCATGACCTGACCGAAGCCGAATTTTTGCAGTATGTGGCGGGCCGCACCAATCCCGATATTATTGGCTATCTGCTTGACAAACAAGGCCAAACGCTCACATCTGCCGAAATAAATGACCTCGGCGAAGCCAAAGAAGCGTTGTTTCGTGAGCTATACGCGCCGGATGCCGCGCCGGTTCCGGGTTTGGTCGAGTTTCTGAAAGCCCTGAAAGCCAACGGCATACAGACCGCCGTAGCAACCTCGGCCCCAACCAGCAACCTGACCTTTATCATGGACGCGCTGAATATCGGGCAGTACTTCGATGCGCTGTTTGATATCAGCCACGTCACGAAACCTAAACCTGACCCGCAGGTGTATGAACTGGCAATTGCCGCCCTCGGTAGCTGGCCCGCCGACGCGGTTATTTTTGAAGATTCGATGGCCGGCATCCGGGCCGGGAAAGGTGCCGGGGCCAAAGTTGTAGGCGTTGCCACCACCCACGACCCCGCCGAACTCGCCCCGTTTGTGGACGATGTGATTCTTGATTTTACGGAGATGAGTCTGGAACGGTTAGGCAGGCTTTTTTAGAAATTTCTGACTGAAAACCGTACACCAATCGTATGGATGTCATCTCACTCTTCACAAAAAAGGCTGTATGTCAGTAGAAAAAGGCAACCCAATCGGTTTTGACGACAGCTCGTTTGCGGTGTCATAGCCATCGAACGATCTACCCAATTAATCCCAACAAATCAAATTATGGAAAACCAGCAAACACGCCGTCAGTTTCTGGGGGCCACAGCAGCACTCGTTGCCGGAACCGTTGTCAGCAGCCACCCGCTTTTTGGCGCACCCGCCCTCATCCGTACCCTCGGCGACAAGCCTAACTCGCTGATAAACGGCGTACAGATTGGCACGATCACTTATTCGTTTCGGACAATGGCTGACCAGAGTGCCGAAGCCACGCTGCAATACGTGCTGGATTCGGGTATCAACGCCATTGAACTCATGGGCGGCCCGGCAGAATTGTTTGCGGGTATGCCCAAAAATTCAGTGGATATGCGGACCGTTTTTCCCCTGATGCGGAAGCGACGCGAGAAGCAGGAATTAACCGCTGACGAACAGAAAATACTGACCGAAGCCGATACACAAATGAAAGCGTATCGGGAAGAAGTAGTGAAATGGCGGCTCTCGGCACCAATGAACAAATTTGAGCAGGTACGCAAACTGTATAATCAGGCGGGTGTTCAAATCTACGGTTTCAAGCCCGATGCGTTCGAGATAAAAAGCACCGATGCCGAGATCGAGTACGGTTTGCGGGCGGCTAAACTGCTGGGAGCCAATCAGGTAACGGTTGAACATCCGGCCAATGATGCCCAGACTTTACGTTTGGGTACGATGGCTGCCAAACAGGGGCTGCGGGTAGGCTATCACGGGCATGAGCAGCAAACGCCCACATTTTGGGACACGGCCCTGGCCCAATCGCCGGGCAACGCCATCAATTTTGACCTGGGGCATTACGTGGCCGCTAATCAGCCCGACCCGCTGGCGTTCATTAAACAAAAACACGACCGCATTGCCAGTATGCACATTAAAGACCGCCAGACTGCCGAACACGGCAAAGGAAATTTAGCCTGGGGGCAGGGCGATACGCCCCTGCTGCCGGTGCTGAAACTGATGCGCGACCAGAAGTACACGTTTCCGGCAGTTGTCGAATTAGAATATCAGGTGCCGACCGGCTCAAATGCGGTCGCCGAAGTGAAGAAATGCGTGGACTTTTGCCGTAATGCGTTGAGTTAAGCACGGAAATCAGTGGTCAGAAAAGCCGATTGGCACCCGTTCACTGATGAGCGGGTGCCAATCGGCTTTTCTTTCTTCGGCTCTGACCTACGCCATACGAACCCCGGCTACCAACCCAAAATCATCCCAAAACGACGGGTACGATTTTGCTACCACGCCCGGCTCGTCAATTATAACCGTTTGCCGCATGGCTACCGGCGCAAACGCCATCGCCATCCGGTGATCGTCGTAGGTGGCAATCGGGGATGAGACAGGTTGGCCCGGCGCAACCGTCAGAATCCCGTAGCGCGTGTTTGGCTCGATTTCAATGAGTGACGCGCCGAGTTTGGGGAGTTCGGTTTGCAGGGCGAGAATTCGGTCGGTCTCCTTGATTTTCAGGCTCTCGATGCCCGTCAGCGTGAGCGGAATGGCTTTCATGGCGCAGGTCACGGCAACGGTTTGGGCCAGGTCGGGGCAGTCGGTAAAATCCCAGGCCAGCGATGCGGCTACCGGGCCTTGCGTGAGCCGAACACCCGTTTCGGTAAACGTGCTGACCACACCCAACGGCTTCATAATGTGCTGAATGGCACTGTCGCCCTGCAACGATTGGGCTTTCAGTCCCAGCAATTCAAGTTCAGAACCCGCCGGGGCCAACGCCACCACGCTGTACCAATAACTCGCGCCCGACCAGTCAGATTCTACCGCGTATCGGGTTGGCACGTAAGGTTTAGGCAGCACCCGAATGGTGTTGGTTTGCCAATCGGCCTCGACCGCTGCGCCGAAGTGCTGCATCTGGGCAATGGTCATCTCGATGTATGGCCGCGAGCCGACTGCGCCCGTCAGCGTCAGTGTTAAACCGTCGGGTAACGTGGGCGCAATCAGCAGCAGGGCCGAAATATACTGACTGCTCACATCACCCCGAATTGCCAGTTGATTCTGGCCCGAAGCCGCAAAGTCGTTGATTGTCAGGGGCGGAAACCCACTGTTATTCTGATACGTGATTGTTGCGCCAAGTTGCCGAAGTGCATCCACCAAAATTCCGATGGGCCGTTCCTGCATCCGGGGCGTTCCGGTGAGGGTTTTGTGTTGGCCAGTAGCGGCAAAATAAGCCGTCAGAAACCGCATCGTGGTGCCAGCATCCAGCACATCGGCAACGGCCTCGGTCGAGTTCAGCAACCGGATCATCGTCTGGGTATCGCGGGCGGTCGAGAGGTTTTGCAAATCACCCGCAAATCCCGTTAAAGCGTTGATAATCAGGGCGCGGTTGCTTTCACTTTTCGAGGAAGCTACTGGAATCGTGGCCCGAACGGGCGCGTTAGGCGGGGTTAAGGTAATAGCGTTGGTCATCGGAACAAAAGTACGTCCTTGCCTTACAAAACACCCCGTTTTTTAAGTTCAAAAAAGCACTTAGCCGTTGCCAATCGGTCGGCTTCGGCGTTGTGCAGATTTTTCATGGCCCGGCCAAACAGTAATTTGTACAGGCCGTCTAAGCGCAACGGCTCGCGGTTGGCCGTGATTTTCGCGCTGGCATCCATCGTACAGATGGTGGGCCGCGCCACAAAATCGGCCACGCGCCCGGCCCGGACAAACTCCGCCCCGATCACGTTGTAATCCAATTCGGCAAAGTGGCAAACCCACGCATCGGCCTGTTCGATGGCGGGCAACAAGCGCGTGAGGGCCGTGTTTAGCGGAATGCCGTACTCGCGGGCTTCTTCGGGCGAGATACCATGAATTCCCTGCGCTACTTTATTCCACCGATAGCCGTCGGGCTGCACCATAAACGAATCGTGTTGCAGCTCCCGGCCCGATTCGTCATATAGACCCCACGAAGCCGAAATAAAACGCGGCCAGTTATAGGTATCCGTAAACGGCGCGTCATACAGTTGCGGCAGGCCATTGGTTTCGGTATCGATAATGAAATAGGTCATAGTTGATTTTTAGACTTTTTTAACGGCTCACCCAAACGAAAACGCCGGATATTGCTGTTCTTTCCTTGCCGAGTTTCTGAAACCCCGCCCCCAGCCCGTGAACACGAATTTAGTAGTTATCCCGACCTATAACGAAATCGAAAACATCGAAGCCATCATTCGGCGCGTGTTTGCGCTGGCCGAACCGGGCGTGGGCGGGCCGTTTCAGCTACTCATAGTTGACGATGGCTCACCCGACGGAACCGGGCAGGTTGTGAAAGACCTGCAAGCCGAATTTCCGTCGCGGCTGCATCTGCTCGAACGGCGGGGAAAACTCGGCCTCGGCACGGCCTACATTGATGGCTTTAAATGGGGCTTGGCCCGTGATTATCAGTACTTTTTCGAGATGGATGCCGACTTCTCGCACAACCCCGACGACCTCCTGAAACTGCATCATGCCTGCGCCGTTGGTGATGGCATTGCACCCCGCGCCGACGTTGCCGTTGGGTCGCGGTATATCAAAGGCGTAAACGTGGTGAACTGGCCGATGGGCCGGGTGCTGATGTCTTATTTTGCCGGGGTGTACGTCCGGTTCGTGACCGGGATGCGCGTCATGGATCCAACGGCGGGGTTTGTCTGCTACCGGCGCGAGGTGCTGGATGTACTGCTCCAGAATCCGATCAAATTCGTCGGGTATGCTTTCCAGATCGAGATGAAGTTTACGTGCTGGAAATACGGCTTCAGCATCGTGGAAGTACCGATTATTTTCACCGACCGCACCAAAGGCACCTCCAAGATGTCGTCAAAAATCTTCAGCGAAGCCGTTTTTGGGGTGTTACAAATGAAAATCGGCAGCTTTTTCCGGCACTACATTCCCAAACCGTCGGTGATGCCAGAGGAGCGGGTTGAGGTTATGTAGATTCATTTACCCCTTTATCTGCCCGGCCAAAACACCGATTCCTTCGTTAAAACTGCGCGGCTGGTAGCCCAGCACTGTTTGCGCCTTCTCGATGATGAAGCCCGTGCGGGGTGGTCGGCGGGCGGCCTGCGTAAACGTCGAAGCATCGGCTTTGGTGATCAGTGACGTGTCTAAGCCAAAATAATCGGCGGTTTGCATCGCCATCTCGTAGGGAGTCAGCACATCCCGACCAGAGATGTTAAAAATTCCTTCGGCGCGTTGGTCGGCAATGAGCCAGCAACCCATCGCCAAATCCTCGGCCAGCGTGGGGCTGCGGAATTGGTCGGTCACGACCTTGATTGTCTTGCCGTCTTCGAGCGATTTTTTGACCCACAGAATAATGTTGCTCCGGCTCATGTCGTGGGCAATGCCATACACCAGCACGGTTCGCGCCATTGCCCATCGTATGGGGCTGTGCGTCACCACCTTTTCGGCGGCATACTTGCTCCAGCCGTAGAAACTGATCGGGTTTGGCTCGGCAGTTTCGTTGTAAGGCCCGGCGGCTCCGTCGAAAATAAAATCAGTCGAGATATGAACCAGAAATACATTGTTCTGGGCGCAGGCTTCCACGAGGTATTCAACGGCTGCCACGTTCTGTTTCCAGCAGGCATCTTTCTCGGTTTCGCACTGATCCACGTTGGTCATGGCTGCGGTATGGATAATCACATCGGGCCGTGCATAGGCCACCACATCAAGCACCTGCTGGCGGTCAGTGATGTCCATTGGGTGGTAGGTATAGCCGCTGGTGTGGGGCAGGCGGTTCTCACCCCGCGCCGTAGCGATGAGGTCAACCGATTCATTATCAGCTAACAAGCTAACTAATTTTTGGCCCAATAAGCCATTTGCGCCGGTGAGGAGGATTTTTGTCATATATTTTAGTGGTGAGTGATTAGTGGTTGGTGGTAAGTGCTTCGCCAGTAATTAACCTGACCATTTGCCTTTTATCACTGACCGCTAAAAAGCATACCCAAACTGTTTTGTAATTTTCTTCTTTCTGACCCACTCGCCCGAAACCGTCATTTTCACATTGGCGGTGGGGCGGTCGGCGGGGCCGCGCGGTTGTCTGGCAATGCTGTCAACCACCGCCAGGCCATCAATCACCTGCCCAAACACGGTGTAATTACCGTCTAAATGTGGACTGCCACCAATGGTTTTATACAGCAAAGTCTGCTCGTCGGTTGGCTGACGACCGTTCATCGTTGTGATTCGCTGTTTTTGAGCATCCAATCCGGCATCGTCCCAAACGCGGCCCTGCACCACATAAAACTGACAGCCGCTCGATGCTTTTTCGGAATTACCGTCTCGCGCAGCCGCCAATGCACCTTTTTTGTGAAACAGTTCAGGAACAAATTCTGCCGGAATCCGGTAGCCAACGTCGCCGTTGCCGAGTGCTTGCCCGGCTACGGCAGTCCGGGATTGGGGGTCTCCGCCCTGAATCATAAAGTTTTGAATGACCCGGTGAAACAGCAATCCGTCAAAAAAATGCTGCTCGGTGAGCTTGATAAAGTTTTCCTTGTGTTTGGGCGTTTGGTCGTGCAAAATCAGGTGCATCGTGCCAAAATCGGTCAACATCGTCACGAGGTATTCTTTTTTCTTTTTTCTCGGTTGGCCGCTACTATTCTGGGCGTTGGTCAGAAGCGGGAGAAAGACAAGGAGGAGGAGAAAGTTTTTAATCACAGCAGGCAACAATTTTACAGGTAATTGAGTGTGTTTATCATTCTGATTTTTGTCATTCCGACGATAGGAGGAACCTATTTAGATTAGCACCGTAGATTCCTCCTGTCGTCGGAATGACAAAAATCAGAACCCGGCAATCACAAACCATCGTTCAAATCAATTCGATTTTCGATTACATCTTTCAGTCGTTGGTCGTGCGTAACCACTACCAAACTGGCCCCGATTTGGTCGGACTGTTGCCGGAGGAGTTCAACTACCAGAGCCGTATTAGTATCGTCGAGGCTGGACGTGGGTTCGTCGGCAAGAATCAGACCAACGGGGTTCATCACAGCGCGGGCAATGCTCACCCGTTGCTGCTCGCCCTGGCTAAGTTGGTGCGTTTTCTTGTCGAGATGTTCGGCAAAGCCTAACTGAGCGGCCAACTGGCTTGCGCGGGCTTTATCCTGCTTTTTTCCGGCTAAGTAATTTGCTAACAACAAGTTATCCAACACCGACAACGCGCTGACGAAGTGCGGTTTTTGATAGACGATGCCCACGTTTGCCGCCCGGAAAGCTGCCGTTTGTGCCGCTGTCAGTTTGGCGAGGTCGGTTTGGCCGATGACAACCGAGCCGCTTTCGGGCGTAAGCAACAACGCCAACAGGTGCAGAAGCGTGGTTTTTCCAGTGCCGGAACGCCCCAAAATCAGCAGGGCTTCGCGGTCGGCGCAGTGCAAATCAGGAAACGAAAATCGCTTTTGAGAGCCGTAGGCAAAGGTAAGTTCAGAGGTTGCGAGCATAGCGGCAAAATTAACTGACAACTTGCCACTTACCACTACTTTTGCTTAATGAAACGCCTTGCCCTGTTCGCGTCCGGCTCCGGCTCCAACGTCGAACGCATTGCCACCTACTTTGCCAACCGAACCGACGTTACCATCTCGCTCGTGCTGACCAACAACCCGCAGGCCGGGGTGATTGACCGCTGCCGCCGGCTGCATTTGCCCGTCCTGATTTTTGACCGAACGGTATTTAAGCAAACAGACCGGATCCCGGAATTGCTTGAAAATCAGCGAGTTGATTTGATTGTGCTGGCGGGATTTCTGTGGCTCATTCCCCAAAATTTAGTGCGGGCGTTTCCCGATAAAATCCTGAATATTCACCCGGCGCTATTGCCTAAATTTGGCGGCAAGGGAATGTACGGTCATTTTGTGCATGAAGCGGTGGTAGCATCCGGCGAGACAGAATCGGGCATTACGATTCACCGGGTGAATGAGTATTATGATGAAGGAGCCATCGTGTTTCAGGCGCGTTGCCCCGTTTTGCCGACTGATTCACCCGACGATGTAGCCCGCAAGGTGCAGGCACTCGAACACGAACACTTTCCGAGAGTTATCAGTGAGACACTTTTTAATGGATAATGGACAATGAATAATGGAAAATGGCGCGTGGTGGTATTTGTCGTAATAGGCGGACTTCTTCTAACAGTTGCGGGGTGTTTCCGGCCCGTGATTCCGATTTCGACAGGGCCGAAATACCCGGTTGATATTTTCTACGAAGGTCAATCACCGCCCGACCGACCATTCACAACATTGCAGGCATTAGAGACCCACCGCGAGGACACGCTATCGGCCAATCAAAACGGAAATGGCCGGATGCTGGCGCGGGGCAATGATATGCAGCAAAAAGAGTTGCTGATGGCCCGGATGTCTATGGAAGCCAAAAAGTTGGGAGCCGACGCGCTAATGAACGTGAAGTATCAGTACTACACCTCAGCAACGGCCAATGGCTATTCGCTCAAGGGAACAGCGGTGAAATATCAGACAGAGAATTAATCTACTTTACCTCTTCATACGGCACGTACTCACCGCCTTTGATTGTTGAATCGGGCCGGGCCGAGGGGTTATTTACCCGCACATCGCCCTCGCGTTGTTTCGTCGGGCGGCCCGTTTGTTTTTGTTCTTTTACCAATTGCCGTCCTACCAGCAGATAGAACACAAACCGACGCACGGGCGGTACGAAAGCAATAATCAGAAAGGCGATGAAAAGATATTTGAAAATCATCTCAGAGTGTCGGTTTTGCGTTTGATAGTAACGAGGTCAGGCCTGATTTAGTTTGACCCACCGATGTCTATGCTTTCATTCACCAATCAATTCGCCCACCTGTTCAATGAAGCTCTGCTGGCCGAAATAGCCCGTGTGAGCCTCCTTCGCACCGTAGAGGCCGGAACCGTGCTGATGCAGCCCGGCGACCCGATTCTGTTTGTACCGATTGTGCTGACCGGCTCGATTAAAATTCTCCGACCCAGCACAGAAACCGATGGAACGGGCGAAATTTTACTGTACTACCTCAATGCCAGCGATGCCTGCGCGTTGTCATTCAGCAGCGTATTAACCGGCCATACCAGCCAGATTGTGGCCGTTGCCGACGAAAAAACTACGCTCTTTATGGTTCCCGCCAGCCACGCCGATGCCTGGATGAGTCAGTTTGCCGACTGGCGGGCCTTTGTATTCCAGACCTACCAAAAACGGTTCGATAACCTCCTGCACACGTTCGACTCGATTGCATTCCGGCAAATGGACGAACGGCTAATGGCTTACCTGCACAACCGCGCCGAACTCACCGGCGGGCGAAACCTGTACACCACGCATGAAGCCATTGCCCAGGATTTAAACACCTCGCGCGAAGTGATTTCACGGCTCCTGAAACAGTTGGAACGGCTGGGGACGGTAACGCTGTCGCGCAACAAAATCAGCCTCGTTGCGGCTGTGTAACGCAGGTCACAGACGGGCGTTTTGTGGTTGCGTAGGTTTGCTCCGTAATCAATCGAAGCAGCGCGAAACCATGAATTTCTTTCCCAAAAATGTTGGCTCTACCGACTGCATCATTCGTATTTCGGCCAGTGTGGTGCTGGCGGGCCTAACTCTTTACGTTGGTCAGCAATCGCTCTGGGTGGCGGTTGGGTTGGGCGCAATGGCGGCTATCCTGCTGGCAACGGCGTTTGCTGGCACTTGCCCGTTGTATTTGCCCTTCGGCATCAGCACCCGCCAATTTCGCAAACTGCGGTGAGGCCGGTGCGGTTAGTTGAGGAACGAATCAGTTTATTTACGACATGGGTTTATCCGAAATTTTAGGCTACGCATCGGCTTTGGTTGTGGGACTGGTGATTGGGCTGGCCGGGGGCGGTGGCTCCATCCTGACGGTGCCAATTTTTGTCTATGTTTTTGGTATCGCGCCCGTTTTGGCTACCACCTATTCATTATTTGTGGTCGGCACCACATCGCTCATCGGGTCGGTGTCGCACCTGTGGCAACGGCGCGTTGATTTACGCGTAACCGCCGTTTTTGCTATTCCGTCGTTTATATCGGTGTATCTGAGCCGGCGGTTTGTGTTGCCGCTGCTGCCCAACCCACTCATTCAATTTGGCCCGGTTGCTATCCCAAAAGATAAGGCTATTCTGTACTTTTTTGCGTTTGTGATGGTCGTTGCGGCCCGCGCCATGATCCGCAGTAACCGTCCCGAACAGGGAGAAGCCCGCGATGGCCGACCGCGCTACGGCTCTTTAGCGCTCGACGGACTGGCCGTTGGCTTGCTCACCGGCACTATTGGGGCCGGGGGTGGGTTTTTAATTGTACCGATGCTGGTGTTACTGGCCGGTTTGCCCATTGGCCGGGCAGTGGCAACGTCGGTGCTGATTATTGCCGTAAACTCATTTGTCGGGTTCTTAGGCGATGTACAGCATACCCGGCTTGACTGGGGATTTCTGTTGCCCTTCACCGGATTATCGGTTATCGGGATTTTTATTGGCCTGTCGGTCAGTCAGTTTGTGAGGCCCGAAAAGCTCAAAAAAGGCTTCGGCTGGTTTGTACTGACCGTAGCCGGATACATGATTATCAGAGAGTTACTATGACCATTGAACAACTTTATACGGGTTGCCTGTCGCAGGGAGCCTATTTTATCGAGAGCAACGGCGAGGTCGCCATTGTTGACCCATTGCGCGAAACCGGGCCGTATATCCGCAAGGCGCAACAGCGCGGAGCCAGGATTAAGTACGTATTCGAGACGCATTTTCACGCAGATTTCGTGTCGGGCCATATTGATTTAGCAGAAAAGACAGGCGCGAAAATTATTTACGGCCCCAATGCCAACACCACCTACCCGGTCTATCATGCCGTTGACGGTGAGGAGTTTACACTTGGTGATGTGGTGATTCGGGTGCTGCACACGCCGGGCCATACGCTCGAATCGACCACGTATCTCTTGCTGGATGAGTCCCGAAAACCACACGCCATTTTCACGGGTGATACGCTGTTCATCGGTGACGTTGGCCGCCCCGACCTCGCCATCAAAAATGACCTTACCGAGCAAGACCTCGCCGGGATGCTCTACGACAGTCTGCACACCAAAATCATGCCCCTGCCCGATGATGTGATGGTGTATCCGGCACACGGCGCGGGGTCGGCCTGTGGCAAAAACATGAGTAAAGAAACCACCGACCGGCTCGGCAATCAGAAACGGTTTAATTATGCTCTCCAGGCAACGTCAAAGGAACAGTTTGTGGCGCAGGTGCTGGACGGTCTTACCAAAGCCCCGGCCTATTTTGCCGAAAACGCCCGGCTCAACAAAGAAGGTTACGAACCAATGGATGCCGTGATGAAACGCGGTAAACAAGCCCTCGCACCCACTGACTTTGAAGCCGCCGTGAATGCAACCGGCGCGTTGGTCTTAGACGTTCGGGAAGCCGCCGACTTTGCCAACGGCTTCATTCCCAACAGTATCAACATCGGGCTGGATGGCTCTTTTGCGCCCTGGGTGGGCGAGTTAATCCCTGATTTACAGCAGCCTATCGCCTTAGTTACGCCCGTTGGTCAGGAAGCGGAAACCATTCTGCGGCTGGCCCGTGTTGGCTACGATCAGTGCATCGGCTACCTCGATGGCGGGTTTGCGGCCTGGCAACAGGCGGGCCGAGAGTTTGACACGGTGGAGTCTATTTCGGCAGCCGAGTTTGTTCGGCAACGGGCCGACGCGGCAGTGAATCAGCCCGCCGGTTTGCCAGCATCGCCGGTGATTGACGTTCGGAAGCCCGCCGAGTTTGCCGCTGAACACGTAGCCGGGGCCATCAACGCCCCGTTGGATACCCTAAACGACCACCTCGCCGAAATCCCCAAAACCGGGCCGGTTTATGTCCATTGCGCGGGCGGCTACCGCTCCATGATTGCCAACTCGATCCTGAAAGCCAGAGGATTCGGTAACGTGGTGAACGTCGAAGGTGGCATTGCGGCCATTAAAGCGGCCAAACCGGATTTGCTTATTTTTGACGAAAAAAACCTGCATTGATTATGACAACTGCCCAAATTCTGTTCGAGCAATACAAGGTGTTGCCACCCCGCATTCAGCAGAAACTCAAGTCGCTCATCCTGGAAGATAAAAGTAAGGCTGAGGAAGACGATGATGACGAATCGGGCGATGCGATTCGGATTTCGCTCAAAGCATTGAAAGAAAGCATCGAAGCCGTGAAATTATTTAAGGCAGGAAAGATGAAAACGCAGACGCTGGATGAATTGTGGGCCGAAATTGACGCGGAAGAAAAAGAGGTACAAGCACATGAAGCGTGAGATAAAGACGTTCAGGCATTTTGACCGACAACTAAAGCGGTTACTAAAAAAATTCCGATCTCTACGGGGAGAACTAAATGAATTAAGTGAAGAGTTGATAGAAAGCCCCAAACAAGGCAAAGACCTCGGCGCGGGGCTGTATAAAATCAGGCTTGGCAGCAAAAGTAAAAACACGGGTAAAGGCGGTGGTTTCCGGGTCGTGACCTACTACGTTGAACAAACTGGCGATGATGAAACGGTGTATTTGGTCACGATTTATGACAAGTCAGAAGAAGACAGCATTACCAAAGCCGACTTGCTAGCCTTTGTAAAAGAAGCGTTTGAATCAGAATTTGACCAGGAAAAACCAGACAATGATTGACCTTATTTCGCAACCCTGGCCCTGGTATGTGGCCGGTGCGCTCATCGGCCTGACGGTGCCGACGCTGTTACTCCTCGGCAACAAATCATTCGGCATATCGTCGTCGTTGCGGCACATCTGCGCGGCCTGTTTCCCGGCCAATATTGACTTTTTTCGGTACGACTGGCGCAAAGAAAGTTGGAATCTGTGGTTTGTCGGTGGCGTGGTTATCGGTGGGGCCATTGGCGGGTCGTTGCTCAAGAATCCGGCTTCGATGGTCATCAGCCCCGCTACCATCGCCAGTTTGCAGGCTCTCGGCGTTCAGGATTTTACGAGTGGTTTGCTGCCCACCGATTTGTTTTCGTGGGAGACATTGTTCTCGGTTAAAGGCTTGATATTCTGCGTCATCGGCGGGTTTTTGGTTGGTTTCGGTACGCGCTACGCCGGGGGCTGCACGTCGGGCCACGCCATCATGGGCTTGTCTAATCTGCAATGGCCGTCGCTTATCGCAACGGTTTGCTTCATGGTCGGCGGCTTTCTGATGACGCACCTCGGCCTGCCACTCATCTTTAAACTTTTCTGAGTAATGACTACCGAACAACTCGACATTACCGAAGCCCCCGACCGCCAGAATGTGGGTCGTCTCACTGAAAACCCGCTTGCCAACTGGAAATACGGCGCGGTTGGTGTTTTTTTCGGCATCGTTTTCGTGAAGGCCGAGATCGTTTCCTGGTTCAGAATTCAGGAGATGTTCCGGCTCGATTCATTCTTTATGTACGGCGTTATCGGCACGGCCATCGTGGTCGGAATGGTATCTATTCAACTCATCAAACGATACAATATCAAGACATTACAGGGCGAAACGGTAAAGATTGCGCCGAAACAATTTCACTGGGGTCAGCCCATCGGCGGGTTGCTGTTTGGGTTCGGCTGGGCCATCACGGGGGCGTGTCCAGGACCATTGTTTGCCCAGATTGGGGCGGGGTTTGGCGTAGTGCTGGTTACGCTGCTGAGTGCATTGGCCGGCACGTGGGTTTACGGGGCCATCCGGGCGAAACTGCCGCACTGACCACTACTTCATCACCCTAACCGTGTGGTCTTTCAGGAACCGGAGCAGGAGTTTTTCCACGCCGTCTAATCCGTGCGGCTGCGTTTGCCGGAACTGGCTTTTCCTGCGGATATACGGACTAAAATCCTGACACTCTTACTTTTACTAACAGAATCGGGTCATAGGCCAGGTCAAGTAAGGTAATAGCGTTTTACGGGGGGTAAACCGAACACCATAAGCTGAAAACGGCCAGCCAAAGTTACTCCGACCCCTGAACACCCTTGCCTAATGCCATTAAGCTCAACGATACAGTGTAGTGATAAAAATCGAGTTGGTCGAACGGCAGGAACGACGGGTTTTTTGTGGCTACGGCCATGCCCAAAAACGCTACTACGAGCCACATTGCCCGGCGGTCGCGCCGGAACATTCCCCAAACGGCCAGTAGCATCGCCACCAAGATAGCCAGCGAGGATACTACCGGCGCAAACACCCGGATTTCGGGCAGCAGCATAATCACGAACAAAACCAGGCCAACAACGAGCGTGATTGCCAGACTAATGGGTTTTATGGTGGCCCGGTTGATGAGTTGCCACGTACCCACCACCACACAAACCGCGCCGAGCGTCCCGGCCAGCAATTCGAGTGAGCGGTGCAGGGGTTGGGCGGGTTCGTAACCCGCAAAAACCACTACGCCTATCAGCGCGGCAAGCGCTACCGGGAGCAAAAAAAAGCCCCAAAGCATCCGGTTATAGACCGGAACACGAGCGAAGAAATACCAGAAAACCGTAAGGCTCGTCAGGGCAAGCACCGAGTCAGAAAGTACGTGGGCGAGGTTCATGCCGAAAAGTAGAGATTTTCGGGCTACTTTTGCGCGGCTTTTCGGCAAAATTCCGCGCCGTGAACGTATCTTCTCCTAAACGCATTGCCAACGATTTACAACCGCTATGAGTGTTTTAGTAAACAAAAACTCGAAAGTAATCGTCCAGGGTTTCACTGGCACCGAAGGTAGTTTTCACGCCGAACAAATGATGGAATACGGCACCAACGTGGTTGGGGGCGTAACACCGGGCAAAGGCGGACAAACCCACCTCGACCGGCCCGTGTTCAACACCGTGCAGCAAGCTGTTGAGGAGGCCGGAGCCGACACATCCATTATTTTTGTGCCGCCCGCTTTTGCCGCTGATGCCATTATGGAAGCCGCCGATGCCGGTATCAAGGTCATTATCTGCATCACAGAGGGCATCCCGACGGAAGATATGGTAGCCGTGAAAAACTACATTGACGACAAAAACACCCGGCTCATCGGCCCCAACTGCCCCGGTGTTATGACCGCCGGTGAGTGTAAAGTCGGCATCATGCCGGGTTTTATCTTTAAGCAGGGAAGCATCGGAATCGTCTCAAAATCAGGCACATTGACCTACGAAGCCGTTGACCAGCTCACCAAAGCGGGCCTCGGCCAATCAACGGCCATTGGCATCGGTGGAGACCCCATCATCGGCACTACCACCAAACAGGCCGTTGAATTGCTGATGAATGACCCCGACACCGAAGCCATTGTGATGATTGGCGAAATTGGTGGCGGTATGGAAGCCGAAGCCGCCCGATGGATCAAGGCCGACGGCAACCGCAAGCCCGTTGTGGGGTTCATCGCGGGTCAAACCGCGCCGAAAGGCCGCAGAATGGGCCACGCCGGGGCTATTGTTGGCGGTGCCGACGACACAGCAGCCGCCAAGATGGCAATCATGCGCGAGTGCGGTATTCACGTGGTCGAATCGCCCGCGCTCATCGGCGAAACCATGCTGATTGCGCTGGGAAAGAATTAAGTTGCCAAACACTAACAGCGACAGAGTAACAGAAACGGAAAGTAGCAGCGACGTAAGGTGACGAAGTGGTATGGCAGCGTGGCAGAAAGACAGCACCGATTTAATTGGCTGTTTTTATCGCGCTTCTTTATCACTTTGTCACTTTGCCACTTTGTGACTCCTGCACTTACCCAACAGCCGGGTATCGGCCCCGATAATACCTATTATCCGGTTAAAAACTTGCAGAATGATTGGCAGGTCTATGACGAAGCCTTTCGTACTTACGTCCCTTATCTGCCCGAACTTCACAGTGCGGTGCCAACCGTCAGCGTATTTATTGACGTAGAGAGCAACCGGAATTACCGGCTTCTTCTCTTTGCCGAATCAGACAGCTATCTGTTTATCAACGCGGCCCTGCGCCGGAAACTCCCCGCCGGCACGTGGGCGGTGTTTTCGATAGACAGCCTGTACCGGGTTTATCAGCGGCAGGGTGCAAACCAGCCCGAAATTTTTCTCACCGTGTATGGTTCGCCGGGCATTGTCGGCAAGCAACTCTTCATTGGCTACCCTAAGGCCGCCGTTAAACAGCTTATTACTTTAGCCGACGACAATCTGAGCGTTCGGCCCCGGCCCAAATCGGTTTATGCCGATTTTTTTGGACTTGGACTGCTGTTCCTGCTGGCTACACACGCCTTTTTTTACACCTTTTACCAGCGGCCTTTTCTGCGTTTTTACGACCCCCGCGACCTGGCAACCACCCGGCTCCGCGATGAGGTTGTGCTGGTTGGCCGCCCTCTCAGCCAAACCGCCATCCTGTTTACACTTAACCTGAGTTTCGTGCTGGCTTACCTCGTTCTGTTCATTCAGAGTCAGAACATCGATCTGTTTGCGTCCAGGTCGTTACTACTCGACGGGCAGCCGTTTATCATGGTTGTACTGGAATACGGGGTGGTGAGCGCGTTGATTTTTGGGCTGATGCTGGGTAAATATGCTATGCTACAAACGATGGGCAGCCTGTACAATCTCAACCGCCTGGCCGATGTCCATTATTTCAAAGTGATCCAGTCATCGTCGCTGTTTTTCACGGCGGTATGCGTGTGCGTGGCGGTTCTGGTCTTTAATATACCAAACCTGCCCGGCCTAAGTACCTGGTTATTAATTCCATTTGTGGGGTTTTACCTGGCCCGGCTGGGGTTGCTCTACTTCGTATTGCGAGCTAATACAACGGTCAAAAGTCTCTACCTAATTTCGTACCTTTGCATCGTTGAATTGGTTCCGTTACTCATCGGGCTGCGCTTTGCACTCTGATGGCTTTTTCAATTTTCGATGAACG
This sequence comes from Cytophagales bacterium, assembly GCA_038230415.1. Lineage (GTDB taxonomy): Bacteria > Bacteroidota > Bacteroidia > Cytophagales > Spirosomataceae > JBBRNH01. The sequence continues at coordinate 7,025 of JBBRNH010000091.1, read as the reverse complement.
AAACGACTACCCAACAGGCACAGAGCCGCCTGGCAACAGTATCCCGGATTTTGGTAACCCAATCCCGCCCAACCGACGAAAAATCACCGTATTTCGACCTTGCCAGTCAATATAACGTCACGATTGATTTTCGGCCCTTTATTCAGATTCAGGGCGTTCAGGCGCGGGACTTCCGGCGGCAAAAAGTCAATATCTTAGACCATACGGCGGTTATTTTCACGAGCCGCAACGCCATTGACCATTTCTTCCGGCTTTGTCAGGAGATGCGGGTTGACGTTCCGGGCGACATGAAATATTTCTGTATCTCTGAGCAGACTGCCAACTACTTGCAGAAGTACATTATCATCCGCAAGCGGAAGATTTTTTCGGGTACTAAAACAGCCGCCGAACTGCTCGAACTTATCAAAAAGCACAAAGGCGAGAAGTTTTTGTTTCCCTGCTCCAACATCCGGCGCAACGACATCCCGGAGTTTATGGACATGAGTGGGTTTCATTTTACGGAGGCCGTAATGTACGAAACGGTCTCGACCGACCTGTCTGATTTAGACATTCATAGTTTCGATGCGATTGCGTTTTTTAGTCCGTCGGGCGTGATTTCATTGCTGAGTAACTTCCCTGACTTCAAGCAGGAATCCATTCGGCTGGCCGCTTTTGGCCCCACAACGGCCAAAGCCATTACCAGTGCCGGGCTGATTGTTGACATTGAGGCTCCGCTGCCAAACGCGCCATCTATGACGGGTGCGCTGGAATTGTATATCAAAAAGGCGAACAATCTGGGATAGATGCCGTTTTGAAGAACCGGGGAAGGCCAATATTTCATCATCTTCGGCGTTTCTTAGAAGCGTTTACCATTGCCCCTGATTAGAAACTATGCGCCTGCTTCATACCGTCTCGCTGCTTGTGCTGATTGCCTTTACAGAGCCTGTACTCGGTCAGAATGACCCGCAGTTCAGTCTGTTCATGTTCAATCCGACGTATTATAACCCGGCAGCGTCAGGGTCAGAGGGCGTAACCCGGATTCAGATCACTCACCGCACCCAATGGGCGGGTTATCAGGCAACTGCCGACGATGGCGGTTCGCCCAGCACACAGCTCTTATCAATTAATTCACCACTTACCCGGTATAAAAGTGGGGTTGGTCTCTACGTGATGAACGATCACTACGGGCCGTTGACCAATCAGGCCGTGCAGTTGGCCTACGCCTACCGGATTCCGGTCAAAAACGGCACGTTTGCCCTTGGCGTACAGGCCGGGTTATACAGCAAAGCCATTGACTACAGCAAATTACGATTCAATGACCCCAACGACCCCAATATTCCGACGGGCCGCGTGGGGCAGGCCAAACCTGATATTGGTTTTGGCGCGTATTATAACACAACCGATTACTGGTTTGGAGCCAGCGTGATGCACCTGAACGAAGCAGCCTACCGGCTCGAATCAGGGCGGTCGGTTACGCCACAGGCCCGAACGGTTTATCTGTCGGCAGGTTACCGGCTTGGTGTGGGGTATGACCTCGATATTCAGCCCTCGGTGCTGTATCAGATTTCGCTGAGTCCGGTGGTTGGTACACAAGCTGCGGTATACACGCTGAATCTGTTGGCGACTTACCAAACCCGTTTTTGGGCTGGCATTGGTTATCGACAAGCTGACGCGGCTATACTGATGGCCGGTATAAGTTTGTTATCAAACAACTCATTGCGCGTTGGCGTGGCATACGACCGCACAACAGCCAACCAAACGGTTAAAGCACCGAGTTCGCTCGAATTCTTGCTGAACTACTCATTGCCTGCGCCCGATGCCCGCAAAAAACCAATTATCAGAACACCACGTTTCCGGTATTGATGGTCTGTAGCAGAGTGATTTGGCAGTATTATTGTTAGAGAGGTATTTACTGACAGCATTTTGGGATGACTGAGCCGCAAAAGCAGCCGTTTACGAAAGAAAAAGCACCTTTTCGGGTTTACCGACGGATTTTTGAGGGTTGAAAAACCACTCGATACAATAACCAAACCGATTTTCGTTCTTAGTTCGGTCTTGCACAACAAGGAATTATATACAATACAACCATGAAGTATAACTGGCTTACGGTAAACGCAACACGCGGGGTGATGGTCGTGGTGGTGATACTGCTGATGCAGGGTTGCGGATTCATCAAGTCAAAATTCGGCGGAAAAAGCGGTGGAAAAGGAGCAGAAGTTGGCGTTACCAACGGGGAAGTTACAGCCACCGGACGTAAAGGATACAAGCAAACCACGCCGTTTGGCATGGTGCTGATTCCGTCAGGCTCATTCATTATGGGTCAGGCCGACGAAGACGTAGCGGCCACGCAAATCAATATGAACCGCCGGGTAACGATCAGCTCGTTTTATATGGACGACACCGAGATCACCAACCACGAGTATCGGCAGTACGTGAACGCGCTCCTGACCGACTCGGTGTCGGTGCTGGGCGAAGAAGAAATCATGGCAAAGTTTTACCCGGACACCGCTGTCTGGAAAAATGACTTTACCTATCACAACGGTGACCCGATGCTGGAGTACTACTACGGCCACCCGGCGTTCGATACCTACCCGGTGGTGGGCGTTAGCTGGAAAGCCGCGCAGCACTTCTGCCAGTGGCGCAGCAATCTCTACAACGACTACCGCACCAAAGAAGGGCAGTTTCAGTCGCCCCGATTCCGGTTGCCGTCTGAAGCGGAATGGGAATGGGCCGCTCGTGGTGGCAAACAGGGGGCCAAGTATCCCTGGGGAAACCCGTATGTGGCAAACGGCAAGGGCTGTTACTTAGCCAATTTTAAACCACAGCGCGGTAATTTCGATGCCGATGGCTATCCCTACACGGCTCCCGCCAACGCCTACAACGCCAACGAGTATGGCCTGTATAACATGGCTGGCAACGTGGCCGAGTGGTGCCGGGATGCCTACGCCGACAACTCAAACGCTATTGTCTGGGACATGAACCCCGATAACCAGAACCCCGACGAGCCGCGTAAAGTGGTGCGGGGCGGTTCGTGGAAAGATATTGCCTATTACCTCGAAACTGGCACCCGTGCCTACGAGTTTGAAGATGCCAAACGGTCTTACATTGGTTTCCGCAGCGTGATGGACAATCTCGAAGGCCGCACAGCGTCAGCAAAAGGGGGCAGCAAAGGCCGTCGTAAATAATTTCTTAATCTATTTTCTCTCTTAACACACAGTTTTGCTATTATGGCAGCAGCAGGAAAAGTTAATTTCTTTTGGGATCGTCTTGTACCCACCATTTACAGTGCCGGTGCCGCCGTTGTGATCTTCGGAGCCTGGGCTAAAATTACCCACAACGAACAATTCGGCTTTATGCTGACCGTTGGTTTGCTCACCGAAGTGGTCATCTTCGCGCTGTATGCCGTGCAGAGTATGACCCTGCCCATCGCGTCTGACAATAGCTACGAATGGGACCGCGTGTATCCGGAATTAGCCCCCGACTATAAAGGCGAAGCCCGCAAACCAGTTCTGCAACCAAATGGGCTGACTGGCACGATGGATCAGATGATGGCACAAGCCAAACTGACTCCCGACGTTTTTGAGCGGCTCGGCAGCGGGTTCCGCAACCTGAATGATTCGGTCTCGAAAATGCGTGACCTTACTGACGCTACGGTTGCCACTAATGATTACGCCAAGAATGTAAAGTCGGCTTCGCAGTCAATCACCGACATGAACCGGAGTTATGGCACGGCTATTACGGCCATGAACTCGATGGCCGATGCTACGACCGATGCCAAAGATTACCGCGATCAGTTTCAGAAAGTGACCAAGAACATGGGCGCACTGAACGCCGTGTATGAACTGGAGCTGCAGGATTCAAACAAGCACCTGAAAGCCATGAATTCGTTCTATGGTAGCCTGAGTTCAGCCATGGAAAACATGGCCGATGCCAGCCGTGATACGCAACAGTTCAAAACCGAGTTGTCTAAACTCACCGGCAATCTGGCATCGCTCAACAACGTGTACGGCACGATGCTAACGGCTATGCGGGGCGGAAACTAAACCTAAGTTGGTAGTTTTTGAGTTCGGAGTTCGTGGTTTTAACAGACCATCAACTCCGATTTTTTAACTACGAACCATAAACTACGAACCACGAACTACAAGATTATGGCAGGTGGAAAAGAAACACCCCGTCAGAAGATGATCGGGATGATGTATCTGGTACTGACCGCCCTGCTGGCTTTGCAGGTAACGTCGGCAATTCTGGAGAAATTTGTTTTACTCAATAACAGTCTCGAACTCTCAACCGGGGCTGCCAGTAAAGTGAATGAGCAAACCGTGAATAACATTCGCGGAACGGTCGAAAAGGCTGGGAATCGTCCGGCAGACGTGGCCGTTATCCGGCAGGCCGAAGAAGTCAGAAAAATGACCGGCGATGCCATCAGCACGATTGACAAACTCAAAGAACAACTTGTGGTAGCCGGTGGTGGCCGCGATGAATCAGGCAGTATCAAGAACCTGAGTGAGGAAGAGAAAGTAGCGCAACTCATGATTGGCACCACCCGCAATGGCGAGGCCTTTAAACTGAAGGAGCAACTGAATCAGTACATTGCCAATCTCGGTAAGTATTCGCCAAATAAATTCTCTCCGTTAGCTATGGACGGGAAAGACGACCCTATTTCGAGCCGATCACCGGAGCAACGTCAAAAAGATTTTGCTGAACTGAATTTTGCCCAAACGCCGGTTCCGGCAGCGTTGGCGGTCTTGAGCCAAAAGCAAACCGACATCCGACGGGTTGAAGGCGAAGTCCTGGATTATTTAGCAACCAAAGTGGGCGCACAGGACGTTAAATTCGATAACATCTACGCTATGTTGAGCATGGACTCTAAAGTAGTCGTGGCGGGTACGAAATTCAAAGCGCAGATGTTTCTGGCCGCGTCGTCATCAGGCGTTCAGCCCCGTATGAGTTTGAGCGGTGGCCCGGTTCGGATGCAGGACGGTAAAGGCATTATTGAATTTACGGCTCAGGGTGGTTCGTATGATAAAGACGGGCTTGCCCGGCGTACCTTGTCTGGTAGTATCTCTTACAACACCCCAGCCGGGCCGAGAACAGCACCGTTGACAGCAGAATACTTCGTGGCGAAACCATCCTATCAGATCGAGACCGGAACGTTGCCGCCGTTGTACTTGGGCTGTGCCAACAAACTCAGCATTATCAGTCCGTCGTTGGGTGCGCTCTGGAACCCAAACATTACCGCAAATGGGGCAGACGTACTGTCGAGTGGTAAGGGTAAGGTTACGGTTATTCCAAACGCGGCCAGTGTGTCTGTCAACGTTAGTAACGCTGGTAATCTGCTCGGTACGGAGCGATTCCGGGTAAGCCGGGTGCCAAAACCGACCATAGAAGTGTATGCCGGTGGAAATAAGGCTGACCTGGCGCGGGGTATGCCGGTTGGTTCTGTACGGAGTTTGCAGGTGAGGGCTGTGCCGGATGAGAGTTTCAAGAACTTCTCGCCCGACGATGCCAATTTTCGAGTCTCCGATATATCGGTCTCCTTAGCGCGGGGAACACGCCGGGTATCAGGGCCGATGCCGCTTGGTGCAGGTGGAGGCTCATTAGGCTCGATGGCGGGTGATGCTCAACCTGGTGACCGCTACATTATTACCGTCGAGAAAGTGCAACGCCGGAATTTCCGGGGCGAAATCAGCGACGTAAACATGGGCAGCAATACCTATACCATTCCACTCTATTAACATACGATTGCCGTTTTGCAGACGTTGATAAGTTGTAAATGAACTGAAAAATCACACGAACGATGATGAACCAAACAAAAACGATGGCGGTGTGGGCCGGGCTGGCCGCAGTAGCCTTGCTGGGAGCGAACGGAGAAGCGATGGCGCAGGAGAAAGCTGGCAATGGCACCAATCCGCTGTCGGTTCGGGGAATCAACGAGAATGATATTATGATGAAGAAAACTCTTTGGCGCAGAATTGACCTCAAAGAGAAGCAGAATCAGAGTATGTTCTCGAAGAACAATGAAATTTCGAGGTATCTCATTGATGCCGTGAAAGCGGGCCTGATTGATGCCTACGAGAACGATTCGGTGAAGACCAAAGTGGCAGTTGATAAGTTTCAGCAGCGGCTCATTATGCCAAACTCTGGCGGTGGTCTCTCGAAAGACGAAATCGAAGCGGGTTTCAAAACTGATGGTACTGCCGCCGGGGCCGATGATGGGTGGGGCGGTAAGAAAGACGACAAAAAACCTGCCGCCAAAGCCAAACCTGCCGATGATGGCTGGGGCGCACCCGCCAAGGCAGCCGCAGCCAAACCCGCCGACGACGGCTGGGGCCCAACACCCAAGAAGAAAACGGGTGCCGTAGCCAAAGGAAAGGGCAAGAAAAAAACGCAGTCAATGGCTCCGGCCCAGCCGAAGAAAGACTCGGTTGTCGTTGCCAAAACCGCCGTACCAACGGGTGATGAGTTCTTCGCCAAAGAATTTACGCTGATGGAGATTAAGGAAGACTGGATTTTTGACCGGAAACGCTCACGACTGTATTATGACATTCAGACGGTGACGATTTATCTGCCCGCCGACAAAAATACGGCTGGCGGTATTGACCTGCCCATTGCGACGTTCAAATACAAAGATTTAGACAAGCTCTTCCGTTCAGACCCGAAGAAGTTCATCTGGTATAACCCACAAAATCAGGCGCAGCACAAGAACCTCGCTGATGCCTTTGACCTGCGGTTGTTCTACGGCAGGATTACGAAAGTAGCCAATCCTGGAGACCAGGATTTGGTGGGTATGTTTGGTGATAAAGAAGGTTTGATGAAATCGTACCAAACGGAGTATGAACTGATGGAGGCCGAACACTCACTGTGGGAATATTAGGAACGGAGAATCTTCGTTACCAAAAAACGGTCTGGCAGAATATCTGCCAGACCGTTTTTTGTTGAACGTGGCGCGGGGTGTAAACCGCGGTGTTTAAAAAAATAGCCGGGGTAACACCCCGGTTAAAAAAAAAAAAAAAACATGAAAAAAAACTACAAAAACGGTAATTTGT
>JBBRNH010000090.1:0-24997 GCA_038230415.1 Cytophagales bacterium | reverse complement strand
GGGTTGGTTGCGCCCCCAGGATTATGGGCAAGCTGATGATCTGGCTTATGCCGTGAATCGGTGCTTGGCGAATGTAGGTATCCACCTGAAAATTGAGTTTAGTGATTTTAATGAAACATAATTACAAGCACCTACTTAACATCTAAGTCTTGTTGAATGGATGAGCCATTAATATACCGACTTGCCTAATTGGACTGTTCGCTTTGTCAACCGGAATCCGACAGACAAGCAAAAAGCCTGACCTGTGCGGCCTGCAACCTGTCGCCAACGACCCGGAAATACCAGTCAAAAACTTGACCTCAGAGCCGCGCTGCCTGTTGCCCGAACGCTGGAAATGAAAGCCCACAGTTGCTTTACTGGAACGTTCGCATCGTCGCACGGAACCCCGCCCTGTCAGAGGTGGGCTTTTTTACTGCTCAAATAAACTGAAAATAGGTGGAAATGATTAGCTAAACAACTGTTTCGTAACGAAACGGCACCTACCTTTACAAAGTAATCAATGGCACAGGCCACCCCGCACCAGAGCATGATACGGAAAGAAATTGACAACATGATTCGCACCAGTGAGGGGCAAGTGCAGTCCGCTTTACACAACCTGCGCCGGATTCTCGAACACGGCGAAGCAAGGGGGCAGGAGGTTCGTTGGACAAAGTTGCTAATCGGACACAGAGACTTGATAGAAGTCCTGAGAAACTTAAAGGCAGACGATGAATAAACGGGAGAGTCTCCACCCTTATCTATACTTTTAAACAAAAACAGACATGGTAACGAGCAAAAAATCAACGGTGGCCGACCTTCCGGTTGATCTGGAAGAAGAATTGAGACGGGCAGAGTCTGCGTTTACGGCATCGCTGGCTTATCTCCAAACAAGGGGGGTGCAACTACCCGAATCGCTTCTGGATATGAGTGATTGGCTAACCATTAAGCGTTACGCTGAAAAGTATGGTGTGACCACGCAAGTAGTAACAAACTGGATTGCACGGGGCGTGATCCCGGCTGATTGCGTTAAAGACGTACCCGAACTAAACGACCTTAGATTAGTCAAAGACCAGCCTTACCGCTGACTGTCGGGGCTGCCCTTTAGGTTTGTCCGTACGGTCGGCAGTGAACTTGCGCTTGGTCTTGCCTGTCATACGGGTCTAAATTTAGCCCATTATCCAATTTAGTAAGTGGTCCTAAATATAGGGCGCAGCGTATGGTAAAATTCACCCCGAAGGGGCCACAAGTTGACGTGTAATAATTACTGGGTGAGGTAATTTCCCCCAGAAGTTACATTTCACCCAACATGACCGGGTGCGATGTTGCCGTAACGTACACTACGGCTTCACCCGGACGTAAGTCTCGGTATTGATCCGGTTTACGCCCGCCTGTTTTACTGTTTCGACACCACTTTGGGTGAGGGTATCATTTTTCAGCCTGATGGTAAAACTAAAATCAGTCCCCTCCCAATTTCGGTCACTGCAATAGGTCAGATGCTCGGCATACACGCTGTCGGTAAGCGAGTAGGTGCCACCGCCCGCAGTAAAAATAGCCATCGAGTCGGTACCCCTGGTTAAATCGTGTTGCAAAAACGCAAAATGGGTATTGTTGATGATCTTAATGAACGAGGTGTTTTTTGTGTAATCGGTAACGGTGGTGTTGCCTTTTTCTACGACCGTAGCCCGGATAAGTTGCCAGGTTCCCACCACCGAAAGCGGGGATTTGTCATCGACTTTTCTGGCGCAGGCGGCTAAGGTTGTGGCAATGCTAATCAGGAGATAGACTGATTTTATCGTCATGTGTTTAGGGCTGGTAGTTTAGGGCAAAAAACCGAAATTATCGGTAAATTAACGCTACTGCGTGGGCGGCAATACCTTCGGCCCGGCCCACAAAACCCAAGTGTTCAGAGGTGGTGGCTTTGATAGAAATATCCTCTTCGGGAATGTTCATCACCCCGGCTAAGCAGGTTTTCATGGCCGGGATGTGCGGGTTCAGTTTGGGTAGTTGCAAGACCACCGTCACGTCCACATTGCTCACGGCGTAGCCCGCTTCCCGAATCATCCGCAGCACTTCGGCCAGCAAAATCGTGCTGTCAACCCCTTTCCAGCGCGGGTCTTTGTCAGAAAAATGATAGCCGATGTTCCGCATATTAGCCGCGCCAAGCAGGGCATCGCACAGCACGTGACACACCACGTCGGCATCTGAATGGCCGAACGCGCCGTGTGTATGCTCGATCTGAATACCGCCGAGCCAAAACGGGTGGCCTTCCACGAGTGTATGCACGTCATAGCCGTGTCCGATTCTGAATTTCATAGCTGAAGATTAAGCAGCCGAAGCGTCGGCCCGGCGGTAGTACATCGTTGAGCAGTTTTCTTTCCGCAGCACCTGCCGGGCCATCTGCTGAATATGGTCGGGTGTAACGGCCTGAATCCGGGCCGCTTCCTGATTGACCAACTCCGGGTTGCCCGCGTTGGCGGCAAAGGCGAGGTTCATGGCCCGGTTCAGCAACTCCACTTCTGAGAACGCCAGTACGGTTTCGGCCTGATTTTTTACCTTGCCGAGTTCGGTTTCCTCAACCGGCTGGCTCACAAACTCAGCCAGCAAATTCTCAACGGCAGCATCGGCTTCTTCGAGCGAAACGCCTTCGTTCACCGTTCCCTGAATAAGCAGCAAACCGGGGTCGAGCGACGAAGTAATGTGGGCGTTGACGTTGCTGAACACGGGGTTGTCGCGCAGCAATCGCTGGTACAATCGCGACGACTTGCTCCGGCCCAAAATGTCACTCGCCAGGTCAATAGTCTGGAAATCAGCGTCGAACCGGCCCGGCATCGGGTAGGCTTTGTAGAGCGCGTTGAGCGGCACCGCAGCCGACATTTCTAAAAACCGGGCGGCTGTCTGAACGGGTTCGGCGGGCAAGTTCCTGACGTAGTCTTTCCCGGCAGGAATCGGCGCGAACCACTTGGCACACAGGCGTTTAACGGCTTCGGTGGTCACATTGCCCGCCACCACCAAAATAGCATTGTTGGGCAGGTAATACTTGTAAAAAAACGCCTGCACGTCGTCCATCGTGGCGGCTTCGACGTGGCTGATGTCTTTGCCAATCGTGGCCCAGCGGTAGGGGTGTTGCTGGTAGGCGAGGGGGCGCAGTTTGAGCCACACATCGCCGTAGGGCTGATTGAGGTATCGCTGATTAAACTCCTCGATCACCACTTTCTGCTGCACAGCCAGCACATTAGGGTCAAACGACAGACTCAGCATCCGGTCAGATTCGAGCCAAAACGCGGTTTCGAGATTGGCGGCTGGCAGCGTGATGTAGTAATTGGTAATATCGGCACTGGTGAAGGCGTTATTCTCCCCGCCGACGCGCTGCAACGGCTCGTCATAATTGGGAATGTTGCGCGAGCCGCCAAACATCAGGTGTTCAAAGAGGTGGGCAAAGCCGGTGCGGTTGGGGTCTTCATCGCGCGAGCCGACGTTATACAGAATATTAAACGCGGCCATCGGTGTGCTGGCATCCTCGTGAACGTAAACCCGCAGGCCGTTGTCTAAACTGAACTGATTGTATTGAATCATATTTTTCTGCCGCGTACCGTCCGGCGATTAGACGCAAATATGCGTCTCTACACAACATGAAACGAATCCTGTTTGTCCTTCTTTTCTTTTTGATAACCCCAATTCGGGCGCAGGTGATGACCGACGCGGCCATGCGGCAAACCATTCTGCAAGGCCTGGATGCGATTTACGGCTACGATTTTGCCACCGCCGATGCCACCATCCGGCAGTTTCGCGTCCGGTATCCGCAGCACCCCGCCGGGCCGATGCTCCGGGCTTCGCAGCTTTTGTGGGCCAATATTCCGCTAAAAGACAGCAAACCGGCCACCGATCAGTTTGTGCAGGCCGCCAGCCAAACGCTCGATTTGGCTAAGAAAATCCTCGCCAAAAACAGCAATGATCCCGAAGGCGTGTTTTTTGCTCTCACCGCACATGGCTATCTCGCCCTCAAAAGTAACAACGAAGGCCAGTTGATGAGTGCCGTTAGCGAGGCCCGCAAAGCATACGGCTACATGAAACAGGGCTTCGACCTGACCGAGCAGAACCCCGAATTTTACTCCACCACCGGACTTTATAACTACTATGCCGTGCGCTACCCCGATGACCATCCGATTGTGAAACCCGCTATGATTTTCTTTAAAAATGGTGATATGGCACTGGGATTGAAGCAGTTAGACGTGGCTACGAAGCGCGGGGTTTTCACGGCCAACGAAACCCGGTTTTATTTAGCGCATATTTTCTTAGAACATGAATCGCAGTTTGGCCGGGCGGCTACGGTCTTAAAAACGTTGGTTGACCAGTACCCAAACAACCCGGTTTTTCTGATGCGCTATACCGAATCGGTGCTGTTGCAAAACCAGTTCGACGCGGCCCGGCCCTTGTTGCAACGGCTCAAACAGATGAACCAGGCTAAACTGCTGGCGATGCCGATTCTGGTGTTTGATGGCCTTCTGGCCGAAAAAGACGCGAAAAACGATCAGCAAGCCACCGCCAACTACCAGGCCGCCCTCAAACTGCCCTACATCGAAGCCTACACCAAAGAATATCATGGTATGGCCTACGCCGGTTTAGCCCGGATTGCCGCCCGCGCCAACAACCGCCCCCTCGCCCGGAATCTCTACAAAAAAGCCGCGGCCATCGGCGAATACAAATCGCTGTGGGCCGAGGCAAAGGCGTTTCGCTAAACTGAGATTACTACACGGAGACTCACAGAGAAGATACGGAGATACGCGAAGTTTTTATAATTTTCTGCGTAGGTACTTGAACGGTATTATTTGACATCTGGGTTTGTTTAATTAGTTGACTACAAACCTATAAGGTCTCAAAGACCTTATAGGTTTAGGCAGGTCGAGTACTTATCTCCGTGTCTCCTTTTTTTCTCTATCCTTTCAGCACAATGCCCGCATCGCCCGCCCATTGGCCGAGGTCTTGCCGGGATAATGCAGCCGCCATCAGGTCGGGAAACTGATCGGGTGTGCAGGCAAAAACCGGAACCCCCAACGAAGCCAGAAATCGGGCGTTCTCGTGGTCATAACCCGGCGCACCATCGTCATTCAGGGCCAGGAGCGTGATGAGTTGCACACCCGATGCCACGAGTTCGGCCATCCGTTTCCGCATTTCGGCCTGATTGCCGCCTTCGTAAAGGTCCGTAATCAAGAGTAGAATCGTGTCGTCGGGGTGCGAAATGCGTTGCTGGCAGTAGGTCAGGGCGCGGTTGATGTCGGTGCCGCCACCGAGTTGAACGCCAAAGAGCAGGTCAACCGGGTCGTGGAGGTCGTCGGTGAGGTCGGCCACGCTCGTGTCAAAGACAATCATCTGGGTTTTGAGCGTCGGCAGCGAAGCCATCACCGACCCGAAAATCCCGGAATACACCACGCTCGACCCCATCGAACCGCTTTGGTCGAGACACAGCACGACTTCTTTCAACGCCCGGCGCGATTTTCGCCCGAAACCGACCCTGATTTCGGGGATAATCGTCTTGTAGTCAGGCTGGTAATGTTTCAGGTTTTTGCGAATGGTGGTGTTCCAGTCAATCTCGTTGTAACGCGGTCGGCGGCTGCGGGCGGCCCGGTTCAAGGCTCCGCGCAACGCCTGCACCGTCCGCTGTTCGAGCCGTTGCAGCAGGTCGTCCACCACCTGTTGCACCACGCGCCGGGCCGTGTCTTTGGTTTTCGACGGAATCAGTTTGCCGAGTTCCATCAGCGTTGCCACCAACTGCACATCGGGCGTGGCCTGCTCCAAAATTTCGGGTTCTACGAAGAGTTGGCGTTTCAGTTCGTCGTGCCGGAGCGCATCGTTCTGCATGATCTGCACCACCGACTGCGGAAAAAACTGCCGGATGTCACCGAGCCACCGGGCAATGCCAGGATTGGAGCTTTCGGAGCCGCCCCGCCGGTCGGAGCCGCTATCGGGTTTGTACTCGAATTTGCCCCAGTGCTGAAATTCGTAGAGTGCGGCAAGGGCGCGGTCAATATCGGCTTCGGAGCCGGTGAGGGCCGCGCCGGTTCCGTCGGCTTCGTTACCGCCCAAAATCAGCCGCCAGCGAGTCAGGTTATCCATTGGTTGCGGGTTTTCGTGCGTCGTTTTCCCGGAAATAGATCATATCGGCCATGATTTCAGAGTAGATAATCGGTGGCACATCGGCAAACGGAATCAGGCGCGGGTCGGTGTCGTTAGCCGGTTCGTCGTAGCTGTAATTACCGAAGCGCACGCTCTTGTTCCTGACAAAAAACACCGGGCCGAGGGCCGCGTTTTCGTCGTAATACCCCACGCACAGGATGCCTTCCTGCAAGACGATAGCGGTGATGCCGAGGTCGGCAAATTCTTTGTAATAGCTGGCAATAGAACCGCTGTCCTGCACTGACCCCCGCGCCCATCCCGACTTTTCCATCCGGCTCACAAACGCATAGCCACCGTGTTCGATGCCGGTAAACTGATGGTCCCGCGTGAGGCTCCGGGCGGTGTCGGGCATCGGCACCGTCGGGCGGTTGAGTTGCGGAAAAATCGGGGCCACGTCCGAATCGGCGAGGTTTTCGCGCCAGAACGCAACCTCCGCTGCCGTGAGTGACAATGGATGCACCATGCCGATGCGCCCGGTTTCGGGCAGTTCCAGTTCATCACCATCGGCATTGATAAGCGTTTGATCTTCCTGGCAACGAAACGTACTAATTAGTTGCTGATCAGCATCATACAGCCCCCACACGAGCCGGACAGCGTAGGCAAACATGACCGGATTGCCGCGAAAAAAAGCGTCCCACTTGTCGGCATCCCACTTGCGCTGCGTCACTAAATACTGCTCTAATCGCCCCGATTGGGCTTTCACGATGTCGCGGATTTCTTTGCCGATTTCCTTGAATTCGTCTTTCAGGTCGGCGGGCGTGGCCTTCGGAACAGCTTTCAAAACGCGGTTATCGTCGTTCAGAAAGGCCAGTTTAAAATCGGTATCCACGAAGGCACGGACCGTTTCGCCCCCGGCATCAAATTCCCGAAACAGACCCGAAAAGCCAAAATCCGGGATAATCGAATCGGCGAGTTCGTAGGCCGGAATCCCCATTGTTTCGGCGGCAATGGTGAAGGCTTCGGTGGCTGCCGCGCCGATGTTTTTGTTTTTGCTGCGGTATTTCCGGCTGAAAAACTCCACCGCCCGCAACGCCTTGTTGCTGCCCGCCAGGGCCAGGGCCTGCACGGCGTGTTCGGCCATTTTGCCCCGGTTGGCCTCGGCCCACTGATTGACCTTTGTTTTGAGTAAATCCGTTTCGGCATCGCCACCGAGCATGGCTCCCAGCACCATCCAGCCCTTGAGTTTGGGGTCGGCCCCGTTGTCGAAGTAGCGGTGCAGCAGGGCGTTGGCAAAGGCCGGGCTGCGGTCACGGTCAATGCGGGCGATGAGTGGCCGGGCTTCGGCATCGGGCTTCATGGTTTTGGCGCGGCTCTGCCGATACAGCAAAAACCGCACGGCATCCGCATCGAGTGTCTCGTCTAAATGCTCGCCCGAACTGTTGTTGGTTTGCCAATACAAGGTCGGTAAGCTGCTCTCCATAAGCCACTTGGCAACGGGCGCGTCGAGTTTGCCGCGTTGCCGGGCCGCGTCAATCCGGGTTTGCCCGGCTTCGGCGGTGGTGGGCGGGGGCAGGGTTCCGGCCAGGCTATCGAGCATCAAATCGCGGGTGTCGTCGTTTTTCTCCCCGTCCAACGCCTGCATCAGTAAGGCAGTAGCCCGGTCGGTACGGATCAGCGACAGGAGCAAGGCTCCCGTTTGGCGGGCATCGGCCTTTTTGTCAGTCAGCAATGTTGAGGCTTCGGGGATGGCCGCATCGCCGAGTTTGGCGAGCGTCACGGCGGCTAACTCGCGGAGTTTCTTGTTTTTATGGCGGGTTATGGCCCATATTTTTGGTAAATAAGCCGCGTAGTCGAGCGTGCCGAGGAGCCGGAAAAAGACCGTAAACAACTGCCGGTTGCCGTAGGTCAAACTGCCGGGATCGGCGTTGAGGGCCGTCATCAGCAGCGGCAGCGCGTCCTGTCCGTATTTTTTCGTGACCATCTCAAGCGTTCCGACGGGGTAGCCGGGGCAGTCGGTCATCCAGTTGAGGAGATAGGCGCGGGCTTTGGCGGGTTGTTCCAGGTCGAGGAGCGTTGCCAGCCGCAGGTCATGGACCGACACCCAGCGTTTTTGGGTTTGGCTGTACGACGATTGATAGGCATTATAGTTGCCGGAGCCGACACGGAGCAGTTCCTGACGGAGCAAGTCGAAGTAGGCGTAGGTCTGTTCGAGGTCACGACCGCCGTATTTGGCCGGGACGTAGCGGGCCAGCAACGTCAATACCTTGCTCATGCTGTCGGGATGGGTAATTTTGGGTAACAGGGCCGAAACAGTCGGTTCGTACTTGGCAGCATTGTGCATGAGCAGCACCTCGGCGCAGTCTTCACTCGTCGAATGGAGGTCATTATAATACGACAGGTGCAGAAAATCAGCGAGTTGTTTATCGGCAACGGCTGGTTCATACAGCAGCAGGAGTTTGAGCAGAGGGACGCTCCGGCTGTGCTGCAAAATCACCGGAAACAGACTGCTGGGCTTCTTGAAACCCAGAAACGACGTGGACACCCGCGCCAGAACATAGTCACCGGCTCCGGTTAGTTTGTTGCTGTCGGTGAGATAGTTATGACTGCTACTGCTGCAAATCTGACCCACAATTTCGTCCTCTGCGATGCCGTAATCCCGCAGTTTTTTGGTGATGGCTTCCAGAAACGAACGGTCTGCTTCCTGAGTCAATCTCGGCGATAACCAGCCATGATAAAACCAGTAGCCCAATGCCGAATACCCGGCGGGATTTGTCCAGTTGCCGGGCCGGGTGGCAAAGCGCATCAGTCGGTCGTCAAACGCATCCCAGTCCTGAATCCGGTCGTGTAATACCGTGAACAGGTTGCTTAACCACCAGACATCCGTAAGGGTCGGTTCGGGGGCGGTGTTGTCGGTCAAAAACGCAATCAGGTCTTCGTGCTGCTGTTGCTGCTGTGCGTAGTAATACCCGGCACGAATTTGAGCGATGAAGGCGTTCAGCCGTTCGGTGCGGGGGTGGGTTGCGGGAATAAGAATCATGTTGAAAAAGATGGATTACGTGTCAAATAGTTCAGTTCTCGACCACCCCCAACCCCCTCCTAAAACAGGAGGGGGCTAAAAGAAACACCAAAAGCTTTGCTTTTAAGAAAGCCCCCTCCTGTTTTAGGAGGGGGTTGGGGGTGGTCAAATTCCCAGCAACACCCGTGTTCCAGCCAACGTTTGGCGGGCGCGGGTGTGGTCGAAATCAAGGGGTTGGCCGTTGGTTGCGGTGGCGGTTCGGGTGGTGGCGGGGCCGGTTTTGGCGCGTTCGCCCAATTTCCGGCGTTCGGGCGGGGTAAACTGAGCGAACGTCCGGCGCAAAATCGGCACCAATTCCATAAATGTTTCGGGATTTAGCCCGGCCACCCACGCATAGAGCAGGTTCCAGAGCGTGTCGTCGTGGAGCAGCACAAAACTCGTGGCCCCGGTGCCGCCCAGAAACCCGTCGAGCCAGCCCGCCGAATACGCCGGGTCCTGCCCGGTGGAGAGAGCCAGCCCAAACTGCCGGGCTGTTTCGTCGGCATCGAGCCGTTGGCTGTCGTAGAGCAACCGGCACACGCAGCCCGTGATGATTGGGCTAATGCTCTGTTTATCAAGAATTTGCCTCAGCGTCTGGGGCCAGTTTTCGGTCAGCACCTGATTGTCGAGCAGCCGCACGGCCTCGTTCACGAGCCGGATTTGCACCACCATCTGCGCGGCAGCGTCGTCGGCTAAGCCGTAGCAAGCGTTGGGCAGGCCGACACAGACACGAATAATCAGACCCTCGACCAACTGATTCAGCACCGCGAGGTCGGTTTGGCGGACATTTCCGTAGCGGCTCACGGCAACCAACGGCGTGAAGGCGGCCATCAGGTCGAGCATATCCGCCGAGAGCGTGGCTAACTCCGCAATCCGGGCAAGCAGTTGCTCGATTACCCCAAATAATTCGGCGGGGATGGCCTGTTGCATCAGCCCGGCCACGGTGCCGATGCGGTCGGCGCGGGTGCAAGTGTCGAGGAGTTTGTTGGTCGCGGCCAGCTCAACGGTGTTGCCCCAGATGCCGTTTTCGATGAGTTGCAGCACGTGTTCCGGCTCCCAGCGCAGCAGCCAGATTTCTTTGAACGTGCCTTTGCTGCTGGCCGACGCGGGTTTGCCCCAGCCCACGCCCAGCACCACGAGCCGGTGCAGAAACCGGCTGCGGCTCAGTCCGTTATCGGCCCGGAGGTCGAGCGTGAGTTCGTTACGCTCTGCCGTTTGGGTCAGTCGTAATTTGCGGGCGATGGCTTCAAAATCGGCTTGCAGGGGCAGTTTCGGCACGTCGTCCGGCACGGCTCCCATCTTGCGGCCCACAATCAGTTAGTCGTTCACCAATGTCAGCAGCACCGCATCGCCAAAACACAGCACCGTTTGGGTGGCTTCGTTGAGTTCGGCTAAGCCGGGTTGGGGCAGGCCGCGCATACTGGCTAAGGCCTCGGCGAGTCGGTAGCCTTCGATGATGTGGGCCGTTGAGGTGTCCATTTTATTCTTGCGAAACAGCCGCGCCACGTGCGTCAGCCAGCGAATGTGGCCGTTGGCATCGTTGGCGTGATGCCAGCAGTGGTCATACCAACCCGGCGACGTGATGCCCGCGCCGTAGCCGCTGAACCAACCCAACCGGCTGTACGTCCAGGGAATCCAGGTGACGCGGACGGGCGTTCTCGGCAAGCCTTTCAGGCGTTCGCTATCGGCTTTTTTGGTATCCGGCCAGGCACCCAACGCGGGCGCGTGCCAGGCTCCGCAGACCACCACCACGTTCTGAAATCGGTCGCTGTGGGCCTGCCTGATTTCCTGCCGCATAAACGCTTCGCGCCGGTCGTTTTCGGTGTCTCGGTCAGTATCGGGCGCGGTTCGGGGCGTTTCGCGGAGGGCGGCAAAGGCATCGAGTACGGCGGCAAAATGATCGTCGGCGTGGCCGGGCTGGTAGCGTTGCTCGATGTGTTGCTCCCACCACAGTTCGCTGTCGGCATAGCCAGCCGCCCGCGCCAATTCGCCAAGCGGGTCGCGGGGTTGGGGCGAGTACGTGGCCGGTTCAGGTTCTGGCTCCGGCTCCGGGGTCTGTGTCTTCACAGACCCCGGCAATGGCTCGGCAGGTGCCGGTGAGGATACCGGCACCGGAGTGTTCATAGACTCCGGCATATCTTTTGCCAGGCCAAACGTGTGGCTCAACGGCAAATCAATCATCCTGACTTTCACGTCGTTTTGCCGGGCGTACTGCATCGCCTGCCATTCGGGAGAAAATTCGGCAAAGGGGTAATACACAGCCTGTTGCGGCTTGTCGGGGTTATAGGCCAGAATCGCAACGGGCGGTTTCAGGCCCGCGTCGCCCACGTGGTGCAGCACGGCATCGAGTTCGGGCGGGCCTTCGACCAGCACCAGGTCGGGGCAGAGCGCGGCTAACCCGTCGCGCACATACTGCGCCGAGCCAACGCCGTGATGCCGGATGCCGAAAACGGTCAGATTCATCGTATCAGTTGGTTGTTCCAGACAGCATTCTGCTGTCTGAACGAGGGTACGTTTTTTGAGTGATTCGTCATCAGGAGGGCTTGAATCCGACAGCAGAATGCTGTCGGGAACAACTGCGCGTAAATCCGACAGCAGAATGCTATCGGGAACGAACCACAAACTACAAACTGATGTCTTTGCAGGCCCGGTAAATGTCGCGCCAGTTTTCGCGGGTTTTCAGCACCGTTTCGAGGTATTCGTTCCAGACCACTTTATCCTGAACCGGGTCTTTCACGATGGCCCCGACCAAGCCAGCCGCCATGTCGTATGCCTTCAACTGCCCGTCGCCGAAGTGACCGGCCAGGGCTAACCCGCTGTTTACGACCGAGATAGCCTCGGCGGTACTCATCGAACCGCTCGGCGATTTGAGTTTGGTTTTGCCATCAGCCGTTACGCCCGCCCGCAATTCGCGGAAGATGGTCACCACCCGTTTCAGTTCGGCCAGCGCGGGTGTTTGGGCGGGCAGTTCCAGGGCGCGGCTCAGGCTGGCTACGCGCCGTTGCACGATGTCAACTTCTTCGTCGAGCGAGGTCGGCACGGGCAAAATCACGGTGTTGAACCGCCGTTTCAACGCGCCCGACAGTTCGTTCACGCCCTTGTCGCGGTTGTTGGCGGTGGCAATCACGTTGAAGCCTTTGATGGCCTGAATTTCCATTGACAGTTCCGGGATGGGCATGATTTTTTCCGACAAAATCGTAATCAGCGTATCCTGCACATCGGCAGAAATCCGGGTCAGTTCTTCAATCCGGGCAATTTTTCCGTCGCGCATGGCCGTCAGCATGGGCGTTGTCACGAGGGCGCGTTCCGACGGCCCTTCGGCTAAGAGCCGGGCGTAGTTCCAGCCGTAGCGGATGGCTTCTTCGCCCGTCCCCGCCGTTCCCTGAATCAGCAGCGTTGAATTGCCCGAAATGGCAGCCGCGAGGTGTTCGGCCACCCACGATTTGGCCGTTCCAGGCAGGCCGTAGAGCAGCAGGGCGCGGTCGGTGGTGAGGGTGGCAACGGCAATTTCCATCAACCGGCGGCTCCCGATGTATTTGGGCGAGACGACAAACCCGTTTTTGAGCGTGCCGCCAATGAGGTACGTCACCACTGCGTTTGGCGAGAGCAGCCAGTTGGGTGGCCGTTTGAGAGTGTCGTGCCGGGCGAGTTCGGCGAGTTCGTCGGCAAACTGGATTTCAGCGTGCTGGCGGAGGAGGTTATTGGTCATGGCTTTGGTTTAGCCCCCTCCTGTTTCAGGAGGGGGATGGGGGTGGTATTACCTGAATTTTATCCCGCAAAGTCAACCACCGTTCCATTGGCTGGCGGAGGTGTTTACGGATGCTGTCTTGTTGATAATCAGTGAGATTGGTATAATGATCTGTATCCAGAACGAGCAATCCGTCGCGGTGCAGCCCGGTGGCGGCATCGGCCAGAAACGCCTTTGCTGCCGCGCTGAACTGGTAACTGCCGAGGAGCCTTTTGGCAAACAGAACCACCACGTATTGGCTAAACGACACCGACCAGCGCGGGCGATTTGTATCGGTCAGAAACGAGTAGTTGGCGGGATATTCGCTGAAATCCAGCGCGTTGGCTTCGATGTAGTGTTCCTGTTCGGCGGGCGGCAATTGCCGGACTAACTCGCTCCGAAAATCAAAGGTATGCTTCGTTCTCAGCAGGCTGCGGGCCAGCGTCGTTGATTTATGGCGCAGCATGGCAACAAGTTCGAGCGCGTCGGTGGTGGCCTTCGGGTCTTCTTTACCAAACGATTGCCGGAAACAGAAATCAACCAAATTTTCTTCGTCAACCTGCCAAAGTTCCTGCCACGTGGCCGGGGGCATGGCCGCCAGACACTGAAAAAACCAGTGCCTGATTCGGCCCGCGCCGGTCAGGTCGGCGTTGGTTTCGAGGCCATATTGGGTCATAGTAGCGGGGTTAAAAAAGTCGTCGTCCTGATTCGGGAGCGTCATCGTAACGGCTTCCTGCCCTGTCAGCCGCCCCAGCAAACTTTTGCGGGTGGTCACGTACCGGCGCAGTCTCTCCCGAATCGTCTGGTGCAGGGCGGAACCCGGCAAACGCAACAGATAGCAGGCAGCATCCTGAAAAATAGCCTGTTGCGTGGTTTTTCGGGTGTTGAGATCGTGCAGGTTTTGCCAGATTCGGGTCAGAAACGGCTCGTCGGCTGGCCCCAGCCCATTCATGAATTCGTACATCCACGACCGTTGCTGCTGGACAGATTCCTGCTCCCAAACCGATTCCAGAAGTTGCACAGCGCGGGCGGGGTCGGTTTGGCGGAGGTAACTGATCACCATATTGCGCTCGTCTTTCGTGCCATGTTGCCAGAGCGCGTCCAAATCGGCGGGGAGTACAATGGCCCAGGCGGGGTTTTGCGCGGCTAACCACCGGCCCCGCTCCCCGATGAGGTCGGCAATGGGTTCTATCACCTCCGTCATTTTGGCCGTTTCTGCCTTTTCGAGCAGCGGAATCAGCCAGTCGGGTGGCACGATGACGTTTTGTTCTCGTAGTTTTTCGAGCAGCAACACCAGCAACTGCGTACCGTGAATTTGTTCGTCCAGCAACTCGCGCAATAGCTTCACTGCCGTTTCGGGTGCGTAGTGCCGGGTTTCGGGTGGGCAGGGCGGCAACGCGGGCAGCGGCAACGCAGATGGTTCGGCCCCGGCGCGGCCATAATTCACCGATAACGCAGCGGCCCGCAACAGCGTTTTTTCGGGCGAAACGCCGGACTGATTCGCCAGCGGTTGCCGAATGTCGTCGGGCAGTTCGGCGAGTGGCACGGCCCGGCGGTCGGTACCAAGCAGGGCCGCGTTCACGAGTTCGTTCCACCAAAAAGGCGCGTTTTGGGTGCTGTTCATAATGGTTGATAACCCGACGCAAGCCACACGCCGAGGGGTGAGACGGTGGTGTCAAGGCGCAAAATAGTCATCGAAACGGGTTCTCCGCCGGTCAGGGCCAGCAGATGCCAATACGCCGAGCGGGGCCAGTTGGCTTCAACCGGCCAGTGAAACCCTTGATTGTCAATAAGATAAATCATCTCGCCAACCAGAACGGGCCGGAGTGCATGAACCGTTTGCGGAATTTGTGCGGCAAACGGCGATTGGGCCAGTGCGTCGGTCAGGGCTTGCTGGGCGGCTGTCCAGTTAGGCAGTGCGTCGGGCAGTAGGCCGGTGGCGGGTTGTGCGTCGCTGAATCCGTCCGGCAAAATAGCGCGGTAGGGAGCCGTGCCGGGGTAAAATACCAGCCGCGCCGATACCGCCGTGCCGGGCATCGGAACCGGGGGCAGGACGGGGGCGGTTCGGTGGGCAAAATTCAGAATCAGCGCGTACCGTCTCGATTGCGTTCCGTACAAATATGTGCGCTGAACGAGCAGGTCGTCTTCGGTGGCGGTTTGGCGGGCTAAGGCCACAAATGTATCGGTCAGCGTATCGGCGGTAGGGTGGGCGAGGAGGTCCTTCTGGGCGATGGTCATACCCACCAACGCTTTCACATCTTCCTGACAATCAGGCGTTAAGTCAGCCAATCGCCCGAAGGCCTGCGTCAGCAGATATAGTTGCGCCAGTTGCCGGAGGGCTTCGCCGTGCCAGCCGGTGCCACCGTCGTAGATGGGTAGGCTGCCCAACTGCTTCACGCGGGCGGCCAGGCCGGGGGCTTTGGCATCAACGAGCCGGGCCGCGATGGTTTGCCAATACCCCGCGTTTTTCCCGGTCAGCGACAGCTGTCCCGTTCTAATCAGGTCTTCGATAATCCGGTTGAGGTCGGCCACGCCCGCGCCGATGGTATTTAACCGATTCGTCAGGCTGCGGGCGGTTTTGGGGTCTGGTTTTGAGTCGGTTAGCGAACCAGTTTGCGGCTCGGACGACTTGGGTTTCTTAGCGGTTTCTGCCGCGTCGGGTTCTTTTTTGGTGGCCGCTCGTTTGTCCATCCACTCGCTGACCCAGGCCGGTTCGGGCGCGTCAAAAACAAACGGAGTGGCATCGTTGGCAAAGATTAGCAGGAGACCGATGCCGTGTTTGCAGGGGAATTTCCGGCTGGGGCAACTGCATTTAAACGCCAGATTTAGCGCGTCAACCTGTGTGCGATACGGGTCTTTGCCGCTGCCCTGCACCTCCCCCCACAAGGCCCGGCTGTTGGCGGCAAGCGTGGGCCACTTCTGCGGGCTTGTCAGGTCTTTCCCGGCCTTCAACGATGCGGCATCGGGCGCGAGGGCCGTAATCTGATCAGTGGTGAAGGCATAACCGGGCGAGTCAACAGGCACAGGCAGGCGGGTTTATGGGGGCAGTTTGGTTGTGTTAAGGTACCGGATTTTCCTGAGAATGCCAACCAAAAATGCCCCTATCCAGTGCTTTCATTGCATCAGGACGCGATTTATTTACCGCCGATTAGAATGTCTTTCTCCCGGTAGCCGCCCCGCGTCGAGAGCAGCTTGATTTTGGCTTTTACGGGTTCGGTCTGGTTTAGCTTCACCCGAAACGTGGCCCGTTTCGTTTCGCCTGCCTGGGTATAACCGGCGTAAATCGTTTTGTCAACCGTAGTGGGCTGTATTATGGTGACTTTAGCGTCGGTAAAGCCTTTCAACAGTGCTTTGTCAATATCGAGCGTCAGGCGGTCTTCCTGCACAATTTTTACCCGTTTGGCCTGCTCCAGGGCCACCGGCAGTTTGCCCGTGTTGCGCCACGAGGCCGTAATCTCGTAGGTGTTGTCGGTCAGGGGTGCTAAGGGTTTCACCGTCACCTCGCCGAGTTCAACCTGGGGCAACTCTAAGGCCATCGCCAGATTAAACCGCGATTGCCTGGAAATCCAGCTTTCCAACTGCCAGGCCGGGCCGTTCTGGGCGAAGAATTTGGGGTGAAACCCGCCAATCTCCACCGCGCCCAACTGCGGATGTGTCAGCGGAGTCCAGGGCTTGAATCCTTTTTTGCCGTTGGCTTCGTCGTCCCACATCAGGCCGTCGTAGTCGTCATATTGCCCGTCTTTGTCGTAGTCTTTCATGGCCCCGCCGTTCCAGAGTTCGTCGCCATACCAAACCGATCCGTAGTAGAAATAGCCGAAATCGGGGCCGTGACCAAACAGGGGCGAGGGCTTGGCGGGGTCGCCGGTGATGCGGTCGGTTTTGTTGCGGGTGTTGTAGGTGTCATACACATCGCCCGCCGAGGGATAGCCCGTGAAGGCCACGCCCACGCTGTCGAAGTGGGTATAAATCGCCAAATCTGCCGGAAACATACTTTCGGCACTGTATGATGTTGAGGGCGGGCGGAGGTGCATCGGTACGCGGGTATCCATCGAATTAACGACCGAAATATTGGGGTGGCCCAGCAGCCAGAGGGCCGTAGCGCGGGTTTCGGGTTCGCTCAGGGGGTAGTCGCCCGCACCGGCCTGGGTGTAGCCGCGCCCGGTGAAATCGCCCCCCTGATCGGGCCGCCAGTTTTCGGGGTAGTTGCGGTGGTTGTCTAACCCGCCGATTCCGTCTTCATTGTATTTGCCATCACCATCATTGTCAATGCCTTCGGTCTGCACAATCCAGTCGCCCTGCCCGGCCTGCACCCGTTTCATGAGCCGCCCGGATGGGTCGCGGAGGTCGAGGGTGTATTCGGCTTTGTCGCGTTCGTCTTTGTTGGCTTTCCGGCGAATCTGGTAAATCACGCCGTCGCCGTCGAGGTCTTCTTCGGGGTCTTCGTCGAGCAGCCCATCGCGGTCATCGTCGCGGGGTTTCACCGAACTCCGATTTCGCTGGGCCGTAAACAGATACATCGTGGCTCCGTCGGGGTTGTTTTGGGGGCGGAGGTAAATGGTTTTGGTATCAATGAGTTTGGTGATGGCGGGGTCTTTGCCGTAGTTGTCGAGGAGGTATTTGGCGAGCCAGAGAACGGCTTCGCTGCTGGTGACTTCTCCGCTGTGCCGCCCGCCCTCAAAATAGGCTGCGGGCTTGTCGGTGTGTTTGCCGGTTTTTTTGTTGGTCAGCGTCAGTTGCAGAATCGGGCGGCCTTCGTAGCTTTTGGCGACTTCGTAGAGGTCAACAATGTTGGGGTATTTTTCGGCCCAGGTGCGGCACCAGGCATACATCACGTCGGGCGTGTGGTAGGTGTCGAAGGTAAGCGTTGGCCCGGCCTGATACTGCACCCCGGCAGCGTAGTGTTTTTTGAAATAGCCGATGCCGTGCCGTTCGCCCTTCACGGTATATACCTTGCGGGCGGTGTCTTGCTCAGGCCATTTTTCCTCGGTGCCGTAGTACGATTTCTGCGCCAGCAGCGGGGTCAGGCCACAAAAGCAGACTAAAAAAGGGAGTAGCCGTATCTTCATCGGATTCAGGATTGCGTGAACAGCAATGATACAAAAAATGTGGGTTCAGTACGCACTCATCCCCACGCCTTTCGCAAAAACCGCAGCCAGTTGCCGTGCATAACCTGCTCAACATCAGCGTCGGTGTAGCCGCGTTGACGCAGCAACTCCGGAATCGTTTGCAAATCGGCGATGGTATCGAGGTCTGCCGGGCATTGCTCGGTGCCGAACGCGCCGTCTAAATCAGAGCCAATACCGACGTGCCGGGCGTTACCGGCCAACTGACAGATATGGTCGAGGTGGTCAATCATCGTGGCGAGGGTGCAGTTCATGGCTTCGGGGGTTGACCGCCCGCGCACCCAGTCTGGCACCAGCATCCAGGCATCCAACGCCCCGCCAATCACGGCATCGCGCCGGATGAGTTCCCGAATCTGATCGTCGCTGAATTGCCGGTTGTGGTTCACCAACGCCCGGCAGTTGGTATGGCTGGCCCAAACGGGGCCGTTGAAGTGGTTGAGTGCGTCCCAAAAACTATCGTCGCACAGGTGCGTGGCATCGAGAATAATGTTGAGCCGTTCCATTTCGGCCAGCAGGTCGTGGCCCGCTGGCCCCATCAGTCCGGTGGCATCGGTGCCTTGGGCGTAGCGGCCCGGCCCGTAGTGGGCGGGGCCAATCGCCCGGAGGCCGTACCGATACGCCCGCTCGACGTGGCCGGTGGTGATGAGCGAATCGGCTCCTTCCAGACTCAGGATGTAGCCAACGGGTTTGGTCTCGTTCGGGGTTCCGTTGTGCCAGCGGGCGAGGTGTTTGTCTAAACCGGCGCGGTCGGTGATGGGGGTCATCTCACCGGCTTCGGTCATGGTGTCGTACCAGGCCCGTTGCGCCTGCGTCTGCGCCCAGGCTTGCTGGGGCGAGTGCCAGCCGGGAAGTGGATTGCCGGGAGCCACGTACCGGGCTATCTGCGTCGCCACCACCAAACCGATGTTCCCGCGCCGTAAGTAGGGCAGCGAGACGGTGGCATTGGCGCGGTCGGGTTTGTCGGTCAGGCCGGTTTCACGACTGCGGAGCGTGGCGACGGGCCGGCGCAAATCCCGGTTCCATTCCATAGCGTTCATCGCCAGATCGAGGTGAGCATCAACAATAAACATGAGTATCAGTGGGTTAGTCGCCGGTTGCGGGCAACAGTCAGCCAGTCATCGGTTGTGAGCGCCCCGCCGACAACGGTTTGCGCCCGTTCGTAGAGCGCGACGGTGGGGCAGATATGATTCGGGAGTCCGTACAGCACATCACCAACCCGGTAGCCATGCCCGGCCCCGGCTTCGGCCACAAGATGCTCTTCGCTCTGGCCGGTGATGATTAGTTCGGGGGCGTTCAGGAACGACACGCGCCGGGATAATTCACCCTCAGCCGCGACGGATTTATGACCCAGGTCGAGACAAAGCGTGGTGGCAGTGGGCAGCGAAATAACGCGGGTCAGCACCAGCGCGGCTGGCAAAAACGGCTGCTCGGCAAACAGCGCACCGTAGCCCGTGTCCCAGTAAATAAACGTGCCGGGGCTACATTCTACGCCGGGTCTTCGGGCGTGAATCGGGAACGTCGGCGTGCCACCGGCCACGATGATTGGCTCGGCAAAACTCCGGGTAATCAGCGCATCCCGCAAATCGAGTACGGGTTGGAAAGCTGCGTCGCAGTCGGCGGTACGGATAGCAAGGTCGGGGGTTCGGAGGTGGCCGTCATAGCCGTGGAGACCCATCGGTTGCAGGCCCGGCAGCGAATCCAGCAGTTCATACAACGCCAGTGCCGATTCACCGGGGGCGATGCCGGTGCGGTTCATGCCCACGTTCAGGTCAACGTAAACGGGCAGCACGTGATTGGCCGCCATCGCCCGGTCAGCCAGCAGCCGGGCCGTAGCCGGGTTGTCCACCAAGCACGAGAAAACGGTATCGGGGTAGTGCGCTGCGAGGGCCAGGAGTCGCCCGATCTTGGGGTCGTTGGGTTGGTAGGCCAGCAGCACATCGGGCGCGGCACAGCGGGCCAGCATCTCGGCCTCGGCAATGGTGGCGCACTTGAACTTCTGAATCCCGGCCTGCATCAGCAAGCGGGTGGCCTCGCGGCTTTTGTGAGTCTTGACGTGGGGTCTCAGCCGCTGCACATCATCAATCGCAGCCGTGAGCCGGGCGATATTCTGCGCCACCCGATCCGGGTAAATCACCAGCGCGGGCGTATCGAGTTGGCGGGTATCGGCAAGGGCATACCAGGCAGCGGAATCAGGGTGCATCGGTCAGGGCAGGTTGTTTGGGTAAAACACCGCAAACATAACGCCGGACGGGTCGGTTGGTGCGGGTCAGGCTGATGGCTGATTTGGTGCCTGATGCAACGGTGGCAAATAGACCAGTAATTTCCGCAGACCGGCGTTTTCGGCCCGCAGGTGCTGTATCGTTTCAGAAAGCGACCCAATCATGGTGTTTTCCTGCCGGATTGATTCGGTTGCCGCGTCCGGGCTACTGTGCACAGCAGCCATAAATTCCAATTCACTACCGGAGCGAAGTTGCTCAGGGCAAACGGCCAATAACCCGGCGATTTTGAGCAGCATTAGCTCATCAATCAGCCAGCTTCCAGATTCGAGCCGGGAGTAAGTGGGTTGAGACATACAAAGTTTGTCGGCCATGTAGTCTTGGGAGAGATGCCGGGTTTGGCGGCATTGGCGGATATTTTCGTGAAGGAGCATACGCGTTGAAGAGAAAACGGGTTCATGGGTGTAAGGTGAGCCTTTAAAAGCAGATACCCTAATTGTTGGGATAATAACTATGCGGGTATGTAAGTGTATGTATTTTAGTTCTATTGATTATTAATGCTTTATGTTCGTAAATTAAACGAAGTAAACAATATTGCCCAATCGTCACCATAGATTTTGTGCAAAACTCTGAATAAGTTTGAATAAGATTGAATCAAACTGAATAACAACGGAGGCAGACAAGGTGCAACCTTTGACCCGAAACAGCGGCAAGCCGGATGCCACTGCGGGTTTCACGTTCTTTTCTCATACTCAAATGAAAAATGTGCAATACCTTCTGCTCGCGGCTCTGACGGGAATCCTCCCGCACACAGCCACCGGGAACGGCCCGGCCAACCGCCCGCCCGTTCTCAACCGCGCGCCTGCTCCGTTGTCTATCGCGCTGCTGCCGCCACCGACCAGCCCGTTGCTCTCGCAAGTACCAGCCCTGCCCTCGTCGGGCCTGACCGACCGCCCCGTGCGCGACATTGCTCCGGTATTGAATCAGTTGCCCGCCGTTGGCGTGGTTGATTTAGGTTCGCTCAAACCGGCCTTGGGGGGGCCACCGCGCTACGTGGCCGTTGGGGGTTCGCTCACGGCGGGCTTTCGCAATGGCGGGCTGTATCGCGAAGCCCAACTGACGGCCTACCCCAACCTGATTGCCCGGCAGATGGGCTTAGTTGACTTCCGGCAACCGCTCTTTTCGCCCGAACAGGGCAACGGCTCCGGCTACAAAGAGTTGGTGCCGGGCGGGGCTTTTGTGCACTACACAGATGTGGGCAACAACGTCGCTTCGGTTGGCAAAGACCCGCTCACGTTCGGGCCGGTATCGGGCCGGGTTGACAATCTGGGAATGCCGTTTCTGGGGGTTGCCACTGCCTACGCTACCGAAGAATGGCGATACGATGCCCGGTTGACTTCTGGTGTTGCATATGAACTGGCGTTCCGGTCGTATTTCCGGCGTTTGCTGCCGAACACCAATCAGCAATGGAGCACAACCTACCTTGCCTACGCCCAAGCACAGTCGGCTGATATTGAGACGGTTGAGTTAGGTTTAGATGACCTGATTTGGTACGCATCATCGGGAGGCTATCGGTTAGATGGTGTATTGGCCCGCGCTGGCATGCCAGAAGGAAATCCGGTACAGTCACTCCTGACGAGCCTGGCAAAAAAGGGAACCAAAGCGGTAATCTGTACCGTACCCGATGTGTTGCGTTTCCCATACTTTAGTTTTTTCACGGTTGCCAAACTAAAGCAACTTACGGGCGGGAAACCGGTATATGTGGTTGATAATGACGTGTATGACATTGAGCCAGGCAACCAGCAGCACGTTATAACTTTGACTGACGATGCGCTTCTCTTGCCAACGGCTACCGTTGTGGGCCTGTACACGGGCAACACAGCGACCGGATTTGCCAGAGCAACGCCACTCAGCAGCCGGGATGTACTGACGAAGCGCGAGACAGACCGTATTCGTTCTGGTGGTGGTTTGAACGACATTATCCGGTGGGCGGCCACGCAGAATAAGACACCCGTACTGGACCTGCGGGCCATTTATGAGCAAATCTTAAATGGCACTTACGTTACGCATGATGGTTTAAAAATTGACCCGTCTTTTCCCAATGGCAATTTCTTCTCTGCTGACGGTTTGTATCCAACCCCGTTGGGTCAGGCCGTGATTGCCAACGAATGGATCAGGATCATCAATGCGAGTTACGGAACCAAGATTTCGCTCATTGCTACGCGGCAGTTTGCCGACCTGCTACCCCGATAATCACAAACTCGTTAATCATCTACGATTTATGAAAACCTTCATTTTCTTCGTCACTGGAATTGCGCTGTGCTTTTCTCAGTTTTGCGCGGGGCAATCCATTTCCCTGTCGGCACCGATAGACCGCTCTGTGGTGCAGCGTAATAATTCCGGCACAACCTCGGTCTGGGTAACGGGGCAGTTTCTGAATGTGCCGAGCCAGTTCACCAATGCCCAATATGAGGTGTTGCAGTTAAACACCCAAACGGGCAACGTTACCGGCACGGCACAAGCCTGGTCTGGCTTCAGTGCCGATCAATATGGGCTGTTCCGTTTCTCGGTAAGCCTATCAGCGGGCTGGTATCAGATCAACGTACAGGCTACCGTGAATGGTAGTGTGCAGTCGGCATCGGCAAAGGTGGGCGTGGGCGACGTGTTCTACATTGCCGGGCAGTCAAACGCGCAGGGTGTCACCAACACCTCAACGGTTAACCAGGCTGCATACGACGGGGTTGTTGCTGACCAGTCTTACGAAAATTGCCAGATGCAGATGCCACGTTTTCCGTATATGCAGTCTATCCAGCAGAACTATGGCATTGGCACACAAGGGCCTACCAGTTGGTGCTATAGTGTGCTGGGCAATTATCTGGTTGATAACGCGGGGGGCTTTCCGGTGGCGTTCTTCAACGGGGGGCAGTCTGCTACCTACATTCAGAACTGGCTTGATGCCGCTGATAACCAGCCAACGTATTACTGGTTTAATGGCAGCCGAAATGTGTGCGCTTCTGACCCCGGCCAGAACTCATACTACATAGGCCAGCCGTACCGGGCGTTCAAAAACTTGTTGAACCTTCAGGGCGGGCTTTTCGGGGCGCGGGGTGTTATCTGGCATCAGGGAGAAGCCGACAATCAACAGGGAACAACTACGACCGAATATGAAGGCCGCTTTAATACGCTCGTGCAGCGTTTCCGGAGTGAGGTAGGTAATTATTCACTGCCCTGCTGGATTGCCAAAGCCACCTATGATGAGAGCAGAAACGGTTTGTCGGATGCAAAGGGAAATCCTGCGCATAATTCCCCTGTCTGGGAACCAGTCCGAATGGCACAGGGTAACACGAGTGGGCAAGCCCCTAACCAACCCGGCCCGGATACGGATCAGATTGCAAATGATGAGACTGTAGGGTCGCCGAATCACCGGCCTGATGGGGTTCATTTTGATGGAGAACAACTACGGACATTAGGAACACAATGGGCCAGCAGCATTAACAGCAACCTGACGCAGACATCGCCAACCCTGGCCCAGATGCCTCCGCCAATTCAGATTACCTACAACGGCTCTAATCAGTACACGGCCAGCGTGGTCAGCTTTCCGGGTCAGTATTTCTGGACATCGGCAGCGTCGGATGCTATCCGGTTAGACCCCAACAACCCAACGGGGAGTTCGCAGGTGTTGAGTGGCGGACAGGCGTATCGGTGTTATGTCAAAACGTCGCAGGGAACCTATGCCGTTTCGCAGGTTGTGCGTGCGCCGTCGGGTTCGTTCCGCACGGGTGTGGCCGGGGCAGAAGGCGATGGAGAAAACCCGCTTGCGTTGCGGATTTATCCGAACCCAGCCGGTAGCCAAACCAGCATCTCGTTTACGTTGGCACAACCGATGGCAGTTCGGTTAGAATTGGTGGATGCCAGTGGGCATTTGGTTCGGATCATTGCTGATAATCACCATGCCGAAGGCTCGTTTATCTACCCGCTTGATTTGGCGCAACTTCCAGCCGGGGCTTTGTTCTGCCGCCTGAAAGCCAACGATGTATTTATTACCCGGAAAATTCTGAAAAACTGATAAATCAAGCAGCGTTTCCCGGAAATCAGACTGTAATCTGATTTCCGGGAAACGCTGCTTTTTACTTATGTCAAGCCGTTTCGTAAGCTTTTTAATTACTCTTTTTCAATGCGTGTCGGCTGTCACAACAGCCCAAAACTTAGTACCTGACCCTTCGTTTGAAGACATTATCAAGGAATACCCTCAATGCACCAGTAGCGTGAGTCTGCCAGACAACATTAAAAATTACTTACGTCACTGGTGTGCACCGACCCCAGGTACAGCCGATATTTTTCTAACTACCCCCAGTAAACAATGCCCAAATGTGATACAATTTTGGCCGCGTACTGGCTCTCATGTACTTGCATTGATCACTTATGTACAAAACAAAACATCGCCGACGACTAATCCGAATGAGTATAGAGAATATGCTCAAACGAAGCTAACACAAGCCTTAGTGACAGGAAAGAAATACTACGCTGAAATGTATGTTAGCGTACAATGGTACGAGAAGCAACTGATCCCATCAGCCATAGGAAATTCAAATAATATGGGCTTTCTTTTCACTACGGATTCTGTGTACATAACAGGTAATTCGATATAAGTAGGTGCTAAAAAATAGTTTCCATTATTTTCCTAATTTTCCTGCATGGGACGAGTGAACACGCCTGTTCTGAACACGGAGCAGCGCACAGAACTGGAAAATATGCTGAGAACCAGCCAGAAACACGCAATTCGTAT
>JBBRNH010000089.1:0-25608 GCA_038230415.1 Cytophagales bacterium | reverse complement strand
CCGCTCTTACATCGTTCATTAACTCGAATTGCTGACGCAAGTTTTTTATTTGCCCATCGTAGCCGATGGATTTTTGTAATTCATTATAATTTGCTTTCATTTGATAAAGCTACGGCTAATCGGCCAAAGTGGGAACTGCTGCTACTATGTAGAGGTTATGCGGCTTCTGCTTCTGAATGCCCAGCAAAGCAAAGCGGTCAGCGGACGCTCCGGCCTGTCGGCATCCGTCGAGATACCAGGCGGCTTGCCGGTCATATTCGTAGCAGTAGCAAGTTTGTTCAAAATCGCGCTGGCTACGGGCCGAAGTGGTTTTGATATCCACGATCAGGCCCTCGTCGGGCAACCACAAATCAAGTCGGGCTTTGCAGGGTAAGGCGGTTTGTTCGTCGTCCCAAAACTGCGCCGTTTCGCTGATAGCAGTGGCCCGGATACGGCTAAAAAATGAGTTAGCCCGTACCACATCGAGCATTCGGTTAAGCGGGGCTACGCCGGGGCCGTTCGGTTTAGGATCGCCGTTGGCATCTAACAACAGGAAATCGTGAAAGCGCGTACCGAATGTCTGCGCCTGGGTGAACGGCTTGGGCGATATACCCAGCAGTTGGTTTTTAAGTTCGGTCAGGTCGCTGTTGGCAACGCGGGGCAGTTGACGGTAGGTCATTGGGCCAAAGGGAAATAAGGATCAGCAAAAACAAGTAGTAAAAAGGGGGGGCCGGGGGAAATTCCCCCGGCCCGCGCCGGTTAGTCAAGCGAGATAAAGACTATGAACGGTTCTGTATATACGCTGTCCAGAAAACACACCTTTTGACGCACTTCCTCCACCGTCATTCTGGGGGCGGTGCTGTTGCCGCGCTTGTTACAACCGGATACTATCGCTTTGCCGTGAATCCGGCCCGTATAACCCTCAAACTGGAAAGCTGGCGGCTGTGGCTCTACTAACAGAGCTTCATCGTCCACCGTCAGCGCGTCGCCGTTGGGTTGGCGGCATACTACGTCAATGGTTTGGCAATCCAGATGCCCGTACAACGCCTGAAGGTTATTTACGTCCAATTCGACTTCTTCGACAACCTGCCGGGTCGGGTCAATGCTGATTACTTTGGTTAACTTGCTCATTATCATTGATTGTTCGGATCGCCGAACCGTTGAAAGGTTTTAAAATTGGTCTCCTCACTTAGAATGACGTGGCTGTTACCGGCCTGGTCGTAAGCGTCAAAACACCATAGCTTGGCAATCTCGCGGGGGCTGTACGCCGTGCTGAACGTTCGCCCGTCTGTGGTCAGAAATTCGTACATGGCAAGGGGTAAAAGTAGGAAGGGGGCCGAACGGCTGACCGTTTCGCTGTAACCTGACCGGCGAACCGTTCGGCTTTTCCTATTTACTTGGTGAGCAAGGCCGTTTCCTCGTCGCCGTTGTTACCCTCGGCAAAAGGATTGTAGAAGTTGTGCGCCGTTTTCGTATCGGCCACGTCCGTAAGGGTCTCCTGCCGGAAAAACTTACGGGTTTCGGCGTATGCCTTTAGTTCGTTGGTGCGTTCCAGGTCGCTCAACTCATACCCAAATTTGGCAATATGATAAACGCCTTTGGGCTTAATCTTGCCGTTCTCCTTGCGCTCGGCGGTGGCCGTAATCACCACATCAGCAAGGGTTTGATCGTCGTAGTACAGCGGCTCAATCAGGCGGAAAATATTGTCCACCGAATAGCCGTGAAAGAGTAGGGCGGAAACGCAATTCTGCGCGTCGATGAAAAAGATTTCGGCCCAATTCTTCGTACCCATGTTCAGGATATTATCCCGAAAAATTCGCCACGCCAACGGTTGAAAGGTCAGCGACGGGCCGATTTTATCCACCCCGTTAATGTTAAAAACGCCCTCTTTCGCGTCAAAACGGTACTGTTTGGGGTGGCCTTCCAAATACTTGTACTTGCTCACAATCTCGCCGGTCAGGGGGTGTACTTTCTCCCATATTTGCAGGGAAGGGGCGGTTTGCAGGGCAACGGTTTGGCCGTTTTCTGTATCGGGCGTTACGGTCAGAACGTCGGGGGTGTTGATGGTTTCCATCGGTTTGGTTTGGTTAAATTGATTGGTTACTGCGGTTACTGCTTTGCCGTTTGCTTTCATGGTATTGTTTGTTTTGAGGGGTGAAAGTTTAGCCCGGAGGTTGCCCAACCGGGCCGTTGATTGGTTTAATCGTAATCGGGTTCGTATTCTCCGGCTTCGGTTAGCGCGGCTTCTTCGATGGCTTCCTGCGCGTCGGCACTAAAGCAGGTCAACGGGATAAGTTGATTGCCGAACCTGACCGCCTTAATGTCCACTTCGTCGGGGTCTCCGGGATGCCAGTAATCGGCGGGGCTTCCGGGCGTATGGCTAAACTCTACCTCCAATTCGATTTCCAGCGTTATCGTCGTCGTCATGGCTGCAAGGGGTCAGAATGGCAGATCGTAGATAAACTCCTCGACCGATGGCATATAGAGTGCCTGCATGGTGCTGGTCAGCGTTCCGCGCTCTTCGTGGTTGTGGTGGCCGTTGAGCGTAATCGAGTATGACGGGCTTGGTTGCGGCTCCGGCTCCTCGGCCATCTCCT
Source organism: Cytophagales bacterium (assembly GCA_038230415.1). Taxonomy (GTDB): domain Bacteria; phylum Bacteroidota; class Bacteroidia; order Cytophagales; family Spirosomataceae; genus JBBRNH01. The sequence goes on along the minus strand of JBBRNH010000089.1, from coordinate 23,032 downwards.
TTTTTGGGGTGGTTTCGAGCATCCCCAAACCGACCATTGCGGCCCGTCGTGCGGCTTGGTACTCGGCTTCGGTAATCAGCGCGTTACCTGCCGATAGTGCGTACTGCGCGGAATACGGGTTCCGCTCTACCTTCTCCCGTCCGAACGCCGGGCAGCAGATTTCGACCGTGTTGGTCTTGGTGTTTACCGCGTAGAATAGGGTAGCGGCTTCGTGCTTGATGAATACATTCATGTGCTTTTCTCTATCATTGATTACTCTATAAAGATAATACATAGCACTAATAAATACAATGCACTATAAATATTTATGCAGTTATTTTCTTGATGCCCGACTCTTTATTTCCCTTAGGCCCATTTTTCAGTTATCAACTAAATTCCTAACAGCAACCATCTGGTAGCCAGATACATAATGCCAAATCCATGTTTGCACGGGTGAGGTACGAACTGGTGCTTTTTTCGTGCTGACACGGGCCGACGCGACCTTAGGAGCGACGGTTGGTGTCAGCACGGGCCGCTGGGTAGGGTTGCCGCAAACAAATGATTTGCTATCTTTACAGACAGTGCATAGTATCTATAAATGCACCCAAACTATGAGCACATTAAAGACCGTATCAGACGAGCAAAAAGGCCCTGGTCGCCCCAAATCAAAAGTCAGGCGTGAGGAAAAAGCCAACCCAAATGAATACAAGACAATGTTACTGGAGCCGTATATGCACCGGGATTTGAAGAAAGTGTCGGCCCTTTTAGGAAAAAATATGCGGGACTACCTCGAAGAAATATTCTACAGCAACCCGGACGTGGCCAGGACATTGGCGAATATAAAAAAGCTGGAAGAAGCCTGACCAGGCCGCAAAACTGACTCAACACTCATGATGAATTTGGAACATATCGCGGACAGTCACGCCAATCTAATTGGACAGAGACTGGCTATTTTCAGGAAACATATTGGCTTAAGCCAGCAGGATATAGCTGACCAGCTTGGTACGACGCAAAACCTAATTTACCGACTTGAGAAGGGCCTGAATACCTCTATTTTGATGGCGATGCAGGTAGCTCATTACTATCGACAATATCATAAGCTCAATTTGGAATGGCTAATTAACCCGGAACCAACTGACAGTGAATTTGCACCTATGATTGTAAACGATGAGCTTAATCTTCGCAAAAAGATTGGCTTGTCGGATCGTAAGAAATTAGCCATCCTCGAAAAATTTATGCGAGAATTTAGTGCGCTGGAAGAGCGTGATTAAATTTATCAGTAGAGACGGGTTCAAACTAATAGATTAAAGCAATGACGACGAAAGACATTTTCCGTGCTGACTACACCTATACTATCGAAGGCAGCGTCATCGCTATCATTGATCTCGACCTCGGCAACCGCAGTGTCACCAACGACATTGACAACGTCATCGGCGACATTCGCACCGAACTCGGCGACCTGTCGGGCTACGCAGTTATTTACCGCGATAGCATGGGACGTTGGGATGGGATACGCTTGGTACGTGATGTAGTGCATTTCTACGCGCTCAATGAAATCAACCAGGAACAGGCTCAGGCGCGGTTGCTGCATTTAGTAGAGGCATAAAATCAACCCCACGATTGATGGATAACCAAGAACTGCAAAACCAAAAGCCCGTTGATCCGCGCTTGCCGATTATTCTGAACCAGATGATAATCGATGTAGCGAATCCCGACAATCATTATTTTGTATCAGCCAATTATTTCGATTTCATCGCTGAAGACCACGAACATCGCCGTCGGTACCTAAATCCGGTTTACGTACATCAGGACTCTGCCTGGAATCTGAAATTGACGGAAGAAGAACTTGTGTTAGATGTTGTGTTGGCACCCGGCCCAAACGCTCTTAAAGAGCGCATACGAATTCCCCTCAATCAAATTTATAGTGTCCACCAAAACCGTACAGGGGGTATGTTTGAAAGTGACGATCTGATCTTTCACGAATCAGGAAAGCTAAAAATGCCCCCGCTGAACTGATTGCTATGCGTCATCCAATCGAAAAATACAATCAGATGCAGGCTGACACGCTGGCTCAAATGCCTGAAGAGAAACGTGACTTCTGGGCGCGGATGTTTCGCATCGGCAACGCGACTTATTGCTATCAAAACCAATTCGGTGAGGTGACAGGGCTCTCGTCAGACGCTGCCTCGGACAAACTGTCGAGCATAGGATCATCAGCAGATCTGCTGGAATGGTTGGAACAGCAAATAGCAGCCAAACCCGAAAGCCGATCCGTAAATGAATGGCTACAAATTTACTTTGACGAGTATCTGGAGGGTTTGCCCAATGATCGGGTGAGAGAGGGCGAACGCCAGCGCGGACTGGAAGAAGCCAAACATGGCTGGCCCTTCCGTCGCTACGTGCTGGAACGAAACGATTTCGGTCAGACCGAATTCATGCGCCTGAATCTGAATGAGGGCGATTACGCTTTCTATGTAGAGTCAGCAGCCCCGCATTTGGGTAAGCCCGGCTGAAAGCCCCTAAAACTGTCCTGAAATAATCCCTTTGCCAAGAAGCCCTGTCTGGATCGAACCAGCAGGGCTTCTTCATGCAGTTTAGTGTCCGGCGTTAATCACCTGCTTTAATTTGTTGACTTTCAGCGAGTTATCAATAAAAAGGCCCCGCCTTCGCTCATAATCCTGCCTGGCGGATGTATGGCTCGAACAACAACACCCGACGGTCGTCCGAAGCCTTAAACAGGAATGGCCGCACGTCGTCAGCCATCGCCTGCATATCCAGCGTCTGACAGTGAACCTGTAGACGTTGCCGAAGCTCTTCCCCAGTACTGATCCCAACCTTAGCCATCAGGTAGGCATAGTTCGGCCTGATCCCCTGGCCCAGCAGGAACACAGCGTCATAAAAATCACGGCCTTTATTGCGGCTACGATTCAAAATGGCGTAGAACTTCTGTGCCAATAACAAATCCATCGGCGTGGTATAAATCTGGGTGAACACATCGAAGCGGTTAAGCAGATACGGCTCCGGCGTAAAGTCGAAATCCTGAGGTTCCGTGTCCAACTGGATCAAAATCTTCTCTTCCCGGTAGCCGCTCAATCCCTGCTCAAAGAGCAGAGCCGGGAATTTGATGTGGCAGTGGTAAGCCCCTTTCATTACCAACCGCATCTCCACTTCGTAGCCTTCCAAGCGTAGCCCGGCCACGATCACGTCGGCCAACGCGCCAAAGTCGGCTTCGGTAATTCCCGTGTTATCAAAGTCCAGGTCTTCTGAAAAGCGTTGGTTACCATGCACAATCCGCAGGCAAGTACCACCCAGAAACGTAAAGCAGGCCGCAAAAGCACTATCGTAAATAAGCTGTAAGAGCTTGTATTGCAGATACTCCCGCAGGATAAACCGGCTGAAGGGTTGAAGCCCAACGGGGTACTGCTGCAGAATCTGGTTCAGGTCAAGCATACTGGTCTATGTACTCGTAAAGCACCCGGATTCGGCGCGTTAGTTGATTGACCCCAAAAAGGTCGAGGTAGGTCTGTAGTCGGCGCCGGTCGAGCTGAGTTTGCAGCAACGAAGCGTTGAGTCGCATGGCGGCAAAATCCTCGATGTCGGTCAGGTGGGTGTTCAAGTAGCAATAGTCGAGCAACGCTTTCTCCAAGTACGCCATCAGCACGGGTCGATCCACACCAGAGCTGGGAGTCGATGCCCGCAGTACCTGGTAGCCAAAGTACCGGGTTGGCTTGAGATGCCGGTAGGAGAAGGACGCGACTGGGGTATGGATAGTGTGGGTCTTGCGGGAGCTCACCGAGGTCAGTGCATAGACACCTTCTGGAATCATGCCATAAAACGAGAGGGCTGTTTCGAGCGAGAGGTAGGATGGCTGGTAGATTCGGTTAGCGGTGAACCAAAGCAGGTTTTCATCAATGGACGTTTCACGGAAAAGATACCAGCGGTTGGCCAGCCGCTGGATATAGTCTTTTTGCTGCCACTCGACCAATCGCCGTGGGTCGAAGGTAGGATAGCATTTGAGTACATCGTGGGTCGAGAAAAGGCCCAGATGGCTGAATTGCTGCTGAATAGTAAGGTAATTCATTTCTAAAAGTTGTCAAATATAACATTTTTTAGAAACAAAGCGGTACTATCCAGCTAAACATGAAGAAAATAACGTCAGTTTTTAAGCCAAATCCCTGTCCTTCTAAAATCACCTGTTTTATAACGCCATGACATAGTATAGACAAAACGGCAAAACAAGGGCCGGGTCGCTCACCAACTGGCAAGACAGAACCAATTCCTGACCTTCTCCATTTTTGACACCCCGTTGCACGATGTTGGGGCGTACCTTTGTGGGCGTGAAGTGGTTAACGACCGTTCTGGTACTTTACCTGCTTGGCCTGCCGCTCTGGCCCTGTGCAGACGAAGCCCTGCCCCTAACCGGGCCGGAGAGCCATGCCGCATTTGCCTGTGCCGGGTCCGAATCGCCAGCCGCTCCAAATCATCACCCCGATGTCTGTTCGCCGTTTTGTCGCTGCGCCTGCTGCGGGGTTATCGTCACCCTGATGTTTGGAGACACAAGGCGAAACGGTTCATTTTGATAAGGGGGAGCCGACAGACGGACTTTCACGCAGGTTTGGCCGGTACATTACGGCGTTGAGCCGGTTGGTGAAGCGGAATGGGCCAGCAACCCCACCCGGACGTATTGACGAATACGCCGACGGTTCCATACCAACAGCCCGGCAGCCCCGGCCAGATATAGCCAGCCCATGCTCGTCAGCACCCGGATGGTACGGGCCTCGTCTTGTTGAAACGCAAACGCCAGGGCAAACTGAACCGCAAACAGGCCCAGCAGAATCAGGGCACTGAGTAGGCTTAGGCGGAGCCGCAATAGCAGGGCTACGGCAAACAAAGACTGGCTGGCTGTCAAAAAGAATTCTTCCCGTTGCCGGGTATCGAGGGGAAAGGGCGTAAAGTGGTGAGCACCCAGTGCATAGGCCAGCGGAATCATGCCCACCAGCAGCGTCCACTGGTTAATTTTATCACTGACAAGTGCCCCCAGGGCGGCCGTAGGTCGTCTGTTCAACACAAAGATCACGACCAGAACTACTTCCGGCATTTCGCTGGCTAAGGGAGCCACCCACTGCACGAGCAGAAATGGATCAATACCCAGCACCCGGCCAGTGGCCAGCATGGCTTCGGCGAAGGGTTCGGCTGCCGTCAAAATGACCCCGACCGCTACAATGGTCAGCCCGCCCATAATCAGCCACTGTCGGATTTTGGGTAGTTCAGCCAGGGCCGCAGCCGGGCCAACTTCGGGTTCCTTATCATCGTTGTCCCCTTTGGGCAACCGACTGAGCCGCCACAAATAGGCACCAAAAACGGTGAGTAATACTACGAAATCAAGCCAGTCGATGCGCCCTTTGGCAACAATGACGAACGAATACAGACTGGCTACGGCGAGATAAGCAATTTCGGCGGCATTGTCCCAGCGCAAATCGACCGCCCGCCGACCGCTGCGCCACCAGTGGAGCAAGACGATCAGGGGCCAGCCGACACCAATCAGCAACCGGTTGGCCCCGGTCATGTTAGCCGCAGCAAAGCCAGCGTAGGTCGATTGTGGATGCTGCCCGGCCTGAAAGGTGTAGTAGAGGTCGATGGCATATTCAGGCAGGACGGTTATCAGGGCCAGTACGCCAATGGCCAGCCCCTGGGAAACGTGATCTTCAGCCGCTTCGGCCCCCCAGGAAAGCAGGAAGCCCGCGCCCAGAATGGCGACAAAAAAAACGCCCGCTTCTACAGAAGGGGCTAGCTGGGTGTGAGTCAGGCGGAGGTAGAAACCGGGCAGGGTTACTGACACCGCCAGCGCAACAAATAAACCGAATCGGCGCATAAAGCGAAAGATAAATCTATTGATTGTACCGGGCCTACCCAACCGCATAAGCCCCTGTTGGCTCAACCCGGTTATACCTGCAATGGTTTTAACTAACTGTGCTCCCCTCTGAATTCGATGGCAGGAGGGTGTCCCGCAGGATACCAAAGGCCCTACCTTCTCCATTTTTGACACCCCGTTGCACGATGTTGGGGCGTACCTTTGTGGTCATGAAGTGGTTAACGACCGTTCTGGTGCTTTACCTGCTTGGCCTGTCGCTCTGGCCCTGTGCAGACGAAGCCCTGCCCCTGACCGGGCAGGCAGGCCGGGCCATGCTGACTAGTGCGCCCGTTACGGCCCGGCATCACAACCACCATGACCAGTGCAGCCCGTTTTGCACCTGTGCCTGCTGCGCGGCTACGGTCACGACACCACCGCCGTTTCTTAGTCTGCCTGCGGTGTCTGCGCCGATGTCCCGGCCCGCGGTGGTGCTGACCGCCATGTACCCGGCTGACCTGCCCGCCGGTCTTCTCTTTGCCATCTGGCAACCCCCCAAACACCGGGTCTGAACGCCCTTTGCCCGTAACCCGTCTGCCTGACCGTATTCGTCCTCCGAAGCGGTATGCAGTCGGGTTGTGTGCAGCATCTTTTTGTTTTCACCTCCCTGTTCAGACTCATCTATGCTGGATGCCATTATCCGTTTTTCGATTCGGAACAAACTCATTATCGGCCTCTTTACGCTGGCCTTAGTCATTTGGGGAAGCTATTCCCTCAGCCGACTCCCCATTGATGCCCTGCCCGACATCACCACCAATCAGGTACAGATCATCACCCGGTCGCCGGCGTTGGCCGCCCAGGAGGTCGAACGGCTCATTACCTTTCCCGTCGAACAGACGATGGCGACTATTCCGCAGATTGTGGAGGTACGGTCTATTTCGCGCTTCGGGCTGTCGGTCGTTACCATCGTTTTTACCGAAGCTACCGACCTGTATTGGGCGCGGCAGCAGGTGAGCGAACGGCTGGCCGATGCCCGCGCCCAGATTCCGGCCAGTGCGGGCGAGCCATCGCTGGGGCCGGTCAGCACGGGTTTAGGCGAGATTTACCAATACGTGATCTACGCCAAACCCGGCTATACCACCCGGTATTCGCCGATGGAACTGCGCTCGATTCAGGACTGGGTCGTGCGCCGGCAACTCCTCGGCACGCCCGGCGTGGCCGATGTGAGCAGTTTCGGCGGGTTGGTCAAACAGTATGAGATTGCGATTGACCCCGACCGGCTGCGGTCCTATAAACTGGGTATAAACGACTTGTTTACGGCCCTGTCGCGCAACAACCAAAACACGGGCGGAGCCTACATTGATAAAAAACCGAACGCCTACCTCATCCGGTCAGAAGGGTTGGTGGGCAGCCTGAGCGACATTGGCAGCATTGTGGTCCGGCGCACGGCGGGCGGTATTCCCGTCCTGATTCGGGATGTCGCCACCGTGCAGTTCGGCTCGGCGGTGCGCTATGGCGCACTGACCCGGAACGAAGCAGGCGAAGCGGTGGGTGCGCTGGTGCTGATGCTCAAAGGCGCGAACGCCAATCAGGTCATTGACCGGGTCAAAACCCGTATGGAGCAGATTCGGCGGACGTTGCCCGAAGGGGTAGAAATTCATGCGTTTTTAGACCGTTCGGCGTTGGTAAACCGGGCCATCGGCACGGTAACAAAAAACCTCATCGAAGGCGCGTTGATCGTGATCTTCGTGCTGATTCTGTTCCTGGGCAACCTGCGGGCGGGGCTGATTGTGGCCTCCGTGATTCCGCTGGCCATGCTGTTTGCCATCGGCATGATGACGGTTTTCGGCGTATCAGGCAACCTGATGAGCCTGGGAGCCATTGATTTCGGACTCATAGTGGACGGGGCCGTAATTATTGTCGAAGCTACGCTGCATCATTTGAGCCTGAATAAATTAACCCGGCTTAATCAGGGGCAGATTGACGATGAGGTGTTCACCTCGGCCAGCCGGATTCGTACCTCGGCGGCTTTCGGGGAGATTATCATCCTGATTGTGTACCTGCCTATTCTGGCCCTGATCGGTACCGAAGGCAAAATGTTCCGGCCCATGGCGGAAGTCGTCAGCTTCGCTATTCTGGGCGCGTTTATTCTGTCACTGACCTACGTGCCGATGGCCTCGGCCCTGTTTCTGAGCAAGAACATCCAACACAAAAAAACGCTGTCGGACCGGCTGATGGACGCGGCCCATCGCGGCTATACCCCCATTATCCGGGCTGCGTTACGGGTCAAAACGGGGGTGTTACTCGTCGCTGCCGGGCTGCTGGCGGGCAGTATCTGGCTTTTCACCACGCTGGGGGGCGAGTTTATTCCTACCCTCTCCGAAGGTGATTTTGCCGTTGAAATGCGGTTGCTGACCGGATCGGCACTCTCCCAAACGGTGGACAAAACACTGCTGGCTGCACGGGTGCTGAAACAGCAGTTCCCCGAGGTGAACGAGGTGATCGGCAAAATCGGCTCCGGCGAAATTCCGACCGACCCGATGCCTATTGAAGCCGCCGACCTGATGATTATCCTCAACCCGCAGTCGGAATGGAGATCGGCCCGTACCCAGGACGAACTGGCCGTTCAGATGGCCGAAGCGCTCAAGGCCATTCCGGGCGTTACGTTCGGGTTTCAGCAGCCGATTCAGATGCGGTTCAATGAACTCGTGTCGGGGATCAAGCAGGATGTGGCGGTCAAGATTTTTGGCGAAGATTTAGGCCAGCTTACCCACCTGGCGGGCCGAATCAGCCGCTTGGTCAGCAGCGTTTCGGGAGCCACCGATTTATACGTCGAGCAGGTCGAGGGCTTACCCCAGATTGTGGTCCAGGCCGACCGCGAAGCCTTAGCCCGCTACGGCTTAGCCGTTGACGACGTGAACCGAACCCTGAGCGCGGCCTTTGCCGGTGAAAGCGCGGGCTTAGTCTATGAGGGCGAACGGCGGTACGATCTGGTGGTGCGGCTGGCCGACGCAAACCGGCGCAGCATCGACGATGTGCGGAACCTGACCGTGGCCGTTCCCGACGGCACGCCGGTCCCCCTCGGTGAGCTGGCCCGCGTTGAGATGAAAACCGGCCCCAACCAGATTCAACGCGAAGATACCAAACGGCGGCTCACCGTCGGGTTCAACGTGCGCGGTCGGGATGTGGAAAGCGTCGTGACCGAACTGCAACAAAAGATCAACGCGCAGATCAAGTTTCCAACGGGGTATTACGTCGCGTATGGCGGTCAGTTCGAGAACCTGATCGAGGCCCGGCAGCGGCTGGGGGTGGCCGTTCCGGTGGCCCTCGCCCTGATTTTTTTGCTGCTGTTTGTTACCTTCAACTCGGTGCGGCAGGCCGGACTGATTTTTACGGCCATTCCCCTGTCGGCCATCGGGGGGGTGCTGGCCCTGTGGCTGCGCGGGATGCCGTTCAGCATCTCGGCGGGGGTGGGCTTTATCGCCCTGTTCGGGGTAGCCGTGCTGAACGGCATCGTGCTGATTGCCGAATTTAACCGTATCCGGCGCGAAGAAGGCGAAACCGACCTGAATGCGGTGATTTTCCGGGGAACCGCCATCCGGCTGCGGCCCGTGTTGATGACGGCAACGGTGGCTTCGCTGGGATTTTTGCCCATGGCACTCTCGTCGTCGGCGGGGGCCGAGGTGCAACGGCCCTTAGCCACCGTCGTGATCGGGGGCCTGATTACGGCTACCCTGCTGACGCTGATTGTGTTACCGATTCTGTATTATTTAGAGGAAGCCAAGTTTGGCAAAAAGTCCGCACCCCCGGCTCCCGTCACAGCCTCGACGGCGGCCGGCTGGTGGCCCCTGTTGCTGGTGGGGTTGCTTGGATTAGGAAGTGTGCTGCCGGTACGGGCGCAGGTACTGGCCCAACCGGGTCAGATGGGGCCGGTTTCGTTGTCGCAGGCGCTCGACCGGGCGTACCGGACCAACCCCAATCTGCGGGTCTCGGCCCTCGGCGTGTCCTATCAGCAAGCCCTGCGCGGCACGGCGGGCGACGTGGGTAAAACTGACCTGTCGGTTTCGGCGGGGCAATACAACAGTCGCTATTTCGACGGGTCGCTGACGGTGGGGCAACGGTTGCCCGCCCCGGCCCTGGTGCGGAGTTTGCAGTCGCTGGCCGAAGCCCGCACCACCGGAGCCGAAACCGAAAGCCAGCTCACGCGGCAGACGCTGGCCTACCAGGTCAAAGCCACCTACTATGCCCTGACGTACCTCTCGGCCCTGCGCCGTGCGCTGATCACCCAGGACAGTTTGCTGGCGGGCGTGGCGCGGGCGGCAACCGTGCGCCAGCGCACGGGCGAGGGAACCCAGCTCGAACAGACCGCTGCCAGCACCGCGTCGCGGCAGGCAGCGGTGTTTCTCCAACAGAATGCCGCCGACGCGCTGATGTTGCGCCGACGCTTGCAAACGCTGCTTGGCCTGAGCGACCTACCCGCCATCACCGACTCGGTGCTGACTGCCCGCCCCCTGCCCGTGCTGGACTCGGCCCGGGTTTCTCTGAACCCCGAAATCGCCCTGCTGCGCCAACAAATCGAGATTGCCCGGCGCGAAACCGACGTGGAACGGGCCAGGCTCAAACCCGATTTTTCGGTCAGCCTCACCAACCAATCCCTCCAGGGCTTTGAGCAGGTGGATGGAGCCGACCGTTTTTACGGCTTCGGCCACCGGTTCATATTCGGGCAGGTGGGCATTTCGGTGCCGGTGTTCAGCCGGCCACAGCGGGCGCGGATACAGGCTACCGACCTGGCCCGGCAACGCGCCGATGCCTCGCTGGCAGCCCGGCAACAGGGGCTGGCCGGTGAATTGGCCGAACAGCTACAGGCGTATCGTAAAAACCGGCAAACGCTCGATTACTACGAAACATCGGCCCTGCCGCAGGCCGCGCTCATTCGTCAGCAAGTGAACCGGGCTTACCGGACGGGCGAAATCGGCTACATCGAAGTGCTGCAAAACCTGCGGACTGCCAGCGACATCCAGACCGGCTACCTCCAGGCACTGAATGAGTTAAACCAAACCGTTATCACCCTCGAACTGCTGTCAGGCAATCCCCAACCATGAAGTCACGTCACTTAATCATCCTTTGTATGCTGGTCGGGGCGGGCCTGTCGGGATGCAATCACCCCGGCAAAACCACCGGATCGCCGGCCAGCGGAACAGCAACAACGACGACCTCCGAAGCGGCCAAACCTGATTCGGCCACCGGGACGGCAGAACCTGGTTTTGTCGAACTGACCGAAGCCCAGTTCCAGACGGCGGGGATTAAATTGGGTGCCATCGAATCCCGAACGTTGAGCAATCTGGTTCGGGCCAGTGGTATCCTCAACGCACCTCCGCAGCAGCAGGTATCGGTCTCGACACCCTACGGTGGCATCCTGAAAACGGCGAGTCTGCTGCCCGGCACCGCCGTTCGGCGGGGGCAGGTGCTGGCCGTGCTGGAAAACCCCGAATTTATCCGGTTGCAGCAGGAGTATCTGGAAACAATCAGTCAGTTGACCTTTCAGCAGCAGGAATACGACCGCCAGCGCGAACTGAGCCGCGAAAACGTGGGGGCCTTAAAAACATTCCAGCAAGCCACCGCCCAACTCGGTACGCTGCGGGCCAGAACCGAAGGGCTGCGCCAGCAAGTAACCCTGCTGGGAGTTCCGATGGCCGCGCTCAACACGGGCCGCATCACCCGAACGGCGGCCATCCGCGCCCCGATCAGCGGTATCGTGACGGCAGCCAACGTGAACCGGGGCCGCTATGTGAGTGCCAACGATGTACTCTTCGAGATCACGAACACGGCCAATCTGCTGGCCGAACTGACCGTTTTCGAGCGCGATGTGGCGGTGGTACGGGTCGGTCAGCGGGTACGAATATCGGTGGTCGGCGAGACTACGGAACGCTTGGGGCGCATCACCCTCATCAACCGCGAAACCAATGCCGACCGCACCGTAAAGGTCTATGCGTCAATAAATAGCCAGCCGGGTCGGGCCACCGGCAGCTTGGCAAGACCCGGCACGTTTCTGAAAGCGGCCATCGAAACGGGGACTGCTTCGGCGGAACCGGCCCTGCCCGAAGCCGCCATTGTGCAGGCCGGTAGCCAGCCGCAGATTTTTGTGTTCGATAGCAAAACCACCCACGATGGCATACCCCATTACCGCTTCCGGGTGGTGCCGGTGCGGGCAGGGCTGATCGAAAACGGCTACCGGGCCATCACCCTGCCGCCCAACCTGAAACCGGGCAACCGCATCGTTATCGCCGGGGCCTACGATTTGCTGTCGGCGATGAACAATGTCGAAGAAGAAGAGTAACCCATAGTTACACCCCTAAAAAACCAACCGCGATGACTCCGCTCATGCAACAGATTTTGACGTATGCCCTGCTGCCTACCCTTGCCCTGGCGGGCGGAGGGTTGCTGGCATTGGTGGTTCGTGTTGGGGTGCAGGCCCGCTCGGCCATCCTGCACTTTGCCGCCGGGGTGGTGTTTTCGGTGGTGGCCGTCGAGATTCTGCCCGACGTAGTCAAGCTACACAACCCCGTGCTGACGGCTCTCGGCTTTGGGGCAGGCATTGGCCTGATGCTTTTGATTCGGCACCTGACCGAATCAAAAACAACAGAAAGTTCTGGTAATGAATCAATTACATCGGGAAAACTACCCGCAGCGTTTCTGATTGCCATCGGCGTTGATTTGTTTATTGACGGGCTACTGCTCGGCATCGGGTTTGCGGCCGGGGCCAAAGAAGGCGTTTTGCTGGCGGTCGCCCTGGGGGTGGAAGTGCTGTCACTCGGCCTGGCTACGGCGACCTCCCTGACCGACGACGGAATCGCCCGTTCCCGGATCGTCGGGCTGCTGGTGGGTATGTCGGCCCTGTTTTTTCTCAGCACCCTGGTCGGCGCGACGCTGTTGCACAACCTGCCCGAAACGGGGTTAGACGTGGTGCTGTCGTTCGGGCTGGCGGCACTGCTGTTTTTGGTCACCGAAGAACTGTTGGTCGAAGCCCACGAAGGCGAGGAAAAGCCCTGGCTGACGGCTATGTTTTTCGCGGGCTTTTTGTTATTTCTCATTCTGGGAATGGTTGCCTGACCCGTTCATCAAGAAAAAGGAATGTCCCAAAAAAACGCCATTTCCCGGTTGCTGGAGCCGTTTCAGGCCCTGCGAAGCCGGGTATTTGCCACGCTGTATTTCGCCCAGACGATTAGTCTGCTGGGCGATGCTTTTACCTGGGTGGGGCTGGCCCTGCTGGCCTACCAGTTCGGGCGGGAACAGTCGGCGGTGATTCTGTCGGTAGCCCTGACGCTTCGGGTGCTGGCGTTTATTATTTTTTCGCCGTTTGCCGGGGTGCTGGCCGACCGCGTGGACCGCAAAAAAATTCTCTACACGACCCACTTCATCCGCATGGGCATTGTGGCCTGTCTACCGTTCGTGACGGCGGCCTGGCAGATTTATGGCCTGGTGTTTCTGCTCAACGTGTTCAATGCGTTTTTCACCCCGACTTACAAAGCCATTATCCCGCAGGTGGTCGATAAACGCTACTACCGGCAGGCGATTGGCTTATCGACGGCCACGTTTCAATTGCTGGGGGTACTGGGACCGGGGCTGGCCGGCATCCTGGCCGTGTGGTTCGGGGCGAGGGACATTTTCTTTGTCGATGCCGTATCGTTCGTGCTGGCCGGTATCCTGATTCTGCTGTTGCCGGGCGCGTTGCTGAAAAGTCCCCCGGCGGAGAAATCGGGAGCCAAACCGCTGTCGGCCTGGGCCGACGTGATGAAGGGGGCCACGCTGCTGTTCGGTACGCCCGTGATCCGGTTTGCACTGGCCATCGAGTTTGTGTCGGCCATTGCCGGTGCCCAGATTTTGGTCAACACCATCGGTCACGTCAAAGACGGGCTGGGCCTGACCGATGTTTATTACGGCTGGGTGATGGCCGCGTTTGGTATCGGGGCCACGGTAGCCGCGTTTCTGTCGGGCAGTTTCGACACCTCGCCCAGCCGGCGGACATCGCTCATTGGCGGGGCATTGTTGCTGGGATTAGCCATTGCGGGGGCAAACTACGTGGGCTATCCGGTGTTGCTGATCCTATGGTTGTGCGCCGGGCTGGGGCAGAGTTTAGCCGAAATTCCGTCGGAAACACTGATCGGGGAGCAGATCGAGGGTTCGCAGCAGGGGAAAGTATTCGGGTCGCACTTCGCATTTTCGCACTTGTGGTGGGCTATTGCCTATCCTATTGCGGGGTTCACGGGCAGTCGGTTTCCGGGTCAGAATTTTCTGTACGGCGGGCTGCTCACGCTGGCGTTGCTGGGGATAGCGTTGCTGCTGTTTCGCCCGAAGCGTACCAACATACATCCGGGTATATCAGCGTATCCGGCCTGAACTGATCCATAACAAGAAACACGATAGATGCTCTGGAACTTACTGATCGGCAGCGTTTTATCTTTTTCATTAAACTCTGATGACATAATGGAACATAACAATGACCACAACCACGAAGGACATGACCACGACGAGGATGATGTCGATTTAATTGAAGAAGGCACCACGCCCGCAGCCGACGCAGCCCCGGCCAAGAAAGGCCCCGAACAAACATGGCGCACGTATGCTCCAGTTGCTATGAGCCTATTATTGCTGCTGTGCGGCATGGCACTGGATTATTTTAAGCTGAGCGGTCCGACCGGTACGCCGGAGCGGATTCGGTGGTTCAACGATCTCGTTCGGCTCATCTGGTACGTGGTGGCTTACTTGCCCGTTGGCTGGCCTGTATTGAAGCGGGCGTGGAGCAGCATATTAAACCGCGATGTATTTACCGAATTTTTCCTGATGGGCGTGGCTACCCTCGGTGCGTTCGGCATCCGCGAATACCCCGAAGGCGTGGCCGTGATGCTGTTTTATACCATCGGCGAGTTGTTTCAGGATGCCGCCGTGCTGCGGGCGCGTCTCAGTATCAAAGCCCTGCTCGATGTACGACCCGATGAAGTGACGGTACTCCGAAACGGGCAGGCCCAAACCGTGAAAGCCGCCACGGTGAGCGTCGGTGACGTGATTCAAATTAAGCCCGGCGAAAAAGTGGGATTGGATGGCACGATGCGTTCCGGCTCAGGCACCTTCGATACGGCGGCACTGACGGGCGAAAGCGTACCGCGCACGATTGAGCAGGGCGAAGCGGTGCTGGCCGGGATGATTAACCGGCAGTCGCTGGTGGAGATGGACGTAACGACTCCCTATCAGGACTCCAAACTGTCGCGGATTCTCAAACTCGTGCAGCAGGCTACGGGCCGCAAGGCACCGACGCAGGAGTTCATTGCCCGGTTCGCCAGGATTTATACGCCAATTATCTGCCTGCTGGCCGTGCTGATTACGGTGGTGCCGTATTTCTTCGTGGCCGATTACCGCTTTGCCGACTGGCTCTACCGGGGATTGGTGTTCTTGGTCATCGGCTGCCCCTGTGCATTGGTCATTTCAATTCCGTTAGGCTATTTCGGGGGGATCGGAGCCGGATCGCGGCAGGGGATTCTGTTCAAAGGCTCGGTCTATCTGGATTTGATCACCCAGGTCAAAACGGTGGTCATGGACAAAACCGGCACCCTGACCAAAGGCGTTTTCAAGGTACAGGAAGTCAAACCGATTGGTATCGACGCGAAGGAGTTGACCCGCCTGACAGCCGCGCTCGAAAGCAAATCAACCCACCCGGTAGCTACGGCCATTCTCGACCATGCCGATACCGGCCACGAAACGGTATCCGTCGAAGGGGTTGAAGAGATCGCCGGGCATGGTCTGAAAGGGATGGTCGAAGGAAAAGAAATGCTGGCCGGAAACGCCAAACTGCTTCGGAAGTTCAACGTGTCGTTCGACGAAGCCCTGACGCAAATTCCCTACACCATCGTCATGACGGCCATCGACGGGCAGTTTGCCGGTTACTTCACCATCGCCGACGAAATCAAACCGGATGCGGCCGATGCCGTAAAACGCCTGAAAGCGGACGGTATCCGAACCGTCATGCTGTCGGGCGACAAATCGGCGGTGGTCGAAGCCGTAGCCCGGCAGGTAGGCGTGGACGAGTGGCACGGCGACCTGCTGCCCGAAGACAAAGTAGCCCAGGTCGAGCGGCTTAAATCAGACCTGGCGGGCAATGCAAAGGCGAAGCTGGCTTTCGTCGGCGACGGGGTAAACGACGCGCCGGTGGTCGCGCTGGCCGACGTGGGCATGGCGATGGGCGGTCTTGGCTCGGATGCGACCATCGAAACCGCCGACGTGATTATCCAGAACGACGAACCCTCGAAAATTGCGATGGCGATTGCCATTGGCCGGGCCACGCGCCGGATTGTCTGGCAGAATATCACCCTGTCGATGGTAGTCAAAGCCATTGTGCTGGTGCTGGGCGCAGGCGGTTTAGCAACAATGTGGGAAGCGGTTTTCGCCGATGTGGGCGTGGCTATGCTGGCAATCCTGAACGCGGTGCGGGTGCAGAACCTGAAGTTTAATTGATTCTTCATTACACAGGTACAGCTATGACTGCCAATAACCCCGAAAACCACTGGAACACCGTTTTTCAGACCAAACGCCCCGACGAAGTAAGCTGGTACGAAGCGTATCCGGGTCGGTCTGTTGACACCGTCGAAGGCTTCGGCCTACCCCGCACGGCCCGGATTATTGACATCGGCGGAGGAGACAGCCGGTTGGTGGACGCGCTGCTGGTGTTGGGCTATGAGCATCTGACCGTACTGGACATTTCGGCAGATGCCCTCGACCGCGCCAAAACCCGGCTTGGGACACTGGCCCAACGGGTGCAATGGGTCGTGTCGGACGTAACAACCTACCAGCCCGACGAACCATTCGACCTCTGGCACGACCGGGCCGCCTTTCATTTTCTGACCACCGACGATGCCGTTGCCCGGTATCTGGCTGCGGCAGAATCGGGTGTTCGGGCGGGCGGTTATCTGACAGTCGGCACCTTTTCGGATAACGGCCCCACGCAGTGCAGTGGGCTGCCTGTTCAGCAGTATTCGCCCGACCAACTGGCGGGCCGCTTCGGACGACAATTTGCCAAAATCCACTGCAACGAGGCCGACCATCAAACGCCAACCGGCGCGGTACAACGGTTTACGTTTTGCCAGTTTCGGCGGCATTGAGCCGTGTTGGCACAACAAGGCCCGTAGACCCGGCTGGTACGCCCGACAAAGGCTGATAGACTCCGGTACCGGGGTCTATCGGCAGGCGGCTTAGGCCGCCAGATTGTGTGCGCCCTTTGCCATTTTTCGGCATTCCTCGGCGCATCGGCGGCAGGCTTCGGCGCAGGCCCGGCAGTGGTCCATATGGGCTGCGTGTTTCTCACATTCTTCGGCACAGGCTTCGCAGATGTGGGCGCAAAGCTCGCAGACATCGGCTGCGTGCGGGCTGCCGGATGCCATAAACGACACGGCGGTGTAGCAGATTTTGGCGCAGTCGCGGTCGAGCCGGATGCAATCCACCATCATTTTTACGTCCTGTTCGCTGAGACAGGCTTCGGCGCAGGCATCGCAGGCAACGGCACAAGCCGAGCAGGCTTCGATGCACGACTGATACTGGGAGGGCATGAGTTGAGTGGTCATGTTGTGAAAGTTTAGTTGTTCCTGCTTAACCACCTGATTTATATTGTGTTTCGAGAGTCAAACCGTTGGCTCAGTTTGTCGGGCATTTCGCCGAATTCTGTAAGCCATTGGCAAAATCCTGTAAACTCATATCCCGATTATCCCTTTACATTTGCGATTGTAAAAAAGCATCCAATGAGAATCCCGCTGCATACCCGCCTGATCTGCTGCACACTGGCCCTGCTGGTGCTGTTGAGCAGCGTCGGGATCGGTACGGTCGAGCATTGGTGCCAGATGCGGGGCCACTCCAAAACGCTGCTCGTGGCGCAGGGCGGTTGCGCCAAACCCTGCCAGTCCGACGACTCGCCGGTTCCCCCGGCCGACGGGCAGCACGTGAAGCGGATGCCCTGCTGCAAGACTACCGTTTCTTATACGCATCTGGATGTGAGCCGCACGACGGTGGTGGACAATGCGGTTCATCTGCCGGGGTTCTTACCGGACTGGTTTGCTGCCGGTTCATTTCCCAAAGTGCTGAGTCCGTTTCAGCCCGTTTCGGCCATTCGCCCAACGCCCGCCTGTGCCGACGACCCCCCGGCCAAATCCGGGCGTTTCCGGCTTACCTCCCTCTGTAGCTGGCTAATCTGAGCCATCCCTGATGTACCGTTCTCGCTAACGGATGCCCACGTGCGTCTCCGTCGGCGGGATTTTGGCATTTCCTTTCATTTTTTTCATCAAACCAGAACAATCATGAACTATCGGTTGGTACCGGCGGCTTTGCTGCCCCTTTTCGCCCTATCGGGCTGCATGAACATGGATCACGGGAAGACTGTGGTTCAACCGGAACTGAACATCAATTACCCGGCGGCTTATGTGGTCAACGCCGAAGGGAACAGCCTGTCAGTCATTGATTTGGCTACTCAACAGGTGAAAGAAACGATCTCGTTCGGCGATGCGTCTGTGGCCCATTCCAGCATGAGCATGGACAACATGATTATGTGGCCCCACCATATTTACCGCTCGCCCGATGGCAGCAAACTCGGCGTGGGGGTACCGGGCATGGATTTGAGCGGGGGACACACCGGCGGCATGGCTGGCATGAAAGGCCGTGTGCTGGTCATCAATGCCAAAACGGGCGTGACGGCCACCAACACCCCAACGCCCGTCATGAACCACAATGCCGTGTTTTCGCCCGATGGCACCGAACTCTGGACCTCTCAGATGGACATGGCCGGCCAGGTACTCGTGTATGACGCGACAACGATGGCCCTGAAAAAAACCATTGCCGTCGGCATGGAACCTGCCGAGGTGACGATGTCCGCCAACGGGCAGTACGCCTTTGTCGCCAACGGGATGGGCAACACGGTAACGGCGATTAAACTGACCGACAAATCGGTGGTGAAAACCATCCCGGTCGGGGCCGATCCGGTGGGAGCCTGGCCGGGCAGCGATGGTAAAATGTACGTCGATAACGAAACCGGCCAGAGCATCAGCGTCATTGACGTAGCAACACTAGGCGTAACCGAAACCGTGAAATTGGGCTTTACGCCGGGCTATGCCGCCTACAACGGCGTTCGGAATGAACTCTGGGTGAGTCAGGCCGGGACGGGTAACAAGGTTGTGATCTTCGAGCGGATGAACAACGTCTGGATGAAAATGGGCGAAGTCGTCACGGGTTTGGATGCCCACGCCATTGCCTTCACCAAAGACGGGCTGACGGCTTATGTGACCAATCAGGGCGCGGCTTCGGTGTCGGTGATTGATGTAAAGAACCGCACGAAAACCAAAGACATTACGGTCGGCAAGAAACCGAACGGTATTGTCCTCAACCAATAAAATCATGGCTTCACTCCTGAAAAACACGCTGTCGGCGATGGCGTTGACGGGCATCCTGCTGACCGGCAACCCGACACGGGCGCAACTAAGTATGCCCGAACCGTCGCCATCGGCCACGATCAGGCAAAAAATTGGCTTTACCGACCTGACAATCAAGTATTCACGCCCGGCAGTGAAAGGCCGGACGATCTTCGGCAAGCTGATTCCCTACAACGAATTGTGGCGCACCGGCGCGTCGGATGCTACGATTTTGACCATCTCCGAGCCGATGACGGTGGCCGGAAAGCCACTGCCTGCCGGTAGTTATTCGCTGTTCACGATCCCAACCCGCACCGAGTGGACGGTGATTCTGAACAGCTACACCGAAGGACACGGCACGGCGGGCTACGACCCCAAGAACGACGTGCTGCGGTTCACGGTCAAACCCGATTCGTCGGCGCGGTTTTACGAGTCGTTCACTATTGAGGTGCAGGAGTTAGTGAAGAATCAGGCGAATCTGTACCTGACCTGGGCCAATACATCGGTGCATTTCCCGGTGGTGAGCAACGCCGACGAGCGGATTACGGCGGAAATTCTGCAACGCACGGCTACCGCTACCGACGAACAGCCGGGCGTATTTTTTCAGGCCGCGCTGTATTATCTCGAGACGGGCAAGGACCCCAAACAAGCTCTGGCCTGGGCCACCAAAGCCGCCACGCTAAAACCGGCTTTCAATTATTTGCAGGTACAGGCCAAACTGCTGGCCCGGTCGGGCGACTACAAAGCGGCCATCGCTGCCGCCCGCAAATCGTCGGAATTGGCCGCCGAGAAGAAGTTTACCGAAGTCGTGGCGCAGAACAATCAATTCATTGCCGAGTGGGAGAAAAAATAGCGATATGATGAAAACAGCCCCTGCTGCATACAAACCGGCTCTTCGCTGGAACGGCCTGACCCGGTTCTATGACCGAGTTATGGCCCTAACCATGCAGGAAGACCGTTTCCGAACGCTGCTGCTGGACCCAATTCGGGCATTGACTCCGCGCTATGTGGTGGATGTGGGCTGCGGAACCGGCACCCAGGCTTTGTGGCTGCACAGGCTCTTTCCTACTGCAAACGTGTTCGGTCTCGACGGCGATGAAGCGGTATTAGAACTGGCCCGGCAAAAACACGCTGTAGTGGGCTGGCCGGTTACGCTGGAGCAGGGGTTGTCAACGGCATTGCCCTACCCGGATCAAACGATTGATATCGTCACTTGTAGTCTCCTGCTGCATCACCTGTCGGATGTAGACAAAAAACGGTCCATCCGGGAGATGTTTCGGGTGCTGACTCCTGGGGGTTCTCTCGCCTTAGCTGATTGGGGCAAACCCACCAATAATGCCATGCGGGTGCTGTTTTATGGCCTCCAACTCTTTGATGGGTTCGACACAACGAGGGCCAATGTTCAGGGCTTGATTCCTACTATGCTCTACAACAACGGATTCCACCACATTGATGAGACGGGCCAGGTGAATACCCTGTTTGGTACGCTGCGCTTATATCATGCGATTAAACCAGTCTGATTTTTAAATAACAATACGATGAAAACCAAAACGCTGTTTTTTGCCCTGTTCGCCCTGCTGTTGGGCGCGCCTTCGTTGCTGCTGGCTCAGTCGACCAACTACAAACACCCCATGTCCATCAACGCCACCGGCCAGATCAAAGACGATGCCGGCAAGACGATTGGCACGGTCTCCAAAGACCAAATGATTATGGATGCGAACGGCAAAAAGATCGCCTTCGTGGACGGGCAGGGCAACCTCGTGGATGCCAAAACGGGCAAGAAAATGGGGCGCGTCGGCAAGAACAACGACACCTACATGGATGCCAACGGCGACCTGATGTTTACCGTCAAGGACAACGCGGACAACACCTGCGACATCTTCAACGCGAAGGGTCAGAAAATCGGCAACGTCCATGACAGCTACAAAGGCTCGGCCTGCGCCCTGCACTGCTTCCAGGCCGGTCATACGCACATGAAGTAATTTTCAGCAAATGAACCGTACCTGGCACCTCCGCATCCGCAAAACGCATCGCTATCTGGGGCTGTTTATCGGCGTTCAATTTCTGCTCTGGACAGTGGGCGGACTGTATTTCAGTTGGTCGAAGCTCGACGATATTCACGGCGATCCCCTCAAACGGCCCGCCGGTTCGCTGGCCGCGTCGCTCTCGCTGGCCTCGCCGTCAGTGCCGCTGGGCGCGTTGGCGCGGCAGGGCGTGGATTCAGTCAGCAACGTGCAACTGATCGAAGTGTTGGGTCAGCCGGTCTATCAGCTTTCGTACCGGATGCTCCGCAACGGCCATTCGGTGGCGCACACGCAGTTGGCCGATGCCCGGACGGGGGCGTTGCGGGGGCCGCTAACCCAACCCGAAGCCGTTGCCGTCGCCACCAATCGGTTTGCCGGTTCGCCGGAGGTGGCGCAGGTCGAGTACCTGACTACCACCAACGGCCACCACGAATACCGCGAAAAACCACTGCCCGCCTACGCCGTGACGTTCCGGCAACCGGCCCACGCCACCATCTATGTGGCGGCTCAGGTAGGAACGGTGCAAAGTGTACGAACCGATGCCTGGCGCATCTTCGATATGCTCTGGATGCTGCACACGATGGATTACGAAGGCCGCGACGACATGAATAACAGCATCCTCCGGGCTTTCTCGGTGCTGGGTCTGCTCACCATTTCGTCGGGTTTCGCGCTCTTTTTCGTCTCGTCGCCCCGGTTTCGCCGAACGCGAAAAACGAGTCGTCAACCGCAGGATTAAGAGTGCATTTTCACCAAATAAACCCTTACTAATCAGATGAAACCAATTCGTTTAACCGGGCTTGCCCTCCTGCTGTCAATCAGCTCATTTGCAGCTTTCTCCCAAACGACAACCCCGGCTCTGACCGCCTACTACGGTGTGAAAGATGCGTTGGTCGCCACCGATGCCGCCAAAGCCAAATCGGGAGCCGCTGCGCTGCTGACCGTCCTCAACGACCTTGACGCGGGCAGCCTGTCGGCGACGGACAAAAAAGCCTTAGCTACGGCCAAAACATCGGCTACCGGCATCACCAAAACCGGCGATGTGGACACCCAGCGCGGGCAGTTCGAAACGCTGTCAACGGCCATGATCGCCCTGGCGAAAGCCACCAAACCCGGCAAGCGGGGGGGGCGCTCCGGCATACCGGCCCCAACCTACGTGCAGTTTTGCCCGATGGCTGCTGAGGGCAAAGGGGCATACTGGCTGAGTGATAAGAAAGAAGTGCGGAACCCGTACTACGGCGACAAAATGCTGAAGTGCGGGTCGGTGAAGGAGGAGATTTAACGAAAAACGCCCCGCAACAGACGAGTAAGTCCGTTCCGGGGCTACCGAACCGAACATGGCCCTGCACGAAGTATTCATCAAAAACATGGTCTGCGACCGCTGCATCACCGTTGTTCGCAACGAACTGGAGCGGCTGGGCTATGTGGTCGGGCAGGTCGAACTGGGGCGGGTGCTGATTGGCCCGCCCACGACCGGCGACGCGATTGACCTGCCAACGCTGGCATCGGCCCTCGAACGGCACGGGTTCGCCCTGCTGACCGACCGGACGGCCCGCTTGGTGAATCAGGTCAAGACGCTCATCATCGACCTGATTCACAGCGGACGGGTAGCCGACCTGAATATCACCCTCTCGGACTATATCGCCGGGGAGGTCGGCATGGACTACGCGCACCTGAGCCACCTGTTTTCCAGCACCGAACACCTCACCATCGAGAAGTTCTGGATCATGCAGCGGGTGGAGCGG
>JBBRNH010000088.1:0-25639 GCA_038230415.1 Cytophagales bacterium | reverse complement strand
GGTGCCGTTCAGCACCACCGGGCGTGTCAATCTTGATAACCAATTATTACTCCTGCTAACCAACGCCACAGGCCGCACCGATACGATGCTGCGCGTTTGAAAAAACAGCCCGTTAACCGCCCAAATTCCGGTCAGTCTGACGGGCAGCACCCGCTACACCCTGCGCGTAGCATCGGGCAGCCCGGTAGTGGCGGGTGCTGCCCAACCGTTTCGGGTGCTGTCGGTGCCAACCGCCCGGCTCGACCTGGCCGATGGCACCGGAGCCATCACGGTATTGCCTGGTCAGGCCGTTACGTTGCGGGTCAGTTTGAGTGGGCAAGGCCCCTGGTCTTTTGCGCTGACTGACGGAACGCGGGTGCAGAACATCCTGACAACACCGTATGAACTTACGGTATCGCCCGCAAAACCAACCGTTTACCGGGTGGCGGCTGTGAGCGGGCCGTGCGGGTCGGGCGCGGCAACGGGCGAGGTGCTGGTGAATGTGAACGAAAATCCAGCCCCGGCCCTGAGCCTGAAAGCCCCGGCGGGCGGCTATAAAATCTGCACCGGGACACCGTTCCAACTCGTTTTTGCAGCAACAGGGAAGTTCAATACCGGCAACGGTTTTGTGGCGCAGGTAGCCGACACGTCGGGCAACTGGCAAAACATTTCGGGGGCGGCAGTACCGGCAAGCCCCATCACCACGCGGCTGCCGTATGGCATTACGCCCGGCAAAACGTACCGGCTGCGGCTTCTGTCAACCTCACCCGTGTTGGCAACCGATTCGGTGCCGTTGCTTGTGGCCGAGCAGACTACAACCGTCCTGCGAAACGATACGATTCGGATTGACGAGGGCAAACCGGCTGATTTACAGATTGATTTCACCGGAACCGCACCTTATTTCGTACTGATGACCGATGGAACCTACGAGAACGGCATCCTGAAAAGCCCGCACACCATTCGGGTCAGTCCGCGAAATCCAACGGGTTACGGCATCACCTCGGCGGGCGGGGCCTGTGGCGTGGGGCCGTTTAGTGGCCGGGCTTTTGTGCGGGTGAACATTCCACCGTCGGTTATCACCACCGGCGATCTAAGCAAGCGAACCATCTGCGCCGGGGCAGAAATTACGGTGCCGTACACGACCACCGGGCGGTTTTATGCCAATAATAAATGGGTAGTGCAGGTAGCCGACACGAGCGGGAAATTCGTGAGCGTGGCAACAACGGTAAAAGACGGTGTGATAAAGAGTGTAATTGCGCCCGCATACCTGAGAGACACGCTGAATGCCGTTCGGATGCGCGTTGTGTCAACCAGTCCGCCCGTCAATGGCTCCGAAACTACGATTAATGTGCTGGCTCTGAATGTAGCGTTGGCAACCGTGGTAGGCGAAGGCACCGTCAGGCCCGGCCAAACGGCAAAGGTGCGGGTTGCGTTTAAGAATGGCTTACCGCCCTGGTCGTTCACCACAGCCGACGGTACGCAGGTGACGGGCACGTTTCTGAATCCCTATGTGCTGACTGTTGCGCCCGTTATCACCACCGAATACACGATTCCGACGTTGAGCAGTGCCTGCGGGCGCGGGCTGGCATCGGGCAAAGCAGTGGTGACGGTAGATCGGAATTGAGAGCCTAATGGGATACGGATGACGCAGATTGTTGAGATTCACGCAGATTTCTCCAGTGCTGGCCGAGAAAAAGAAATCTGTGTAAATCATAGCAATCTGCGCCATCCGTGTTCCATCATCTCTTCAATCCTTCAAACTGCTCAAATACGTTTTGTTGCCGTTTTTATTGATGTAGTACTTACCACCACGCGGGCCGGTCATCACGGTTTCGCCATTGGGACCTTTGCTTGAGCGGTCAACGGGAGCTTTATAATCGGCGGGGGTAGCTTTTTCTTCCTTTACCTTACTGGTTTTGGCTGGCTTGTCGGCTTTGGTCACCTTGTCGGCATCGTTGGCTTTGGCACCTTTACTATCGCCTTTGGCCTTTTTTTCTGGTTTGGCATCGGCAGTCATGGCGGCATCAACTTTGGCCTTTTTCTCTGGCTTGGCATCGGCGGTCATAGCGGCATCAGCTTTGGCCTTTTTCTTGTCGGCTTTGGCATCTGCCTTATCTTCCTTTGCCGCTTTTTTATCGGCCTTTGCCTGTTTCTCAGCCGCCTTGTCGCCGTCTGACTTAGCCGCTTTCTTATCGGCCTTTGCTTCCTTTATATCCGGTTTGGCTTCGGCTTTCTCCTTCTTGGCCTTTGCTTTTTTCGGTTTCGTGTCGTCTTGGGCCGTTGATGGCGAGACAATCAGCAGACTCAGCGCGAGGATGAGCAACGCAAATAGATTTTTCATAATTACAGTTGGGGTTGTGTTTTTGCGGTATTGCACCGAAAAGACGCAAATTGTATGCAACCAAACAAGAAATAACCAGAATTTTCTAACAACAGCAGCATTGTAGCGGCCTGAGTCTAACGAAACGCTCCGCCAAAATCGAGTCAGAAACCCACTATATATTGATTGCCCGGTTATCTGTTGCGGCCAGACACGCTTCTTTAAAGGCTTCGGTATAGGTCGGGTGGGCGTGCGACATCCGCGAAATATCCTCTGCCGAGGCCCGGAACTCCATGGCAACAACGGCTTCGGCAATCATATCGGCAGCACGCGGGCCAATGATGTGAACGCCCAGCAACTCGTCGGTTGTTTTATCGGCCAGCACCTTCACCACCCCATCAACGTCCATACTGGCACGGGCGCGGCCCAACGCTTTGAACGGAAACGAACCGACTTTGTAGGCAATGCCTTTCTCCTTGACTTCTTCTTCGGTATAACCCACTGCCGCCACTTCGGGCCAGGTATAAACCACGTTCGGAATCAGGCGGTAGTTGATATGCGGCTTCTGTCCGGCAATGGTCTCGGCAATAAATACGCCTTCTTCTTCGGCTTTATGGGCCAGCATCGCCCCCCGAATCACATCGCCGAGGGCGTAGATATGCGGCACGGCGGTTTGCAGGTAATCATTGACTTCGACTTTGCCGCGCTGATCGGTTTGCAGACCGGCGGCTTCGAGATTCAGGCCGTCGGTGAAGGGTTTGCGCCCGACCGACACTAAGCAATAGTCGCCGGTGAGGGTCATTTGCTCTGCTTTGGGAGTATCAATACTGACCACTACGCCCTCGCCGGTGTTTTCTACCTTCGTCACTTTATGGTTGAAGTAAAACTCAGCCCCGATTTTTTTGATGGATTTGTACAACTCTTTACCCATCGTTTTGTCCATTGTCGGAATCATCGAATCGGCGAACTCCACAAACGACACCTTCGCGCCGAGCCGGGCATAAACCGAACCGAGTTCGGCCCCGATAACCCCCGCCCCGATGATGATCAGGTGCTTTGGTATTTCGGGCAGTTTCAGGGCTTCTGTTGAGGTGATGATCCGCTTGCCATCGAGCGGCATCGAGGGGAATGACATTGGTTTTGACCCCGTGCCGATCACGATATTTTTGCCGGTGATGGTTTCATCAGTACCATCTTCTTTGTTGATTTTCACCGTGTTGGCATCCACAAACGAGCCGAGACCGTAGAACGTATCCACCTTATTTTTCTTCATCAGATACACAATGCCTTTGGTAGTTTGGTCAACCACGTCCTGCTTGCGGGTAATCATCTGGTGCAGGTCAACGGCGAGGTTATCGAGTTTGATACCGTGTTCGGCAAAGGTGTGGCGGGCGTTGTAAAAATGCTCCGACGAGTCAAGTAACGCCTTCGACGGAATGCAGCCTACGTTGAGGCAGGTACCGCCGAGGGTCGCATATTTCTCGATGATGGCGGTTTTCAGCCCTAATTGGGCGCAACGCACGGCCCCGGTGTAACCTCCCGGCCCGGAGCCGATAAAAATAACGTCGTATTGCATGACTTTTTTAGTGAGTTGGCCTGTGGTGGCAAAGGTACAACCCGTATCGGATTGCATAGATTCACCGGCAAGAAAGTGACCGTCCGGCTCAGGGGTCTGTTTTGGCATACGCCGACGGTGACTGCCGAAACTGCTCCCGGAAGGTGCGGCTAAAATGAGACGGACTCTCGAAGCCAACCCGGTAGGCAGTTTCGGTGGGCGATATGCCCTGACGCAGCAGTTCTGCCGCCCGCCGAAGCCGGTAACTACGGATTACCTCACCGGCGGTCATGCCCACCAGCGTATTCAGTTTGCGGTTGAGCGTCCGGCTACTCATTGCCACGGCTTCGGCCAGGGTTTCGACGCTAAACGCCGGCTGCTCTATGTGCTGGTCAATCTGCTTGTATATCCGCTCAATAAATGCCTGTTGCCGCTCACTATGAACCACTTGCATGGCGTTGTTGTGCGTTGCCGACTTGCGCTCGCGGCCCGGCTCACTCAGTAGCTGACTACGCAGATATTGGCGCAGGTTGTCTTGCCGACGCAGGAGGTTCTGTACCCGCACCAGCAGTTCGGCGGCAACAAAGGGCTTTGTCAGGTAATCGTCGGCTCCGGTTTCCAAGCCCTGCAATCGGTCGTTGAGGGCGGCACGGGCCGTGAGCATCACAATGGCAATATGGTTAGTCTGCTCGTTTTGCCGGAGTTGGCGGCAGAGTTCAAGCCCATCGAGTCGGGGCATTATCAAATCGGTCACGATCAGGTCGGGCGGGGTTTCCTGTACCATCTCCAGCCCGTGTTGCCCATCGGCAGCTTCCAGAACCCGGTACTGCTCGCCCAGAATAGAGCGGATGTAGACCCGCAAATCGTCATTATCCTCCACAATCAATACCAAAGGCCGGTTGTCGGTAGGCTGTTCAGTTGGTATCGATGGCAATGCCTGATTAAGCCCGGCCTGTGCGTCACGATTCACCAGAACCGGGAAATGCAAATCGTCAGCGATAGGGTCGGGCCTTGAAACGGGGTCACGGCCCGACTGCCGATCTGCCAGGGCAGGAAATCGCTGGCGGAGGTCGTTGAGGGGGCCGACAATGGGCGTGCGCGGCAGTCTGAACTCGTGCGAAATATCAGTGAAGAAGTTCGTCTTAGCCCGGTCGAGCTGGCGCAGACTGTCGCTCTCGGCCTGCCGCAGATACAGGTCTTTGGCAATGGCAAGTCGCTCCCGGTAGGCAGTGCGGAGCATGACAGCAATAATGAACGGTACGCACAAAAACTCCACAAAAAATACCGACCGCATTCCAACCTCGGTCATGGGTAGGCTGTGCAGACCGGCGTTGCGGGCATAATACAGGCAAAATGACGGAATATAGATCAGCATCGGGATCATGTACCAAACCGTTGGCCGAACACCTTTTGCCAACAGCCAGATGATAACCACCAGAAACGTGAACAGCATCAGGCTCATAAAGGCGACGAATGCCCAACTGATGTAGGCATGATGGCCGAACAGATTGACCACTAAGTTTACCAAGCCCACCGCGCCGAACAGCCACAACACCGGCACAAAGCGGGGCAGGTGCGTTGGCACGTTCAGCACAATGCTGACTAAGTACGACAGCGAAGCCGGTGTGAGCGATAAACACACGAAAAACAGCACGTTTGCCAGATAGGGCGAGTCAGGGAAAATAATGCTGCCGTTGCCGCCCGAAAAAAAGTAGATCAGACAAACCGAGATTCCGAACAGGCTGTATGCCCTGAATTTCTGATCGCCAAACAGAAACAGCAACAGAGCCACGTGAAAGGCCAGCCGCATGGCAATCAGCCCCAGGGCAAAATCGGCAGAATCACCGGAGAGTTTCACATCGAAAAACAGGGTTCGGGGCCAGAGCTTAACCGTGAAATTGTTGTATTGTGAGTTGGTCAGGCGCAGGTAAAACGTGTACGGCTGGCTATCGGGCAACCGCACGGCAAAGGTGGGATACCGGCTTTTGATGGCTCGTTGGTGCAGCGGAATCCCGTTGCCCGCCCGCTCTGCCCGAAAGCCGCCGTTTGGCTGCGGGCTGTATAAATCAGCGTCGTCTATATACCAGTTTGACAATTGCAGCACATAATTTTGGGGCGTGTTGGCGGGTTGCCGGAGGGTAAACCGGAGCCAGACAACATCGGGGCTAAACCGAAAATTAAGGACATCGGTATCCGCCGACTGATAGGCTTGTTGACGGACGGTTGCTAAGGGTAGCCGCCCGGTTGGGTCAACGAAATACGCCACTGAACGGGTCAGGTCGGTTACGGCAGTGGTATCGGGCCGGGCCACCACACCGGGCGTAGCAACACCAGTAAGCGGGAATCCAGCCAACAGACACAGACAACAAATAAAACGGTGCGTTGGCACAGGGAAAGCGAGACGGAGGGTTTTGTGTGTAAAGTAACTTATTACCTTGCCCTACCGAAAAAAGTAGGATGCGTCAGTTTGCATATAAGCGTAGTTGCGTTTCTGTTTTATACGGGGTTACGCCCAACAACCCCGTATTTTTACAGCCCCCAACCCAACGCCCCGACCATGAACCGCCTTGACCGCCTGACCGCCATCCTGATTCACCTGCAAAGCAAGCGTGTAATCCGGGCTTCTGAAATCGCTGACCGTTTCGAGATTAGTCTACGGACAGTATATCGGGATATTCGCTCGCTCGAAGAAGCGGGTGTGCCAATCGGGGCCGAGGCAGGCGTAGGGTATTTCCTGGAAAACTACCACCTGCCGCCCGTGATGTTTACCAATGCCGAAGCCAGTGCGCTGGTGTTTGGGGCAAAGTTTATCGAAAAAATGGCCGATGCCTCGCTCCGGGAGCCGTTTGCATCGGCGTTGTTTAAAATCAAATCGGTGCTCAAACACAGCGAGAAAGAACACCTCACCGACCTCGAACCCGCCATTGACGTGTCGGCACGGCCCCGGCCCGTGCCGTTTTCTGACGCGCTCCTGAACCGGATTCAGGCCGCCATTGTGCAGCAGTGCGTTCTGACGCTTGACTATCAGTCGGGTTATTCTGACCAAACCACCCTCCGCGATGTAGAACCGATTGGTCTCTGGCATTACGGCGTGGGCTGGCACCTGATTGGGTTTTGCCGACTCCGGCAGGATTACCGCGACTTCCGGGTTGACCGCATCCGGCACCTGACCGAAACCCGGCAGGCGTTCTCGCGCCAGTCGTTACTGACCCTGCAAGCCTACCTCGACCAGTTGCGAAAGACCGAAAACTTACAGGAAGTGGTGATTTCGTTCGAGAAGAACATGGCCCGTTTCGTGCAGGAGCAACGGTACGGATTTGGTTTCGTGAGGGAGGCCGAGCAGGACAACCGGGTGCAGATGCGCTTTATGACCCAGTATTTACCCGGTTTAGCGTCGTGGCTGCTGATGTACGGCTGTTGGGTCACTGTCGAAAGCCCGTCTGAACTCCGGGAGTTGATGAAGGCCCGCGCTGCCGATATTCACCAGCATTACAACGGCTGAAAATGGGCAAACGCTGCTGACATACGGTTGTCATAGCCTGCGTTGATTTTTGTTTTAGTAATTACGAAAGCAAATTCTACGCATGACTGCAACCATCGAAATCCCCGAAAATGCCCTTGCCGACAAAGAAACGGCACCGTTCACCGCTCTATGCTTTACCACCCACACCACGCTGGCAACCCTCTCTGAGTGGAACCATGTGGTTGGCGAACTGTACATCGAAGCGGCCCGGCTGGGCCTGACAACGACCGGCCCGGTTCAATACATTTATGCCGGCGTGACGGGCGACGTACACAACGAATTTCAGGTAGACATTGCGCTGCCCATTGCCGCGCCTACTGATTCGGCGGGGACGTTCAGCTACAAAACGTTTGCTGCGTTTCGGTACGCGGCTTATACTTATACGGGCGCGTGGGCTGATTTTTCGGCAGTGTATGACGCGCTGTTTGGGCAGCTTTATGGCAGTGGTCGCCGAAACGATGGTCACATTCGGGAGGTCTATACCTACGTGGACAAAGACCGGCCCGAAACCTGCGTGACCGAGATTCAGATTGGTCTGGCCTGACCGAAACCGACGATTTAGGGGGCGTTTGCTCAAAAAGTATCCCATTTCGGGTAGACTCGGAATAATTGGTACTTTTTTTGCCGTTTACAATGGGCTGATTCTGACATCCTAAAACCCAATCGTCATGCAACAGAACGCGCTTTCCCGCCGAAATTTTTTAGCCGGTCTCGGTGCCTCAGCACTCGCCTTGCCGGGTGTTGCCAACCGTTTTGGGGCCGACCGCAAATTAGGCGTGGCCCTGGTTGGGCTGGGCAGTTACAGCACCAATCAGTTGGCTCCGGGCCTGCAACAAACCGAGTTTTGTGAACTCAAAGGCATCGTGACCGGAACGCCCGCCAAAGCCGAACAGTGGATGAAGACGTACAATCTCCCGAAAGAAAACGTCTATGACTACAAAACTTTCGACCGCATTGCCGATAACAAAGCCATTGACGTGGTGTATGTGGTACTGCCCAACGCCATGCACCACGAGTTTGTGATTCGGGCGGCTCAGGCGGGCAAACACGTGATCTGCGAGAAGCCAATGGCGATCACGGAGAAAGAATGTCAGCAGATGATAGATGCCTGCAAAAAAGCCAACCGGCAGTTGGCTATCGGCTACCGGCTTCATTACGAGCCGTTTACCAAAGAAATTATGCGCTTGGGCCGGGAAAAAACGTTTGGCGATATTCGGTTTGTGGAAAGCAGCGACGGATTCAAAATTGGCGACCCAACGCAGTGGCGGCTCAAAAAGTCGCTGGCGGGTGGTGGCCCCATGATGGACGTGGGCATCTACGCCGTGCAGGGCAGCCGCTACGTGACGGGCTTAGAGCCAACATCGGTAACGGCGCAGTTTTCGCCCAAAACCGACCCCGTTAAGTTTAAAGAAGTTGAAGAGACGCTCTTCTGGCAGTTTCAGTTTCCGGGCGGCATCGTTTCCAATTCCACCACCAGTTACGTGGCCGGTGTTGAGCGGTTATACGCTTCCTGCGAAAAAGGCTGGTTTGAGTTGGCCCCGGCTTTTGGCTACGGCCCCCTGAAAGGCCGCACCAGCAAAGGCATCATCGAGCAACCGATTGTGCATCATCAGGCCACGATGTTAGACGGTGTTTGCCAGGCATTACTAAACAATGAAACCCTGCCCGACCACATTACGGGGCAGGAGGGGCTGCGCGATGTGCGGCTCATGCAGGCCGTTTACCGGGCTGCCGAAACGGGTCGCCGAATCGAGTTGAAATAAATCCTACCTTTGTTAATACACTGACTGGCAGATACAACAATGAACCGTACTCTTATCGCCCCACTCCTGCTGCTGACCGTTGTTGGCACAACGTTATTGTTCGGTTTCACGGCTCCGCGTCAGGATGACCCGAAACCGGGCGAGAAAAAAATCAAGTGGATGACCATCGAGCAGGCGTTCGCGGAGAATACCAAAACGCCGAAAAAAATCTTTATTGATGTCTATACTGACTGGTGCGGCTGGTGCAAAGTGATGGATCAGAAAACGTTTACCCAGCCCGCCATCATAGACTACATCAACGAGCATTACCACGCCGTGAAACTCAATGCCGAACAGCGCGAAAACATTACGTTGGGTTTGCAAACCTTCAAATACGTTGACCAGGGCGGGCGCGGGGTGCATGAGTTAGCCGCTTCCCTGCTGAAAGGCCAGATGAGCTACCCGACAACAGTGTTTTTAGACGAGAAAGGCCAGATGATTCAACCCTTGCCGGGCTATTTAGAGCCGCGCATGGCCCACCAGATTCTGACCTATTTTGGCGGAGGGCACAATGCCAAAGAGCCGTTTGAGACCTACAAGACCGGCACATACGTAAAAGAATACCAACCGGCGATGCCCGTTCCGGCGGGGCAATAGTTACCAGCGCATAGAATAACGTCTTCCCCGGTCTTTGGCCGGGGTTTTTTGTTGCTCCCCGGCTAACTTTGTCGTCTTTCGATCTAACCCTTTATCGAGTAATCACAACTTATGAAAAACGCAATCCGGCTCGTGGTCACCTTCGCCTTGTCTGCTACGCTTGCGGTGGCAGCACCGCCCAAAAAAACAGCCGCGCCCCGCAAATTCATTGACCCGCAAAACATGGATTCGTCGGTGAAGCCGGGCAATGATTTTTATCGGTATGCTAATGGTAACTGGCTGAAAGCCAACCCAATTCCGGCATCAAAAACATCGTGGGGCAGCTTTAATGAACTCCGCGAACGAAGCTCGGAAGCCATGAAAACGCTGCTCGAAGACGCTGCCAAAAACACGGCCAAAAGTCGGTTGCATCAGCTCGTCGGTGATTTTTATGCCAGCGGTATGGACAGCAGTTTTGCCGACCGTTTTGGTGCCGAAGCCATCCGCCCCGACCTCATGCAGGTTGACCGGCTAACCACCAAAGAAACCATCCTGAACGAAATGGCCCAGCTCCGCGCTCAGGGAACGGGAATGTTGTTCGGCTTTTTTGTGGCGCAGGATCGCAAGAACCCGGCCAAATACCTGCCGCAGTTGGGGCAGGGCGGCACCACCCTCCCCGACCGGGATTATTACCTGAAAAACGATGCCCGCAGTCAGAAAATCCGCGATGCTTACCGCAATCATTTAACCAAAATGTTTGGCTTGGTGGGCGAAGAAACCACGCGGGCCTCCCAAAACGCCGATGTGGTGGTGCGGCTCGAAACCGCCCTTGCCAAAGCGCAAATGGCGCGGGTAGAGATGCGCGATCCGTACAAAACGTATAACAAACTGGCGGTTCCGGCTTTTTCGCGGATAACGCCGGGCATTAACTGGGCTACGCAGTTGAGCAAATTCGGGGTGACCGGGCAAGACACCGTGCTGGTGAGCAGCCCCGCGTTTTTCAAAGCCGTTGACAGCCTGATAACCGCCACCCCGGTTGACGAACTGAAAACGTATATGCGCTGGAATATCCTGAAAAATGCGGCCCCGTATCTCGGTAAAGACTTTGTGGATCAGAACTTTGCGTTCTCGAAAGTGCTGACCGGCCAAAAAGAGCAAACCCCGCGCTGGCAACGGGTCAGCAGCCTGATAGACGGAACCTTGGGCGACGCGCTGGGCCAGCTTTATGTGCAACAGTACTTCAAACCCGAAGCCAAACTGCGGATGATGACGCTGGTTGATAACCTCGAAGCGTCGTTTAAAGAACACATCAACGGCTTGGACTGGATGACTGCCGAAACCAAAAAACGCGCCCTGAACAAACTCGTCTCGTTCAAACGCAAAATCGGCTACCCTGACAAATGGAAAAATTATGAGGGTGTGAGTATCAGTCGGCGCGATTTTTATGGCAACGTCAAAGCCGCCAGTCAGTGGTCATACCAGTACATGATTAACAAACTCGGCAAGGCCGTTGACCGCACCGAATGGGGCATGACCCCGCCAACGGTGAACGCCTATTACAATCCCGTAAACAACGAAATCGCGTTTCCGGCGGCTATTTTGCAGTTTCCGTTTTTTGATGCCGATGCCGACGATGCCATCAATTACGGCGGTATCGGAGCCGTAATCGGTCACGAAATGACGCACGGATTCGACGATTCGGGCCGTCAGTACGATGCCGATGGCACACTGCGCGACTGGTGGACAGCAGCCGACGCGGCCAAGTTTAAGGAACGCGCCGACAAGGTGGAGGCCCAGTTTTTTGGCTACAGAGTGTTAGATACGCTGAAGGTAAACGGCAAACTGACCCTCGGCGAAAACCTCGCCGACCTCGGCGGGCTGGCAATTGCCTACGATGCCTTCAAGAAAACGAAGCAGGGCCGGGCAACATCCGGCAAGGGGGGAGAGACAGTTGACGGATTCTCGCCCGACCAACGGTTTTTTCTATCGTGGGCGCAGGTATGGCGCATCAACGTTCTGCCCGAAACAACGGCCCAACTGATTCTGACCGACTCCCACGCGCCGGGGCAATACCGCTGCAACGGCCCGCTCTCAAACATTGATGCCTGGTATCAGGCGTTTGATGTGAAACCCGGCGACAAACTCTACAAGCCTAAAGATCAGCGAATCAGAGTCTGGTAAAACCATAAACGCGGGTTTCGGCCCGCGCTTTTTTTAGCCTTCAACAATGAAAATTTCCATTATTGGCCTCGGCTGGTTGGGCTTTCCGCTGGCGCAGGCGTTGCTCAAACGCGGCCACACCGTCTGCGGCACCACCACCACACCCGACAAGTTACCCGCTTTGGAAGCCGCCGGGATTGACGCGCACCTACTCCGGCTCACGCCCCGCCCCGAACCCGGCACTCCCCGCCTTTGGCTTGATGCTGAGGTACTTATCGTTTGTATTCCGCCAAAAGCTAACCAATTCGGAACGGCGTTTTACCCGCAACAGATCGCCCATCTCGCCGAAGCCGTGAGTGCGTCGGGCATCAAGCGGGTTATCCACATCAGCAGTACGTCGGTGTATCCAGAACTGAACCGGGTTATGGTTGAAGATGATGTGCTGACCGTTGCCCAATCAGCGGCACCGGCTCTGTTGCAGGCCGAACGCATCTGGCGACGGATTTCGAGCTACCAGCCCCACGCCACCATTCTGCGCTGTGGCGGTTTGATGGGCTTCGACCGGCTGCCGGGCCGGTATGTGGCGGGCAAAACGGTTGACTCCGGCGCATCGCCCGTGAACTATATCCACCGCGATGATGCCATTGGGTTGATTGTAGCCGTGCTGGAAAAACGGTTGCTCGGCACGTATAATCTCGTGGCACCCCGGCACCCAACCCGCGAAGAAATTTACCGGGTCAGTTGCGCCCGGCATGGTTTCGCGTTGCCCACCTTTGTTGAGCCAGCCGAGCCGATTCTGTTCAAGATTGTTGATAGTCAGCGCGTTATTGCGTCAACAGATTACACGTTTCGGTATCCTGACCCATTGATGTTTGTTTGATGTGCCGGTTGTTATAACCAAAAAAAGGCCGGAGTATTGACCCCGACCTTTTTTTATTTTGTTGATAATGAGCTACTTAAGCCCCCGCAGATACGCCAGACTTTGTGGCACCTGTGCCAATGACCGTGATGATTCATCTTCGATAAACAAATACTTCACGGCTGATTTTGGCACCTCGCGCATAAACGCGGCAATGTCAATATCGCCGGTGCCGAGAGCCACATCGGTTTCTACATCAGTGCGTCCGTTTTGGTTGCCGGGCGTACCGGGCTTGCGGTCTTTGAGGTGGACCAGCAAAAAACGGTCGCGGTATTGGCGGAGGAGTTTGGCGGGGTCCTGACCGGGGTGTTTTGTCCAGTACAGGTCAATTTCGAGGTTGCAATAGCGCGGGTCAAGGTTCTTAACGAGGTAATCAAAGAGCGTACCATTTTCGTAAGGGCGAAACTCGTAGCCGTGATTGTGGTAAGTGAGTTTCAGGCCGTTGTCCGCTAAGATTTTTCCGGCGCGGTTAAAAACGGTAACGGCTCGTTTTACGTCGTCAATCGTGAACTCATCCCCTTTGTGCGGTATCCAGAAACAGGTAACATACTCAACACCAAAGGGTTTGTTCTCAGTAACGGCCTTAATGGGGTCTTTTTCCAATTCGGCAAAATCGGCTCCGCCCCCGATGGGTTTCAGGCCGTATTGCTTCAGCAGGGCCATAAATTCGGGTACGGGCTTGCCGTATGTACCGGCCAACTCAACGTATTTCACGCCCATGTCCTGAATCTTTGCCAGCGTTCCCGGTACGTCTTTGGCAAATTGCTCGCGAAACGAATACAACTGAACCCCAACCGGAGCCTGTGCCACCGCAGAACCGATACCGGCCAGCAAGAGCGAAAAGAGAAGAATCATGTTTTTCATTGGGTTTTCGGGA
The DNA here is from genome assembly GCA_038230415.1 of Cytophagales bacterium. Lineage (GTDB taxonomy): Bacteria > Bacteroidota > Bacteroidia > Cytophagales > Spirosomataceae > JBBRNH01. The sequence goes on along the minus strand of JBBRNH010000088.1, from coordinate 11,928 downwards.
GATGGTTTCCGGCAAAAGGCTGTACTGCTGTACTTTTACGCGCCGGGCCGCTTTTATCATTCACCACGTCCGTTTTTGCCATGATTACCGAAACCGCTTCGCACTACGATCACCTCGAACAGATGTCGGTGCTGGACCTGCTCACCAACATCAATACCGAAGACAAAACCGTTCCGCTGGCTGTCGAACGCGCCATTCCGCAAATAGCAACCCTTGTGCATGAGATTGTTAAACGCATGAAACAGGGCGGGCGGCTGTTTTACATCGGAGCGGGTACGAGCGGTCGGCTCGGTGTGGTTGATGCTTCGGAATGTCCGCCAACCTACGGCGTTCCGGCTGATTGGGTGGTGGGTATCATTGCCGGGGGCGATGGCGCGATTCGGAAAGCCGTTGAATTTGCCGAAGACGACCCGGAACAAGCCTGGAAAGACCTCACCGAATACGCCATTACAGCCGTTGATACGGTGGTAGGCATTGCCGCGTCGGGCCGAACGCCGTATGTGATTGGCGGGCTGCAACGGGCGCGGGCGGCTGGCTGTCTCACGGGCTGCGTGGTCTGTAATCCGGGTTCGGCGGTGGCGCAGGCGGCTGAGTTTCCGGTTGAAGTGATTACCGGCTCGGAGTTCGTTACGGGCAGTACGCGCATGAAAGCCGGGACGGGCCAAAAGCTGGCCCTGAACATGATTTCGACAACGGTGATGATTCAGTTGGGCCGGGTGAAGGGCAACAAAATGGTGGATATGCAACTGACTAACATCAAGTTACAGGATCGGGCGGCCAAGATGGTGATGTCAGAAATCGGCGTTGACCGGCAAACCGCCGAAGATCTGCTGGCCCGGTTTGGCAACGTGCGCGGAGCCATTGAGGGGAATAAATAAACTTGGTTATGAACCCAATCACGTCGTTTTTTTTATTGATAATCCTGCTCGCCGGTTGCGATTCGGCAAAGCAGAAAACCAGCCAAACCACCCGCGATTCAATGGCAGCGACAGTGGTAGTCAACCCTGCTCCAGCCAACGATTCGCTCTCTATTTACCTGCCCGACTTGAAAGCGAAGGCGTTACTGACCAACGCCCAGACCGTTCGGGTTGCCGACGACCCGGTTTTTCACAAACCGAAAACGTTTCAAGCCATTTCGCTCAAAACCCTGCTCGAAACGCATACCAAGCTGAAAACCCTGAACGTATCCCAAACGCAGATTGTGTTTGAGTGCGAAGACGGTTATAATCCTTCGATGCCGCTGGCAATGGTGCTGGACCGCGCTGCTTACCTCGCCATTCGGGATGCCGACGCGCCCAAAGGAGCCGACTGGATAACGGCTGTAAAAGACGGGCAAAATAAAACTGTTGCCCCATTTTACGTGATTTATGCCAATGTTACGTCCAAAGAACATGACTACAAATGGCCGTATAACTTGGTCAGAATCAGTTTGGTGCAGGCTGATAAAGAATTAGCCGCTATCTACCCGCACACCGACGATACGATGGTGCAGGGCTTCGGGCTGTTTCAGAAAAACTGTAACATTTGCCACGCCCTGAATGGGGTTGGGGGCGTGATGGGGCCGGAACTAAACTACCCAAAAAACGTGACCGAATACTGGCGCAGCACTGACGACATCCGGGCGTTTGTTCGGCAGCCAACGGCTTACCGAAACGGGTGCAAAATGCCCGCCGTAACGTATCTGACCGACAAAGAACTGAACGAGATTATCCGGTATCTGACCTACATGGCCGGGCATAAGGTGAAGCCCGTGAGTTAATTAGCCGCTATCGAAATCACAAAAAACTGATTGATACATTGATAAACCCATATCTTTGTCTTAAATTCTTTACCAAAATCACAACAAAATGGCCGTAGCCCTCGAACCCGCCCGCCTGTTGGCCGACCGAATAACCGTCGTTTTCGCATTCGTCGCGTTTTACGAGTATGAATCTTGACCATTACTTGTTATCCTCGATAGGGGATTCAGAATTTAAGTTTGTTAGTGAAGGAATTCAGGGACAAATTCTGAAAATTATCCGTTTTTCAGTCATTGACCAGGAAAAAAGGATTGTTAATCTCGGTTTTGGTGATTTCGATGCAGAAACTGGCGTTGTTGATGACCGGGTAGTTTCTAGTAATCAGGATACCGATAAAATTCTTGCAACCGTGGCTCAGGCCACTCTGCTATTTTGTCAGAATTATCCAAACGCCCTGATTTATGCCGAAGGCAGTACGTTGGCCAGAACGAGATTGTATCAGATGGCTCTAAATAAACACTGGCAAACAGTATCGGATCACTTTTTGGTTTGGGGGCTACAACATGACCTGTGGCACTCGTTCGAGACGGGTAAAAATTATGACGCTTTTTTAGCAAAATCTATATGAATCATGGCAGTACAAACACCTAACCAGTCAGCAAAACCGCTCGAAAAAGAGCCAAAAACGTATGTGCCGGGTAGTGTTCAACCTTTTTTTGATAAGAAGGAAGCCCGCTGTAAAGCGATTATCGACCGGGTTGGACTACCGACGGAAGTAAATCAGTCAGAGCGTATTGAACTGCGACCACAACAGAAATAAATCAGTTTTTCGCTTGACAGTACTTACCAAAATCACAATAAAATGGCCGTAGCCCTCGAACCCGCCCGCCTGTTGGCCGACCGAATAACCGCCCTCGAAGAATCGTCAACGCTGGCGATGGCGAAAAAATCGCGTGAGTTGGCCGCGTTGGGTCATAACGTAATCAGCCTGAGCCTCGGCGAACCCGATTTCAAAACCCCCGCCCACATTTGCGAAGCCGCCAAAAAAGCCATTGATGGTGGTTTTCACGGCTACACGCCCGTTGCTGGATACCCCGACCTTCGGAAAGCCATTGCTGACAAGTTTGCGCGGGATAACAACCTGCACTGGAAACCCGAAAACATTGTGGTCTCGACCGGGGCCAAACATTCGCTCGCCAACGTGTTACAGGTGCTGGTAAACCCCGGTGATGAGGTGATTATTTTCTCGCCGTATTGGGTCAGCTACTCCGAGATGGTCAAATTAGCCGAAGGCAAAACCGTTGTGGTTGACGGGCTGTTCGAGAATGATTTCAAAGTCACGCCGGAGCAGTTCAGGGCCGCCATCACCAACCGCACGAAGGTGGTTATGTATGCCTCGCCCAATAACCCAACGGGGTCGGTCTATTCAGAAGCCGAACTCCGCGCCCTTGCCGCCGTTGTTGCCGAACACGACAACCTGTTTGTGCTGGCCGACGAAATTTATGAATACATCAACTTCACGTCCGAAGGCCATTTCAGCATCGGCTCGATACCCGAAATCGCCGACCGCGTTATCACCGTGAACGGCATGGCGAAGGGCTTTGCCATGACCGGCTGGCGGATTGGCTATATTGGCGCGGCTAAGTGGATTGCCGATGGTGTCGAGAAATTACAAGGGCAGGTAACGTCCGGCACGGCTTCCATCACCCAGAAAGCCGCCGTTGAAGCCCTGACCGGAACGATGGAGCCAACCCGCGAGATGGCAGCCGCCTATCACCGTCGGCGCGATTTGGTGGTGGGCTTGCTCAAAGACGTACCGGGTTTCAAGGTCAATGTGCCGGAGGGCGCGTTCTATGCTTTCCCGGATGTGAGCCATTATTTCGGCATGACCGATGGCACCACAGAAATCGAAAACTGCGATGATTTTTCGCTGTGGCTGCTCAACTCAACGTTTGTGGCAACGGTATCCGGCTCCGGTTTCGGTGCGCCCGATTGCATCCGTATCTCCACTGCCGCGTCTGACGAAAACCTCATCGAAGCCGTGCGCCGGATTAAAGAAGCAGTGGCAACATTGCACTAACGTTTACGGTATTCGGTTTACGGTTTTTGGGCCACTCGACTGTCAGTATCCCGCACAGCTTCCGTAAACCGAATACCATAAACTGAATACCGTCACAATGTCTGTTCATAACCCCGACATCAAGCGCGTTACGACGCACACGATTCAGGAACTCAAAAACCGGGGCGAAAAAATTGCCTGCCTCACCGCCTACGACTACTCGATGGCCCGCGCCGTTGATGCCGCCGGTGTAGAGTTGATTCTGGTCGGCGACTCGGCCTCCAACGTTATGGCGGGCCACGAAACCACCTTGCCCATTACCCTCGATCAGATGATTTATCACGCCAGCAGTGTAGTGCGCGGGGTGTCGCGGGCGTTGGTCGTGGTTGATTTGCCCTTTGGGTCGTATCAGGGCAACTCGTCAGAAGCGTTGCGGTCGGCCATTCGAATCATGAAAGAGTCGGGCGCACACGCCGTGAAACTCGAAGGCGGGGCCGAAATTAAAGACTCTATCGTCAGAATTTTGAGCGCGGGTGTGCCGGTGATGGGGCATCTGGGACTCACACCACAGAGCATTTATAAGTTCGGCACATACGCCGTTCGCGCCAAAGAAGAAGCTGAGGCTCAGAAACTTATGGCCGACGCGCTGCTCTTGCAGGAAATCGGTTGCTTTGGTCTGGTGCTGGAAAAAATTCCGGCAACGCTCACCAAACAGGTTTCCCAAACGCTGACTATCCCAACCATCGGAATCGGAGCCGGGCCAGATGCCGACGGACAGATTCTGGTGGTGCATGACCTGCTGGGCATCACCACCGAGTTTAAGCCACGCTTTTTGCGCCGGTACGCCGAACTCGGTGCGGCCATGACGCAGGCTATGGCTCATTACGTGGACGACGTGAAGCAGCGCGACTTCCCGAACGAGAAAGAAGCGTATTGAGTTAGGGAGTAGATGAAGAAAAAACCTCTATACCAGGTTGTATATGAAGACAATCACCTGCTCATTGTGAACAAGGAGCCGGGCGTGCTGGTACATAGCGACAAAACCGGCGATGTGCCGTTGGTTGATTTACTGAAAGAATACGTCGGTAAGAAATACAACAAACCCGGCGACGTGTTTTTGGGAACGGTTCACCGGCTCGACCGCCCCGTGAGTGGCTTGGTGGTCTTTGCCCGGACCTCGAAAGGTCTGGAACGGATGAACGAAATCTTTCGCAAGCGCGAAGTTCAGAAAACGTACTGGGCGGTTGTTCGGCAAAAACCACCCGAAGACAGTGGCAAACTTGTCAATTATTTAGTCAAAGACGAAACCAAAAATCAGGTGACAGCCTACGATTACCCGCTCGAAGGCGCGCAACGGGCCGAACTTACCTACCGGATTCTGGGCAAAATTAACGAGCATTATCTGCTGGAAGTGAACCCGATAACGGGCCGCCCGCATCAAATTCGGGCGCAGTTAGCCAAAATGGGTTGCCCGATCCGGGGCGATGTGAAGTATGGCTATGACCGCCCCGTGGCCGATAAAAAAATTTATCTGCACGCCCGGCGGCTGTATTTTGTGCATCCGGTTAAGAAAGAACCACTTGTGTGCAAAGCCGGGCTACCCGACGATCCGTTTTGGGAAGAGTTTCTGTCGTTGGATAACGAAGAATACAAAGACAAAAACTTAGATTTCATCCATTAAAAAAACCGGCGACCTGCTCTGAGCGGGTCGCCGGTTTTGGTACTGATTGGGTCAGATTCCTTATCTTCACAGCACTTAATTTCACCAAAACAGCAACCGTGCTATGGTAGCCGAACGAGTGTATGTCAGCCCCGAAGAATATCTGCGGCAGGAACGGGTTGCCGGGTTTAAAAGCGAATATGTAAACGGAGAAATTATTCCAATGGCTGGCGCATCAACCAATCACAACCTAATCAAAGAGAACGCGGGGTTTCAAATTAATCTCTGCATTCGAAGCAACGGCAAAGGCTGCCGGAGTATGTCGAGCGATCAGCGCGTGAATGTGCCGACAAACTCCCTCTACGCCTACCCTGATATTGTGGTTGTTTGCGGGCCAAACCAGTATTACGAAGCCTTCAATGATATTCTTACCAACCCGATGCTGCTTGTTGAGGTGCTTTCGCCGGGTACGGCGGCCTTTGACCGGGGGGAGAAATTCGCGTTATATCGTCATTCGCCCACCTTCAGCGAATATCTACTGATTGATTCCGAAAAAATTCGGGCCGAGGTGTTCCGAAAACACGCCGAAGGCTACTGGTTTTTGGCTTCCGAAGCCAACGACCTCAATCAATCTGTTGACGTAGCCAGCATTGGGTTGTCTTTGTCAATGCATACAGTTTATGCCGAAACGGAGGGGATTTTGCGGTGATGTCAGTACTACCTGATGCACAATATTTCCAGATTAGTCATGCTGGCTATCCAATATAACTAACGTCCGGTCATAAAAAACGGCGACCTGCTCTGGGCGGGCCGCCGTTTTTGGTGACAAGTACAGTACGGTAAGAGACTATTCGGCAGATACCGTGTGATTTACGGATTGCTCTCTAACAACATCGGCCCATAATTGTTCCATCACCCGTTCGGCCATTTGGTAAGCACCCTGCAAGGCTCCGAAGGCGATACAAAGTGGCAAAATGACGGGGAGAAAGAACACCCACTGTAGTATCATATACAAGCGAACGTTTTTCATCGTATTGGTTAGGTAAAAGTAAGTTAAGTTTAAGCGAAAACGGTGAAAGCTACTAAACAATCTATTCGTAAAATAGGCATTATCATTATGATTAATCTTAGTCAAAATTAGGCCTGATATTACCCAATAACAAGCCTAATCAAAGAAAGTTTAGCAATTTTTTAACAATTGCGTAACAAATGTTCAATCTGTTTGCCAGGATATGATGTGCTTCTCAAAAGCCGTGCCAAACTTACTGAGTGGAGTGCGTCGTAACTATCCGCCCGGAAAGCCGTTTCCTATATACCTTTGCCATTCAACCCGTTAAGAACCCTACGATAAACCCTCGTGCTGTTTGTTTATCCATATCGCCCTGTACTTGCCCGCCTGCTTTTGGGCCTGTTTGTGGCTATTGTGGTGAATGGGATGGTTTTCCGGCACGCCCACCGGCTGGCCGATGGCACAATTATAACCCACGCCCACCCCTACAACCCGTTTGGTAAAAGCCCCATCTCGTCAAATCCGCATAGTCGGCACGAATTAGTCACGCTTGACGTGTTTTCCAACGCCGTTATCACGGCCCCCGATGGGGTTTTGAGTTTGCCGGAGCCGACGATCCATTTTCTTGTTGTTACGCTGCTTTCCGACTGCTTGTTGCCTACCTGCAACGTTTTTAGTTCCTCTCCCCTCAATCGCGGTCCGCCGGTTTGGTTTGTGTAAAGTTATGTTGTGAGACCGTTGGCTGATGCCAGCGGCAACAACCTATTGCTCAACCATTAACCGAACGTCTCCAATGTTTCGACTATACCTCCTTTTTTTATTAGTCCCCGGCTCCTTGCTGGCCCAGACCCGGTTTGCCGGAATCGTCACCGACCGCGCCACCAAAGAACCCCTGACGGGCGTTACGCTTTATTTCCCCGATCAAAAAAATGGTACGGCTACCGACGCACTCGGTCACTTTGGCCTCCTGACTGCGCCCGGAAACCGAACCGTTGAAGTACGGTTTCTGGGCTACAAACCCCTGATTCGGAAGGTACTGATTGCTGGCGATAGTCTGCGGGCTGATTTCTCGCTCGACCCCGATGCCACCCAACTCAACGAGGTGGTGGTGACGGGCTTAACCACCGGCTCAACGGTGAAAGAAAGCCCCATTCCCATTCTGACCTACAACCGGGTGCAGTGGCTCCAGACCAACTCGACCAACTTAACCGATGCCGTGAGCCGGTTGCCGGGTATGTCACAAATCACGACGGGCGTGGGCCTGTCGAAACCCGTGATTCGCGGGCTGGGCTTTAACCGGGTCATCACCGTGCATGACGGCGTTCGGCAGGAAGACAATCAGTGGGGCGAAGAACACGGCCTGCAAGTTGACGAGTACTCGATTGACCGTTACGAGATTATCAAAGGCGCAGGCAGTATGCTCTACGGCTCTGACGGTCTCGGCGGGGTGATGAGCCTGATTTCATCCCGCCCGCCCGAAGCCGGGGTGATGCGCGGCCAGATTTTGACCAACTACCAAACCAACAACGGAACTATTGGCGCGTCGGTCATGCTCGAAGGCCAAACAAATCGGGGTTTGTTTGCGCGGGCGCGGGTCAGCTATAAAAACGCCGGGAACTACCATAACCGCTACGACGGATTAGTGTATGGGTCGGCGTTCCGGGAGTTCGACATCAACACCACCGTTGGCATTAACCGGAAGTGGGGGTATTCGCAGGTGTATTTTTCTAACTGGCACGAAGACATCAACATCATCACGGGTGAACGCGACCGAACAGGCCGATTCACGAAACTGATTCCGCAGGATGCCCAGACCGAAGTTCTGGTGCCGGTGACGGATGCTGACCTCCGCAGCCGGGCTATTTTGAAGGCCAACTACCAAAACCTGAACCACAACAAGGTGTCCTGGAATACCTTCGCCAAAGTAGGCCGGGGCAATCTGTCGGCCATTGTTGCGTACAGCCGCAATCGGCGGCAGGAGTTCGCCAGTACGCTTACCCCCGGCGAACCCGCCCTGTATTTTAACCTTCAGAACGTATTTTATGACCTGAAGTATTTTGTCAGTGGTGGCAAAGGGGTCGAGTTTACCATCGGCGGAAATGGGCAGTGGCAGCTAAACCGAAATCAGGGTCTCGAAACGCTGTATCCCGGCTATCGGCTGTTGGATAACGGTTTTTTTGCGTTCGCCCAGAAAAAAACCGACCGTTGGCAACTCAGTGGCGGCCTGCGGATAGACGTTCGGCAGTTGCAGATCAACAAACTGTACGTGGATCGTGAAGGCAACTTCACCGAGCAAAACACCCCCGGCGGAAGCCCACGCTTTGCCGGGCTGAACAAGACGTACTCGAATCCGACGGGCAGTTTCGGAGCTTCCTACAAAGCCAGCAGCCGCGTCACGATCAAGGCCAACCTCGCCCGTGCTTTCCGCGCACCCACCACGCCCGAACTCTCGGCCAACGGCGAACACGCCGGCACGTTCCGCTACGAAATCGGCTCGCCAAACCTGAAATCAGAAACGGCCTGGCAGGGCGACATCGGCGCGGTTTGGGAAACGCCCGACATCTCGCTGACGGCCAGCCTGTTCCAGAACCGGATCAACAATTATACGTTCTCCGAAAAAATTCTGAACCGCGCCGGGCAAGACTCCATTGTTGACCCGGCCCGGCCCATCAAAACGTACCGCTATATTCAGGGCAACGCCGTGTTGAGCGGGGCCGAGATGCAACTGACCGTTAATCCGAGGTCAGCGCGGTGGTTTCATTTTACCGGAACGTATTCGTTGGTGCGGTCACGGAATCGGTCGGCCACAACAGATTCGGCACGATACCTACCGTTTTTGCCCCCACCGAGGCTCATCGGGCAGGTGAAACTGACCAAAACCAACATCGGTCAGCGGCTGCAAAATGCCTACGCGCTGGTTGAAGTTGAACATAACGCCCGGCAAAATCAGGCGTTGCTGGCCTACGACACCGAAACCATTACGCCCGCCTACACGCTACTGAGCCTCGGCGCAGGAACCGACGTGGTGAACAACGACGGACGGGCAATTTTCTCGGTCTATCTCACGGCCCAAAACTTGCTCGATGCGGGTTTCCAGAGCCATCAGAACCGGCTGAAATATTTCGGAGTAAACGCCGTAACGGGCCGCGCCGGGGTGTTTAACATGGGCCGGAATGTGAGCATCAAAGTGGTGGTGCCGTTGCGGTTTGGCGGGAAATGATGAATGGTTTGCCGCCAGAAATCGTTATTCAGGTATGATGAACATCATCCAACTACTGCCCGATTCGATAGCCAACCAGATTGCGGCTGGCGAGGTGGTGCAGCGGCCCGCGTCGGTGGTGAAAGAGCTGCTCGAAAACTCGGTTGATGCCAAAGCCAAATCTATTCAGGCCGTAATCCGGGACGCGGGCCGGACGCTGATTCAGATTATTGACGACGGAACCGGAATGTCGGAAACCGATGCCCGGATGAGTTTCGAGCGGCACGCGACCTCTAAAATCCGCACCTCTGACGATCTCTTTAAAATCCGCACGATGGGTTTTCGGGGCGAAGCGTTGGCTTCGATAGCCGCCGTGACGCAGGTGGAAATGCGAACCCGGCGCGCCACTGACGAACTCGGTACGCTGCTCCGTATCGAAGGCTCTGAAATCAGGGCGCAAGAATCCGTGTCTTGTTTGCCCGGTACGAATCTGCTCATCAAAAACCTGTTTTTCAATGTTCCGGCCCGGCGCAACTTCCTGAAATCCAACTCAGTGGAGATGCGTCATATTTTGGACGAGTTTCAGCGCGTGGCCCTGGCGCATCCCGACGTAGCGTTTTCGCTCTTTCACGACGACCGGGAGGTGTATCACCTGCCCGCCGGAAAACTCAGCCGCCGGATTGTAGATTTGTTTGGCAAGGGCTATCGCGATCAGCTTGCGGCCTGCGAAGAAGAAACGCCGTATGTTTCGGTGCATGGCTACATTGGCAAGCCCGAAGCAGCCAAAAAAACCCGTAACGAGCAGTTTTTCTTCGTGAATAACCGCTTCGTGAAACACAATTACCTGCATCACGCCGTTGTTGGGGCCTACGAAGGAACCCTGCCCGACGCGCACCACCCGTTCTACGTGCTGTTTATCGAGATTGACCCGTCTCATATTGACATCAATATTCACCCGACCAAAACCGAGATTAAGTTTGACGACGAGCGGGCGGTGTATGCCATTACGATGGCGGCAGTCAGAAAGGCGATGGGCGTGTACAACACCGGCCCTTCGATTGATTTCGATGGCAATGCCAATTTCTTGGATATGACGCGCCCGGCCCGCGCCAAAACGGATGCGGCTTCGGCTTCCCCGCAGAACGCCAATAATTCTGGAAATCCCAAACCGATTACGCCCTCCTGGCAGCAAAGCCCGGCTGCGACCACCCGATTGGAGAAACAGGGTGCCGGGTTTGGTAATTCTCCCGTGCCGCCGAAAGCATCGCCCCAAAACTGGCAGGAGTTAGTCAACGGTTTCGACAAACCGAGACCGCCCGGCAGCACCGACGCACCCGTTGACTGGCTTCCGGTGTCTGAAATGCCCGTGCCGCCCGAACGCGCTACGATGAGCAGCCGCGCCAACGAAATTTCGCCCAGCACGGCCCTCGATGTGGCCGAACTCGCCGGGGCCGAGAGTATGCAAGTGCAGGATCGGTATTTGCTGGTTCCGATAAAAACCGGCGTGTTATTGATTGACCTGCGCCGGGCGCACGAACGAATTTTGTACGATCAGTTCAAGACCGCGCTAACCAACCGCACCGGCACCTCGCAGCAACTTTTGTTTCCTAAAACCGTCCAGCTAACGGCGGTTGACTACCAGTTGGCACTGGAACTCCGCGATGATTTGGCCTCGGTCGGTTTTCAGTTTGATGAATTAGGGCCGAATACGTTTGTGATTCGGGGAATTCCGGCCCTGACTCCCGGCGAAAATGAAGAACAACTTTTTGCCAATCTGCTGGCCCAACTCCGCGAGGACACGGGCAGCCGGTTGAAATTAGACCGATTAGAAGCCCTGTCGCGGTCGTTGGCCCGGCGGTCGGTGCAGCGCAAACAGCTAACACTTGGCCCCGCCGAACGCCGGGCCGTGATCGAACAATTGTTTGCATCGGCCAACCCCGGCTACACCCCGGCGGGCGAACCAATTACGGCCCTGTTGACGCTCGATAAATTAACGGGACTTTTTCGGGGGTAAACGGGTTAAAGAAGACCAATGAAAAGGACGCAAGAAGCAAGACGCAAGAGAGAAAAAACAGGATTATGAAATTGGTCTTGTGTCTTTTCTCTTGCGTCCTCCTTTTTTACTAAGTAGGTGCTTGTAATTATGTTTCATTAAAATCACTAAACTCAATTTTCAGGTGGATACCTACATTCGCCAAGCACCGATTCACGGCATAAGCCAGATCATCAGCTTGCCCATAATCCTGGGGGCGCAACCAACCC
>JBBRNH010000087.1:0-25906 GCA_038230415.1 Cytophagales bacterium | reverse complement strand
CGGATGATTCCAGCCGTTGAATTTATGCAATCCGCCGGCTTTCTCAATCACGTCGAGGCCGGGCCGCAGATACAGATGATAGGTATTGCCGAGGATAATTTCGGCCTGCACATCGGTTTCGAGTTCGCGCTGATGTACGGCTTTCACCGTGCCTGCCGTGCCGACGGGCATAAAAATAGGTGTCTGCACCACCCCGTGATCGGTAGTAAACAGGCCCGTTCGGGCTTTGGAGCCGGGATCAGTAGCGGTAATTGAAAAATTCATGCAGTTGCCAGTGTAGCAATAAGCCGTCTGATGGTCTTTCTTTACAGACAGACCATCAGACGGCTCGGTTTGTTACGTGATGCAGACCGACCGTTACCGACCTACGGAACCATATGGCTTGATGTTGATATTACCCCGGATTGCACCACGCGGGAACTGCGTTGTTGCCAGGATGATATAGTTATTCTGGAAAAACAGGTTGTTTTCCTGCCGGGCATCCAGTGTGATGCTTCCTGTGATGGGGTTGGCCGTTGGGGTTGGCAAAATCCGCTCTTTAATACCTTCGGTGCCGGGCGCACCCACGCCAATGTAGGCTTCGCTGGGGGTCAGGCCGGTGTAGGCAACTGAATAGGTGAGCGTTTTGGAGGCCTTGTTGTATGTTCCGCTAAACGTACCCGCAGCCGACGAACCGGATGCAACGCCAATCAGAACCCGGCTCGATATGTCGGCAAAAAAGTCGACCGTATCGCTCTTGTCGGGGTCTTTAGTGCCACAGGCGTTAAAAATCAGGGTTGTTGCCAGCAGGGTGGGCAGAAGCAACAGGAATGACTTGCGTTTCATAAAATTCGGGTTTTTTAAAGTCGGTTCAAAATCAACCGTAACGTGTCAGACTTGGTTTAAAAACTTTTGCAATGGATTTCGGGTAATCAGGCCAACCGATTTTTTTGGTGCAAGTATAGTAGTTTTACGCCGATATGCAGCAGAAAGTAGTACTTATCACCGGCGCATCGTCGGGAATCGGGCGGGCAATGGCCTTTGCGTTTGGCCGGGCCGGGGCCAGAATCGTTATCTGCGCCCGCAACGCCACGGCGTTAGACACCGTAGCGCAGGAACTCCGGCAAACGGGTATCGAAACACTCGCCGTTGTTGCCGACGTGAGCATTGATGCTGATATGCAACGCCTTGTCTTAGAGACCGTTGCTCACTTTGGGCAGTTGGATATTCTGATTAACAATGCCGGCATTACGATGCGGGCGTTGGTAAGCGAGGCCGAGCCGGACGTGTATCGGAAGGTGATGGAGGTCAATTTTATGGGAACCGTGCAGGCCACGCGCCACGCCCTGCCCCACATCCTGAAAACAAAAGGCTCAATCGTTGGCATTTCGTCTATTGCGGGCTTCCGGGGGCTACCCGTCAGGAGTGGGTATTCGGCCTCGAAGTTTGCCATGAACGGCTTTCTCGAAGCACTCCGCACCGAGTTATTGCCAACCGGCGTTCACGTGCTGACGGCCTGCCCCGGCTTCACCACCTCCAACATTCGGGTAGCGGCTTTAGACGCGCACGGCTCCAGCGCGGGCGAAACCGTTCGGGACGAGAGCCAGATGATGTCTGCCGAAGAATGTGCCGACCATATTCTGCGGGCCGTTATCGGGCGCAAACGCGAACTGATTCTGACCGGGCAGGGCAAACTCACCGTGTGGCTGAACAAACTCTTCCCAGCCCTCACCGACCGGCTTGTTTACCAGACGCTGGCAAAAGAAAAAGATTCGCCGTTGGCTAAATTGTAGTCCTAACATTTTAAACCTAAATAGAATTATGATTGCGTCTCCTCAACAAACAGCCCAATCACTTTTTGTCGTGTACAGGCAGTTACCCGCCGAAACCAGGCAGGTTTTTCGGCAACTTATCAATAATGAAACAACTGATCCATTCGATTCTGCTGACTGGCTACCGCTTGTTGAACCAACACTTAAAGCCCTCTGGGAATCACCGGAAGAAAACTATTGGGATGAACTCTATGCAAAGCAACATTCAGCAACCTGATTGATTCATGATTTACCAACAAGGCGACCTCGTCTGGGCGCAGTATCCGCTTACCGATAAAGTTGGCAAACTCAAAAAACGTCCGGTTCTGATAGTGAGTAATGGGCTGTCGAACGAGTTGGACAGTGATTTTATCGTTATTCCAGTAACCAAAATAATTCGGGAAGAATTGTTTTCACTGACCATTCTCCCGGAAGATGTTATCGGCGATTTGCCAGTAATGAGTGAACTGAGGTGTAATAAACCGTTCACCATCCGAAATTCATTACTCTATGAGTTGATTGGGCGACTTGATGCCCGGAAAATTAGCCAAGCCATTCAACTCCTGCACGATTCAGTACAGATAGATAAAAGCCCTGAAAATCGAGTTTTCTCCTGATCACCGCCCAAATACCAAAATATGCTGCTGAGGCAGTCGTGAGTCGTTTTTCTGGAGTTTCAGGCCCACGGCTTTCATCTCCTTTTCGGCCTGAATTACCGTCATTTTGTGGTGTTCTTTAATGGCTATTGCCGGGTCTTCGGCGCGGTATTCGAGCAGCACCACGCGCCCGCCCGGTTTCAGGGCCTTCACCACGGCATCGAGCATCTCGCGGGGGTGCGAAAACTCGTGATACGCATCTACCATCAGGGCAATATCAACGCTGTTGGCGGGCAGTTTCGGGTCGGTGATGGTTCCCAAAACCGGCTCCACGTTGGGGGCGTTGTTTTTGCGTTTATTATCGTTGAGATAGGCAATCATTTCGGGCTGAATATCAACGGCCAACACCCGGCCCTGCGGCACGAGTTTCGCCAGCCGGAAACTGAAATACCCGGTTCCGGCCCCGATGTCGGCTACAACATCGGTTGGTTTCAGGGCCAGCGCATCGGCCAAAAGGTCGGTGCGTTCTTCCTGCTCGCGGTCGGGCCGTTCGAGCCATTCGGCACCGAGGTGGCCCATGACCTGCGAAATCTCGCGGCCCAGATACACCTTGCCGATGCCATCGTAGGCGGCATCGCGGTACTGGTAATAATCGGTCGTGTCGGCGGCTGTGGCCGTTGACGTTGCCGAAGTCTGGGCGGGTTGGCGTTGTTGATTGGCGGGGCGGCAGTTCAGGCCAAAAAAGGGCAAGAGCAGCAGGAGGAGCGGTATCTGTTTCATAGCAAAGCGGTTGTCATTGGCTAACAACCGGCCCCGAAAACTGTTTACTTTACCGGGCAAACCAACTCCCATTTTATCACTCATGAATATTTTGCTGCAATGGCTCCTGAACGCGGGCATCATCTACGGACTGGCCTCGCTGCTGCCGTCGGTAACGATCAAAAACTTCGGAACGGCCCTGCTCGTAGCGGCTTTGCTGGCCGTGTTAAACACGTTTATCGGCTGGATTATCCGGTTTCCGCTCAACTTGGTGTCTTTTTTCCTGCTGTCGGGTCTCGTGCGGCTGGTGGTTGCGGCTATCCTGCTCAAGTTAATTGACAACTTCCTGAGCGATTTCGAGATCAAAGGATTCTGGCCCGCGCTGCTGATTGCGCTGGCTATTTCGCTGGCCGGTTCGCTCATTGACCGGCAGGTTCCCACCGAACGGATGATTCAGTCGGGCTACGTGGCCGTGCGGTAGGCGTATGTGATATGGGCTGGTCAGACGATGGCGGGCGCGTTATCTTTACACGATGATTTACTTAGACAACAACGCCACCACCCGCCTTGACTCCCGCGTTCTGGAGGCAATGATGCCGTTTTTGACCGACAACTTCGCCAATGCCGCCAGCACGCATCCCTTTGGCGTGGGAGCCAGCGAAGCCGTGAAAACCGCCCGCCAGCAACTCGCCGATTTGCTCCGTTGCGAGACCCACGAATTGATCTTCACATCGGGCGCAACCGAGGCTATCAACTTAGCAATCAAGGGCGTGTGTGAAACCGCACCACCCCACCGGCGGCATATCGTAACGGTTCAAACCGAGCATAAAGCCGTGTTAGACGTGTGTGAGTACCTCGAAACGCGGGGATACTCCGTTGATTACCTGCCCGTTTGTGCCGATGGATTGGTGGATGTAGCCGTTGTGAAAGCCGCTATCCGGCCCGATACGTTGCTGGTGTCGGTGATGATCGTGAATAATGAAACGGGTGTGATTCAGCCCATTCGCGAGATTTCGGACATGGCCCATGCTGCCGGGGCCGTGTTTATGACCGATGCCACGCAAGCCGTTGGCAAACTACCGATTGATGTTGACGCGCTGGGAATTGATTTACTGGCCTTTTCGGGCCATAAATTCTACGGCCCCAAAGGTGTTGGGGGCTTGTTTGTGCGGCAGCGTAAACTGCGGGGCGGACTGCCCGATAAGCTAAAGATAAACCCCGTTTTGCACGGTGGCGGCCACGAACGCGGCCTGCGGAGTGGCACCCTCAACGTGCCGGGAATCGTTGGCATTGGTCACGCGGCAGCAATCGCCGGGGCAGACATGAGCCACGATGCCAGCCGCGTTGGTGCCTGGCGCAACCAACTCGAAACCGGGTTGTTAGCCGCCATTCCCGGCACGCGGACAAACGGCAATGCCAGCCATCGGCTCTACAACACAACCAATATCCTGTTTGAGAACTGCGATTCTGACGCGCTGATTATGGGGCTGACCGGCATCGCCGTCTCAAACGGGTCGGCCTGTACCGCTGCCAGCATTGACCCCTCGCACGTGCTGCTGGCAATGGGCCTGACCGACACCGAAGCCTATTCGTGCCTGCGGTTCAGCGTAGGCCGGTTTACTACCGAAGCCGACGTTACGGCCACCGTTGAAGCAGTGCGGGAGGTGGTGGCGGGGTTGCGGGCGATGATGGGGTGAAGCAGCGATTATTTATATTTGCTCTTGACCGTTATATTCGTAACCCATTCATCAATAAGCGTATGCCTAAACTAATCGAATACTTTGGGTTCATTTTCTACTTCTACAGTAATGAGCATCTGCCGGTTCATGTCCACGTGAGTCATGCCGAGTACGAAACGATTTTTGAATTATTTTTTGAAGACGGCAAATTGGTTGATGTATAAATTCGTAAGGCCGACGGAATAGAAATGCTACCCGCTAAGGATCAAAAAGAAGCCCTTAAAGTTATTGAGGTATATGCCGATGAAATTGCTCAGAAATGGCTGGAATTTTTTGTCTTAAAGAAAAAAGTAACGATTCGCAAGATCACCAAGAAGTTATGACAACGCTGGCAATAACTGACGCACAACATATAGACCAGTATCAACTGCAATTATCATTTTCAGATGGTACAACACAGGTTGTAGATTTCGGGCCGTTTCTCACTAACCACCCGCACCCCCAACATGATAAATACAAGAATCTTACAGACTTCAAACGCTTTCACATTGAGCGGGGCAACGTGGTTTGGGGAAAAGACTGGGACTTGATATTCCCCGTCTCGCAGCTCCACCAGGGATATATAGCCCCGGCAGTTTATTGATTTGGCGTAGTCGAGCAGAAATTCGATGCTGGTGTAGTTGCGGTTTTCGGCAAATACGTGGCTCATCAACTCCAGCCCGTGGTCGAGGTGCATTTTGATGTAGCGCGGCACGTTGCCGTCCGTTTTATGGATGCCGTAATGCTGGCAAATCAGCGCGACATACAGGTTTCGGTATTGGGTGCCGAGCAGCGTATCTTCTTTGTATTCTTTGCCCTTGCTGTCGCGCAGGTCTTTGGCGGGGTCAAGCCGGTAGCCCCGCGCCAGCGAGTAGGCAATGGCAATCCGGGCCACCACGTTTTCTTTGATGTTGTTGCCCAGCCGGGCCGTTAGCTCAACAACCCGGTCTTTGTTGGCCTCGGAGGTTTTGAGGTTAATCGTCATTCGGGAAAGTAAAGCTGGTTATAGGTCTGGATAAACTGGTCGGGGGTTTCCTGCTGAAACAGCGACCGTTCTGATTCGATATTGCGGATGAGATAGGTGCGGGCCACGTGCGGCTGCAACATCCGGTATTCGTCGTCGGTGAGTTCTTTTTTCAGCAACGGAAACAGAATAACCTGCCCGGCAACGGTAGGATAAAAGAATTTGATGATGCTGCGGGCGTGAAGCGGATCAAATTTCTGCATTGGCGAGTCAATAAACACGGGAAAATCAATCCGCGATTCTTTTACCAACCCCCATAGCAAGGCCGTTGCATACATCTGTTGTTCGCCTTTCGAGAGCGAGGCTTTCGAAATAATCTGACCGTGCTGATTCAGCAGATTAATGTCAATATCGCCCCCGCCAATTTTCACATCCACCCGATGAATGAAGTCTTTCTTGTGCATCAGCGTTTGCAGACCTGTCAGGATTGCGTCTTCGAGCGACCGTTTTTTATGCTCCTGAAACTGACCGATGTATGCTTTGAGCCGGGTAATCTGCCGACTGACAATTTCGTCTTTGTCCCGGTTTATGGCCGATGCGTCTAAGCGTTTAGACAGTTCTGAATACTGACTTTTAGCGGTTCGCTGCTGCTCTTGCAATTGTCCGATTTCGCGGTCAGTTGCGGTCATCTCGTCTTCAATACGGACAATTTCCCGGTCTAATTTTTCCTTGCGGGCGTGGTCTGCTGCCCAAATCGGGTCTTCTTCGTGGGCTTCGGCAGCCTTCAGCCGCCTACGAATCGTAATCAATGCTTGGCGCGACTGACTATAGCCGTTGTTGATGCGCCCGAATGACTCTTTGAATGACAACTTGAGTTGATTAGCCAGCGTAATTATCTCGTTTCTTTCCGCATCCGAAAATTCGTGTAACGGCTGGAAATTGGTAGGTAGTTCGGGCGTATTCGTAAAAAAATGCTGACGAATGAGTCGCTTGAATGTATCGGTGTAGAACTCGTGAACGTCGTTATCAATTACTTTGCCGAATGATCGTTGAGCCAACAGTAAATCGGTTAATATCCGATTCGAAGCTTCTTTAACTTCTTCCTGTTTAAATTGCGTCGTTTTATATGCTGTCTCCCGGTCTAATTGCTTAATAGTTTCCAACAAAATCCCACCCGAAATAGCAAACGGAATTAGTTCGTAGTGATCTCTAAGGTCGTTTTGAAGGAGATTTATATCTCTTTCTAATTCCTGCTCATCCTGTTTCAGTTCAGCCAGTTCTTTTGAGCTAATTACATTGCCCGCCTGAATAAGTTTTTCTTGCAACTTGTTGGCTTCAGCACGTTTCTCATCGCGCTTATCCCGAAAGTCGTTTTTACTCGCTTCCTTTGTATGTACTTCTATACTCAGATTTTGAATTTCGGCCCGCAATGTATTAAGCCGTTTTTGCTCTTTTGGGCCAGCTTCTGATTGTCTGAGTTTAGTTAGTATCTCTTCTAAATTAGTTCGTAAATCTTCGTATTTTTTAATACCAAGAATTTCAGAATATGCGGTGCTAAGTTTTCTTCTCTGCTCAACGGTATTTACTTCTGCCAGTGTAACGATTTTTTCCGCGTCAAAAAAGAAGAACTTGGCAATTTCAATTGGCATTAAATAGTCCCGGATAAATACTTCTTCACCAGGCCCTTTGTCAGAGGAAAGGCTTTTAATTAGCTCATTTTCAAGGCCATCTATAAAAATTTGTATTTTATCTCCTTCGGTCAGATGATGCGTTCTTCTAACTTCAATTTCATTACATTGCATATCTGGAATAATCGCTTCCGATATAACAACAGAGACGGCAAAAGACCGATCGTCTTCTATTTTAGCTTGCCTATTCAGGCTATTGATAATATATTTTGGGTAGCCCCCCACATCAGAGATTTCTTTCTGATACAGGTCATCTACTTCGTTCATCTGACGACCATACAAACACCACACCAATGACATCAGGAAAGTAGTCTTTCCGAAGCCATTATGCCCGCTGATAATTATGATGTTCTTCTTACCGTCGGAAGTCAGGTCAACCCTGTTTTCACCTTTGTAGATGCGGAAATTGTCAAGCGTAATGCTTTTAATAATCATTTTACTGCGCTAATACAGATTTGATATTGGGAGGCTATTCGCCGTTTTGCTTCATTTTCGCTAAATGCAACTCGATATGATGCTCTAATTCATCTTTGAGGTTGCGTTTTTTCACCATCAGCGATTTATTTTTTTGTAACGTCAATAGTTCCTGAATCAGGTCGAAATCGCCGGGGTTGTCGGCGCAAACGTCACGCAGGAGTTGTTCTTCCTGTTTGAATTTTTCGTCGTGTTTGCTCATATCCATCTGTTGTTCGTTTATCCGGTTGTAAATATCAGCAACTTTATGGTTAAAAATACCGTCTCGATACCACGTTAATTGAATCGCTACTAATTCCTGATGAGAAATGAGGTACATATCCTCGCCCTGCGCCTGTTGAATGGCCCGTTGTGCGGTCAGGAGCATAGTCAGAAATTCGGCGCGGGCTGCGGGGGTGTAGGGTCCCCAGGTGTTGGGGTCGTCTTCTTTAAACGGGCTGTCGGTGCGTCGGCGCATTTCGCGGTAGGTGCGGTCGTTGCGGGTGGTCATCAGCACATCCCGAAACTCCATCAGGGGTTCCATCCAGTCGTCGCCGTTCAGCACCAGCCCTTCCATTGATTTGTCGCGGCTGACAACGGTGCAAACCCAGCACCCAAACCGGCTTTGGCCGCAGGAGGGCGTGGTTTCGTCAATCACTAACGGGCAGTCGCCGTCGGTGTTGGCGTTGCGGTACAGGGTCTGGAGTTCTTTGTGTTTACCGCCCCAGGGTGCGTCTATCTGCATCAGATATTGCCAGACTTCGTTGGTAGTGATGTCTTGCAGGGGCGCATACACAAACGCATTGGGCAACAGGTGTTTGCGGAGCCGCTGATTTTTGAGTTCGTGCCGTTTCATTGAGCGGGCGCGGGTTTGGCTCTCTGCCGAGCGCGTACCGAGCAGGATAATAGCCTCGCCTTTTTCGCTGATTTTCTCCTGAATGAAGCGCGTGGTGGGGTTTATTTTGAGCCGTTCGGTACACCACCGAAACGAATTGTTGGGCGCGGGATAGCCCCGGCCCAGCAGGTTTACCCAAAACGTGTCTTCGAGCCGGGGCGTGGTGCGATGCACCGTAACGGGCATAGACTGCTCGGTTGCGGCCTTTTGCACCCGTTCGAGGGTTCGGTTGATGAAGGCCACAATTTTCGGGTTTTCAACCAGCGTGTCGTTGCACACCACGTAAACGGGCCGGTTGCGGAATCCCGGTTCTAACGTCATCAACGCCCGCCAAACCACCTGCAACAGCATGGTGCTGTCTTTGCCGCCACTGAAGCCAATAATCCAGGGACGGGGGTTCTCGTCGTAGAGGTATTGGTCAATGATTTCGGCCTCGATGAACGGGAGTTTGAGCGACATATAGGGCGATGAAAGTAGGAGTTATTTCAAAAAAGCAGCCCTGATAAAGCAGCGCATCCGCAAATATGGCGAAAAACGAGTTGCTGATGGCTGACCATGCCGTATAAAGAAAGCCCCGACGGGTGGGCCGGGGCTTTCTTCATGCGGTACGCTGCTGAGGGTATCGAGCCATCGGCCAACCCGCGCAATACGCCACTACTCAACCGCCAACGCCTGGGCAATGTCTTCCTTGATATCCTCGATGTGTTCGATACCGACCGAGACCCGCAACGCTGTTGGGTTCACGCCGGCGGTTTGCTGCTCGGCCTCCGAGAGCTGCGAGTGGGTGGTGCTGGCCGGGTGAATAATCAGCGTTTTCGAGTCGCCGACATTGGCAACGTGGCTGATGAGTTTCAGGCTGTTCACAAACCGTTCGGCGCGGGCTTTGTCGCCTTTGAGTTCAAAAGACAGCATTCCGCCAAAGCCCCGCGTCATGTATTTTTTGGCGAGTTCGTGATACGGATTTTCGGGCAGGCCAATGTAATTTACGTGCTGAACATCAGGCTGTTGCCGGAGCCACTGCGCCAGGGCCATGCCGTTTTCGCTGGTGCGTTCGATACGGATACTGAGCGTTTCCAGGCCCTGCAAGAGCAAAAACGAGTTGAACGGACTCTGACTCGGCCCCCAGTCGCGCAGGCCCTCCACGCGGGCGCGAATGATGAACTGGATATTGCCAAACGGCCCGTTCACGCCGAAAACATCACTGTAAATCAGGCCGTGATAGCTCGGCGAGGGGTCGGTAAACTGCGGGTATTTGCCGTTGCCCCAGTTGTAGGTGCCGGCATCCACAATCACCCCGCCGATGGTTGTGCCGTGGCCGCCAATCCATTTCGTGGCCGATTCTACCACGATGTGTGCGCCGTGCTGAATCGGTTTTACGAGCGCACCAGCCGCGCCAAACGTGTTATCCACGATAATCGGCAGGTCATATTTTTTGGCGAGGGCAGCAAAGGCTTCAAAATCAGGGACGTTGAAACCGGGGTTGCCAATGGTTTCGAGGTAGATGGCTTTGGTTTTGTCATCAATCAACGGCTCGAAACTCTCCACCTTGTCGCCATCGGCAAAGCGGGCTTCGACCCCGATGTTTTTGAACGAGTTCTTGAACTGGTTATACGACCCGCCGTAGAGATAACTCGTGGTCACAAAATTATCGCCGACGGTGGTGATGTTGTTGATTGCCAGAAACTGAGCCGCGTGGCCCGATGCCACCGACAAAGCCGCTACCCCGCCCTCTAAGGCCGCCACGCGCTTCTCAAACACGTCGCTCGTGGGGTTCATAATCCGGGTGTAAATATTGCCGAACTCCTTCAGTGCAAACAGGTTAGCCCCGTGTTCGGCGTTGTTGAAGGTGTACGACGTGGTTTGGTAAATCGGCACCGCCCGCGAGTTAGTGGTTGGGTCGGGGGCTTGGCCGCCGTGCAGTTGAATGGTCTCGAATCGCATTGGTTTTGTTGAAATTTAAGGTGATTAGTGGTGAGTGGTGAGTTGGCCGGCGCGCCGGTACTCATGCGTTAGCCAACTCACCACTAATCACTCACTACTTACCACCTAACTAATACCCCGGATTTTGGGGGAACGCGGTCGGGTTGTTATACGTGTCAATTTCGGCCTGCGGAATGGGATAAACCAGCCGGTTGGCCGGGGCGGTGATTTTGGTCGCGCTCAGGGCCGATATAGCCGTTCCGGTGCGGATGAGGTCAAACCAACGGTCGTTTTCCAACGCCAGTTCGAGCCGCCGTTCGGCAATCACGGCATCGCGGAAAGCCGCCTGCGTGGCGAGTTGCGTGGCCGTATAGACCGGCACACCGGCCCGCGTCCTGACGAGGTTCAGATTGGTCAGGGCATCGCCGGTGGCCTGATAACCCGCTTCGTTCAACGCTTCGGCATAGAGCAGCAGCACGTCGGCATAGCGCAACACCGGAAAATCGTTACCGACATCATTCGTTGCCGATACCTCGTCATACCATTTGCGCGGCACCACGTTTACGTTACTCGGCACCGGAATTTGCAACGTTAAGGGCTGGCGTTTGTCGCCCGCCGGGTAAGCCGCCCGCAGCGACGCTTCGATGTTATCACCGATGTTGGTGCCGTACCACAGGCCATGACCTTCGGGCAAGGCACCGCCCACGCCCTTCTTGAATTTTACGGCAAACACCATTTCGGCGTTGTTCTTATTGTTCACCAGAAACACGTCGGCAATGTTGGGCAGCAGCCGGTAGGTGTTGGCCGTGATCACGTCGCGCAGCACCGTAACGGCCTGGGTGTATTTCTTTTCGGTAACCAACACCTTGCCCAGCAGCCCCTTAGCCGCGCCCGCCGTTGCCCGGCCCACATCGGCTCCGGTGTAACTCACGGGCAGGTTAGCGGCTGCGTCGGTCAGGTCTTTCTCGATGGCGGCATACACATCGGCCACCGGGTTGCGCGTGTACGACCGGGCCTCGGTGGTGCTGCCCGGCTTTAACACCAACGGCACCGCGCCCCAAAGCCGCACCAAGTTGAAGTACGACAAGGCCCGTAGAAACTGCGCTTCACCTTTGTAACGGGCTTTCAGGGGCGCGTCAATCGTAACGGCATCAATCTTGTCGAGAATCAAATTCGTGCGGTTGATACCAATGTACAAACTGCCCCAGGTGTCGCGCAAAATCGTGTTGGTCGTCGGCTCGATAAAACGGTCAATGTTGTAGCGCAGCCCGGCGTTGGCCGACGGGTCGTTGTCGAACGCATTGTCACCCCGGACTTCGATAAGCGTGTTGAAATCGTTGCCGTACTGATTGTTGGATTGCAGCACGTCATACGCCCCGTTCACGGCGTTGTTGAAATCGTTGGCCGTGAGATAAAAGTTATCCACGTTCGGCTGCGACTGGGGTTTCAGGGCCAAAAAGTCCTTCTGGCAGGCGGTCAGCCCGGCAAGGAAAAGCAATAAGGTGAGTTTTTTCATGATGATTTAGAAGCTGAGGTTGATACCGATTGAGGTGGTTTTGGCGAGCGGATACGTGCCGTAGTCTTCGCCCTGCGAGAGCGCGTTGTCGGGGCGGCTGCTTACGTCGGGGTTGAAGCCGCTGTACTTGGTGAACGTGAACGGGTTTTGGGTGCTGACATACACCCGCGCCCGGCTTAACCGCAGTTTTTGCGACAGAGCGGTTGGCACCGAATACCCCAGCGTGATGGTTCGGATGCGGACGTAAGACCCCGATTCGATGTGCCAGGTCGAGATTTCGCCGTTCGAGCCGGTTGATAGCCGGTTGGCGCGGTTCACGAGGCCATTGCCAGGGTTAGCCTCTGATTGCCAGCGATCTAACGCACCGCTGAACTGATTGCCGTTGCCCTCCGAATTGTACAGATACCGCCGAATCAGGTTCATGATTTTATTTCCCTGCACACCCTGCACGGTGGCACCGAGGTCGAAACCGGCGTAGGTGAAGCGGGTCGTGAACCCAAATGTGTATTTCGGGAAATAGCTGCCGGTGGTGGTTCGGTCGCTGCTGAAATCAATTTTCTTATCGCCGTTGGTATCAATAAACCGGAAATCGCCGGGCTTCGTAGTGGCCGTGTGCGGATAGCCGTCTATCTCGGCCTGACTCTTAAACACACCGTCGTATTGCATAGTCCAGTACTGCCCAATCGGATCGCCGATGCGGGTGATAAACTGCGCCCCGGCCACCCCGCCCGACACGATAATCGGATCGCCCGACGCGCCGAGGGCTTTCACCGTGTTGCGGTTGGTGGCGATGTTGGCATTGGCCGTCCAGCCTAACCGCCCGAAGGTTTGCTGCGTTCCCACGCTCAGTTCAAAGCCCTTGTTGTTCACCTTGCCAATATTCTGCAACTCGCTGCTGAACCCCGACGCACGCGGAACCGGCACGTTCAGCAGCAGGTCAGAGGTGTTGGCATCATAATAATCAGCACTCAGCGTCAGGCGATTGCGGAAAAAATTGGCATCGAACCCAATGTCGAGCATGGCCGTTTTCTCCCACTTCAACTTATCATTGGCCGAGTTGCCGGGAGCCAGGCCGCTCACGATGGTCTCCGGCCCAAGCACGTAGTTCTGGTAGTTGAGCAAACTGATTGAGCCGTAGTTGGGTATCTGAAAATTCCCCGTCAGGCCGTAACTGGCGCGGAGTTTGAGGTCACTAAGCCACGACGACGATTTCAGAAACGACTCCTGCGAGATGTTCCAGCCGGCAGACACGCTCGGAAAATAACCCCACCGATTGGCCGCCCCGAACCGCGATGACCCATCGGCCCGGACAGCCGCCGACACCAAATATTTGCCGTTGTAATCGTACTGCGCCCGGCCAATATATGATAACAATGACCACTCCTGCACGTCAGAACTGCCCGCCGTAACCTGCCCCGCGTTGAGCGTTTGTACCAGATCGTTGGGGAAGTTGGTAGCCGTGAGTTCGCTGGCCGTCCGGCGGTCTTTTTGCGAGGAGAAACCGGCCAAACCCGTTATCGTGTGCGGCCCGAAACTGCGGTTGTAGTTCAGGGTATGCTCCACGAGCCAGTCCACGTAATTCTGCGTCCGCGAGAAGCCCGTTGGGATAGACGGCCCTTTGCGGTCCCGGATTTCGACGGTGGACGGGCGGTAGTAATCGCGCTGGAAATTGTTGACATCAGCCCCGATATTGAGCCGGTACGAGAGTCCTTTCGTGATCTCATACTGGGCGTAGGTGTTGCCGAGGAGCCGAAGCTGGTTCAGTTTGTCGCTCACTTCGTTCGCCACCGCCACCGGGTTCAGGATCGAGGTAGCCCCGTAGCCCCAGCCGTTCGCGTCGAAGTTATAGCTGCCGTTCGCGTTGTAGATGGGCCAGATCGGGGCAATTTGCAACGCCAGGCCAATCACACCGTCGGCCAAGTAGGGACCTTCGCCCTTGATAAGATCATGGTGGGCGTAGGTCGGGTTAAAATTGAACCCCACCGTGAGCCGCCCGCTTTTAATGTCCACGTTGGCCCGTGCGCTGTATCGTTTGTAGCCCGAATTAATCACCACGCCCTGCTGATCGAAATAGTTACCCGACAGGTAATACCGGACGGTAGCGTTTCCACCACTGATACTCAGCGTATGGTTCTGAATCGGTGCCGTACGGAAAATTGCGTCCTGCCAGTCGGTGCTGGGCAGGCCCGATTGTCCCGACAAATAGGGTGTTACCTGGGGCGGAATCAGCGTACTGGGCGATCCCCAGGCCGCGTTACTGGCCCGAAACGTGTTGTCGTCGGTGGGTTTGCCAGCCGGGTTGCGGTCGAGGTAGGCCGTATTTTTGCCCTCGGCGTTGAGCGTTGCGTATTCGTAGGCATTGAGTAACCCTAATTTTTTTGTTACCTGCTGAAACCCAATGTAGCTGTCATAAGTGATAACGGTTTTGCCTTCTTTGCCGCGTTTGGTGGTCAGCAGCACCACGCCGTTTGACCCCCGCGAGCCGTAAATGGCAGCCGCCGACGCATCTTTCAGGACTTCAATACTTTCGATGTCGTCGGTATTGATCGTACTCAGCACATTGATCGGGTTATCGGGAAACTGCGTGTTGGTGCTGCCCGTCGCAAATTTGGTATCACGCGAAAGCGGCACGCCATCAATCACGTAGAGCGGGTCAAGCCCCGCGCTGATGGACCCCGTGCCGCGCACCCGCACCTGCAACGCGGCCCCCGGCGCACCCGACGTTTGCAGCACCTGAACCCCGGCAATTTTAGCGGCTAAGGCGTTGTCAAAACTCGTAACGGGCTGATTGGCAATGTCCCGCGCTTTCACCGAACCGATGGCAGTGGTGATGTCGCGCCGGTTTTGTACGCCGTATCCCACCACCACCACTTCGCTCAGAGCGTTGTCGGAAGCAATCAGTTTCACGTCCACCACGCTGCGATTTCCGATAACGGCTTCGAGCGGTTGGTAGCCGATAAACGAGAAAACCAGCGTCGGCGCGGCTGCGTTGGCCGGGATACTAATTCGGTATTGGCCCCGTGCATCGGTGGTGGCCCCGGCGTTGGTGCCTTTGAGTTGCACGGTGGCCCCGGCCAGTCCATCGCCCGATGTGCCGTCGGCAACGGTGCCGGTGATGGTGGTTTGCGCCCAGGCGGGCAGGGCGAGTAGCAATAACCACAGCGGGGCTATCCAGCGCGAAAATGAACGGGCTAAAAGCCGTTTCTGAGGTAGTGATTTGAACATAAACTTTGACGGAAACGTGAATTAAAACAGGTTGTGTACTGGTAATCAGGCTAAGTACAGCGATGGTAGCCCATTAATTCGCCGGTCGTTCGATTACCGGCAATACCCCCCAAAATCTTATTAAACGGGATTTTGTTTCTACCTGCCAGCACCCAATTGAGGGTGGTACCGGGCCAAATGGCTGCACCAGCGCATAATTCAATGCTCGCCATAGCGTTTTTCGCCCGCCCGGATTGCCACCGTCAGCCGGTTTTGTTTGGGTGGCAACGGGCAGGTGGCAAAGGCGGTGAAGGCGCAGGGCGGGTTGATGGCCCGGTTAAAATCGAGGGTCGTTTGCCCGTCGTCGCCGGGGCGGTCGGCGTACAAAAACCTGCCGGAGCCGTAAGTATCGTGGGCGTTGGTGGCATCGCCGAAGAGGATAAACAGCCGTTCGCCCTCACCAACGGCATCCAATCGGTGCGTTTTGCCACCAATCTCAAACACGAGCGTACCTACTAATGGCTGTTGAGAGGTCTGCCCCGTCACGTCTAAGATCGGGATGGTGCGGGGTTGTTCAGGTTTCTCAATGCGGGCTTTTACCCGAAAGGCTTCGTCTGCCGGGAAGCGATCAATACCCGTAAACCGCTTTAAATCAGGGCTTTCTAAGTCGCGGAGCCGCACAGCGTAACGGTCTCCGCGCTTGATGATAAACCACCTCAACGGGCCATAACTGAGCGTAACGGGCTTTTTTAGATCGGCCCCAAAAATCGTCGTTGGCGTTCGCAACGGTTCGCCATCGGCCCGGACGAGTTCGCCGGGAGCAGCTTCAAACGTAACGGTGCCGTTGGTGAGCCGCAATGTTCCAAGCTGGGTAGGTGCTTTTTTGTCGGGAAATGCGAGCGTATTGCCGGGGTCGCTGCCGATGGTGTTTGCCCCTTCGGTGAGCCAAAACAAACCGGCCAGATTGAGCCATCCCGTTTCGGCTTTCAGGGCTTCAACCCGCTGCCGGTGCCAGGTATCGAGCGTTTCGCGGTAGGTCGGTTCGTCGGCTATTCTAAAACCCGATACGGCCAGGGTAGTCAATAGCCACAGCCCGAAGAACGCCCGTGAATAGGGGCTGATGGGTTCGGTTGGTTTTTCGATGAGTTCCATGTTATTGATTATCAATTGACTTTTACGTGCTGTATATACTGTTTTGTACATTCTCCCGGTATTAGATAGACTTTTAGTACTTATAATCTATATATTTTACGGATTTATTCAACAAAACAGGCTGTATAATCTCAACTTGTCAAGAGTTCGACAGAAAAGATGGGCAGATTCTTTATATTTTGCAATAACTTCCCTAAAATGCACTACCATCTTGGCCCCTACGATGCCGTTTTATGAAAAAGCGTCAATTTCTACAGACCCTGCTTGCTGCCGGTGCAACCTTACCCTTACCCGCCTTCGGCACCGCGCAACTCGCCCGTTTTACCAATGACTCACCCGACACCCTGGCCCGCGACGATGATTTCTGGGCTGGAATCCGGCGCGGTTATGAACTGAAACCAGACTACATCAACCTCGAAAACGGCTATTACTGCATTCAACCCGCCAAAACGATGCTTCGATACGTCGAACATCTGGCAAACGTGAACCACGAAGGCTCTTATTACATGAGAACCCGGCAGTTCGACGATAAGGCCACCGTGCGCAGGCAGTTAGCCCAACTCGTTGGTTGCCAGGCCGATGAGTTGATTATCACCCGCAACACCACCGAATCGCTCGATACCGTGATTTCAGGATTCGACTGGAAACCGGGCGACGAAGCGGTGATGGCCGCGCAGGATTACGGCTCGATGCTCGATCAGTTCACGCTCATGGCCCGGCGGTACGGCATAAAAAATCAGGTGGTTTCGGTGCCAAACCATCCCAAAACCGACGACGAACTTGTGCAATTGTACGCCAACGCCATCACGCCCAAAACCCGGCTGCTAATGGTCTGCCAGATCATTAACATCACGGGACAGATACTGCCCGTCCGCAAAATCTGCGACATGGCCCATGCCAAAGGCGTTCCGGTACTGGTAGATGGCGCACACGCAGTAGCTCACATTGAGTTCAAAATCAGTGACTTAGGCTGTGATTATTACGGAAGTAGTCTGCACAAGTGGCTCGGTGCGCCCCTCGGCGCGGGGATGCTCTACGTGAAGAAAGAAAAAATCGGGAGCCTGTGGCCGATTTACGGCGATATGGGTTTTGCCGACGACGACATCCGCAAACTCAACCACACCGGCACCCACCCCGTTGCCACCGACCTCGCCATTGCCGATGCCATTGCCGTGCATCAACAGATTGGGATTCAGCGCAAAGAAGCCCGGTTGCGGTATTTGCAACGGTACTGGACGGAGCAAGTCAGGAATGTGCCGGGCATCGTGGTCAACACGCCCGCCGACCCTGCCCGCGCCTGTGGCATTGCCAATGTTGGCATTGAACGCCTGAAACCGGCAGAACTTGCCAAAACGCTTTTAGAGAAATACAAAATCTGGACCGTTGCCATTGATTATGCCAATGTTCACGGCTGCCGCATCACGCCGAATGTTTACACGACGCTGGCTGAGTTAGACCAATTTGTGGCGGCTTTGAAGGCATTGGCTTAACACACTCTGTATCAACAAACTACCCACAACACTAATCGGCCCGGCTTTCGCAAGAGAGCCGGGCCGATTAGTGTTAAACCTGTTAGCCAATAAACAGCAGCAATTATTTACCCACCGTGCCGCGCAATGCACGTGGAATCTCGATGGAGGCCACCGGATTGGATGCTTCTTCGAGCATTTCCAGGTCCGTAATCGGAATCTCGCTCACCCGAACCGATTTTCCGAGTTCAAGGTCTGACACGTTTACGTCAATGTAATCGGGAATGTTGGCGGCTATACCCCGAACGCGCAGTTTGCGAACCCGCACGACCAACTTACCGCCTTTTTGCACACCGGGTGCGTTACCGACAATACGGACCGGCACGGCCACTTTGAGCGGTTTTTCGGTGATTTCCAGAAAATCAGCGTGAAGCAGTGCCTCGCTTACGGGGTGAAACTGGGTTTCCTGCAACACGGCTACATAAATGTCGCCTTCGATGTTCAGTGTTACTTCATAAATATCCGGCGTGAACAACAGGTCACGGAACAGAATGGCCGGGGCATAAAAATGCACCTGGTCTTTACCCCCATACAATACACAGGGAATGTTACCTTCGGCACGGATAGCTTGCGACTCATTCCGACCGAGATTCGCTCGTTGATACCCTACAATCTCGAGTTTTTTCATGATTTTGATTTAATCAATACTTTATAAACAGTGAACTAATTGATTCGTGATCGCGGATGCGGCCAATGGCTTTGGCAAATAACTCGGCCACCGACAGCACCTGAATTTTTGGGTTTTCCTGGTTCATCAGCAGCGTATCAGACACTACCAATTCTTCCAGCACCGACCCGGCAATGTTTTCGTGAGCCGCCCCGGACATCACGGGGTGCGTACAAACGGCCCGGACAGATTTGGCCCCTTTATCTAAAATAATCTGGGCCGCTTTGCAAAGTGTTCCGCCCGTGTCAACCAGGTCGTCCATTAGCACCACGTTGGCTCCTTCTACATCGCCGATAACCTGCATCGAAGCGATTTCGTTGGCCCGTTTCCGGTGTTTATCGCACAGCACGATATCGGCGTTGAAGTGCTTGGCAAAATTGCGGGCGCGGGCGGCTCCACCCACATCGGGCGAGGCAATCACCAGATTATCAAGCCCTAAGCTACGGATATACGGTACAAAAATTGACGACCCTTCGAGGTGATCTACCGGAAAATCAAAAAATCCCTGAATCTGCCCGGCGTGCAGGTCAATCGTCATCAGGCGGTCGGCACCGGCGGCAGAGAGCAGATTAGCTACCAACTTGGCGGCAATTGCCACGCGGGGCTTGTCTTTGCGGTCTTGCCGGGCGTAGCCAAAATACGGAATCACCACCGTTACATAGTGCGCCGATGCTCGCCGGGCGGCATCAACCATCAGGAGCAATTCCATGAGGTTATCAGACGGCGGGGGCGTTGACTGAATCAGGAAAATATCACAGCCCCGGATTGATTCCTCGAAACTCGGCGAGAGTTCGCCATCGCTGAATCGTCGCAGGTTATAGCCACCGAGGTCTTTGCCGTAATGATGGGCAATTTTTTCGGCTAAGTAAGTGGACTTCGTACCAGAAAAAATCTTGACCGGGTTAAATGCTGCCATCTGTCCGTATTGGTGGGCCGTTGAAAATGAGCCGCAAAAGTACGAAAAAATACCTGTCTATGGCTACGGCGAATCCTTATTTTGTTTAACTTCTATTGGTCTTCCTATCGTTCACCTTATTATCTTTGCCAGCGTTATAATGAATTGGACTTACTATGAACACGCTGGATATCAAGGTTTATGAGATTTTCAAGAGCCACTTCAATGAGCAGGAAGCAGAAACACTTGTAACCTACATTGAGGATAAAGCGAAAGAAAAAGCCGAAGAACGCCTTGAGATGCGGTCGAAGCAATTTATCACGCAACCCGATTTTTACGGAATCCGGGAAGAAATGAGTGACCTGCGTGTCGAACTCAAAACCGAAGTTGCAAATGCCAAAGTGGACATTATCCGGTGGTTAATCGTAACTATTCTGGGCGCATCGGGCCTGATTATTGCCGCTATCAAACTGCTTTAAGTAAGCCGCTTACTGCCGTTGATTCACAAACTGCATTGCGCCACCATTCATGCAATACCGCAGGCCGGTTGGATTGGGGCCGTCAGTAAAAACGTGGCCCAGATGCCCGTCGCAGACCGAGCAGCGCACCTCTGTCCGGCTACCGTCGGCTTCTTCATAAACCGCATTTGGCACAATGGGTGCGGAGAAACTCGGCCAGCCCGTGCCGGAGTCAAACTTGGTTTTTGATGTGAAAAGCGGGTTTCGGCAACCGGCACAGACAAATGTTCCGGGTCGGTGTTCGGCGTTGAGGGGGCTACTCCCTGCCCATTCGGTGCCGCTTTGCCGCAAGATGCGGTACTGCTCACCCGTTAGGGTGGCCCGCCATTCGGCATCGGTTTTATTGACGCGCCGATTGCCGGGAGATGTTGCATTGGCAGGGCGTTGGTGCGGTTGTTTGGGCGTAATGGCATACCGGCTATACAGCCAGAAACTGCCCGCCAGAAAAAACGCGACAAGGAGAAAGATACTGTTCTGATTCATATTGGGTTGTTAAGTACTCGGACTGATTAAACCTGCAAGGTCTCAAAGACCTTACAGGTTTTTGGTCAGATAGTTAGACAATCTCAACTTTTAAACAATTAGGTCCGAGTACTTGACTTCACGTATCGCTGAACTCCGCTAACCACCACACTTGCCCACAGCGTCCCGATGCCGGCCCCGGCCAGCACATCGAGCGGGTAATGTGCGCCGACGTAAATCCGGGAATAGGCCACCAGTGCGGCCCACAAAAATAACCAGCGAACCCAGCCGAATTGTTTCCCGATGAGCAACCACAGTCCCGTTGCCAGCGCAAAGGCATTGGCCGCGTGAGACGACGCGAAGCCAAACTGCCCGCCACAGGGCAGCACGGGGTGAATGAGCGATGCCAAAGCCGGTTGGTGGCAGGGGCGTAGGCGGTGGGTGAGCGGTTTGAGCAGGGCCGAAGCCGTTTGGTCGCTGAGGGCAACGGCAAGAGCCAACGCCAAAACCATGATGCCGCCCCGTTGCCAGCCGAACCGATACAAGAGCCAGATGATCAGCGCAACGTAGGCCGGAATCCAGGAATTGCGTTCGGTAAAAAACACCATCACCGGGTCGAGCCAGGGCGCGTTGACGTGGTTCAGGGTCAAAAACAGGCGGGTATCGAGGTCGGTTAAGGATTGCAGCACGGCAAAATCAGTTGAGATTGCAAACCTACTACAGGATTACAGTCCGTGCTTGTTGGCAAACTGAACGAGGTCGGCCACGTTGGTCAGGTGCAGTTTGCTGTACACGTTTTTGCGGTGGGTTTTGGTGGTCAGCGGACTGATATGCAGCCGGGCGGCAACCTGCTCGTTGGTGAGGCCGTCGCGGATGAGCCGGATAATTTCGACCTCCCGAAACGTCAGGTTAAGCCGTTGGGCAAAATCATCGCCGAAGGCATCGGCGGGCGGTTCTATGTTCTGCACCCGCTTGTCAAACACCCGTTCGCCGTTCAGCACGGCACGCATTGCCCCGAACAAATCAACCGGATTGGAGTCTTTCAGAAAGTAGCCGTGCAACCCCGCCCGTCGGGTTTCGTCGAGCAGTTTAGGCTGGTCATACATGGTCAGGATCAGCACTTTAACCGTTGGGAAATTAGTCAGAATCTTCCGGCCTACGTCAATGCCATTGCTGCCGCGCAGGTTAATATCGAGCAAGACCAGGTCGGGATGGAGGGTCTGAATGGCGGGCAGTACACCCTCGGCATCGAAGACCTGTCCGCAAACCACAAAATCAGGCTGTTTTTCGAGAATACCTTTCAGACCGTCGTTCATGATCTGATGGTCATCTACGAGGAGGATGTTGCAGGCGCGGGCTGATTGCATGGTTGGGGTTGGGCAACGGATAAGGCACTTCTAACACCACAAACGTGCCGCCTTCTCCCGTCTCGCGCTGCACAGTGGCACCGATGTAATTGGCCCGCAACATAGCGTTTTTCAGCCCGATACCCGTACCGTTGGCTAACTTTTCGGGAGCAATTCCGACACCATCATCATCTACCAGCACCGTAAGCTGATTCTCTTCATAAAGCAACTGCACCGAAGCGCGATTAGCCCCGGCGTGTTTCTGGATATTCTGCACCAGTTCCGACACAATCCGGTAACTACTCAGTTCAACCGAAACGGGTAGTTTCTGTACCGTTCCCGATGTTACAAACTCAAACCGGGTAGGCCGGGGCGGAATGGCCCGCACGAGTTGCTCCAGGCTGGCAACCAAACCGAGCCGCTCAAAATCGGGCGGCATCAGGTTGTGGGCAATGCGCCGGAGGTCTTGCCCGCCTTTCTCAATCAGTGGCTCAAGGTCATCAAAAGCGCGTTGGGTGGCTGCATCCGGGGTTTGCTGCCGGATGTGGGCCAACCGTTGACGTATAGTGGCAAGGGTTCCGCCGAGGTCGTCGTGCAAATCCTGAGCGATGCGTTGCTGTTCGGTTTCCTGGGCCTGAATAATGTCGGTCTGAAGCTGGCGATTCTGGGTCTCAAGTCTCTGGCGGATGTTCTGGAGTAACTTCCGACGGTAGAGCCACGCCACCGATAGCGTAGCGAGTTCGACAAGCAGCGCGATTCTCAACGCCACCATGTCGGGTAATGGGTTGATAATCAGACCGAAATTTATCAGGAACGTATTAACAGCAAAAAAGACCAGCATAGTCGTTACGGCAACAGTCAACAACCAGACCGCACTAAATTTTCGGTAAAAAGCATTAACCACGTAACCCACCCAAATCAGGATATACCCGGCAAAACCAGCGTATCCCACCGGATACATCGCCTGCGTCAGAAGTGCATACTGGTGTTGGTTCCCCCAATCGGCCAGAAGGGTTGCGCCGGTAATGACAGCCATCGGGATAAGTTCGGGATACCAAAACCGAAGCCAGCCCTGCCCGGACGGCACGGCCAAGAACTGCCGACTGAACAGCACAAAGGCTCCAAAACCGACGGTAAGCCAGTGAACGATGCCGGTGATGCTATCGAAGCCAGCCCACGAATCCGGCGAAAACGCGCCCCAGCCGTCGTTGAGTAACGAGTAAACCGACAGACAGATCATGTAGCCGATGTAGAAAAGATAGATGCTGCGCTGGTAGAACAGAAATGCAATCAGCACCCCGCCCAGAATTGCCAGAATTACACCTGCAAAGGCTGCCCAGCCCCAGATGTCGCGCTGTTGAGCGGCCAGAAACGCTTTGGGTTGCCAGAGCCGAACACCAAATTTCAGGGCATCACCCGGCACTACACGGCCCCGAATCCAGACCGTAACGGGCTGATTGGCAGACAGATCAAGGGCATACAAAAAATAGTGATGATTGACCGGGGCCAACGGTGTGGCTTGCTCTCGGTGTGACGATGGCCCCCGGACGCGCTGCGGCAGGGCATTTGGCGCGGCTGTCCAGACTCCAACCGAATCCATAAAATGGGTGGTGAGTTCGAGCCAGATGGTGCGGGTTTGGGTGCTGCGGACCGTAAACCGCGCCCAGCCGATGAAATGCCGACGGCCATAGTTGATGCTTTCAACGGCTTTCCAGTGGGTCGGCTCAACCGACAGCGCGGTTGGCAAAACCAATGAATCGGGCGGCTCCCAAAGTTGATACAGAAACGGATTTTCGGCTGTAATTTCCTCAAAATCGCTCGCAAGCGGCAACACCGATTGGGCCGAAGCCGAAGCCGGGAGCAGTAATAACCAGAGAATGAAGCACCGGTTTTTCAAGAAGTCGCGGGTTGTAAATGAACAAACACCGGCAAAGAACGGCGGCTACCCCATCAAAAAAAATACCCCGTTTGGGGTATGCCGGAGGGGTTTTGGCCGTCAGGGTTTTCCTACAACAGCTCAACAGGCCAATGTCAATCAATAACGAGGGCTTGGTGACAGCAATCAAGGTATTGGGGTGGGTTCGATGTGCTTGTGTTTGCCTAACTCTCTCGCTATTGCCAGTGTCGGGTCTTCGGTAGGCATCTTGCCCGACAAAATGATGCCTTCTATTTACTGGCCTTTTGAGTTAATCAATTTCACCCGCAGTGGCTCACGCTTTTTGCGTTGGCGCGGAACTGTCAATCCGGTTTGTTTTTGGGTCGTTGTCATAATCGTTGCTGTTGATAGCGGTTTCACCTGATACGAACAGATGAATATACGCCTTCGTTGTTCCTCCTTGCGCACAGCGACAGAAAAACTTTTGTCCGCAGCCCAAAAAAGTTGTTCCAACGCTACTTTATCGTCCTATCTGTTTCGCATTTCGTTGAAATATACCCCCTTTGGGGTATTGCGAAGGGGCGTTTGGCCGGGCGACCTTTGTGGTGTTCAAACGCGGCTTTCCGGCTCTGTTCACACGCTTTAAAACCAGTACTAAAACCAATAAAACAAAAAACCCAATGAAAACCACTACCCTGTTTCTGCTGATTACCCTGCTTGGCGGGCTTGTTGCGCTGCCCACGCTTGCCCAGACCATCCGGCGGTGCAACAACAACCCCGGCATATCGGGGGTGAATATGTACACCACCGTTCAGGCAGCCCACAACGCGGCTGCAATTGGTGATATTATCTACGTGGAGCCGTCGGGAACCACATACGGGGCGTTGAACTGCTCTAAACGATTGACCATCATCGGCAATGGTTATCTGTTAGATGCTAACACGAACACAGCCGCCAACAAAACAGCTTCAACGATTGGCAGTGTGACGTTTCAGTATGGAAGCGCTCAAAGTCGTCTTGTTGGGCTAACTCTGGATAATATTCAGGCTTTCGACCCTAATATTACCGTAACCAGATGCAGCCTTGGAAGCATCAGCCTTAACCATACTCAGGTGTCCTCTAATCCTGACGTTTTTACCAATCCCAATAATTTTACTATTTCAGGATGCCTGATTCGTGGTGCTATCAATTACGGAGGTGGTCCCGGTACTGGCTACCCAATAGCAACAGGTACTGTGATAGCGAATAATATTTTTGGGAGTGGTGGAGGACCAGCAGTAATAGGATTCTTTGGTGCAACAGTCATCAATAATACTATTTACAGCACGTTGGGCGGAACAGGAGGTGGCCCAATTCCAGCCGTTATTTTAAATATTACCAGCACAATTGTCACCAATAATATCATTGACTTTAGGGCTGCTTCAGGCAGTGCTCAGGTTGTTGGCAATACCGGAGGGGGTACCGGGTACATTAACAATACCGTTTCTAATAATATTTGCTTGGAGCGAAATGGGCTGCCTGCCAACAACAGTAATGTAAACGGGGCAAGCGCAACATTGGTTTTTCAAGTCGCAAACCCTTGGTTATTAGATGCTTTTGGTCGGGTATATTTTGAGCAAGACGCAACGTTTCAACTGGCCTCTTCCTCACCCGCCAAAGGCATTGGTACGGGTGGCACCGATGCCGGGGCGTTTGGTGGTGCCAACCCCTACGTGCTGTCGGGCCAACCCAACGTACCCATCATTACCGGCTTCACCGCGTCAGGCGCGGGCAACAGCAGCACTCCCCTTACCGTGACGATCAGCGTTCGGAGCAATAATTAACGTGAATTATGGATAAAGCCTTTTTTCGTCAGGAACGACGATGGACGGCTTGCGATCACAGAAGCAGTAAGCACTCAGCCCGGCTAATACATTAACAATGGCATTAAATGGGCTGCGATGGCGGGTGTGTTCAAT
>JBBRNH010000086.1:0-26053 GCA_038230415.1 Cytophagales bacterium | reverse complement strand
GTCAACAACTTTCTCATGTCGCCCGCAAAAAAACTGGCGTTGGTAATGCCATTGACCTCAGCGTTGACGCGGGCATCCTGCACCGCCGACTCAACGTACTCGATACCAACGACTTCGGCGGCTTGCCGGGCCACAAACAGCGCAATGGTGCCGGTGCCGGTGTAGAGGTCATACACCCGTTCGCGGCCCGTTAGCCCGGCCCAGTTGCGGGCTATTTTATAGAGTTCGTGGGCTTGCTGGGCGTTGGTCTGGTAGAACGATTTTGGCCCGACCCGAAACGTCAACAAGCGGCCATCGGCATCGGGCATCTGCTCTTCTATGTAGGGTTTGCCGACCCAGTTCACCACCTCCAGATCGGCGTAGGTGTCGTTCAGCTTTTGGTTGATGATATAATTCAGCGATGTTATTTCCGGGAAAGCTGCGTACAGCAACGAAAGCAGCCGTTCGAGCGTATCGGAGTGTGGGTGGGCCACCTGCAACGTCACCATCAGTTGCCCGGTGCTGATGGCCGTGCGGATGATGAGGGTTCGCAGAAAACCAACGTGCGATTTCAGGTTATAGAGCGACAGGTTTTCCTGCATCACGTAGTTGGTGAGCCAGAGCCGGACGGCGTTCGACGGGTCGGGCTGGAGGTAGCAATGCTGAATGGGCAGCACCTTGTCGAAACGTTTCGGCACGTGAAAACCGATGGCGCGTTGGTCTATCTTGGCATCGGTCTGCACTTCGGCATCGGTAAGCCACCGGCCATCGGCGCAGGTAAATTCAAGTTTGTTGCGGTAGTAGCGGGTTTGTTCGGCGGCTAAGATGGGCCTGATTTCAGCATCGCCAAAGCCGGGCAGCGTCACTTTACCAATCCGGGTGAGGTGGTCAATAACCTGCTGCTGTTTGAAGCGCAGTTGTTCGTCGAGCCGGATGTGTTGCCACTTGCAGCCCCCGCAAACGCCGAAATGTTCGCAAAATGGCTCGGTGCGGAGGGTAGAAAATTCGAGAATCTGATCGGCCACGCCCTCGCGGAACTGCTTTTTGGTGTTCACAATTCGCAGGTCAACCACATCGCCGGGGGCCACGCCGGGCAGGCCCGACCGGGGTTCAACAAACACCACGCCGTCGGGCGTTCGGGCGAGACACTTGCCTTCGGCGGCCACATCGTCTATCCGAACTGCCGACAGGCGTTCTACTTTATGAGTTCGTTTACGCATTGTTCCCAGAAAAAGACGCTAATTTAGTAGGCCAATTCGGTTGAGACCAACCCGCCCCTGTTTATGACTGTTCTTTACCGGCTCCGGCCCGCGTGTTTGCTCCTCATCGGGCTGTTTCTGGCCCTCGCCCCGGCCCGTGCCACGCACATTGTGGGGGGCGAAATTGAACTGCAATACCTCGGAACCAACCGGACCTATACGCACCGCGTCAACCTGAATTTATATTTCGACGATATCAATGGGGCGAGTGGGGCCAAAGACCCAAGTGTAACGTTGTTTATCTTTCGCAAGCGCGACAATACGCTGATGTCGCCCCTCACGCTGCTTCTCATCAGCGACGCGCCCATCAATTACTCCAACCCGCTCTGTGCCAATACATCGGGCGGGGTGCGTACCCGGCTCATCCGGTATTCGGCAGACCTGTCGTTTTCGCAGGAATTGAACGACCCCGGCGGCTACTACATGGTTTGGGAGCGGTGTTGCCGCAATAATGTCATCACCAACATTAGCAGTCCAGAGGCTACCGGCTCGGCATTTTATTTAGAATTCCCGGCCCCGTATAGTAGCGGCACCGCATTTGTCAACTCGTCGCCGGTGTTTGGCATTGCCAAAGGTGATTATATCTGCACAAACCGGCCCTTTAGCTTTGACTTCAGCGCGAAAGATGCCGATGGCGACAGCTTGGTGTATCAACTCGTCACGCCTTATAAAGGATTCAGTACTACTACGCAGCCGAATCCGGGCAATCCGGGGGGGGTACTTGGTGCCGTAGCCACCCCCGGCCCCTATCCGCTGGTGCAATGGGCCAGGGATATATCGGCAGATCGGTCTATTCCGGGGCTGCCGCCCCTGACGGTCAATGCCCGAACGGGGCAGTTGTCTGTGATTGCCAATCAGGTGGGATTATACGTGTTTTCGGTCGAAGTACGCGAATTCAGGAAGGTGTCGCGGACGGGTGGTTTTCAGCAGATTGGTCTTGTCCGGCGCGATTTTCAACTGAAAGTCATCGAGTGTTCGCCCACCGACCCACCTAAACTATTGATGCGGGTGGCGGGGCAGCCCGGTTTCTACAAGCCGGGAACGGTCTTGACGATTCAGGAGAAAGACCAGAACTGCCTGAGTCTGCTGGCTACCGATATCAACATCGGTCAGAATATTCAGATCATCAACGCCAGTGGTTCGCTGGCTGGCCTGAGTATCTCGCCCGGCTCGCTCACCATCCGTAACAATGCGGACACCCTGCGGACAGAGTTCTGTTTTGGGCGGTGCGCGGGCGGTCTCACCGGAAAGGTTACGCTGCTGATTCGGGTAGCCGACGACGGTTGCCCGCAGGGACTGAGCGACACGCTGCTGGTGTTTCTGAACATCGTCTCAGCCGCCAACAACAAACCTGCCGCCAGTACCAACCTGCCTGGCAATCAGGGGCAGGCCACGGTCGGGCAGTCGTTTACGTTTTCGGGTTTCGGCAAAGACATTGATAATGACAACATTAGTTTGCAGGCCATTGGCCGGGGCTTCACGCTGGCATCGGCGGGAATGACCTTCGCGCCCGTCTCCGGCACCGGCACCGTTTCACAAACATTTGCCTGGAAACCGCTCTGCGCCCAGGCCACCCGGCCCGACTACGTGGTTGATATTGTGGCGTTTGATAATCGCTGCAACCGTCCCCTCGGCGATACCGTTACGGTGCGGTTATCTGCCATTGGTGCGCCCAGCCGCCCGCCAACGGTCAGAACTACCCTGCCCCAGCCGGTGATCGAACTCACCATAAATCCGGCAGATACCGTTAATTCGGCCATCCGGTTCGATGTTCTCGGTAACGACCCCGACCGCGACACTATCCGGCTGTTTGCCCAGGGGCGCGGGTTCGATTACCAGAAATTGGGCATGAGTTTTACGGGCAAACGCGGTCTGCCAATGCTGCAATCGCCGTTTCTTTGGCGGCCCACTTGCGCGTTGCTCCAGGGCAAACAAGAAGCCACGTTTGTGCTTGATTTTATTGATACCGATGGCAGTTGCCAGCCCCGAAATTCAGACACGACTACGGTAACAATAAAACTCAAAAACCTGACTGTCAGCCCTGAAAGCATAAAAATCCCGAATGTATTTACGCCCAACGGCGATGGATACAACGATTTTTTTACCGTGCCGGGCTTGCCGCCCGATAACTGTTCGGATCAATTCCGGGATGTAGAAATCGTGAATCGGTGGGGCAAGCTGGTCTATCGCTCCACCGACCGGACGTTTAAATGGTCGGGAGACGACGAACCCGCCGGGACGTATTATTACGCCATTCGGTTTGTAACCCAGATGTTTAAAGGGCCGGTTACGCTGTTGCGATGAGTGTGCCGTTGTTTCCGGTCTTACTAACACCAAGCCGCCGTTCACCGTATCTTCGCCGTTCCATTCGTCTGAGAATGCCCATAGCATTTTGTTTTACGTGTTTCTGATTCGCCCCCTGCTCATTGCCTGGCTGTTTTCTATCGGTATCCAGTTGATTTACATCCTGTTGTGTTACGCACGAACGGCTTTTTATCGCCAGCATCCCGGTTCGTCCGGTCCGGTCTCGCCCGGCGACGCGTCGCCCGGCGTTACGATTGTGGTTTGCGCCTGGAATGAGTTAGAAAACCTCCGCGAGTTGATTCCGTTGCTGGCCGCTCAACACTATCCCGCCTTTGAGGTGCTGATTATGGATGACCGCTCGACGGATGGCTCCGACGGATTTCTGCGCGAGATTCTGCCCGCCTTCTCCAATGTCCGTACTATTCGCATCAGTCAGGTGCATGACCACGTAACGGCCAAAAAATACGCACTGACCATTGCCCTCAAAAAAGCCGCGCATCCGGTGGTATTGCTGACCGATGCCGACTGCCGCCCGGCCTCGGCTGATTGGCTGGCTGGTATGGTTGCCCAACTCAACGGGCCAAACCGGAGTGTAGTGCTGGGTTTCTCGCCGTATCTCCGGGAGCCGGGCTTCCTGAATTTCCTGATTCGGAGCGAGACACTGTTCACCGCCGTTCAGTATCTGTCGCTGGCTCTGGCGGGGTTTCCGTACATGGGCGTTGGCCGAAATCTGCTGTACCGAACGCAGTTGTTTTTCGGGAACAACGGGTTTTATAACTACCTGACCGTGCTGGGGGGAGACGACGATTTATTTGTGAACGAAGTAGCAACGGCCCAAAATACGGCGGTTAGCCTCGACCCGGCGAGTTTCGTCTGGTCGGAGCCGAAACACACCTGGGCTGATTGGCGGCACCAAAAACGGCGACATCTGAACGTGGGGAAGTTTTATAAACCCGGCCATAAAATCAGGCTGGCTCTACTGACCGGCTCACACGTGCTGACGTGGTTGCTGGCCCTTGTGGTGGGCGGTTGGGTGGGTTGGTTAATTGGTACTGAGCAGTCGGCCCGGCTGATGGAACCGCTTTTGTTGGTGGGAACGGCTGCGTTTGGGCTACGTATCCTGTTGTTTTGGGGCGTGGTCGGTCGCATCTCTTACCGGCTGGCACACACTGTGCATTGGGCTGTTATGCCGGCTATGGATGTGATGTTGGCTGGCTATTACGGCATTATGGGCAGTGTAACGCTGTTTAGCAAACGAAAAAAAATGACCTGGCGATAATCGTAGTGGCAAGTGATTAGTGGTCAGCCGTTAGTTGTAAGATATCAGGAGTACCCGCTGCCGACCACTAATCACTTGCCACTAACCACTATTTTATGGACTTAATTACTAAATACTTCCCCAACCTCACGGCGCGGCAACAGGAACAGTTTGCGGCTTTGGACGAACTTTACCGCCACTGGAACGCGCAGATCAACGTGATCTCGCGGCAGGATATGGACGGCCTACACGAAAAACACATTCTCCACTCGTTAGGCGTTGCCAAAGTGGTGCAGTTTGTGCCGGGAACCGAGATTTTGGATGTGGGTACGGGTGGCGGTTTTCCCGGTATTCCCCTGGCGATTCTGTTTCCGCTGGTTGATTTTCATTTGGTTGACAGTATCGGCAAAAAAATCAAAGTGGTGCAGGAGGTAGCACAGGCATTAGGTCTTGAGAACGTTAAGGCCGACCAAACCCGCGTTGAACACCTCGACACCACCTACGATTTTGTGGTGAGCCGGGCCGTAACGCGGCTGAATACGTTTCTGGGCTGGGTTCGCTACCGGGTTCACAAGAGCGGCAACAACAGCCTGCCAAACGGCGTTCTGTACCTGAAAGGCGGAGACCTAACCGAAGAATTGGCCGAAATCCCGGATCGCTACCGGCTTTTTGATTTGGACAAATACTTCGAGGAACCGTTCTTTGAGACGAAAAAAGTAATTTTTATCAGGAAGTAATATGAACGAGAAATTCCGCTCCAGCAGCTTCAAAGACCCGATCAACCGCGATGAGGTTGAGTTTAACGACAAGGGTGTAACGTTCCGGGTTCGCAAGCTCATCGGTGGCACCGACAACTTTGTGTTCTACTCTGATATTTCGGGCGTAGAGATTGACAACGGCCTGTTTTTCGCCACCGTTCGGGTTATTCCCCGCGCCCGCGCCGAGGTGGTGATCAAAAACTTTGCGAAGGGCGATGCCCGCCGAATCAAGGAGTTGATTCTTGAGAATGTGCCACTGCATCGCCCGGATGCGTTTCGGTAAGAAATTTTCTTGCCCGGTTCTTGTGCCGTAACACCGTAACTGCTACTTTTGCATCCACAATTTGCCAAAACAGGCGGTTGAGACATTCCTGAATAGCTCAGTTGGTTAGAGCATCTGACTGTTAATCAGAGGGTCGTTGGTTCGAGCCCAACTTCGGGAGCCTGAAAATCAAGCACTTAGCAGAAATGTTAAGTGCTTTTTTTGTGGGCTGTGCAATGTAATGTGCAATGCGTTTACCTCAATTCAGTCAAATAGGGCTGTGTCTGCTCCTACTTCGCTTGTAATCCATCATCACAACATGACTCACCGTTAAGCAGTAGTTCACCTCTCTAAAATAGCTATCAATGACAATCATCTGGAAACGCTATGAGAACTACAAAGATGCCTGTGATCGTACCGGCGTAATCTACCTTCACGAATGGGATGGTGAGTCATTCTACAAATAGCTACCTATCCCAGCAAAATGAACCGCCACAAGTTAATTTTTGAAAAAACAGAACTCGTGCATGAAGGCGACGTTCCTGATTCCATATCAACTGAGCATTCCTCAACACGTTGACGGGGGGAGTAAAAAAAAGAAGGCTTGACGGCGGGGGCGCGGTGTGGTAGCCCCGGCACTATCGACAGGATGGATACAAACGAGCGGG
Source organism: Cytophagales bacterium (assembly GCA_038230415.1). Taxonomy (GTDB): domain Bacteria; phylum Bacteroidota; class Bacteroidia; order Cytophagales; family Spirosomataceae; genus JBBRNH01. The sequence goes on along the minus strand of JBBRNH010000086.1, from coordinate 19,565 downwards.
TACAGTGAGAAGGGAAAAGAAGCCCACTTTTCGCTAATTTGCTCCCTTATTTCGCTTACGCACTGATACCTAACTTATGGCCCAATCTGCCAAAGACCAATTCAAAGAACTTCTTCGCGAACTCTTTCAACTGAACCACACCGACTTAGATTTCGGCATCTATCGCATTCTGAATCTCAAAGCCGCCGAGGTTACGCAGTTCCTCGACGTGGAACTGGACGGGGTTGTTGACATGGTGCGGGGTAAAATCGCCGGGCGTGAAGCCACCGAAGCGACAACCACCCTCAACGAAGCGCAGCAGTTGCTGACCACTCAGTTCGGCATCAACTTCGATCAGCCCGACGACCTCACCGCCAAAGCTACTCAATACGGGCAGTTGGCCATCTTTCAGGAACCTTATCAGAAGTTATTACAGGCCCGGCAACAGTTGGCCAACGTGCAGGTGTCTGCCGATACCGAACGCGACATATACAACCGGCTCTATCAGTTTTTTGAACGCTACTACGAAGAAGGCGACTTCATTACCAAACCCCGTGCCGGGCGCGACGCCTACCTGATTCCCTACAACGGCGAAGAAGTGAAACTGTACTGGGCTAACTACGATCAGTATTACATCAAGACCGGCGATAGCTTTCGCAACTACGTTTTCACCAACACCGCCACCGACCCGGCCTTGCAGCGTACCGTTGAGTTTCGGCTTCGCGATGCCGAGAGTACGCTGAACAATAACAAAGAGGAAAAGGGACGACTGTTTATCCCGGCTGGTCTGCCTGACTCCGCTAATTGGTTTACGTTTGCCGACAACCGCCTGACGCTCTGGTTTGAGTACCGGCTACCAACGCCCGACGACATCGCGGCCTGGGAGATAAAACCAGCGCAACGCACCGCCGACAAGGGCGTGGTGGCTAAACTCCTGACGCTGCTACCCGACCGCATTGGACAAACCGCCGACTCCGAACTGATTGCCCTATTCCAGACCAAACGCAAACGGGGTAAGGATAGCGAGATAGCTACGTTTCAGTACCACCTGGAGCGGTTTATGGCCGTTAATAAGTTCGACTACTTCATCCACAAAGACCTGCGGGGATTTCTCCGGCGCGAACTCGATTTCTTCCTGAAAAACGAAGTGCTGGCCGTTAACTTTCTCGACCCCAACTGGACCGATGCCGACGTACAAGCCAGTATCAGCCTGAACGTAACGCTGGCATCGACCATCCGGCAACTGGCCCTGACCATCATTGAGTTTCTGGGCGAACTGGAAGAATTTCAGAAACGGCTTTTTGAGAAGCGGAAATTTGTAGTGCAGGCCGATTACTGCCTAACCCTCGACCGTCTTCCGGTCAGTAGCGTTTCCTCAGCAGGAAACGCTACTGACCGGAAGACGAGTGTACGAGACCTCATCTTTGACCATATTTTGACCGACCCCGACCAAAAACAACGGGTCGACTGGCAAACGCTGGGCTTCACCGACGCGCAAACACCCGTTGACCACGACTACCTGCTGACCCACGACAAATTGGTGCTGGACACGGCTTTCCTGCCCGACGCGCTGAAATGGCAGTTGCTGGCCAACCTCGACAACCTCGACGCGCAAACCAATGGGCTGCTGCTCAACTCCGAAAACTGGCAGGCCCTCAATTTTTTGAAGCCAAAATATGAGAAGGGCATTAATGCCATTTACACTGACCCGCCATACAACACTAATGCTTCAGAGATAATCTATAAAAACTCGTACAAGCACTCCTCTTGGCTTGCCCTGATGTATGACAGGATAAAGATGTCAAGGGGATTGCTGGAAGATAAAGGAGTTTATTGTATTACAATCGATGACTTTGAGCTTCACCGCTTGCAATTCTTAATGCTGGAGGTTTTTGGCGAGGACAACTTTCTGGCAAATGCGCTCATTAGAAACAATCCATCAGGACGCTCAACTGTGAAGGGATTTGCCATTAACCATGAGTACGGACTGTTTTATTCTAAATCAGATAAGCTGGAAAGTGTTGGGAGACTTCCGCATTCGGACAGCCAAATCGAACGATATGACGAGACAGACGACGAGTCCGGCAAAAAGTTTGAATGGGAAAATTTTAGAAAAAGCAGTGCTGATTCAAATAGGTCTGACCGACGCAAGCAGTACTATCCTGTATACTTCAATGAGAAATTGAATGAAGTTCGTGTTCCTGAAATGACTTGGAGTGTTGGACAAGATAACTGGATCATACAAGAGCATGAAGGCCCCGATGAGATTGCTATATACCCTATAAATCCGTCTGGTAATGAGAAGGTTTGGCAATTTGGGGTGAAGACTGTCGTAGATAAACCATCACTATTAAAAGTTCAAAGGACAGGAGGTAGACTTGAAGTCTACAAGAAAAAGTTTTTGAACACGAAAGGAATTTTGCCACGTACTTGGTGGGATAATCCACTCTATTCGGCGCGTGACAATGGTACTGCCGCCATATCTAACTTTTTTGGTGATAAGCAAGCCTTTAGTTTTCCAAAGTCCGTTTACGCTGTTGCTGACAGTTTGATAATTTCACAGGTAGAAGAAGGCTCGACTGTCCTCGACTATTTCGCTGGTTCCGGTACGACGGGCCATGCCGTTATCAACCTCAATCGGAGAGATGATGGCGACCGGAAGTATATTCTGGTCGAAATGGGGCAGTATTTCGATACTGTCACCAAGCCCCGTATTCAGAAAGTAATTTACTCTGATACGTGGCGCGATGGTAAACCCACTGGCACGGGTAGCAGTCATCTGTTTCAGTACCTGCGGCTGGAACAGTACGAAGACACGCTCAACAATATCGAGTTTAGCGATGCCGTTGTGCAGGGCAGTGAGTTGTCGTTCTTAGACAAAATCCGGTATTCGCTCGATTACGGCACCCGGTCGTCGGGCAGTTTGCTCAACCCGGACAAATTCATGCGTCCGTTCTCGTACACGCTGCGGGTGGTGCGGCAAAACGAAATCCGCGACGATCAGCCCGTTGATCTCATCACGACGTTCAATTACCTCTTGGGGCTGCGGGTAATCCGGTACCACGTTCTTGACCACCAAAACCGCGAATACCGGGTGGTAGTGGGGCAAAAGGGCCTGCAAACGTATCTCATCATCTGGCGCGACGTGGTAGAAGGAAAGCCCGAAGATGGGGCCACCGACTTCACCGCCGAACGCGACTGGATACTGGCCCAACCCTGGTACGATACCACCGCGCTCATTTACGCCAACGCCGACAACGGGTTTGGGGCGCGGGCCATCGAAACCGAGTTTGTCCGGCTCCTCTGGGATAGTGCCGTTTAAGACCTCACCCCTACCCCTCTCCTAAAACAGGAGAGGGGAAACCTGTTTCGTATGCTCAATCAACAATTACTGTTAGTTCAATTCCTGCTGGCAGAGTTCGGGTTTCGCGATTTTGCCGACCTGCGCAAGTCATTCAGTACGCACGAACTCAGGGCCGACGAATCGGAGTCGTCGCTACTATTTCAGACCCTGATGGTACGCACCGGGCAACGGGTACCACCGGCGTTACTCCAGCAATACGACGAGAACCTGATTCGGCACCTTGCCCACCTCAACGCGGGTCGGGTTGCGCCCATCAGCCTGAAATACTACCAGTATTTTTCGGCCCTTTTTGCCGAGCATTATCTGAATCAGTACTACGCCGACAAAGCCGACTGGCTGGCGCGGCTCAATCGGTTCCGGCAGCAATCGCCCAAAAAGGAACTGCGCAACCTGCCCGCCTTTGCCGAGGAGGAATTAAACAAACTGGCGTTCTGGAACGCCACCGGGTCGGGCAAAACGTATCTGCTACACCTCAACATCCTGCAGATGCGGCACTACATCCGGCAGTACGCATTGCCGATCAAAAACCTGATTCTGCTCACCCCGTCCGACGAACTAAGCCAACAGCACCTGCGCGAGATGGTCCAAAGTAATTTGCTGGCTACGCCCTATGCTGAGGACAAAGACGGTCCCGGCGTAAAGGTGATTGAACTCTCGAAGTTGAAATTAGAAAAAACCGGCTCTGGTGGGGTAACGATTCCGGTGGCTGAGTTTGAGGAACAGAACGCCCTGTTTGTGGATGAGGGCCACAAAGGAAGTAAATCCGAAGACAGCGTTTGGCGGGAGGTACGCAACCGGATCAGTCGGCAGGGGTTCGCCTTTGAGTACAGTGCCACGTTCGGGCAGATTACCGACAAAGACCTGCTGGCCGAGTATAGCCGGTGTATTGCCTTTGATTACAGCTACGGTCGGTTTTACGCCGATGGCTACGGCAAATCATACTGGATTCATAACCTGAGCGATAACGACCTGACGGGCGAAACCACGAAACGACAGTACCTGTTACAGAACCTGCTGCTGTTTGCCCAGCAAAAACTGCACTTCTACCAACAGCCAGACCTGATACAGACCTACCAACTCGAAAACCCGTTGCTGGTCTTCGTGGGTAGTTCGGTGGTACCGAAGGCTACCGGCACGGAAAAACGGGAGAACGACGACGTTATCAGCGACGTAAAAACGGTGCTGGATTTCTTTCTCGACTTCACCACCGACCGCACCAAATACATGGGCTGGATAACGGCCCTGCGGCACAACGGCGGGCTGTTTCCGGGCGATTACCGGAGCCGCTTAGATTACCTGTTCAGCGAGTGCATGACCGACGATGCTATCTATACGCTCATCATCAACCGGGTTTTTAATTCCTCCACTGCCGAGCCGCTGGAACTCTACACCCTGCGAAACAACAATGCCGAAATTGGTCTTCGGCTGCGTGGGTCTGACCATTATTTTGGCCTGATTTACATTGGTGATGTCAGTACATTCAAGTCATCGTTGGGCGACGGGTACGAGATCATGCGCGACGTGGTGGTGAGTCAGAGTTTATTCGGCGCGTTATCCGATCAGTCGAGCAACCCGATTAACCTGCTCATCGGGGCCAGAAAATTCATTGAAGGCTGGAATAACTTCCGGGTGTCGGGTATTGGATTAATTAACTTCGGACGGGCCAAAGGCGCGCAGATTATTCAGTTGTTTGGCCGGGGTGTTCGGCTGCGGGGTAGGGACGGTTCGCTGAAACGGTCGCAGAATCAGGCCGACGCGCCCGCTACTATTCACCTCAACGAGACGCTGAACATTTTTGGTCTGCGGGCCGATTACATGCGCCGGTTCAATGAAGACCTGCACAAGGAAGGCATCGCGACGAAGACAGAAACGTTTTCATTCCCGACTGTCATTACGCACAATCTGGCGACGTTACAGTTACTGACCTTGCAGCGTAAGGCCAACATACCCGCGTTTCAGACACAGGGTATCTTCTCTCTCGAAGCTGACCCTACGATGCCTTCTATTGCCCTCGACTTTGCCAGCAAGCGGTTCTCAGCGGTCGGCGACGCGGTTGGTCAGGTAGTCAGTACAGGCCATGCGTTTACTCTGCATTCGTTTACGGGTTGGATTGACTGGCCCCTGATTTACCGGCAGTTGCAACAGGTCCGGCGCGAGAAGCAATACAAGAACCTGCACATTGACCGCGAAAGCCTGCCCAGCCTGTTTGCGGGTATTCGGCACCAGATCATCGCCGATGAGAAGTTACAGATTCAGTCGGTAGCCGACGTTGACCGACTGCAAAAACTGACCTTCTCGCTATGCAAGAAGTATATGGAAAACGTCTATAAACGGCGGCTACGGGCATACGAGGGCCAGTATCTACAAACAGCATTGCTGGACGAAACGAACAGCAACCTCAACGACTTATCGTGGTCGGTAGAGGTGATGACGACAGATGCCATCGGTAACGCATTAGCTGGTATCGACGCGACCCTACAACGTATCAGCAACTTACTCGTAAAGCCCGGCTATCCGGCCCGAATGGAGACCGATGCGACGCTGGTAAATGGCTGGCTAAATGCCCATTTGTATCAGCCACTACTGGCCGACGAAGGGCATCAGAAGGCTCTAACGGCTAACAGCATTCCGGTCATGGAACGCATAACGCCCGCTGGTCTTAACGGCGGTGAGCTGCGATTTGTACAGAACTTAACTCTGTTCATTGGCAACAAAGCCACAAACGGGTACGGGGACTATGATTTCTACCTGTTACGAAATCTGAGTCGGGGCAAAGGCTTCGGCTTCTACTTTGAAGCGTCGGGTGGCTTCTTTCCCGACTTCATGCTGTGGATAAAAGAGAAGACCGGCAGCAAGCAGTTTTTGACGTTCATCGACCCGCACGGCCTGCGCAATGAAGACAGCGGCTGGTCGAGTGATAAGATTCAACTGTTTCAGAAGCTGGACGAGTTACAGACCGAAATTGGCAACCCTGATTTGCGCCTGAACTCGTTCATCCTCGACCCCAACGGCGACTTGCAGAAAGCAGGTCTGGAACGCTGGCAACGGCCCGTCGGTACGTCTCTGCACGACTACGCGGCCCAACAGCACGTGTACGAGATACCTATCGGCGGAAACGTATCATCAAAAGGCGGGTACATTGACCAGATAGTGAAAGTGATTCTGGCTTAACAAGGTTACGGACGTAAACGAAGAAGGCACTCAATATGAGTGCCTTCTTCGTTTAGATCAACCCGAATCGTTTACGCATCTTTGGGGATATGGTTGGTGCGTTTTTAACGCGGGTGCGTATTTCGTTGAACAGATCGTCAGGCACCTCGCCCAATGCTCGTTGGAGATTGTTTAAAACTTCGCTAACGATGTATGATTTGGGTATCTCACGCAGTTGGGTACAATCGGCATAGCTATCGTGATCCAGAAATAGACACTCATCGGCCTGCATGAACAACTGCCAATCGTAGATGGCCGGGTTTCGCTGTACGTTCCACCGGGCCGCCGGAGCGGTTTCTCTCTGAATTGATGAGTACGATGCCCAGATAGTCACCTGCTGCTGTTGTGCCGACAACGATAATACGTTTCTCTTTTGGGGGTGTCGTGTCGGTCATCCACAATTTGAATACCGAATGCAAGTTGCGTAGTGATTAGAACTGCTTGTCAAGAATAATCATTATGACATAAAGCAGAATTTTTAGCAATAACCCTTCAGAAGTCACAGCATGAATCTTTTTAGGAAACTTGGCTGTAAGGTCGGCAAAGGTGTTTTCCACTCTTTTTCGATAATACTTGTTCTCCAATTCCTCAATCCACGTGTTCTTGACCAACGAGTTGTTTTTGGTGGCGGCTTTGAGCCGGATGCCCTCAGAGGCCAGCCACTCTTTTTGTTCCTGGTTTAGATAAGCTGAATCCCCGTACAAGTCACTCGATGGGGGCAAATCAACAGCCATTGCTTGCAGGGCTACGTTGTCATGAACCTTACCCGGTGTTACCAAGAACTCAACAGGAATGCCATTCTCTTTCCGTTTGTTCGGGAAGCCTTTGCCTCTGCCTCTGTTAAATCTGGCCTACGCCCGGTGCTGTTACAGCCCGTCAACTTTGTCGAATTAGCAAAGCAATCGCGTCTGGAGAGTCAGGGATCACCACAACTGGTTGAGTAACTGCTTTTTTATGGGGCCGTACACTGCTGAGGTGCAATCAGGCTTAATAAATCACCTGCACACTGCCGCGTTGCGGGTCTCGGTTGGGAACCCGGATGATGTAGGCATAAATCCCCGCCGGTACTTTGCCGCTTTTGCCGCTTTGCCCGTCCCAGGGTTGGGCGTATCCCTGCGAATAAAACACCGGATTGCCCCAACGGTCAAACACGGCGACTTCGGTGTCGGTCAGGTCGCCAATGTTTTCGATCTTCCAGGTGTCGTTCTGCCCGTCGCCGTTGGGCGTGAAGGCCGTTGGCGCATATAGCCGGGTGAAGCGCGTGACACGAATGGTATCTTCTGCCGGGCATTTGTTGTTAAACGTCGAGACCCGCAGCCGGTATAAGCCGGCATCGTTGGCAACCCAGATGCGGTTTCGCTGACCGGGCAGTGCCGCTCCGCTCCCCGTCCAGGTATATTGCAGATACGGCGGTTGGGTTAAGGCCCGCAGCCAGAGCGTATCGGCGGCAAAAACCAGTTCTGTGCGGTTCGCAAAGATTTTGGCAACCGGGGGCGTTACCGGCAACACCTGCACGGCCTTCGAAACGGTGTCGTTACCGCAAGGGATAATAAATTTTTTGAGGACCGTGTACCGCCCCGTATCGCTCACGGTGAGCGAGAATCCGGTTTGCCCACTGATAACCACGCCGTTGCGTTGCCACTGATACCGAAAGGTGGTGTCGCGGGCGATGGTCAGGGTGATGGGTGAATTGTCGCAGCGAACAATCTGGGTCGAGTCGCGTCCGGTGTAGGTGATGAGCGGGGGCGGGTTTTGGTAGGCCGCGCAGTCAACGACTGGAAACTGATAATCGCGCCGGACCTGCCCGATTTCTGTGCCGTTTCTGAACTCGCGCACCAGCACCGTAAAGGCAAAAATCCCCAGCCGGTTCGGTTTCACCGTGAGCAGGCCGGTAGTGGCGTTGATGCTCAGGGCCGGGCTGCCGGGAATGGCGTTGGTGGCCGAATAACCACCAACCCAGTTGATGGCCGGATACGAAGCCCGCGACAATCCCGAACCAGAATTATTGCCCGGAACCGCTGACGTGTAACCCCCCAATGGGTTCACCGATTCGTAGGTTAGTTGGTCGCCATCGGCATCGGTTGCCTTAAAATCAGCCGTGTAGGGTTTGTTGATGCAGACATATTCTGCCGGGGGGGGCACAAAATCGGGTGATGAGTTGACCGACGTTACCGCCGGAAAATCTAACCGGAACACCATGCCCGTTGTGCCGGAGTTCACCATGTTGGTAATGCCACCGCTCCGGCAGCAGCGTTCCCAAATTACGTAATAGCCCTGCGGGTCGTTGTATTGGGCAGCCGACAGGGTTATCACCTTGCTGTATTTCAGGTATGACAGGGCCAATGGCCGTTGCCGGTCACAGGCCGAGTTGTTGGGTGTGAGGTCGGTGGTATTCGTCAGCCTTAGCACTGGAAACCCCTGTGGCATGAGGGTATTGTCGCGTTTGCGAAAAATAAAAACCATCGGCTCTTCGTAGACCGAAGGTGGTCCTACCATCTGATTTCGGTTAAAAACCATCAGCATAGACAGCTCATACTGACCGGGTGTGCCGGTATAGCGCAGGGTGAGGTGGCCGCCATAAATGTGATCAGCGCGGGCAGCGCGGGTAGACAGCAGCGCAACGGCAAACAGAAAAATAAGCGTACCGACGTGTACAGACTGTTTCATGGAAAAGGGCAGGGCAGGGAGCATCGTGTATGCTGACTGATTAACGCATAACGAAAGTACGAAGTATCCGGCAAGCACGTTGCAGGTTGGGCATAAAAAAACCGTTGGCTGAAGCCAACGGCAATGAATGAAAAGTCCTTTCAGGACTACCAGTCCCAACGGGACTTTCCACCCGTTGCCGTTGGCTTCAGCCAACGGTGAGCAGTGTATCAGTTCAGCAACTCATCAAAGGTCAGGCTCAGGTAATAGGTAGAACCGATAGCCGGGCTGGCATACGCCTGAATGTAGGGCTTGCCAAACAGGTTGGTGGCCCCGATCCGAACGATAGACTTCATCGGTTTCAGTTTATAACTCACCTGCGCGTCAAGGTTGGTGATGGCTGGCACCGTTGTATTGCTGAAAAACGGTACGCTTGGGTCAGATGGCACACCAAAACCCTGCCAGATAAATTCGTCCTGATGTTTGATATTCACGCTGAACCCAATTGGCGTATTCGACGTGGGCCGTTTGCCGTAGGTCAGGTTGTAGCGATACTTGGGCGTATTGAAATAATCGAACTGCACCTCGTCGGTTTTCCTGAAGTTATCTAAGTTATTGTTTGAGATGTTGGCCGCCAGGGTATAGCCTTTCTTGAGTTGGTAGGTCAGCCCCAATCCCCAGCCCGACGTGGTGATGTCTTCGTTGCTGTTGGCAGGCCGCGAAAACACATCGCGCGTGGCCGACGAACCAAACACCCCCGATGCCAATGGTAACAGGCCCGGTGCCACCGATGCCGTTGCCTTAATCAGCGTTACGCTCCCTAAGAAGTTGGTGTAACGGCTCATGTAGCCGTAGGCATCAACAAACAATCGTTTTGCCACCAGACCCCGGTAGCCGATTTCGTAACTGGCAACGCGCTCCGGCCTGAATTTCTGAACCTGGTAGGTTTTTAATGCGGCAACCCCGGTGTTGATAGCCGCGCCCTGAATGGCAGCGGGCGCATTGGCCGCAACCACCTTTGCCACTTCGCCGGGCAGGGCTGCCGTAACCCCGGCGGTGATGGCCGCTGCCGCGTTGGCCGCCGGAATCTGACCAGCCGCCACAGCAGCCTGTACCTGAGCCGTTACTGCCGCTTGTACTGCGGCCTGTACCTGGGGCAGCACTGCCGCCGTTAGCTGGGCAATTACCTGATCCTGAAAGGGTTTGCTGGCACCATTGGCTCCGATGATGGCCCCGGCTGCCTGCACGTTTTGCAGCGTATAAGCCGTTGCCAAGTTATATCGGGTATCAAACTCCGGCAAACCGCCAATGAGCCGCGCCTGTGGTGTTTTCAGGTCAATATACTGGTTTTGCGTGGTCGGGATACGGAAACCCGTTTGGTAGGAGACCCGGATGTTCTGGTCGCCGAAGGTGGCAACCGCCGAAAGCCGGGGCGTAAACTGCCCGTCGAAATTCTGGTTTTTGTCGTACCGGCCCGATGCCGTCAGTTTTAGGTGGTCGTTAAAAAGCGACTTGGCAATCTGGGCAAATCCGCCAAATTCATTAATGGCGATTTTTCCGTTGCGTCCCTCGGCCTGGTCGGCAAAGAGCGTGCCTGCCGAAGCCAGAATATACCGGCGGTAGTTGGCCCCCACCAATACTTCGGCAAATTTGATCTGGTTTTTCAGGTTATACACCGCGTCGAGGTGATACAGGTTCGATCTATCCTGAAAACCGCCCCCGCCTTCGCTAATGGGTTTGTTGCGGTAGGTATCGAGCAAACTCGTGAAGGCATCCGTTCCCGGCACTGGCCGACCGCCATCGGCCACGCCCCGCGCCGTAACCTGGGCCGCATCTGCCGACTGCCCCGCGCTCACGGCCTGAACGTATGCCCCCGTGTATTGCCCAAACCAGGTGCTGCTGGGTTTGATGGCTTCGCCCATAGCAATGGCTAAAAGCCCGGCGGTGTATGACTTGCCCGACCGCTCCTGGGTGGTGTAGGCCCGGAGGGTGAAGTTGTCGCCCCGGAGTTCAAGTTTGGCTTGCGTGAGCGAGAAATCACGCAGGGCATAGCGGCCCGAAGCGGTGTAGACAGTCGTGCCGTTGCCGTAATTCAACTGCCCGATGAGTTCAACTTTATCGGTAATCCGGTAGTGTGCGGCTCCGTTAAACTTGATGCTCTTGGTGTTATAATCCACCAAATCGCGCTCCAGAAAACCCGTCCGGCTTACGTTCACGTCGGGCAGCAAACCGGCAGCCGCTGCGGGTAGTAATTTGTTGGTAATCAGGGTTTGGCCGACCGATTTTATGTTAGCCGTAAACTCATCGCCGTAGGTGTTGGCACCATCGTAGTTGAGTTTGGTGCCGAGGATGCGGTTCGGGTCGGCGTTGCCGCCGAGGTTTAGGTTGTCATAGTTGGTCGCCTGCCAGTCTTTAGCCCGGATGTAGGAAAAATTGAGTTTGAAGGCAAATCGGTTGTTAAACGCTTTGGCATACCGGATAGAGGCATCGTAGTAGCCCGTGTTCACCACGTCGCGGTTACTCGCGCTCATGATACCGGCCTTCACGTTGGCACTCAGTCCCTGATAATCAAACGGGCTTTTCGAGTTCATCAAAATCAGACCCTGAATAGCGTTCGGGCCGTAGAGTGCCGATGCCGCACCCGCCAATACTTCTACGCTGGCTAAGTCAAGGTCAGGAATCCCGACGATGTTATCGGTCGGGAAGTTCAGGCCGGGGGCCGAGTTGTCCATTCCGTCAATGAGTTGCACCGTGCGAGGGTTGCCGGTGCTGCCAAAGCCGCGCAGATTAACTGACTTAAACAGCAACCCCTGCGTGGCAAAATCAACCCCTTTCAGGTTGGCTAAGGCATCGTAAACGCTGGGTGTGGGGGCGTTTTGCAGACCGCGAATGTCTATTTTCTCGACCGACACCGGCGATTTCAGGATTTCCTCTTCGGTCCGACTGGCCGACACTACTACCTCCTGGCCGAGCGTAACCTGTTCTTTCAGGTCAATGTTAAGATCAGAGCGGCTACCCGTGATGGTAAACTGCTGCGACTCGTATCCGACCGATGAAACCACCACTACAAAGGGCGTGGGTGTGGTGGTCTGCAACGAGAAACTACCTTTGGTATCGGTAATCGTACCTAAAACTTTGCCCTTGATGGCGATGCTTACCCCGGCGAGGGTGTTTTTGCTGACAGCATCGGTAATCTTGCCCGACAGATTGGTTTGGGCCATTGCCCCAAACGAAAACAGGCAAAAAACCAGCAGCAGCCGATGACGAAGTTGATTCGTCAGAACGTGCGTAAATACTTGATTCATAACTTAGGTTAGTAATTATTCGTTAATTGAACGTGATTATTTACTGCAAAATAAATGCTTTTATGCCTTTCGTTCTAAAAAATCTTGCCATAAGCAAAACATCCCCAAATTCTTCTATTGCCCCGCTTTGTTTAGTGCTATTTCTGGCACTTTTCGGTAGTCTTTCGTGCCAGCGCGGGCCGGTAAAACTGGCTTCCCACGTTGCCAATCAGCCCGCGCTAACCGCCCCGGATTACAGCCGTCCCGAAGCCTGGGCGGCCCTGCCCACCAAACGCGATGCCGCCGACTCGATTCCGCGTAATGCCCCCGAAACCGTCCGCGACGGGCAGGCAACGGCCATTGCCGATGTATTTTTTGTGCATCCCACTATCTACACCGGCCAGCCTCAAGGCCCCTCGGAGTGGAACGCCGATGTGCTGGATGCCGACATGAATCAGAAAGTTGACAACTCCACGATTCTCAATCAGGCATCGGCCTTCAACGGCGCGGGCCGGGTGTATGCCCCGCGCTACCGACAGGCGCACTATTCGGCGTTTACCACCAGCGACAGCACCGACAAACGGCGTGCGCTTGACCTGGCTTATCAGGACGTGCGGGCCGCGTTTCAGTATTACCTCGACCATTACGGCACCAATCCTGACGGCTCACTCCGCCCGATTATTATTGCCGCCCACTCGCAGGGGACACTTCACAGCGGACGATTGCTCCGGGAATTTTTCGACGGGAAACCGCTTCAGGAGCGGCTCGTGGCGGCTTATCTAATTGGCATTGCCACGCCACCGACGTATTTCAAGACTATCCCCCCCGGTGAAACCGCCGACCAAACGGGCTGTTTTGTTTCCTGGAACACGTTCGCCAAAGAGTATATACCCGACTATTATACCAAAGCCCTGAACCGTGCGCTCTGCACGAATCCGCTGATCTGGAATTCAACCGACAGCCCGGCTCCGCGCCCGGCAAACCTCGGTGGCGTTGGGCCGAACTTTAAATTTTATCCCGAAATGGTTGATGCTCAAAGTAATAAGGGCTTGCTCTGGATCGGTACGCCGAACGTGCCGGGGGCCGGGTTGGTCAAAACCAAAATCTGGCACGTGGCCGACATTAACTTCTTTTGGATGAATATTCGGGAGAACGCAGCCCGGCGGGTTCAGGCGTTCGTGGCTAAGAATCCGGGCAAGCCCTGAACATTTACCATCATTTGGCTGTAGTCTTGCCATAGAATCCGGCATGGGTAAAGCACCAGCCGACGGGAAAATACAGCCTACATCATACATGAACAATAACTATGTCGTCATCATGGCGGGCGGGGTTGGAACGCGGTTCTGGCCCTTTAGCCGCACGGGATACCCCAAGCAATTTCACGACGTGCTGGGAACGGGCCAATCGCTGTTGCAACAAACGGCCTCGCGCTTCGATGGCATCTGCCCGCCCGAACATATCTACATTGTTACCAGCGACCGCTACCGCGATTTGTGCCGCGAACAACTGCCGTACTTAGCCGCCGACCAGATTCTGTGCGAACCCGTTGCCCGCAACACTGCGCCCTGCATTGCCTACGCCTGCTACAAAATCGCGCAGCAAAATCCCGATGCCAACATCGTTGTTGCTCCTGCCGATCATATTATTCTGGCCGAAGACGAGTTTCGGGAAACAATTCGGGTTGCGCTCGGTGCCACTGAATATAACGATGTGCTGGTGACGCTCGGCATTCAGCCCAGCCGCCCCGACACCGGCTACGGCTACATTCAGTATGTGGCAACACCGGGTGAAACGCCCGAAATCCGGGACATGAAAAAGGTGAAAACCTTCACCGAAAAACCGCAGATTGAACTCGCCAAAGAGTTTATTGCCAGCGGTGAGTTTGTCTGGAACGCGGGAATCTTTGTCTGGAACGCTCAGAGCATCATCCGCGCTTTTACCGAGATCATGCCCGACCTGGCCGAGATTTTTGCCGAAGGAAACGATACCTACTACACCGACCGCGAAGAAGCCTTTATTGGCCGGGCGTATTCACTCTGCGGTAGTGTCTCGATTGACAACGGCATCATGGAAAAAGCCGATAACGTGTTTGTAGTGCTGAGTGATTTCGGCTGGTCGGACCTCGGCACCTGGAAATCACTGTATGACGTATCAGACAAAGACGAAAACCAGAACGTGATTGACGGCCACGTGATGTTGTTCGACACCCAGAACTGCATCATCAAAACGCCCAAAGAGCGGCTCGTGGTGGTGAACGGCTTAGACGGGTTCATCGTGGCCGAGTTTGATAACGTGCTGATGGTCTGCCGCAAAGAAGACGAGCAGAAAGTGAAAGAATTTGTGGCCCACGCCAAAGAGCGCGGAGCCGAATTTGTGTAGAGACCGCACCGGCGGACCGGCATATTTGCGTCTCAGCCGCCACGATCCACGAGACGCAAATATTGTCGCACCGGCGCACCGGTCTCTACACAAACCCCTGCGCCCGGATGGGCGTTTGCTGCCCGGCTTTGGTGGCGAGAATCACCTGTGTGGGGTCGGCGGTGAGGTAGCCAACGGCGGTAATGCGCGAACTGTTTTTAAGTTTCTCAAACTCGGCGGGCGGCACCGTGAAGAGCAGTTCGTAGTCGTCGCCCCCGTTCAAGGCCGCCGTTATCGGGCTGATACTGAACTCGGTAGCAATCAGATAACTCTGGTCGTCAATCGGCAGGTTATTATCGAAGATTACCGCGCCCGTTTTAGAATCCCGGCAAAGGTGCAGCAAGGCAGCCGCCAGCCCGTCGGGAACGCCGATCATGGCCGTTGGCAAAATTCCCAGATCACGGAGTTCGTGAACGGTGTCGGTGCGGGCTTCGGGGCGGAGTTGCCGTTGCACGAGGTACGCCGTTTCTTCGGTTAGGGCGGGCTGCATATCGGGGTTTGCCAGGAACTCCTGCTTTTCGCGTTCGAGCAGTTGCAGCCCTAAGTAAGCCGCGCCGAGATCGCCGGTAACGCACAGCACATCGTTTGGTTTGGCCGTATTCCGGTAGGTGATTTTGTCTTTCGGCACCCGGCCCGTGATGCTCACGGCCAGCGTCAGGCCCACCCGCGAGGTAGTAATGTCGCCCCCAACCCAGTCCACGCCGTAGGCTTCGCAGGCCCCGCGAACGCCTTCATACAGCGCGTCAACGGCTTCGAGCGTAAACCGACTGCTCATCCCTACACTTAATGAAAGTTGCATGGGCAAGCCGTTCATGGCGGCAATTTTTGCTACCCCCGTCGAAACAGCTTTGTAGCCGAGGTGTTGCAACGGAAAATACGTCAAATCAAATTGAACGCCTTCGAGCAGCAACGCCGACGCAAACAGGCCGTAGCTGAACTCATCGAGGTCAAAAACGGCGGCATCGTCGCCAAATCCGAGCCGGGTGGTGGGTTGCATGGGGGCGGGCATGGAGGCTGCAATGCGGTTCAGCAGCCCGATTTCGCCAATGGTGTTGAGGTTGGTCATGTTATTTTATATGTGCAGACGTAAATATGCGTCTCTACCTGACTAAAACCCGTTCTCCGGCGGAGTGGGCGGCAAATTCGGGGGCGTAAAAACACTGCACCGTTGCCACGCCCGCCGAGAAATCCCCGGCGTGAACCACGCGCAGGTCGTACTCAAATACGTGGGTTCCTTTCGGGAGGTATTCCATAAAAAAGTCGGTGCTGGCATCGCGCGGGGCTTCGTAATAACCCAAGCCATTCTGGTATTTATAACCCGACAGCACTGCAATCGGCTCGAAACCGCTGGCACGCCCGTCTTTCAGATGCACGTACTCCATCACCCGGTCAGCGGTCAACACTAATCGGACTTTCACTAAATCGCCGGGTTTCAACGCCGTTGCTGACGAGATAACCGAGATTTTCGGGCCGCTATCGGTGTCTCGTTGCACGTACAGGGTTTTCTGGATAGACAAACCCGACGGGCCGGCTCCGGCTGCACCCGTTCCCGGCGTTCCTGATGCAGAAGGCGTTACGCGGTCGAGCGGCTCAAAATGCTGCCAGTACATGGCTCCGAAGGCCGGGCCGTCACCTTTCTTGCTGATTTCGACGCGGCCCAACGTGGGCTGGATTTCTGCCGGGGCGAAGGCCGTTTTCTGATACCCGGTGGCAAGTTCGGGTTTGTTGGCACGGTCGGCTAACAGGATATTGCCGATTTTTACCGTAGCCGTATTTTTGGGATCTGTCCAAGACGAACCGTTTAGCAAGAGCGCGTAAACCGCTTCGGTGGTGGCTTTGGTTGAGGGCCAGGATTGCGTTTGTTTCTGCCGGATAAGCCACTGTTTGAGGTGGTCAATCTCGCGGGATTTCAGGCCGGGTAATTCCCCAAACGTCTCGATCAGCAAGGCTTGCGTCTCCACCGGAGCCTGATACCAAAACGTGCCGACCTTATTTTCGGGCCAGAACATACCCATCTCGTCGGTGGTGGTGGCGCGTTCGCGGAGCGAGGCCATGATTTGCTGCGCCGTTGCCGCATCGCCAAATCGGTTGAGTGTCAGAGCAGTCATGGCCTGCCCCTGCAAATTGGCATTGAGCCAGTTAGCCGCTAACGCAGCCATCATCGGTTTTTGAATCTCGGCAGGGAGGGGCGTTTGCCGGTAAAAACTCCGGGCGTAACCGTACTGCATGGCCCAATAACTGCCAAGATTCTGACCCTTACTATTCTGAATGTACCGGCGCATTTCGGCATCGGCGTAGGTCACGGCGCGGGCCATCATCGCGTCAACGTCGGCCTGCAATCCATCGGGCAACCGAACACCGAGTTTGGCGAGATGACCAAATCCAGCCAGTAAATGCAGCGTAATCGTCGGGCTGGCGGGCAGGCCGGGAAACCACCGGAAACCACCGTCCGGCGTTTGCAATTGCTTGAGTTTCGCCAGCGATTGCGCTTCCATATTGCGGAGGTTGTTGGCATCGAAGAGCTGGCCGAGTTTGGCGGTGCGGTCGGCTTCGGCGCGGGCATCGGCTACCCAGGGCGTGTTTTCGAGGGTTACGGCTTTTAGTTCGGCGTTGGTTTCTAAGGGGTTGCGCGGTGGGGTCGTCTTCCAGCCCTCGATCACTGCCTTGAATTCGGGGCGGGCATTCACGATGAAGGCGGCTAAACTGCTGCCATACACCCGGCTAAACAACTGCTCGGCGCACTCGTAGGGGTACTCCAACACGCCGGGCAGGCTTTGCAGCGCGTACCAAATCGGGTTGGCTGTGACCTCTACCGTGAGCCGTTCGTGCTGAACGGGCAACTCCGGCGCGAGTTTCGCCAGCGCATCGAGCGTAAACGTCTTTTTCTCGTTGCCATTCACCCAAATCGGCAGCGTTTCGGTCACGAGCATCCGATTGGGCAACACCGGCACGGTGCGTTCTTCGGCATCGGTAAAACTTCCCGCCGTTGCACTCACCCGAATCGTGACGGGTGGCATTCCCGTTGGGATGGGCAACGTCCAGAAAACGGCGGTGCTTTGGTTAGGCTGGGCGGTGAATACTCCACCACCAGCCGGATTTGGCAAGGGTAAGCCCGTCAGCGCGTCCAAAACTTCTAACTTCGCTATGCCGGTTAATCCTTTATCGGTCAGGTTGTTAATCCGGGCCGCGATGCGGATGGTGTCGCCCTCGCGGAAGAAACGCGGCAGGTTGGTGGTAATCATCAACTCTTTCTGGGTGATGATGTCGCGGTCTAAGGTGCCAGTTTTCAGGTCTTTGGTGTGGGCGAATGTCCGCAACCGCCAGCGCGTGAGGGCTTCGGGCATGGTGAAGGTGAGCAGCACCCGGCCCTGTTCATCGGTGCGGAGATCGGGCAGGAAAAACGCCGTTTCGTTGAAGTTCTTGCGGATTTGGGGCGCGGGTTGGGGGGACGGTTTTTTCGCTACCGCTTCTTGTAGCAACTGTGTCTCAGCAGGGGGAGACTCCTCATCCGAAGAATCCGCATAATCCCCCCGCGCCCGTTTTGCCGCCGGTGCCGGGGCAGCCATCATTGCCATTCCTGCAACCTGGGCTTCCATAACCCGGCCAACGCGCCCGCCATAGCCTGCCACTGCCATTTCGTTCAGCATCGTTTCGTCGGGCATAAACCGCGCCGACTGGTTCTTCTGATTGGTCAGTGCCAAGTCAAGCCGTTGATAACCAACGAAACTAAACTCCAATGTGGGCTTGGGGGCGTTGAGAAGCGTCAACGTAAATTTGCCGGTCGCGTCGCTCAAAAATCCTGTCAACGCCCCTTTCTGGTTGATATTTACGCCCGGTACAGCATCGCTGTTTTCATTGCGGATGGTGCCTGTGACTTGGTTGCCTTTGCGTTGCAGCCGGATCATAAGTTGGCCTTGATTTGGCAGTTCCCGCACATAAAAGGGCCGGTCGCCGTAGCCCGTGAACGCATACCGGCCCCAACTCAGGGCATCATACCGCAGAAATAGAAAACCTGACGTGCCGCCGTCGTAACGATAAAACAAGGGTTGCGTAGCCCGATTTCCGAAGTTACCGGCCCGGTAGCCGTTGCCCGCGTAAGCCGTTGGCTGATAAAAAGTCGTCGGCCAATACAATGCTACAAACGTATCGAGCGAAGCATCGTAGAGCGTAGCCACCATCTCGGCGGCAACACGCTCGCCCCCCGGCCCACTGATGCGGAGCGTCCAGGTTTCGGGCTGACCGGGTTTGAGTTTGTCGCGGAAGGTCAGCGTTTCAACGGTTAGTTCTTTGTTGCTGAACGGCACGGCCAGGGTCTGCGTCTGGCTCTCGAACCGCCCGTTTCTGACCCCCGATACCCGCACGGCAAACCCACCCCGGTTGCGTTCGGCAATGGGCAACAGCACCCGCAACGGTTGATTTGGCGTTGCCGTTAGCCATTCCTCCCGAATCGTTTTGCCCTTTTCATAGACCTGCAACAGATAATGCGCCCGGTTCGGGTCGAGACCATCGCCGATGGTGAGCGTCGCCGATTCGCCGGGCTGGTAGGTGGTTTTGTCGAGTTTAGCCGACAAACCGGGCCGACCAACGGGCAAGGGCTGGGCTTCGTTTACGATGGCAAAATAAGTGCGCTGCGTGGCGGTTTCACTGTTCGGGCCGGTGGCGGT
>JBBRNH010000085.1:0-26664 GCA_038230415.1 Cytophagales bacterium | reverse complement strand
CTCAACGGGCGACATTCGCTTTAACACGTCGGGGGGCAACGGCGGCACGGTTGAGTATATGGCCGTTGGCATCACCGGCTGGACAACCAACCCCAATCAGCGGGTGGAAGCGGGCCTGCGGCAGGATGCCAAACCCATCACCATTATGGCCCGGCAAAACGGACAGACGGTGAGTTATGTGTTTGATTTGAAGGCTGCCTGTGCCGGCAGAACCCGCGAGGCCGCGTCAGCCGCCAACGCCGACGAGCTGACCGGGTTGCAGGTTCGGGTGATGGGCAACCCCACCGACGGGCAGGTAACGGTAGAGGTAACCCGGGTCAACGAGCAGGCGGTTCGGTTGCGGCTCATCACGGGCAACGGTCGGGTGTTGGAGAGCCTGTTGATGAATCAAACCGAGCCGACCGCGCAGTATCTGTTTGATGTGAGCCGCGAAGCCGCCGGGGTGCTGCTGTTGCAGGTGGGCAACGGCGGGCAGCAAAAAACGGTGAAGGTGCTGAAATACTGACCCGGCCCACACCGTTTTTACGGCCCGGATAATTTGCTATGCGTGACGTTCGGGAGAACGTCACGCATTTTTTATGGCGGCTGTTGCAACGGTCTGCGCCCAAACCGAATCTGATTGCTGTTGGCGGTGCTGTATCAGCGAAAAACGCGACCAACGCAATAATCACAAATACATACTTAAAGCAAAGTATTATTTAGTAACAATTTCTTCATATTCAGGTTGATTTTATCACGGATGAATGGCTATATTTGGCTCACACAACTAACCACAATTTCGCTATGCTATACGCTTCTACGTCCCAACAAATTGCCCCCCCCATAATATAGTTACATCTGGGGACCCCGAACTGCTGCGGCTGCTTTTAGAAGCCGCCCTGCACCTGCCACACGCCCCGCAAACGCCCCCCGGCTGGGAGTTGCTGAACCCCTACCAACGCGACATTCTGCGCCTGACTGCCGACGGCCTGACCAATGCTCAGATTGGCAACCGGCTTTGCCGAACGGAGAAAGCCATTAACAAGCAGAAAACGGGTATTCTGGCTACGTTGGGGCTGACCGGCACGGGCTGGCATTGCCTGAGCCGGTATGTGGCCGAACACAAACCATTCCTGCAAGGGGTTTCTCTGACTACGGAGCAAAAAAAGTAGGTTATAACCCCCCGAAAAGTAGGTTATCGCCCCCTTGTGTCCTTGATTTTACCCGTCACCTTTGTTTTACCAAAACGCAACGAAGCCCATGAAAACGACGATGCTATATAGCCTGCTTTTTCTGACCTTGCTGGGCGTGGGCATCGGCTGCAAGAAAGAGGTGGAGGAGGTAAAGCCGCCAGTGGTGGTTGGCCTGCCTGATTACAATTGTCCCGGTTTGCATGGGGACAGAGTGGTAAAGATCATCTACAAACAGGAAGATACCCAGGTTTTTGCCGGTTCACCGCCAGAGCAGATGATGATTAATGGACGTTTGGTTACGCTCAACAAACAGCGAGACACTTCATATGGCTATGATCTCAATGGGAAGTTAAAGTCTGAGTATAACGTTTACTCAGACTCAGCTCTTGATACAACTCGCTACAGTTATACAATTAGTCATTTTATTCGTCATTATAAATACTATTTCGATAAAAAACTCGTGCGAGAAAAGCGAGATTCAGTCGAACTAGATGCAAATGGATTTCCGTTAAAGACATTTGACGGAGACAATACTTTATACGATAAGGATGGCTATCTATTAAAAGTGAGTAATAACTATAATAAGAGTGTAGAAGTAAAAGAGGGGAATATAATCAAAAGGGTAAGTTCTGCTTTAGAAGGTAATGGAAATATTATCTTGACCTATGATTACGACAGTACTATAGTCGTAGCCTCCAATCCTTTCTTGGGATATATCAATAAAAATCTCCTGTTAAAGGAAACCATATCTCAGGATGGCCCTTCTCCTTATCCTATTGGATCTGTATATGTCAAAACGCAAAAATACGTCTTTGATAAACAGAAGAAAGTAACTAAAAAAATTGAGTACGGAGAACGCACCAATATTGGTTTCTGGCCCTATACCACCTACCCCAATGTCACAGAGTATTATTACAACTGCCTTTAAGTAATTTCTCTTTCTTTTTAGTTCACCCCAAATCGTGATTTTCATCATGAACAGATTTCTATTGTCCCTTTTGTGGCTGGTTGCTCCCCTGAGTGCAGCCTTGTGCCAGCCACGACTCATTGTCAGTAACCCGGTTGCCGGGGGCGTTTACCAGCGGGATGACTCAGGTTCAGCCAATATAGTTGTTCAGGGTAGCTACAATTCTAGCTCATTCTGGTTCAACTTGTACACTACGGCTCAGGCAACATTGACCAAACTGGATTTGACCACCGGACAGCCTGTGCAACCTGAAGTCAAACTGACTATCCCGGTCAGCAAGGTTTTTGGAACCTTTCGGGGTAGTTTGTATACGCCAGCGGGCTGGTATCGTTTGGACGTTGCTATCAAGCTTGGCAACACCACTTTAGGTAATCCATACAGCAGCAAAGTTGGCGTGGGCGAGGTATTTGTTATCGCCGGTCAATCGAATGCACAAGGACTGAAAAATCAAATTCCTGAATATTTGGGAGTTGTAGCCCGACCATTACCCGTGATGGATGCGGTTAGAGTGCAACCAAATCTCTTCAACGAGCAATTCATAGCTGCTATTAATACCAGTGAACTCCAGGACGTTCGATTTATGAGTAACTTTCCTGATATTGGTAGGCAGAAACCACCGTTAGGGAGTTTGATTGCCGCCAAAGATGACCCCTCTACCGTGATTGCTCCATTGGGGCCTTCGCTTTGGTTTTGGGGAGCGTTAGGGGAAAAAATCGCTACGACTAAATCAGTACCCGTAGCCTTCTATAATGCTGCTTTTGGCGGGACAACCGTTACGAACTGGTGGGATTCGATAGACCCTAATAAAGAATCATTAGGAATTAAGACTGGTAATACTGAGAACAATCGCTTCTCAAAAGGTGCTCCTTATGGTTTCTTAAAAAATACGCTCAAATTCTATGGCTCATTGTTTGGCGTTAGAGCAATATTGTGGCATCAGGGCGAAACAGACACCAAGACTTTACGAGAACCAAATAGCTGGCCTGATTATGACAATCCACTCACGAATCAAAAAGAAGTTCGACGACTGAAAGATGCGGAAGATTACAAGAAAAAGCTGTCCGATTTAATAGCGGAAAGCCGAAAATCGTCCACAGGCTTGGCAAGCCCGGTTACGTGGGTAGTCGGCAAAACCTCATTCATCGAAAACAATTTCGATCAATACTCATTAGTTGTGCGGCAGGGGCAGGAAAATCTCATCAATGCGGGCATCAGCAAAGTGTTCAGAGGACCCGACACCGACCCGGCCCCGGACAACACCACCGGAGGCATACCGCTCTCTGAACGGCGTACGGGTGGAGGTGAACCAACTCACTTTAACCAACCCGGCCTGAGCCATGCCGTTCAACTTTGGTGTGATGCATTATTGCCATTGATTGGCAACAATAGCCCGGCTACCCCGGTGACCCCACAACTGCTTGGTACTGAGCCAAAAAGTCTGGAATTTAACCAGGATGGCACCATTGTATCGGCCCCGGCTGGATACTCATCCTATGAATGGATTAAAGACAACAATGGGTCTGCTAATCCAAATGACGTTTTCAACACATCACGGTCTGTACAAGTCGGCTCTGGCGGAACCCCTAATGCTAATACCAATAGCACATCCAATAAAGCCTTCGACACTGGCAGCGACTACCGGGCTGTAGTAACAAACGGACAAGGCAATTTTATTCTTACCCAGGCCGTGCCGTATCCGTACACCATCATTGACGACACCGGCACTCCGCCAGCTACCTGCGCGGCTCCCGCATCGGGCAATTGCTATACCATCAAAGTCCAGAAAACGGGGCTGCTCCTCCAAACCGTCAACGGCGGGGCCAGTATTCAGCAACTCGCGGCTAACAACCAGGCCAACCAAATCTGGAAGATCGAAGACACCGGCAGCAGCCGCTACCGCTTCACTATTCAGGATGGCACCAACCGCGTGGTGCAAACCACCACCGGCGCAAACGGCAATATGCTCGCCCTCGGTAACTACAACGGAGACGACAAACAACGCTGGGGCATATCCGCGCAAAACGGCTATTACCGCATCTTCACCAGCACCAACACCACCTGGGATTTGCTCGATTTCGGCAATCAGGCTACCCTCCAGCTCTACGGCACCACCGCAGAACCGTTTCAGGATTACCGCTCGTTTTGCTTCACCCCGGCCACCTGCCCCACCACCACGCCCTGTGACCTGAACCTGACGGCCAGCAACAGCAACCCCAACGCCCAGTGCAATCAGTCGGCCCAACTTACCTTTACCTGCAGCGGTAATGACTGCAACGGGGCCACCTTTACCTGGTCGGGCGTTGGCTTGAATCAGACCGTTTCGGCGGGGCAGAGCCTCGGCACGGGCGCACTCGGTACCAACGGCAGCCGCACCTACACCCTCACGGCCACCAAAAACGGCTGTCAACAAACGGCCCAGACCACCGTTACCGTCAGCGGTTGCAGCCCAACCGGATTTGCCCTGCTCGCACCCACCTACACCTGCAACGGCACAGAGGGGCAACTCACGGTGAACGTCAGCGGGGGCAACGGCGCAACCGAATACCGGGTGCTGGGCCTGCGCGACTGGGCAGCCAACCCCAACTTCACCGTTCCCAACCACCAGCGCAACGGCACCACCTTCACCCTTCAGGCCCGGCAAAACGGGCAGGAGATTCAGCAGCCCTTCACCAGTTCGTGCAGCGGCCCGCCACCGGGTTGTTTCGCCATCTCGCCCTCGGCCAGCAACCCCAACCCGGCCTGCAACGCGGGTATCACCCTCAACGCCAACTGTGGCGGTAGTGACTGTACCGGCGTGACCTACACCTGGAGCAACAATGGCTTGAGCGGGGGCGGCAGTTCAATTGGGGTTACGCCCCCGGCCAGCAGCGGCAGCTATACCTACGGCGTGTCGGCCAGCAAGGGCGGTTGCCCCACCCAAAACGGCACGGTTGTCGTCACGGTCAATTGTGGGGGCGGGCCGTTCGCCCTCAACCCGCCCTCGCTCAATTGTGCCGCCAACACCGTAACCCTGACCACATCGGGCGGCAACGGGAGTGCGGTAGAGTACCAGGCCATCGGGTTGCGGGGATGGAGTAGCGACAACGTGTTTCCTATTCCGAGCTGGCAGCGTACCGGCACGAACTTCACGTTTCAGGCCCGGCAGAGCGGCACTGAAGTAAGCCAGTCGCTGACGACCAACTGCACGGGTCCCCGGCTTGGCGTGGCTTCGTCGGAGCCGGATTCAGACGATAATACGGGTCTGGTAATCAGCCCGAATCCGTCGTCGGGTCGGGTGTCGGTGCGGTTCCGGTTGGGCGCGGGTGAGCGGGGCAGCGTGTCGGTGCAGAGCCTGACGGGGGCCGTGTTGCAGAGCCGGGCGGTGGTTGGCACGGGGGCGGCCCAAACCGAGGTCTTGGATATGGAACGTGAACCGTCGGGGCTGTACCTGATTGGGGTAAGCGGTGGTGGCGGTAATAAGGCCCAAACGGGCCGGGTATTGTTGCTGCGGTAAACGTGCTGAACCACTGACCCGGCCTGCACCCTCGGCCCGGATAATTTGCTATGCGTGACGTTCTCCCGAACGTCACGCATTTTTTATGGCGGCTGTTGCAACGATCTGCGCTCAAACCGAATCCTGCGTAGGGTGGCCCGCACCGGCAACTACCCGGATAAGTGAACGATGTACGCCTTTCGTTGCTCCAAAGTGAACAAAGTAGGTTATAACCCCCTTGCGTCCTTGATTTTACCCCCGCTGTCAACCCAACACTGGCAGTCCTGGCTTTTGTGTTGTTTCTTTTTTGCACGCTCACTTCTTCTTATCACCATGTTTCAACGAGGTCCAACTGTGGCTTGTCGGCTGGGTGCTGGCAGTGCGGGCGCAGACCCGCAATCAGGTGTGATTAGCCGCGAGTTTGCTGCACGAAGATGAGTCTTGGCTACGCCCCAATGCACCGGATAATCATATTCCTGGCGCGACGACCGGCCAATCTGGTTCAGACGATGCAGGAACCGCCGGTGTAATTACCCGGCGGACTGTTTAAACGCAACGGTTGTGATAAAAAAAGGATGGGCCATTGCCCTCGGTATGTTGCTGATTGGCGGCATTGTGGCCTACCTCTGGTATGACCGTGTTCGGCGCACCGCCGAAACCGAAACCGGCCCCTACGACAATACCCTCCAGCCCCGGCTCGAACTCAGCCGATTCGACATCAGTGACATTGATGCCGAGAACGTCAAAATCAATGCCTACATCCTGATTGACAACCCGTTGCCGGTGGCATTTACCGCTAATTCACTGAGTTATACGGTCTCTATCGATTCGACAACAGTGGTCGAAAGCCGGTATGCCAAACCCATTTCGCTCAACGCCAGCGACAGCACCCTGCTGACGTTTCCGATGACGGTGCCGCTCAACAAACTAGTGGCCGTGCTGAAACGGCTCGAAAAACGCGGGCAAGACAGCACCGACTACGCCGTGCGGGCAACGGTGAACCTCGACGTGCCATTGCTGGGTCAGAAAACCCTGACGCTTACCAACAGCCGACGGATGCCTGCGGTTTATCTGCCCGATATTAAGGTGGAGGACATTGATCTGGGGAAACTGAGCCTGAAAGAGACCGATCTGGCAGCTAAAATCAGCATCCGTAACCCCAACTTGTTTCCGATGAGCATAGCCAACACCCGCTACACGATCTCGATTAATAATGAGTTGGTTGCCGAGGGCAGCCAGCCCGAACCGATCCTGATTAAACGAAAAGCCACTACGCCGGTCGTGTTTCCGGTCACGCTCAAACCCGGCAAACTCATCGGGCTGACGGGGAAGGTGCTGTTCGAGAAGAAAAAAACGCCCATGACCATCACGTTTCGGTGTACCATTGTGGACAAGCGCAACAATCCAAGTTTCAAAAACAGCAAGCTCGCCCTCAACATCACCGGCACAATGGATGAATTTCTGCGAAAGGCGACCGAGTGAGACTCAACACGTGCAGGCATAATTCTCGAAACCGGGAAAATCGGGTGAGACCTGCCCGCCGAGACTGATGACGCGGCTGAACGGGATTTCGTCGCCCAGTGCCGTTACCAGACATTCGGTGTTATCACGGATAATGGCGGTTTTCAGCAATACGTCGGTGCGAATAAATTCTTCCAAATCAGTCTTGTATTCAATGCGGACAAACTTTCGGTTCGTGGCGGCTTCGTGCAGCAGGGCGGCAAACGCCGGGGCTACGGTGCGGGATGTTGTGGTTGTGACGGTTGTGTTCATGGCCTGAAAACAAAAATGCCCCGGCTAACGTGCTGATAGCGGGGCATTTCTGGACGTATGATGTAGTGTATGTGATGTATGATGTATGATATATGATATATTGTACATCGTACATCATACACACTACATCATACATCTACAGTTGCGGCTGTTGGGCCAGCACTTTTTCGTCAACGGTTCCTGACCTGCGGTTTCTCATGAAGAAGAACAGCAACGCAAAGGCCACGATCAGAATAATCGGAAAAGTGGTCATTTTGGTCAGCGTGGCCTGCCCGGCGGCAAGCTCCAGGGCATCACCGGCCAGGCCGGTCGTGGCTTTCTCGACCCGCTCCGCGTCAATCCACCGGCCAATAATGGGCTGAAAAATAGACGTGGAGAACATCCCGACTCCGCCCACGATTGACATTCCCAGGGCTCCGCTCAGTGGAATCCGCTCGGCCACAAACCCGATCATGGTGGGCCAGAAATAGCACACGCCGAGGGCAAAGAATACGGCGGCAACGTAGGCCATTGCCCCGGTTTGGGTGCTGAACAGGTAAATGCCGATGGTGGCAAATACGGCAGAACCTAACAACACGCCCGTCTGATCGAAGCGATGGATGATTGGCCCGCCGAAATACCGGCCAACGGCCATCAGGCCCGTCACCAACGCCAGAATCAGCATGGGTGTGGCTCCGCTTTTTGCCATAATCAGGCCAACCCATTGCTGCGGGCCAAACTCGCTGATGGCGGTGAGGGCCATGCAGGAGAAAATAAACAGGTAAATCGGCGTTAGCATGGCCTTGAAATTACTGGCTAACGAGGTTGCCCCGGCCACTTTTGAGGTTGGGAACGTCTGCCCGAAGAACATAAAGGCATAGACAACGGCGGGAATCAGGATGACCCAAATCTGAGCCTGCCAGGGCAACCCGGCAGTGGTCATACCCAAAGACACCAAACTGCCCAGCACGATACCGCCCGGAAACCACATATGGAAACGGTTCAGCATTTTGTTCATCTGCGAACCCGAATACATATCGGCAATCATCGGGTTACAGGCAGCCTCGGTGCAGCCGTTACCAATCCCGATCAGCAGCGTTGATACCAACAGGCCGGTGTACCCACCCGAATAAATCGTGAGCAAAATACCGAGCGTATGCGCCACAAAAGCGACCATCATGATAATCCGGGGGCCAACGGTGTGGTAAACCAATCCGCCGACAATCATCGAGATCGGGAAACCCAGAAACCACATCGAGTTAATAAAGCCTAACTGCGTGGCAGTCAGCCCAAACTCGGTGGCTAACTGCGGCAGAATACCGGCCCGGATGCTGAACGAAAAGGCCGTGGTGATGAGCGCGAAGCAACTGGCGTAAAAAAGCCGGTTTGCGTTGACGGATTGGTTCATAATTAATAGGGGTTTAATGATACAATGAACTAACGAAACAAAGCCGGTTTACCCGCTAATCTTACCGGGCGCGGCCCTGATTTCGGGTAAAGTTTCCTAAAAATAAGTAAAACGGCGAACTTTGGGGGCAAGTTTTGTGGCTAATAGTCAGTTGGCTGACGTGCCGGTAATAACTTGCCACTCGAAACAAACCACTTGCCACTCAGAAAAATGATGCACCGCAAATTACGCATGGGTCAGGTCGGGGGTAGCCTCGACGCATTCATCGGGGCCGTTCACCGGCGGGCCGCCACATTTGACCACGAAATCGAACTCGTCTGCGGCTGTTTTAGCCAGTCGCCCGAAAAATCACGGGCCACCGGCCACGCCCTCTACCTGCCCGAAAACCGGGTTTATGACTCGTTCGAGCAGATGATTCTGACCGAAACAGCCCTGCCCGACGGTGAGCGGATGGACTTTGTGAGCATCGTTACGCCCAATCACCTGCACTTCCCGCCCGCCAAACTCGCCCTCGAAAACGGCTTTCATGTCATTTGCGACAAACCCATGACGCTGACCTTAGCTCTGGCAAAAGAACTCGCCGACATTGTAGAAAAATCGGGATTGGTGTTTGGCCTCACCCACAACTACACCGGCTACCCGATGGTGAAAGAAGCCCGCGACATTGTCAGAAGCGGTAAACTCGGCAAGATTCGCAAGGTGGTTGTGGAGTATCCGCAGGGCTGGCTCTCGCAAAAAGAAGAAAACAACAACTACAAACAGGCCATCTGGCGCACCGACCCGGCCCGGTCCGGCGCGGCCGGCGCGATGGGCGACATTGGCACCCACGCCGAAAACCTCGCCGAATACGTCACGGGGCTGCACATCACCGAACTCTGCGCCGACCTCAGCACGTTTGTTGATGGCCGACTGCTCGACGATGACGGGAACGTGTTGCTCCGGTTCGACAACGGGGCGCGGGGTGTTTTGCACGCCAGTCAGATTGCCAACGGCGAAGAAAACGCCCTGAAACTGTTTGTGTACGGCGAACTCGGTGGCATCGAATGGCATCAGATGGAACCCAACACGCTGATTCACAAGACGCAGGACGGCCAACGGCTCTTGCGGCCCTCGGTGGGGGCATTGTCGGCAGCGGCCAGGGCGCACATCCGGCTCCCGGCGGGCCACCCCGAAGGTTTTTTTGAAGCCTTTGCCAACATCTACCGCAATTTCGCCTACGCCGTTCGCGCCAACATGACTGGTCAGGCCCAAGACCCGCTCTATGATTTTCCGTCGGTGCAGGACGGTGTGCGCGGCTTAGCCTTTATTGATACCGTAATTGCGTCAAGTAAGAGCGACGAGAAATGGACGGCGTTTGTCAATCCGTATCTATGACCCTCCGCGACTTTTTTACCTACATCACGGCGCACTCCGAAATCGTCGTGATTTTTCTGCTGGCCGTTCCCGCCCTCGCATTTTTGGTGAATCTGTGGGCGGGCAACACCGCCGAAGCCATTTTTAAGTGGCGGTATGTCTATGCCGTGCTGGTCTATCTGGCCTGTATTCCGGGCGTATTGGCCGTAACGCTCAACGTGTATCTGTTTCTGTTTGAGCGGCAATCCGTCTGGGACAGCAACCTCGCCCTGCAAGGGCTACCCATCCTGACCATGACGGGAACGCTGCTGTTGATTCGGCAAAAAATCCCGTTTCAGTACGTGCCGGGGTTCGGTAAACTATCCGGCTTTCTGACCCTGATTGCCGCGCTGATTGGCCTGATGTGGTTCGTGGACAGGCTCCGGTTGGTGGCATTTACCTACGTGCCGTTTAGCTACATCGTGATTGGGTTTGTGGGCGTGCTGGTGCTGATTCGGTTTGCCTGGAGCAAGCTGTTTTAAGGAATAGCCGACCAGAAACAGCAATTCCGAGAAGACTACGAAACTAATAGAGCTATTCGGCGTTACAGGATTGCCGATAGCCCGGCCACCCGTAACACTGATTTTTTATGCCGATTATCAACCGTTTTGCTTTCCCCGGTCTGCTTTCTCTTTTTTTCGTCAGTGCTATTGGTCGTGCCGATGTGCCGCTTGTGGCTCCGGTAATCACCACCCGCGTTGCTACCCCCGCCACCGACTTCGCTGATTTATATGACGCGCTGAACCTGAAACAGGCCGGTCTCGAACGCGCCCCGTTCGCGTATGCCCTGCGCGGCCTGAGCAAAGTCAATCCCGCCCGGCCCGTCTTATCCATCGTTGATCTAAGCCAACCGTCGAATCATAAACGACTGTATATCATTGATTTATCGGCCCGGAAATTACTGTTTCACACCTACGTTTCGCACGGGCGCAACTCCGGGCAGCTCATGGCGGGGCAATTCTCGAACGCAAGCGCGTCCTATCAGTCGAGTCTGGGATTTTACCGTACCCTCGGTAGCTATCAGGGCAAGCACGGCCTGTCGTTGCAGTTGCAGGGCTTAGAGCGGGGTTTTAACGATAATGCCTTCGGGCGGGCCATTGTGCTGCACGGGGCCGAATACGTTTGCGAGCGGTTTATCCGGCAAACCGGGCGATTGGGTCGCAGCCAGGGTTGCCCCGCCGTATCGTCGGCACTCAGCCAGCCCATCATCAACGCCGTGAAGGGCGGCTCGTGCCTGTTTATCTACGCGCCTGACGCGGGCTATCTCCGCAAGTCGAGTTATTTAGCTACTCCATACACATCGGCATAAAACACCAACCGTCCGTCGGGGCCGATGTCGGCAGTGTTATACGCAATAACCACCGGCAGCGGAGCCGACACGATGATGATTTTTGGTTTTTGTTCGAGCAGACACCGGTTCATAAATGCCGCATCGAATGTCGGCGCGTTGAGGATCAGGTTGGCAAAATCAACCGGGTTCTGGAGCCGAATGCAACCATGACTCCGCCAGCGGTTGGTGGTCTGCACAAACAGGTCGCGGGCATTGGTGTCGTGCAGATAAATGTCAAACGGGCAACTCAGCGTAAATTTCAGCAGCCCCAGCGCGTTGCTACAGCCCGAAGCCTGCCGGAATCGGTACGGGAAATTTCGGGCCGAAAAACTACCCCAATCCAGCGATGCGGCCTCTACGGGCTGATCGCGGCTGTTGAGTACCTGCATATTTTGCCCGTCTAAGTAGCCTGCATTAGCCCGCGCTTTGGGTAAAATCTCCGTAATACCGATGCCACGAGGCACATTCCAGTACGGATACATCGTGATCTGGTTCAGGTAGGCCGTAAACCGGGGCGTTTGCTTACTTTTCTTCCCCACAATCACCGCCATTGCTAATAGTGGTGAGCCGGTGCTATCGAAAACGGTCAGTTTAGCCGCCGGGATATTGATTACGGCCAACCGGCTGGCGTTAAACCGATGGAGGTAGCGGTAAAAATTGAGCGTTTGCCGGATCGCCCGTAATGAATCCATCGGTGCATTGGCCCGGCGTTGCTGCCCATAAACAGCCACCAACTGGCGGTATGGCCCGAATTTATTGGTGTTTAGCCAGTTGGTCTCATCGGTATTGTTGTTGGTGTTGTCGGCAAGGGCGGCTTGCAGGCCGGTGGTGTCGGGGGTTTCGGGCAGGCCCGCATACCGTTGGCGGTTGGGGCGGTGGCCGTAGCGCAGTTCGAGCAGCAAGTTCGTCAGGGTGCGTTGCCAGGCCGTTTCGGTATTCGCCGAATCTGCCGGGACAACGGCGAAAACGTGGCGGGTAGTGTCAATACCGACCGAGTCGGCAGCGATGGCGAGTTGGTGAAACCGCCGTTGCGCCCGGTCGTCGTCGTCCCATCGGTTCGGGCGGTTCCGGCCCGTTTGCTCACCGTTTTGGTAGGTGTGTTCACTGCGTCGGGGTGCCGGGTTAGGGCTGTTTTGACGAAACCAGGGCGTAAAAAAGTACAGCACCGCGCCAATCCCAATTACTAAGGCCACTGTCCCCGCGCCAAGGGTAATTGTCTTTTGTTGATCGGTCATCGCGCTAACTTGTCAGATAGAACGCGGGCCGAACCGGGATAGTTACGATAGTTACCGGCCTGCCGTCGTACTACCGGCCCGGAACGCGGTCAGTACGTCTTTCAGCGTATGCCATTTCAGGTTCGGGTAGCGGTCATTGTCAACAGCGGCCATCTTACCCCGGCCATCGAGCATATCCCGCATGTACTGCATCCCCTGCCAGGCCGGATAGACTTCCGCTGCGCCGGGAGCCACAAAACGGGCCACGCTGATCATCGTACTGAGCAGTCCTAAGCCACCGGGCCGCAACAGGCTATACGCATCGCCGGTTACGTTGCTGACCACCGCTGTCAGTTCGCGGCTGCTGATCTGGTCCCCGGCAATTCGCAAATAGCGCGGGGTTGCGCCGTCAAGAGCCGCGTTTGCGGTGAAGGCCGCCGTGTCGTCCATCGTGGTGAAGTCCATGCGCTGATCGGCATTACCCCAGACCAGAACCCGGTTTAGTTTAAAGAGAACGAGCGGCATCTGCCCCGTAATCATATCGGCAAAGGCACCGTTGAAGATGGTGGTGGCGGCAATCGGGGTGCTGTCGAGGTAGGCGTGAAACTCGCGTCGCCAATCTAAATTCCGGTTTCGGCCAGCCGGGAGTTTCGTAAAATCTATCGAATAATCGGACGGGATAAACCGGGGGACACCGGCTGCCACGGCTGCATCGAGCAGTATAGTCTGGGCATCAATTACTGTTTCGCGCAATCCCGACAGGGCCGATACCACGCAGGATGCGCCCGCACAGGCGTTGGTCATATCGGTTATGTCTGCCGTATTGACGGTCAGTACCGTTGCGCCAAGTTTTTTAAGTTCGTTGATTTTCGCCGGGTTGCTGCCGGGCCGGGCCACAACCCGAACCTCGGCCCGGTTGTCTAACAAAGCCTTCACGATTCGGCCCCCTAATTCGCCTGTTCCACCGGCCACCAGTATTACATTGTTCATAGTACGTTCTTAACCCGCAGGCGTTTACATTGTTAGAATCTGAATGGCCTTGTCACGTTGCTCCCTTGTATCTTTGCCTCTCTGTTACGTTGCAACTTTGTTATTTTGAAAGACGGTTTTTTCTTCCCTGCCGAATGGCACTCCCACGCGGCCACCTGGCTCAGTTGGCCCCACACTGAAGCCTCGTGGCCCAAAGACCGGCAGGAACATATCTTCCCGGCCTACATCGAACTCATCAAAGCCATTGCCGAAGGCGAGCAAGTCTGTATCAATGCCCACAACGAGATCGTGATGCAGTCGGCCCGGATGCGGTTGTTGCTGGCCGGGGCCGACATGACCAACATCACGCTGTTGCCGTTCGAGACCAACGATTCGTGGTGCCGCGACCACGGCCCGGCGTTCCTGATTAATCCCGACCGCCACGAGCGGATGATTGTGAACTGGGGCTATAACGCCTGGGGCAACAAATACCCGCCCTACGACCGCGACGACCTGATTCCGGTGCAGGTGGCCCACTACCGCAAACTCGATTACGTGACCCCCGGCATCATCATGGAGGGCGGGTCGGTGGAGTTCAACGGGGCCGGAACCGTGCTGACCAGCCGCGCCTGTCTGCTCAACCAAAACCGAAACCCCCGGCTAACTCAGGCCCAGATCGAGCAGTATCTCATTGATTATTACGGTGTTCGGCAGGTGCTGTGGGTCGAAGACGGGATTGTGGGCGATGATACCGACGGCCATATTGACGACACGGTGCGGTTTGTGAACGAAGACACCGTGATTGCGGCCTACGAGGCTAATCCGAACGATGCCAACTACCCGTTTTTGCGGGACATCCACCGCGAACTCCGCCAGATGCGGCTCCTGAATGGCAAGCCACTCAACGTGGTTGAACTGCCCATGCCCGACCCCGTTATCAGCGACGGACAGCGACTTCCGGCTTCCTACGCCAATTTTTACATCTGTAATGCGGGCGTTATCGTGCCGACGTACCGCTGCGCTCAGGATCAAACGGCGTTAGATCTGATCGGGCAGTGTTTCCCCGGCAAAAAAATCATCGGTATTGACTCGACCGATATTGTCTGGGGTTTGGGCAGTTTTCATTGCCTGACCCAGCAGGAGCCGCTGGTGTAGCAGATTAACGGTGAGACGACGGTGATTTGCGGCTCGCTGACTGTTTCGTTTTGGCTTCGGCACGGGCTTTTGCTTCGGCTTGCCCCTGTGTTTCGCCCAAGGTTTCTGCCGCGGTTACTACGTGATCACTCCCTTTGCGATAAACGTAATATAAGCGGCCATTGGCTTCTATAATTGACCGTTTCATCCGGTATATGCCAATCGTTAGTGGATACCCTACATCATGCACCCAGAACAGTTGTTCGGCACCGGGGGGCGGTGGATCTACCCCGGTAAGCACCATGTAATGGCCGTTTGGATAATTTCTGTCGGGCGTACGAAAATTAGTTTTGTCGTTTTTGCTGTAGCCCAGACAAGGTTTGCAGCCTATTATAAGGAGTTCTCCCCGCCGAAGAATTGCTTCGGCCTCGTTGATCGTTACCTCCCATCCGGTGAAATCGGGCCAATCTTCCTGAATGGACCGCAGCAGCATAGATTTAGTCGTTCCGTGGTCTCCGAACCCGTGATCTAACAGATGTGTGGCAGTAGTGTCTGGTGATATAGTCCGTTGTGTGAGGGCGGTATTATCGGGGGTATTGTTGGCAATATATTGCATCACAACAGCCAGTGCTGTGGGCGCACATCCCGTATTTATGAATTTGATCTTATTCGTTGTGTCATCTTTTCTATTGTAAATCTTTGTTGCCCAGCTGCCTTCATACTGGTGGTATTGAATAAGGGTGTTCTTGTGATCTTTATCTGAAGACGCTCGTTGCTCAATCTTTCTAAGTGCCGACAGAAGCCCGGTGTCAAGATGGTCATCGTCAAAGCGCTCTGGTACTAACCGGATAACGGGCGCGGTGGTGTGTTTTTGTAATGCCGGGGCTGCGCGGTGGGATCGGGTATTGGGCGAAGTATGGCTGTCCGTTGAGACGGATGGTGCGACGGGCGGTAGGGCAGGCGTAGGGGGCGGGTTTAGTGTCCATGGTTTATTCAGGTTAGGACTGTCATCATAATCAATCGTAAACCCCCACCGATATAGGTGACGGGCTAACTCCTGAATGTCTTCCGGCAATTCTTCGGGGCGTTTCCTGAACGTACTCATGTCTGTATGGTGTGTAAGCGTTTCAATAAATATAACATGACTTTCATGCTGACTTATACCAATTGTGGCGGTTGTTTACTGAACGGTAACGTGAGGATTTGATATTTTTGAAAAATATTAACCTCAGCAATGACCTGTGCAAATCAACAACCCCCGAAATTCAGCAAAAGACCCCCGGAGTCCGGTCAGTTTTGGGTAAATTTGCCAATCGAACCGAATAGAATCGGGCTGATGCACGTTCTTCCGTAACGTGAATGTTAAGAACTATTAAAATCCGGCCCACCGGCCAATACCGGGTTTTGCCGGTCGTTAAGTTAAGAACGCGCTACCCGCGCCCGCAGCTATTCAGTATGATTTCAGTCAGATTCTCCAGTTTATGCCTTGCCAGTCTGCTCCTGTTAGTAGCCGGGCTGACGGGCTGTAAAACCACCGCCCCCGCCGTTGTACAGGCCGCTCCGACCGAACCCGCAATCTTGACGCTGGGTAAGAAGTCGTTTTCGACGGACGATTTTTTTCAGTCGTTCACCAAAAACCAAACCTCGGCAGATTCGGCCCAGCGCACCGACCTCAAAGAATACCTCGACCTATATACCAATCTCAAACTCAAGGTAGTTGCTGCCGAAGCCGAAGGGCGAGATACTACCGAAGGCTTCCGGGAAGAAATAGCTACCTACCGCAAGCAACTCGCGCAGTCGTACCTGACCGACAAAGCAATGGTGGAAACGCTGGCGAATGAAGCCTGGCAACGGATGCAGCAGGAGGTCAGCGCGTCGCACATTCTGCTGGCCGTACCCGAAGACGCAGCCCCCGCCGACACGCTGGCCGCGCTCAAAACCGCTACTGAACTCCGCGCCCGCCTTGCCAACGGCGAAGACTTTGCCACCCTCGCCAAAACAGCCTCGAAAGACCCGGCAACGGCACCCAATGGCGGCAACCTTGGCTATTTTACGGCCTTTGACATGATGTATCTGTTCGAGACAGCCGCCTACCAAACCCCTGTTGGGCAGGTTTCGCAGCCGGTCAGAACGCGGTATGGCTACCACCTCATTAACGTAAACGACCGCCGACCCAGCCGGGGGAAAGTACGGGTGGCGCATATCCTGGTCAGCATCAGCCCGATGGCCGATGCCGCCGGGCAGCAAACCGCCCAAACCCGGATCAACGATGCCTACGCCCGTCTGCAAAAAGGCGACGACTGGAACAAACTCTGCCGCGAAGTCTCCGACGATGCCACCTCACGCAGCAATGGCGGGGCTTTGCCGCAGTTTAAGACGGGCAGCAATGTACCGGCCTTTGAAGAAGCCGCGTTTGCCCTCACGATGCCCGGCCAGTATAGCCGCCCCATCCGCACCAACTACGGCTGGCACATTCTGCGGCTCATTGAGAAGAAAAACATTGAACCGTACACCGAACTGGCCCCGACCCTGCGCCAGAAAGTGACCACCGACACCCGCGCCGAAGTGTTGCGGCAGGCAACCGTGACTCGTCTGCGCCGGGACTATGCCGTGCAGGAAAACCGCGCCGTGCTGAACGCAGCCCTCGCCAAAGCCGACACCGCGTTGCTGACCGGCCACTGGAAAACGCCTGACTTGCCTAATGCAGAATTGATTAAACCAATTATGACCATTGCCGGTAAGCCATTCATGGTCAGTGAGTTTTATGGTTATGTGAAGCAAAAGCAAACCCCAAAACCTGCCGGAGCCGTGCCGACGGTGGTGATGGCGCGTCTGTTTGAGCGTTTTGTGGGCGATAAACTCTTAGCGACCGAAGAGGGAAACTTAGAAAAAAAATACCCGGAGTTCCGGGCTTTGTTAGTCGAAATCAGGGATGGTGTGTTGCTCTCTCAGGGCATGGAGCAGAACGTATGGGAACGCTCGATGGCCGACTCGACCGGGCAGCGGGCTTATTTCGAGGCCCATAAAGAGCAGTATCGGTATCCCGAACGGGCCGTGGCAACGGTGATAGCCGCCAATACGGATGCGGTGCTGAAACAGGCGCAGGAGATGCTCAAAACCATGCCGTATCAACTGCGCCGGTCAGCTCCGTCGTTAGATTACAAGGCAAAACAAACGGCATTGTCGGAAGAAAACCGCGAAGATCTGTTCGATGTGCTGGTGGTACTGGTCAAAAACCCCGATTACTTGGTTGAAATTTCCGCTTCGCACGACGGTACCGAACCTGATTCAGTGTCGGCGGGCCGGTTGCGGGGCGCAGTTCGTTACCTGCGTACCAATGGTATTCAATTACCCCGGATTGTGGAAAAAGATATGACGGGCTTCCGTGAGGGTATCAAAGACCCGGCGGGACTGCGGCAGGTGTCGTTCCAGTATTTCTCAACGAGCAAAAAAGACGTGGAAAAAGTGCTGAACGTGACAACCCCCAACTCGGTTTCTATTCTGGAAGGCATCTTTGCCGAGGGTATGAACGCTTACGTTGACAGCGTGGACTGGAAACCCGGCACCACGACTGTGCTGCACCCCGATGCGAAAGCGGTTCAGGTAATGATCCAGCGCGTTGACCCGCCCCGGCCCCGCACCTTCGACGAAGCGCGGGGTAAAGTCATCAATGCGTATCAGGCGTTTTTAGAAAAACAGTGGATTGCCTCACTCCGGCAACAGTTTCCGGTGGAGGTCAACGAAGATGAAATGAAGAAACTCATAAAATGATGTATGACGTAAGGTGTATGATATGTAGTTCATCATACATCCTGTATCATACAGCCTATATCACAATGAAACAGATACTTGTCGTTGCCCTCTTCGCGCTCACACTGTTGTCTGCCCATGCACAGCAGCAACCGCAGACGCTCAATAAAATTATCGCCAAGGTTGATAATTATTACGTGCTGAAATCTGACCTGGAAGAAGCCCTTCAGTCTTATGTGGCTCAGAACCAGACTCCTCCGCAAAAATGCCAGTTGCTTGAGAGCTTGGTAATCAATAAGATGATGCTCGCCAAGGCCGAGATTGACTCGGTGGTAGTAGAAGACAAGCAGGTAGAGAACCAGTTGGAAGGCCGGATGTCCTACATGGCGCAGCAGTTCGGCTCCGAGAAAAACATTGTTGAGGCTTACGGTAAAAGTCTTGAAATGCTCAAAAGTGAACTCCGCCAACAGGTGAAAGACCAGCTTCTGGTGCAGAAAATGCAGCAGAAAATTACGACCGATACCAAAGTTACCCCCCGCGATGTGCGAAAATTCTTCGACGGTATTCCCAAAGACAGCCTGCCTTATATGCCCGCCGAGGTAGAGGTGGGGCAGATTGTCAGAATCGCTAAAGTTACCATTGAGCAAAAAGACGTGCTGAAAGCCCGCTTGCAGGGCATCAAAGAGCGGGTTATTGCGGGTGAAGACTTTGGAAAACTTGCCAAAGAGTTTTCTGAAGATGTTAGCTCTGCCGAAAAAAGCGGTGATCTCGGCTACGCCAAACGCGGCATGATGGTAGCCCCGTTTGAGGGGGCGGCCCTGAAATTGAAACCTAATGAAATGTCAGACATTGTAGAATCGGACTTCGGTTTTCACCTCATTCAACTGCTCGAAACGCGCGGAGCCGAATACCATGCCCGGCACATTCTGCTCCGGCCCGACTATAACCGGCTCGACCTGACCGAACCGAACCGATTCTTGGACAGCCTGCGAACGCTGATTGTGATTGACTCGCTGAAATTTGACAAAGCCGCCAAAGCGGTTTCCGACGATAAAGGTACTGCCGATGCGGGTGGTTTGCTCCGCAGCCCGCAATCAGACACGCCCCGGATGGCGATGGATGGCACGATGGAATACGCCCTGTTTTCGATGTTGGACACGATGAAGGTGGGAACCGTGACCCGCCCCCTGCCTTACCGCACCGAAGACGGTAAGAGCGCGGTACGGATTTTGTACTATAAATCGAAACAACCGCCCCACACGGCTGATTATACCAAAGATTTTGAGAAGTTGCAGGGCATTGTGATCGGCAACAAAAAAAACCGCGCCATTGATGAGTGGTTCCGTAAGTCAATCTCCGAAGTCTATATTACCGTTGATCCTGAGTATCAGGGTTGTAAAGTCTTCGGCACTACCCAGGGTAGCGCGGCCACGACCGGGGGCGGAAATTGATTTTAGTGAAGAGTGAATAATTATGAGTGAAGAGTAATTTCTTTAGCGTATTCTTCACTCATAATTATTCACTCTTCACTCCCAATACTCTTCACTCTTAATTCTTCACTGATAAAAATGCCTTACACCTCTGATGTTGCGGCTGCCGAAGCCCTGAATGATTCGTACAAAAAATTGAAAGCCGAAATCGGCAAGGTCGTTATCGGGCAGGACGATACCGTTCGGCTGTTGCTGACGGCCATCTTTTGCCAGGGCCACTGCCTGTTGGTGGGGGTGCCGGGGCTGGCAAAAACGCTGCTGATCCAGACCATTGCCTCATCGCTCCATTTAGATTTCAGCCGGATTCAGTTCACGCCCGACCTGATGCCGTCTGACATTCTCGGTTCGGAAACCCTGGATCAGGAGCGGAATTTTAAGTTTATCAAAGGCCCCGTGTTTGCCAATATTATTCTGGCCGACGAAATAAACCGGACACCGCCCAAAACGCAGTCGGCCCTGCTCGAAGCCATGCAGGAGTATGCCGTAACGATTGCCGGGCAGAAGTACAATCTCGGTCGTCCGTTTTTTGTGCTGGCAACCCAAAACCCCATTGAGCAGGAAGGCACGTATCCGCTACCCGAAGCGCAGCTCGACCGTTTTATGTTCAATATCTGGCTCGATTATCCGTCGTATCAGTCAGAATTAGACATTGTGAAGAGTACCACCTCAGATCATCGGCCCGTTGTGAATCAGGTCGTTTCGGGCGAGCAGATCATGGAATTTCAGCAATTGGTGCGCCGGGTTCCGGTGGCCGATAATGTGATCGAATACGCGGTGAAACTCGTGCATAAAACCCGGCCCAATACCGAGATGGCGGCTGCCGAAGCCAATCAATACATTGAATGGGGAGCTGGCCCGCGTGCTTCGCAGGCACTGATTTTAGCCGCCAAATGCAATGCCCTTCTGAACGGAAAATACTCGCCCGATATTGAAGACGTGCGGGCTGTGGCCTTGCCCATTCTGCGGCACCGGATGGTGCGTAACTTCAAGGCCGAAGCCGAAGGCATGACGGTTGAAAAACTGATTCAGCGGATGATGTAAGGTAGTGCTGAGGGGTTGGCGGCAGGTGATTAGTTGGCTAACGCGCCCGTAACTAACCACTTGCCACTAACCCCTCCCTACTAAAACTACCTCCCCAGTTCCTTCAACGCTTTCACGTGCGACATTAATGCCGCGCCAAATGATGCTTTCTGGTTGTAAGGAATGTCATATTCACCGGCGGTTTGCCGCACAATCCGGGCTAAAGCCGGGTAGTGTATGTGCGAAATACTCGGAAACAGGTGATGCTCTACCTGATAATCAAGGCCGCCAATGTACCAGGAGAGCCAGCGCGGGCAACCAAAATTGGCCGTTGTCTGCAACTGATGAATAGCCCAGGCACTACCCACAACGCCGTTCGGCTCCGGGTCGGGCTGATCGGCCCCTTCAACAACGTGGGCCAGTTGAAACACGGTTGTTAAAATCAGGCCCGCCGTAATGTGAATCACCAGAAAGCCAATCAGCCACTGACCCACCGTTAGGTTAGTGACAAACAGCGGTAGTAGTGCAAAAGCTGCGTAGCCTATTTTGCTCAAAACCAGCGTAACAAGTTCATTTTTGGTAAACGGTTTAATGATCTTGCTGTCTTTGATTTTGCTGTATTTCAGCGTAGTACGGAAATCCTTGACAAAAAACGAGATCGTCATTAACCCATACAGCGGCCAGGCATAGATGTGTTGAAACCGATGATAGGCATGGAGCGGATCGCCGTGCGAAAGCCGGACAAGCGGCTTGCCGGTGATGTCTTCGTCCATGTCGTGAATGTTGGTGTAGGTGTGATGCAGTGTATTGTGTTGCACCCGCCAGTTGAGAACGTTGCCCCCCAGCAGATACAAACAGCCACTGAACCAGTCATTGATGCGTGGATTGTTTGACAGCGATCCGTGATTGGCATCGTGCATGACCGACATTCCCACGCCCGCCGTGCCAAGACCCATCAAAAAAGCCAGACCCAGCAAGATGCCGGGCGAGAATAAATTGCTCAACACCAGCGCGTAAGGTATGAGCAATACACTGAGCATGACAATGGATTTGAGAATCAGGCGGTAGTCGCCGTGTTTGGTGAGTGTATGATCGGTGAAGTAGCTGTCGACCCGCTCACGCAGCACGGCGAAGAACGTTGATTTGTCTCGATTGATGAATTTTATGGGTCCTTTTCGCATGGTTACGGTTTTCCAAACAACAGATTCACATTTGGCAGGATAAAGATACGCTATTGAATCGAGCGTTTTCAGTTGAGAAAAGGAAGTTTTTTATATTATTTTTCATGTTAGCAGTCGAGCTTCCAGTGCATCGGCGTTTAGTTGCTCGACTAATGCGGGCAGACCACTGAATTTTTGTTCGGGCCGCAGAAACGCCCGGAACTTAAGCATCAGGTGTTCGCCATAAATATCCCTGTCAAAATCAAAGATATACGTCTCAATCGTTTGGCCTTCGCCCGACACCGTTGGCCGGAAACCGATGTTGGTCATCCCCCTGAACGATTGCCCGGCGTATTCAACGTCAACGGCATAGACTCCATTGGCCGGGATGAGCTTTACCGGGTCGTCAACCTGTAAATTAGCGGTTGGGAAACCAATTGTCCGACCTAACTGCCTGCCTTTCACCACCGTTCCGGTCAGGGTATAGGGTCGGCCCAGAAACCGGGTGGCCGTCTTGATATTGCCGTGGGCAAGAGCTGTCCTGATTTTTGACGAACTGATGCCCACCGCTTCGATGTCCTGCCGGGGAATTTCTTCTACCTCAAACCCATATTCGGCCTGATGCTGACTGATGTAATCGAAACCGCCTTCGCGGTCGCGGCCAAAG
Organism: Cytophagales bacterium; assembly: GCA_038230415.1. Taxonomy (GTDB): domain Bacteria; phylum Bacteroidota; class Bacteroidia; order Cytophagales; family Spirosomataceae; genus JBBRNH01. Next base: position 3,767 of record JBBRNH010000085.1, on the reverse strand, counting down.
CGGTGGTCATAGCCGATAACGAGTTTACGGGTGCCGATCTTTTCGAGGAGGATTTGCCGGATAAACTGATCGGACGAGAGTTGCGAAAATGACCGCGTAAACGGAATCACCACTAAATGGTCAACCCCGGCAGTGTCGAGGAGAGCCGTTTTTTCGGGCAGCGTCGAGAGCAACCGCAACGATTGGCTATCGTTAGAGACCACCGTGCGGGGGTGGGGCCAGTAGGTCAGCACCACACTTTGGGCTGTGTGCGCCGGGTCGGCATTGAGGCTGTTGCGCGTGATTTCGGTGAGCCGGGCCAGAATTTTCTGATGGCCTAAGTGAACCCCATCGAAGGTGCCGCTCGTAACAACGGCGTAGGGCAGGGGAGTGAGCGAATCTACTCCGTGATGAATAAGCATGAATCAATGAACGCTGAACAATGAGCAATCAACAATGATTATTGGTCACTGATAATTGATGATTGTTCATTGAAATAATTAATAAACTCCTCAATCGTCCGGGCATCGTCAACCCGGAAATCGCCGATTCGGGTTCGGCGGAGGCTCTTGAGGTACGCGCCGTTGTTGAGCAGCAAGCCTAAATCGCGCACCAAGCTCCGAACGTAGGTGCCTTTGGCGCAGACAATCCGAAAGTCAACTTCTGGAAAACGTGCCGCATCAATCTCAAAAACAGGAACTTCTGTTGTCCTCGATTTTATTTCGACTGCTTCGCCCCGACGGGCTTTTTCGTAGAGCCGTTCGCCATTGACACGCAGGGCCGAGTAAATCGGCGGAATCTGGGTGATGGTTCCGGTCAGTTGCCGGACGGCTTCGGCAATGGCTTCGGGGGTGATGTCAGTAATGGAAAACTCGGCATCGAACCCGGTTTCGAGATCAACTGAGGGTGTAGTTTTGCCCAGTACGAGTGTGCCGGTATATTCTTTTTCCTGCGCCTGATACGAGTCAATCTGCTTGGTGAGTTTGCCAGTGCAGAGAATGAGCAGGCCCGTTGCTAAGGGATCGAGCGTACCGGCGTGGCCGATTTTTTTGAACTTGCAGGCCCACCTGATTTTATTCACCACATCAAACGAAGTCCAGTTGGCGGGTTTGTCAATCAGCAGCATCAGGGCTGGTTCGGGGGCGGGCGTTGGGTTCAAAAGGTAGATTAAGAAGTAACCAGTATATTCATAAGCTGTTGATAATCTTCAAATCGATAGAAATCAATTCTGTCAATCGCAAATTTATAGTATATCGGCCACGAGAGTTGAATGTTAATGTCATTTACTTGTTTTGTGATTGCTTTTTGCAAATCTTTTCCATGAAAATAAACTAAATAGTCGTCGTTTTGTATGAATCCACTTGGGCTAAATTGCGCCTGAAATGAGTCCAGATATTGGTCAAAATTAGCAATATTCAAAGGGGCAACTTCACGCTGATACGTGTTAATCAACTCATGTGCCTTTGCACGGCAAGCATCCAGTGATCCTAAAGTGGTTAAATCAGGCAATGTGCCACTCCCTTGCGGGACCCAGGTTGTATTTAGGGAAATACTTTTTCGGAGTTTACCCAACGCATGCCGAACAATAGAATAATCGAGAATAGAGCGAGCTGCATTTTCAATGAGTTTTTGAACGTCACATTGGCTTATTGGTGTCTGATCGCTCAAAAACTCGTGTAGTATTCTCGCATTAATCAAGTAATTCTCTAAGGTTGTCCTGTAAGATGAGTAAATCGAGACGTTGTTTGCAAGACCCCCATTCCTTTTAACCTCAATAATTCCGGGCTGAACAGGAATGGGAAAGTCAAAATCGCGATCTCGAATAAAATAAGCACGGTCTATTTTCAAAACACCACCTCGGCGAATATACCCATCTACAAAAGCTGTGGAAGAGCCAACTCCATTTAAGGGAATTAATGTGATGTTGGCCAGTGACTGTTGAGTCAGTAACTTATTGAATACCAGATAATCAAGGCTGGTTTCTTTACCCTCGCAAAAAAGTACAATATTGTCCATTATAAACGAATGACTGTTGCCGGGTCAGCAATAGTAGCTATATAATCAGAATGAGTGGTGATAATAAACTGATTATTTTGACCTAACGTGGGCAGGGCACGAAAAAATGCTTGTTGTAAAGGCGGGTGAAGGTGTAATTCAAGTTCATCAATAATAATGATAGAGTTGTTGATATGATAATTTGCGAAGTCAATGAGTAGTGGAAATATAGCACGCTCTCCAGCTGACATCTCGGCAATTTCGTACTGGTTTTGTCCATCGAACAAAAAGAACCAGTCAGTTTCAAATGCTTCTGCTGGATTTGTTCGGGGAGAAGGCCCGTATAAACGTCGATTGATAAATATGCGCTGATAAGATTGCGCCAGTTCGTCATAATAGTCCCGGCTGTCAGTATTACTTCCATTGTTTCGTAGTCGTTGGTGCAGATTATAGCGGGAATTCAAAAACTCCCGCAATGTTTCTTCCGACTCCTTTCCCTTGGCCGAAAGTTTTCTGAAGCTGTGGTTATCTCTTTTTTCAGTGTACCAGAAAATACTGCCAACTGATTCAAAATAGTTTCTTAACTGGTTAAATGATTGTAATTGTTTAGCATATCCATAGCCCCGGAACTGAAAAAGTTGTGAAGCTCTCTGAGTAGCCACTACTCGGTCTTGTGTGTAATCTAAGCGCAAGACAACATCTCTATCTTCAGATGGAGCCGTTGATAATTGCCGGGATTCTCTAAGTTGATTGAAAAGTTGTACCGTTTCCTGTAATTCCGGTTGCCCAAAATGAATAGTAGCTTCAACAACAGGTGCCATTCGGCCCGATTGTAAAAGATCATATTTGAAGCCGCCCCAATTTAATTTAGATGGTGATTTAAGTTCTTGCGTCGCTGTACCAATTAAAGCAACGATTGCCTGCAAAAGAGAGGTTTTCCCGCTACCATTAGTACCAACAATAACCGTCAGATTTTCATCAAAATTGAATATCTCTTCACTAACAAATCGCTTATAATTCCTAACTCTCAGTGATCTGATTTTCATAGTCTGAGCAATATAATCATCTTCACAACACCGACAGTTTCACCCCAGCCGCCACCAAGCCCAGAATCAGCAGCCCCAGCGCGATGCGGTAGTAGCCGAAATACTTGAACCCGAAGCGCGTCAGAAACCCCACGAACGCCCGGATTGCCAGCAGACCGACCAAAAACGCGATGACATTGCCGATAGCCAGTGTTTGGTAATCAGCCGGTTGCAGTAGCTTGTATGTTTTCAGGAGTTTATAGCCCGACGCTGCCGCCATCGTCGGTACAGCCAGAAAAAACGAGAACTCAGCGGCCTGCGTGCGGCTCAGTCCCTGATACATCCCGCCGATGATGGTTGCTGCCGACCGCGACACGCCCGGAATCATAGCGATGGTTTGAAAAAACCCAACTTTCAGGGCTTCGGGCAGCGTCAGAACGCCATCGCGGGGGGCTGTTTCGCGGATAATCCGGTCAATGAACACCAGCACGATGCCACCCAACACCAACGAAATTGCCACGACGACCACGTTTTCCAGGAGCGAATCAATGAAGTCGTTCAGCAGAAAGCCAATCACGGCAGCCGGGATAAAGGCGACGAACAGTTTTAGGTAGAAATCGGCGTTTTGCAGAAACCGGCGGCTATACAGCACCAGCACCGACAGGATACAACCGAACTGAATGTCAACGGTATAGAGTTTGGTGAACGCATCACCGGCAATACCGGCCAGCGACGAGTAGATAATCATATGCCCGGTTGACGACACCG
>JBBRNH010000084.1:0-26926 GCA_038230415.1 Cytophagales bacterium | reverse complement strand
TTTATAAATTGTTTGTACACAATATCCTGGGGGGGGTGGGGGCGGGCGGGGGGGGGGTTGGGGGCCCCCCCCAAACGCGGGGGGCCCAAACCCACCACCCCCCCGGGGGCACCGCACTAACCACTTGCCACTAATCACTTACCACTAACTTAGGCTTCCTGAATCCCGGCAAAATTAGGGACTTCTCCGGCGTTTTCCAGTACCTCGGCGTATTGGATAACACCCTGACCGTCAACCACAAACGCTGACCGTTTGCTCACACCATTCATGCCAAAAGCGAAGGTTTCGTAGAGCGAGCCGTATTCAGTTGAGACTTCTTTGTTAAAGTCAGACAGCAACGGGAACGGCAGTGCCTGCTCTTCTTTAAATTTAGCCAGCGTAAACGGCGAATCAACAGAAATACCGACAACCTCCGCGTTCAGGTTGGTGTAGGTGGCAATGTTGTCCCGCATTTCGCAGAGTTCGGCGGTGCACACACTCGTGAAGGCCATTGGAAAAAACAGCATCACCACATTTTTGCCGCTGTAATCGGACAGGGATACGGGTTTTTTGTCGCTGCTGAAGAGCGTGAAATCGGGGGCTTTCTGGCCGGGTTGGAGTGCCATGATACGGGACGTTTTTGGGTTAATTTGTCCGCAAAAGTAGCGTCTATTTTCAGCAAAGCCGGTTGCCAACGCCGATATAATTCGGCTCAGAGCGGGAAATTCGGAACAGCCTGTTCAAAAAAAACCGACTTTTGCGCGACAATCCAGAACTAATGAATCAGGAAATTGCCCGTATTCTCCTTGCTGTTAAAGCCGTTCAACTGCGCCCCCACCAACCCTTCACGTGGAGTTCGGGGTGGCGGTCGCCCATTTATTGCGACAACCGCATCGCGCTCTCGCACCCCGATGCCCGGACATTTATCAAACACGCCTTAGCCGATGCGATTCGCCAGCAATTTGCTGACGTTGAGACCATTGCGGGCGTGGCAACGGCGGGTATTCCGCAGGGCGTATTGGTGGCCGATGCGCTCGGTTTGCCGTTTTGTTACGTTCGGCCCGAACCCAAAAAACATGGTATGACCAATCAGATCGAGGGGGAGCTGCTGCCCAATCAGCGCGTAGTCGTGATCGAGGATTTGATCTCGACCGGGGGCAGTTCGCTCAAGGTGGTTGATGCGCTGCGGGCTGCCGGGGCCGAGGTGCTGGGCATGGTGGCTATTTTTACCTACGGCTTTGCCATTGCTACCGAAAACTTTGCCGAGAAAGACGTGCGGTTAGTGTGCCTGAGCAACTACGAAAGCCTGATTCAGGAAGCCCAAACCCTTGATTATATTCCGGCTACGGCACTGGATTTGCTCACGGCCTGGCGCGAAAACCCGGCCCAATGGGGGCAGTAATCCCAACCGAGCCGGGCTGCTGTCCCCATTGGGCCGGGTTATTGACCCCCTATTTTCCCGCCGAAATCAGGTTGGCAAACAGCCGGTATGCCCCCGGAACCCCGGCGGGTAACTCCCGGAAAAACACCAGCCCGGTGTACATAAAGTGGCCCCGGCCATACTTGGCGTATAGCAAGCTACCCTGTTTTTCGGCTTCGCTGGCATCGTGACTGCTGAAAATAGGCTCGTAATTCCGGTCCCAGTCCTGGGCAAAATAAATGCCGCGCTCCTGAATCCAGCCATCAAAGTCGGCTTCGGTGATCTTGTTGGGCCGGTTCAACAGCGGGTGATTCGGGTTCAGGAACGTCATTTTCGCATCTTCTTCGGTCACGCGGTCGCGGCCAATGGTGATCGGGTACGGCCCAATCTGGGCAACCTTCATGCCGCCCTGATTCACAAAACCGCCCGGCGTGGCGTATTGCACCACCATCGTGCCGCCGTTTTTGACGTATTCCATGAGTTTATCCTGATAAAATTTCAGGTAATCTTCGGTGTTGTAGGCCCGAACGCCCACCACAATCGCATCAAACGGCGCGAGGTCGTTGGCGAGTTCGGCGCGGCCCAGCAGCGTTACCGTGCAGCCCATCTGCCGGAGTGCGGTGGGTACTTCGTCGCCCGCGCCCATGATGTAGCCGATGTTGCGGGCCGTAACCTTCACGTCGAGTTTGAGCAGTTTGGCCTCGGCAGTAGGGAACGTGGTCTGGGTCGGAATGTGCTTGTATTCTACCAGCCGAACGCCCTGCGTAAAGGTGCCGCTTTCGGTGATGGCAAGGGCGCGAAGGGCTCCGTTGGCGGCTTTTTCGCCGGGCGCAATCGCAAAGGTCATCCGGGTTTCTTCGCCTTTGGTTTTCAGGGTAAACGTGGTCTGTTCGGGCTGCACGCGCCAGCCATCCGGCACGGCCAGCCGAACCGTTCCCGATACGTTGGCGCGGCCCGCTTTGAGCACCATCTCAACGGGCCGAAACGGATTGGGCGGGCTTGCGCTGCTGCCTGCTTCGAGGGGGGCAGTGGGGGCAGGGGCATCAGAGAAGGCATAGACCTTCTCGGCTAAGTTGATCATCACGGCGGGCTGCACCACAAACGGGCGGTAGGTTTCGCCATCAACGGGGTCGGTTGATTTGTACAGAAACGGGCGGCTGAAGGTGATTTTCTGGCCCGAAACCTCAAACGTGAAATTGGTGCTGAGAGCCGCCGGATTTTCGGGCAGGCCGATGAGCCGCTGCTCCGAAACCTGAAATACACCCTTCTCAACGGGTTTTTCGAGCCAGTACGGTTGCGAGATTTTCTGGTTAGCCGGTATCATAACGGTAGTGGGCAACTGCACTAACTCGTTCTGTTTCAGGCTGATGTTCAGGGCGCTGTCTTTTCCTAAGGCGGGATAGCTGATGGTCAGAAGTTTAACCGAAGCGTCGGCCCGCAACACTACGCTCGTAGTCACTTTCAGCCGTTCGCCGGGCGTAGCGGCATAGTCGGCGGGGTTGGTCTCGAACCACAGGCCGAGGCACTGCTGAATGACCTGACCAACCTCAAGCTTTTTCTTACTCACGTACTCGTCACCGGCATCCAACTGATTCAGGGCTTTGAGCAACTCGATGAGTTTTGGCACCGATGCCGCCGGGTTCTCGGCTTTGAACCCATCAATTACCTGATTCACCAGCGTCTGCACGGCGGCACTTTTGGGGATGCGTTTCCAGGTCAGATCAATGCCATCGAACGGGTCTTTGGTAACGGGATCGCCCGCTTTCGTCACCAAATAATCAACGCGGGTGTTGCGGTTGGCCGGCACGCCAAAGCCCTGACTCTTGTGCTGACTGCGGCTCTCGGCGGCTATCTCGCCGTAGCTTTTGCCCAGCAACGGGTTATACAATCCCGTTTCGATACCGATGAGATTACCCGGCTCGTCGGGGCGTTTGGTGCTCAGAAACGCGTTCGGGATAAACACGTTCCACATGATTCGCTTGGGTTGCCAGGGCTTCACGAGCGCGAGTTGTTCGGGGAATTTAGTGGGGTCGGCGGCTATCTTAAACGCTTCCTCGGCCAGAAATCCCGACGCGCTGTGGTGGCCGTGACCGGCGCGGGCATCGGGCGGAAAGCGGGTGATAATCACGTCGGGCCTGAACTGCCGAATGCGCCAGACCACATCGGCCAGCACTTTATCGCGCCCCCAGGTTTGCACGGCCTCGTCGGTTGATTTAGAAAATCCGAAATCGTAGGCGCGGCTGAAAAACTGTTCCGGGCCGTCAACGCGCCGGGCGGCCAAAAGCTCCTGCGTGCGGATAATGCCGACGTATTCACCCTGCTCGGTGCCGATGAGGTTCTGCCCGCCGTCGCCCCGCGTGAGGGAGAGGTAGCCCGTTTTCAGGAGCCGTTCTTTGGCAAAATAGGCCAGCAGCAGCGTGTTTTCGTCATCGGGATGGGCGGCCACGTACAATACGGAGCCAACCACGTTGAGCTTTTTGAGATTGAGCAGGATTTCGCCAGCCGCAACGGGCCGCGCCGGGCCGTAGGGAACCTGCGCGGTAGCAGACACACGAACTAAAAATAAGCAGGCAACCAGCAGGATGTAAGGGATTTTCACGGGCAACGGGTGATTTGAGATTGGGGTTGTGGCAAAGATAATTCCTCACTCTGAATGTCAATCCGTTGCCTCCGGTAAGCCACGGGCAACGGACTCAGATTTAAAGTCATACTGCCGCCGATGACTCCCGCACCACCAGCGTCGAGGGCAGTTTGATTGTTCCCGTTCGGGGGGCCTTGGGGCCGTGTGATTGCGGATTAGGTAAATACAGGCTGTTAGTTCAAATCTGCTTACATTCGTCATCCTGAAGACTGATGAAATGACTAGTTTGCGTAACACAATCATTATAGGCGATTGCCTTTCCGCGCTGAAAACGCTTGATTATGAATCAGTTGATTTAATTATCACGTCGCCACCTTATTTTCAGCAGCGCAACTATGGCAATACCGGCCTTACTGCTACACAGGCTGAAATCGGTAGCGAAACAACCGAAGAATCTTATCTCAAAAACCTAATCGCCGTTTTTCGGGAGTGTATTCGGGTTACGAAACCAACCGGAGCCATTGTATTTAATCTTGGCGACAAATACCTTGAGGGCGGGCTTTCATTGATGCCCTACAAGTTTGCCATTCGTGCGCTTGATGACAAACGGGTTTTTCTGGTGAATCAAATTACGTGGTCTAAACTCAACCCAACACCTCGCCAGGACAAGCGAAAATTAATTCAGGCTACGGAGCCGTTTTTTGTCTTTGCCAAATCGAAACAATATCATTTTGACCTGGATAATTACCTCAAACATCTCGATGATTTGCAAAAAAATGGAGCCAACAAACCCTCAGACAAACTAGGTAAACAATACATTACGTTGATAGAACAATCAGACCTGCTACCCCAACAAAAGCAGGAAGCCCGTAGAGCCCTTACCGAAGCAATTTTGGCCGTCCATCGAGGTGAAATAGAGAGTTTTCGGATGAAAATCAAGGGCTTACATAAAGAAGCCTACGGCGGAATGGATGGCGGGCGGAACAACCAAATCAGAAATAATGGCTTTACGATTATCCGAATTTTAGGCAATAAACTCAAAAAAGACCTCATCGAAAGCCCGGTCGAAATCACCAGAGATAACCATCACCCAGCGGTTTATCCGCTTTACATTGTTCAGGAATTGATAAAACTGCTCAGTAAACCCGGTGATTTGGTCTTAGACCCATTTTGTGGTAGTGGCACTACCTGTTTGGCCGCCCTGAATCTTGACCGCGATTATTTGGGCATTGAGCTCAACGCGGATTACGTCGCCCTTGCCGAATCTCGTTTAATGGTGGCCGATAAACAGCACGAATTATTTGTATGAACGAAGCTATCGCTATGTTGGAGTTTGCCTATCAGCAAGTTACTAATGAAAATAGAACAGGAGATTTGCTTCCTGTTGAAACAAAAGCAAACCTTGATACACTTCTTCAAAAAATAGAAAGTGATAAATCGCTCATTCAGGTTTTGGTCACGAGTTTACTCAAGAAAATTACGGTCATAGAGCAGGATATTCGACTGCACATGAAAAAATTTGATGGTGGTTATTCAGCGCGGGTTCTTGATACAAAAGTTACCACGCCATTTTTTAAAAATCATTTTCCAAAATATGCCAACAAAGAAACTGCATTTTTGACGAAAGCAACGCGGGCAGAGATAAAATGGAACCTTGATGAAGGACGAAAGCTACCGTTACGAAGCCAAACATTGGTTATGCCATTTCTTCAACTACTTGACCAAATTCAGTATAATAAAATCAACTTGACAGATTGTTTATGCTACATTCTGGCGGCAATGTACCAACTGACATTAACAAATCAACGTATTGTTGATGAGACGGTTGAGACTGCTAACTTCTCGGATGTGCTGAATATCAAGACCGTAATGGCGATGCTCAGGCAGCACTTTGCGCTAAAATACAGTTCTCGGCTGCCGGTGATTGCCATCTTTGCCGCTTATCAACAGTTAGTAAAAACAGTGAAACGCTACGAAGGGAAAATCCTTCAACCATTGAACGTTCATACGTCATCGGATAAGCATGGTTGGGGTGATGTAGAAATCTGGAATCAAGACGGTACACCGTTCGAGATGGTTGAAGTGAAACACCTGATTCCAATTGATCGAAATTTAGTGTTTGACGTGGTGAAAAAATCACAAAACACTACCATACAACGCTATTATGTGCTAACGACTTACCCCGGTAGTTTTGCTGACCCAGAAGAAGAAACTTATGCTGATAAATTGATCTTGAAGATTAACCGGGAGCGAAATTTGGAAGTAATCGCTAATGGATTGGAGCAAAGTCTAAAATACTACCTTCGGTTTGTAAATGATTATCAGGCGTTTATTCAAGATTATACAAATGCGTTAGCCTTAGATGCTCAACGGTCAACCGAAGTCAAGGACGTGCATCTAACCGTTTGGAAATCTATTCTAACCGACTATCAAAACCAAGCCAGTTAAGATTTGGCCTCAAACTGCCGCCGATGACTCCCGCACTACCAGCGTTGAGGGTAGTCTGATTGTTCCCGTTCGGGGGGCCTTGGGGCCGTGTTCGATGAGGTCAATGAGTTGCTCAGCAGCTAAATGACCGATTTCTTCGGCGGGCTGCCCCACCGTACTCAGCGATGGAGCCAGCAAATCGGCGACGGGCAGGTTCGTGAAACCAATCAACGCCACCGAACGGGGAATGCTGATGTTTCGGGCGCGAAGGGCGCGTAAGCAACTGAGGGTCAGACGGTCGCTCACCGTAAAAATGGCATCGGGGGGCGGACTTTGCCGGAGTAATTCCTCAACGAGCGAATCTACTTCATACTGCCCGAACCCGGCGTAGCGCACCAAGTTGTCGTCGTAAGGCAGGCCGTGGTGCGTCAGCGCGGCCCGGTAGCCGGCCAGCCGTTCGCGGGAGATGGAGATGTAGGGCGGAATGGTGATGAGCGCGATGCGCTGCCGGCCCGTTTGAATCAGGTGTTCGGTGCCGGCAAAGGCTCCGCCAAAATCATCGGCCACAATGCAGGGTGTTCCCAACTCTGCCGACACCCGGTCAAAGAGCACCATCGGAAAGTTTTGGCGGTGCAGAGCCGTCAGGTGCGAAATGTCGTCGGTTTGGCTGGATAGCGAGAGTAATAAGCCATCCACTTTGCGGTCAACGGCCTGCCGAACGGTGAGCACCTCGCGCTCGCGCAGTTCGTGGCTTTGAAAAATAAAGACGTGGTAGCCCCGGTTGTAGGCTACGGCTTCGATGCCGTTGATGGCTTGTGAGAAGAAATAATTGGCAATCTCCGGCACCACCACGCCAATAGCCCGGCTGCGGCTTTCTTTGAGACTCAGGGCAATGGAGTTGGGCCGGTAATTCATTTGGGCGGCATAGTCCGTCACGAGCCGCTTGGTATCGGGGCTGATTTCGTGGCTGTCGCGCAAGGCCCGTGAGATCGTCGAAGTCGAGAGATTCAGCGCACGGGCAATGTCTTTAATGGTAATGGCATCCATAATCAATACAAGAAAGTGCGTCTCTGATGCTACTCATTTCGGCAAGATACCGCACCGGCAACGTTCCCGATAAGGATTGCGGGAGTAAATTATGAGTTTGTGGTTTGTGGTTGGTAGTTTGTGGTTCGTGGTTTGTAGTTTGTAGTTTGTCCTGCGTCAACCAACCACAAACCACAAATTGAGTACGCCATGATTTACTGTTTCGGAGAGATTTTACTGCGTTTTTCGCCCCTGTCAAACGGCGGCTGGATTGACCAGGCTACGATGCCCGTTTTTGTCGGTGGGGCCGAACTCAACGTCGCTACGGCCCTGGCAGCTTGGGGATTGTCGGTGCGCTATGCCTCGGTGCTGCCCAAAAACGGCCTTGCCGACGATATGGCCGCGTACATCACCAAAAAAGGCATTGACCCATTGGGCCTGATGCGGGGCGGTGAGCGCGTCGGGACGTATTATTTGCCGCAGGGTAAAGACCTCAAAAACGCGGGTGTGATTTATGACCGGGCCAATTCTGGTTTTGCCGCCCTGAAACCGGGTGACGTGGACTGGGATACGGCGTTGACAGGAATCAACTGGCTGCATATCAGCGCGATAAGCCCGGCCCTGAACCAATCCGTAGCCGACGTTTGCCTTGAATTAGTAAAAGCCGCGTCGGCCAAAAATATTCCGATTTCCATTGACCTCAACCACCGCGCCCGGCTCTGGCAATACGGCAAAACGCCAACCGACATTATGCCGGGCTTGGTGGAACATTGCAGCGTGGTGATGGGCAACATCTGGTCGGCAAACGCGCTGCTGGGTATTCCGGTTGATGAGCATATCCACGACAAAGTCCAGCCAGCCGATTATCTGGCCCACGCCCGCGCTACGTCAGAAGCGATCATGGCCCGGTTTCCGCGCTGCCATACGGTTGCCAATACGTTCCGGTTCAGCACGTTGCCTACCGGAATCCGTTACTACACAACACTTTACGCCAACGGTAAGCAGTACGTCTCGCGAACGTTCGAGACCGAAACCGTTGCCGACCAAATTGGTAGTGGCGACTGTTTTATGGCCGGATTGATCTACGGATTATACCAAAACCACTCATCTCAGACCGTCGTTGATTTTGCCGCTGCCGCTGCCTTCGGCAAATTGCAGGAAATCGGCGATGCTACCCGGCAAACGGTGGCTGATGTATTACACGTAGCCAGTGGTCAGCGGCAAGCGGTCAGTCCTGCCGGGTGAAACACGTGCCACTTGCCACTCACGACTTACCCCTTATAAGACGATGCTTCATTACTTAACCCAACACCCGCTTGTTCCGGTGTTTTATCAGGCCAATGCTGCCAAAGCCATTGCCATCGTGCAGGCTTGCTACGACGGTGGTATGCGCGTTGTCGAATTTACGAACCGGGGCGAAGCGGCCCTGCCCGTTTTTGCCGAATTGGTGACTCACGCCCGGCAGCACTGCCCCGGTATGTTGCTGGGTATCGGTACGATTTTGACCGCCGACGATGCCAATCGGTTTCTGGATGTCGGGGCCAATTTTGTGGTACAGCCCGTTACAACGGCCAGCGTGGGCGCGGTTTGCCACGAACGCAACACGCCCTGGATACCAGCCGGTGCCACGCTGAACGAAATTTATCAGGCCACGCTGTTAGGGGCCGAGGTCGTAAAAGTGTTTCCGGGAAACGTGGTAGGGCCGGGGTTCATCAAAGCGATCAAAGGCCCCATGCCGCAGCTACATCTGATGGTGACGGGGGGCGTAGAACCCACGCCCGACAGCCTGAAAACGTGGTTTGGCGCGGGCGCAACGGCGGTTGGATTAGGGTCGCAACTGTTCACCGGCGACAATACCGACCCGGCCCTGTTGCGGGTGCGGGTGGCGGAGTTGGTAGCGGTAGTGGCCGCATTGTAGCGCAGGTGGAAACCCGCATTCTTTTCTATACCTGCCTTTTTTTACTTTATCACTTGCGGGTTTCCACCCGCCTTACAACGCCCCTGGATAAGAAAGTCAGGGGCTTTTTTTTACAATACAATCACCGAAAAATGATGAATGACATCGTTACCGGGAACGATTGCGTAAAAAAATATAACTTTTTATTTGTTTAGCACTATTCGTTTGCGCAATTTCAAACGCTGTTAAGACTTAATCCTAAACCCTTATCCGCTCAACTTGTTGTATGGCTCTCTCTGATGATGCATCGCTGACAAGACGTAAATTCCTTGATTTATCGGTTCGTGCGGTGGCCGTTTCAGGAGCCGCAGCCGTTGGTTTTCCGACCATCGTACCGGCCTCCGTGTTCGGCAGAAACGCACCCAGCAACCGCATCAACATCGGGGCTATCGGCACCGGGCGCATCTCGCGCGACCACGATATGCCGGGGGTTTGGCAGTATGATACCGCCCGGATTATTGCCGTTTGTGACGTTGACGGTCGCCGGGTGGCCGAGGCTAAAACGCTGGTAAACAGCTACTATGACAAGAAGGAAGGACGGGCCGCGAATGGCAAACCCTACGACGGTGTAACGACCTATACCGACTACCGAGAACTACTGCTCAACAAAGACATTGATGCCGTTCTCATCAGCACACCCGACCATTGGCACGCGCCCATTGGCATTGCCGCCGTCCGCGCTGGCAAAGACGTGTATATGCAAAAACCGGCCTCGCTGACCATTGCCGAAGGTCGCGCCCTGAGCGATGCCGTGAAAAAAACCGACCGCATTATGCAAATCGGTAGTCAGCAACGGTCGTCAGCGCAGTTCAGATACGCGGCAGAATTGGTCAGAAACGGACGCATCGGTCAACTCAAAACGGTGTATATCGGCCTGCCCTACGACCCGGCTGGCAACGAAGAACCCGAAATGCCACTGCCGAAAGGATTCAATTACGATATGTGGCTTGGCTCAACGCCAGAGGTATATTACACCGAAAAACGAGTGCATCCAACGGTGGGTTACGACCGGCCCGGCTGGTTGCGTTGCGAACAGTTTGGCGCGGGCATGATTACCGGCTGGGGAGCGCACCACATTGACTCGGCGCACTGGGGCATGAACACCGAATATACCGGGCCGATTGAAATTTCGGGAACGGCAGCGTTCCCGGCATCGGGGCTATGGAATGTACATGGCAGTTTCCGTACCGAAGCCCGCTATGCCAACGGGGTCACGATGGTGATTAGCGACAAACTGCCCAACGGCGTGAAGTTTGAAGGCAGCGAGGGGTGGCTGTTTGTGACACGCGGCAACTATGCGGCCACCGCCAGCGACCCGGTGGCGCAGGGCAGCAACGCCAAAGTCTTAGACGCGAGTAACCCCAAAATACTGACCTCGGTAATTGGGCCGAAGGAGGTGCATCTGCCCGTCAGTGCCGAGCATCACGGCAACTGGTTAGAGAGCATTCAGAGCCGCAAACCGCCCATCGCCCCCATCGAAATCGGGCATCGGTCGTGTTCGGCCTGCTTGCTGCACCACGCCACCATGAAACTGAAGCGCAAGTTGTTCTGGAACCCTGAAACGGAGCAATTCAAGAACGACCCCGAAGCCGACGCGCTGCTCTCGCGGCCACAACGCGCACCCTACGCCCTGAAATCATGAATCCACAGCCTGGGGGCGGTGGAAAACATTTGATGACTAACAGTATGAACCAGAACGGACCCAATCGGCGGACATTTATTAGAGAATCGGTAGCAACCGCAACGGGTCTGGTGATTGCCTCGGCGTTGCCAAATCCGGTTTTTGGTGCGGTTCAATCTGGTCTTAACCCGTTGACCATCGGCGGGTTAGCCAAAACTGCCCCGCGCATTAGGTTTGCCGTTATCGGTATCAATCACGGCCATATCTACGGCATGACCGACTCCGTGATTCGGGGCGGGGGCGAGTTGGTTGCGTTCTTCGCCAAAGAAGACGACCTCGCCGATGCCTTTGCCAAAAAATATCCACAGGCCAAACGCGCCCGCGCCGAAGCCGAAATTCTTGATGATAAAGCCATTCAACTCGTTGCCAGTTCGGGTATTCCCGACGAACGCGCCCCGCTTGGGATTCGGGTGATGAAACAGGGCAAAGATTATATGGCCGACAAACCCGGCATCACCTCGCTTGAGCAGTTAGCCGAGGTGCGCCGGGTGCAAAAAGAAACGGGCCGGATTTACTCGATTTCGTACAGTGAACGGCTCGATAACCGCGCCACCGTGAAGGCCGGTGAATTGGTGAAAGCTGGTGCCATCGGTAAGGTGATTCAGACCATTGGCATGGGGCCGCACCGGATTAACCCACCCGTGAGACCCGATTGGTTTTGGGAGAAAAAACGCTACGGCGGCATCATCTGTGACATCGGCTCGCATCAGTGCGACCAGTTTTTGTATTTCACCGGCTCAACCAAAGCCGAGGTTTTGGCCGCCGAAACCCGTAACGTGAACCACCCCGAACACCCGAATTTTGAGGATTTTGGGAGTATGATGCTCCGGGGCGATGGCGGTTCGGGCTACGTGCGGGTGGACTGGTTTACGCCCAAAGGTCTGCCCGTTTGGGGCGACGGCCGACTAACGATTCTTGGCACCGAGGGCTATATCGAACTACGGAAATACGTGGACATTGGCGGACGGAAGGACGGGGATCACTTGTTTTTGGTGGATCAAAAAGAGCAGCGATATATTGACTGTCAGGCGGTTGTGCCGCCCTACGGTACGCAACTCGTGGACGACGTGCTGAACCGCACCGAAACCGCCATGCCGCAGGCGCATTGTTTTTTGGCAACGGAGCTGGCGTTGAAAGCGCAGGTGCTGGCGGAGAAAACGGCCAAAGTATAGCTATGAATCAACTCGCTTTTTTCCTGTTCCTCATTACCTCAACCCTCGGATTTTCGGGTGGGGCGGGTGCGTTGGCGCAGGGCAAAAGCATGAAGGGCGTGCGGGTGCTGGTCTATACCAAAAATGGCAAAGGCTATGTTCACGACAATATTCCGGGCGCGGTGGCCTGTTTGCAAAAATTGGGCCGGGAACAGGGGTTTAGCGTAGCGGTGTCTGACCAACCAACCGTGTTTACCGAAGCAAACCTGCAACAATACACGGTGTTGATTTTTGCCAGTACGAACAACGACGTGTTTGATACTGACGCGCAACGGCTGGCTTTCCGGCGATATATCGAAGCGGGGGGCGGGTTTGTCGGGATTCATTCGGTGCTGGGTACGGAGCGTAACTGGCTGTGGTTCAAACGAATGATGGGTGGTACGTTTGCCTGGCATCCGCATTTTCAGCCGCTGAAAATTAACGTTATTGCGGCTGAACACCCGTCAGTGGCAGGGTTGCCAACGATTTGGGATAAGCAGGACGAGTGCTATTTTATGAAAGAACTGTGGCCGGGGCCAACCGTTATTATGGCCCATGATTTAGCGTCGGTTGATGCAAAAGACTCGACCGAAACGGCCAAGATTCGGACGTTTGGCAGTCCGTTTGCCGCGTTGTATCCTGCGGTTTGGTATCACGAGTACGATGGCGGACACACGTGGTGCACGTCACTCGGCCACGCCAAACCCGATTATGAAGACCCCGTTTTTGTGCAACACCTCCTCGGCGGAATCAAGTACGTGGCCGGGTTAGTGACGAAGATTGATTACCGAAATGCCTATGCCGATACCCGCGATACGGCGATTCGGTGAGTACTAACTTTTGATGTTTCTTGTACCTTTAACTACTATTTAGATGACCCCTTACTACCTAAAATTTAGAATAGGCAGTCAATTACCCCGACTGCTTTGTCTATGGTTCGGCCTGTTGGCAAGCTATGGTGCACTGGCGCAGGAACGAGCCATTACGGGCCGCGTCACTGCCGATAACAGTGGGTTGCCCGGTGCAAACGTGGCCGTAAAAGGCACTTCGCGCGGCACCACGACCGATGCCGATGGCAATTTTAAGATCAGTCTGCCTGCCGGCAGTGCCGTGATTGTGTTTTCATCGGTCGGTTTTTTGTCGAAAGAAGTCACGGCTGGCAACCAAACAACGATCAACGTTTCGCTCGAAGCCGATACCCGGTCATTAAGCGAGATTGTAGTGGTGGGCTACGGAACTCAGAAAAAGAGCCAACTGACCGGGGCTATCTCGTCGGTGTCGGCCAAGCAAATCACCGAACTGCCCATTACCAACATCGGGCAGGCGTTGCAGGGCCGGGTGGCCGGGGTCGACGTAGCACAGTCGGGTAGTCGGCCCGGATCAACGCCCACGATTCGGATTCGGGGTCGTCGGTCGTTCAACGCGGGTAATAACCCGTTGTATGTTGTGGACGGAATCCCACTCACCGGCGACCGGAACGAACTGTCATCAAACCGCCCATTCGATTTTGTATCAGGTGGTTATGAAGACATCAACCCGAATGATGTAGCCTCAACCGAAATCCTGAAAGATGCCTCGGCAACGGCTATCTATGGCGCACGGGGAGCCAACGGCGTGGTACTGATCACCACCAAACGCGGCAACAGCAACGGCAAAACCACCATCAGCTACGATAACTACGTGGGTGTTACGGACCCCCTCGATAAGGTCAAACTTTTCAGTGGGCCAGAGTTTACCGAGTTCGTGCGGGAGGCTTACCGGACCAGTGGTAACTATAAAGACGCGTCTGGTAATCCCGTTCCGACGGGTGTGGCCGATGCCTTTGCCGACTCGAAGGTAGCGGTACTCGGTGGCGACCCCGCCGTAGCGGCAGGTATCGCGGCCAACCGCAACACCGATTGGCAGTCATTGATGCTGCGGCAGGGACAGCAACAAAATCATTCGATTGGGATTCAGGGCGGTAATGAAAAAACGCAATTTTACATCTCGACGGGCTATTTTCAGGACAAAGGGATCTCGGCTGGCTTAGACTACACCCGCTACACACTGCGGGCTAACATTGATCATCAGATTAACCGGGTGTTTAAGGTGGGTATCTCCTCGCACCTGATGTATAGTCTTCGGAACGGAGCTGGCCTGAACCCGTACGGGTTTACGTTGCAACAGAACCCGCTGGGCCGACCTTATGACGATAACGGTAACCTGATTTTTGCCCCAACCAACGATGCATTGCTGACCAATCCCTTAGCCGAAATTGTGCCGGGCGCGCAAATAGACGAGCAAAAGAAATACCGTATTTTGACCAGTATTTATGCCGAAGCCAAAATCATGGATGGGCTGACCTACCGCGTGAACTTTGGCCCGGACTTCTCGATCCGGCGCGACGGTCGGTTTATTGGCGCACAAACCAACGAGCGTAAAGGCGGTGATCCTCAGGCCCGTACCACCAGCCAGTTTGGATTTAACTACACCTTAGAAAACATCCTGAACTATAGCAAAACGGTTGGCAAACACAGCCTGAACGTAACGGCCCTACAGTCTATCCAGCGCGATAACTTCGAGACCAACAACATTTCGGTACAGGGCGTACCCGCCGAAAGCCAGCAGTATTTTAACGAGGGCAATGCCAGTTTGGTGTTGGGCGTGGGCAGCAACCTGATTCAGTGGACGATTAACTCGTACATGGCCCGCGTCAACTATGACTATGACGACCGTTTTTTGATAACCATGACCGCCCGTCGCGATGGTAGCAGCCGGTTTGGGGTGAACACCAAATATGGTACGTTCCCCGGCGTGGCCGTAGCCTGGAACATCAGCAACGAAGCGTTTTTGAAGGGTGTAACGTGGCTCGATCAACTCAAACTCCGCGCCAGCCGGGGGTCGGTGGGCAATCAGGGCGTGTCGCCGTACCAAACCCAGGGACTACTTGGCCGAACCATTTATGCCTTCGGAACCAATGCTGCCTATGGTTACCGGCCTAATACCATTGGTAATCCTGATTTGAAATGGGAAACCTCGACCTCGACCAACTTTGGCGTGGATTTCAGCCTGTGGCGGGGTCGGGTAGCGGGTTCGGTCGAATTGTACCAGACCAATACCAAAGACCTGCTGCTGTCTGACCAGTTACCAACCTCGATTGGTTTCAACGCCGTGACGCGCAACGTGGGCGAAACCCGGAATAAGGGTATCGAAGTTACCCTCTCAACGGTGAACGTGAACACCACGGGCGGCTTTAAATGGTCAACCGATTTACAGTTTACCAAAAACCAGGAGGCCATCCTGTCGCTCTATAATGGAGCCATTGATGACCTCGGCAACAAATGGTTTATTGGTAAGCCACTCACGGCCCAATTTGACTACAAAAAAGCCGGTATCTGGCAAACAGCAGAAGCCGACGCAGCTAAATCGTATGGGTTCGTACCAGGGCAAATTAAGGTACAGGATACCAACGGCGATGGTAAGATCACACCCGATGACCGGGTTTATTTAGGGTCTGAAATTCCGAGTTGGAGTGGCGGTATCACCAACCGATTCAGCTACAAAGGTTTCGACTTGTCGTTCTTTGTCTATGCCCGGATTGGCTCAACCATTAGGAGTGGTTTCCACGAGAACAGAAACGCCTTGGCCGGTCGTTATGAGCAGATTAAGGTTGACTACTGGACACCGAATAACCCGACTAACGAGTTTCCCCGTCCGAATTCAAGCCAGGAGTTCCCGATTTATAACACGGCCATCATCTATTTTGATGGAACATTCGTGAAGGTGCGGAACATCAACTTTGGCTACACATTCCCGGCCAGCATTACGCAAAAACTGCACCTGCAATCGCTTCGGTTGTTTACCAGCATTCAGCAGCCGTTTATCTTCTCGACCTATCGCTCGAAGTATAACGGCGTTGACCCCGAATCGGCCAACGGCAACATCAGCGAAGGTGTTGTGCCAGCCACTCGCGTTACCACGATTGGCCTGAATGTGAAATTCTAAATCACCCCACCCCTTCCCTGCGGGGGTGGGGGTGGGGTAACAACTAAAACATAACCAATGAAACCAACATACATTTTCTCGATTTTCCGGGCATTGACCCTCGCCGTGCTGTTGCTGATGGGACAGTCGTGCAAGAACGTCCTCGACGAAACCGTAATCTCTGCTATCGGCAACGATTATGTTAATACACCCAAAGGGTTTGAAGACGCGGCCAGAGCGGCCTATGCCTCGCTTCGGGTTTACTATGGCACCGAGCAAGGCCTCACTATGAGTGAATACGGCACAGATATTCAACAGGCCGGGGCCGATGGCAGTTTCAAAGGATTTCACTTTTATGATTCACAGTTAACCAGTTTCGACAGTTATCTTCAGCAGGTTTGGGATGAGCTATATCGGGGTATCAACACCTGCAACGCCGTGATTGGCCGCGCCCCAACCGCAACGGGTATTACTGATGCTGCCAAAAAACTGCGGGTGGCCGAGATGAAATTTTTGCGCGCCCATTATTATTTTATCCTGGTGCAGCAGTGGGGGGGCGTTGATCTGCGCCTGACCGAAACCCTCGGACCAACTAAAACGACCTCGCGGGCTTTGGAAACCGATATTTACAAAGCCATCATCGCCGACCTTGAATCAGCTTTACCTGATCTCGACCCCAAAATCCGGTCGGCAGACTATGGCCGGGCCACCAAAGCCGCTGCCGAACATCTGCTGGCGAAGGTGTATCTGACCAAAGCAACCTCGACCGCCAAAGCATCTGACGATTATGCCAAAGCCGCTACTTATGCTACCAACGTGATTAGCGGGGGCAACTACGGCTTTAAACTCCTGCCCGATTTTGCCAGTGTGTTTGCCCAGGGCGCGGGAGAAATCAGCGACGAGGTGATTTTTGCCGTGCAGTACACGGCTGACCCCCTGACCAACGATGCCGGTAATTCGCTGCACCTGTATTTCGGGATGCAGTATGACGTGCAACCCGGCATGGTGCGCGACATCCTGAACGGGCGGCCTTTCAAACGGATTCGGCCAACGACGTATTTGTTGGAAACGGTTTTTAAAGACCGCGTGAATGATTCACGCTACAAGAAAACCTTCAAAGACACCTGGCTCTCAAACAGCCCCGGCACGTTTAACACCAGTTTCGATGTCTCGAAAGCCAAAGTGACCTACAAGGCGGGCGACACCTGTATTTTTATTCCCGGCTTCGAAATGCCCCTCGCCGAGCGGGCCAAAAAAACCTACCAAGTGCTAACGCCGAGTTTATACACAGCCGCCCTGTTTCCAACGCTGCAAAAGTTTCTTGATCCCCTGCGGCCCGACCGAACCTACACCCAGGGCAGCCGCGATTATCTGGCCTTCCGACTGGCCGAAACCTACCTGATTCTGGCCGAAGCACAGTTTAAACTCGGCAAAACCACCGAAGCCGCTGCCGCCCTGAACGCCGTTCGGGTGCGGGCCGCCAACCCCGGCAAAGCTGCCGCCATGACCATCACGCCTGCCGACGTAACGATGGACTTTATTATGGAAGAACGCGCCCGCGAATTAGTCGGCGAGCAAACCCGGTGGTTAGACCTCAAACGATGGGGTAACTTAGTTGAGCGCGTCCAGAAATACAACACCGACGGAGCCGCCAATGTGAAAGCGATTCACCTCATGCGCCCCATTCCGCAAACCCAAATTGACCGGACGGAAAAAGACGCGAATGGCGTTTCGATGTTCGGGCAAAATCCGGGATACTAAATGTTTTACTGGTTTGCCCCGGTTTTAAAACCGGGGCAAACCAGTAAAGCTAAACAACTTATGTCAACCCATCTTTTTGACCTGAGCCAAAAGGTTATCCTCGTTACTGGCGGCACGGGCGTTCTGGGCGAAGCCTTTTGCCGGGCCATTGGTGATGCGGGTGGTACGGTGGTCATCATCGGGCGGAACGAAACTATTGGTAACGAGCGAGTTGCGGGGTTGAAAGAACACGGAATGGCCGCTTTGTTTGCCCGTGCCGACGTGCTGATTCAGGCCGACCTCGACCGCGTTTGTGAGCAGGTTCTCGACACCTACGGGCGCATTGACGGGCTGGTGAATGGGGCTGGAGGTAACGTGACCGGGGCGGTTGTGCAACCCGATCAGGCTATTTTTTCGGTAGACGTTGCCGCCCTGCGCGCCGTGTTTGAGTTAAACCTGTACGGGACAATTTTACCGACACTCACCTTCGGCAAACAGATTGTGAAACAGGGTGGGAGTATCATTAATATCTCGTCAATGGCCGCACAATCGGCCATAACGCGGGTGTTGGGGTATTCGCTGGCGAAAGCATCCGTGGACAGTTTTACGCGCTGGATGGCCGTTGAACTCGCTAACCGCTACGGTGACGCGGTGAGAATCAACGGCATAGCTCCCGGTTTTTTCGTGACCGAGCAAAACCGCCACCTGCTCACCAACCCCGACGGCTCACCAACCACGCGGGGCGAAGCCGTGCTGCGTAACACGCCCTATAAACGGTTCGGGCAACCCGACGAATTGGCCGGTGCGCTCATCTGGCTGTTGTCAGAAGGCTCCCGGTTTGTGAACGGCGAAACGATTTGCGTGGATGGTGGCTTTAACGTGTTTTCAGGCGTTTGAACTATGAAATTACAACAAACCTGGCGGTGGTTTGGGCCCGTGGATCCCGTTTCGCTGGCCGATGTGCGGCAGGCGGGCGCAACAGGCATCGTAACGGCCCTGCACCAGATTCCGCACGGAGAAATCTGGCCCGTTGAAGCGATTCGGGCGCGGCAAGCCGACATTCGGGCGGGCGGGTTGACGTGGGCCATTGTTGAGAGTTTGACCATTCACGAGTCCATCAAAACCCGGTCGGGGAATTATCAACGCTATATCGAGCAGTATAAACAAAGCCTGATAAATCTGGCAGCCTGCGGCTTAAAAACCGTGACGTATAACTTCATGCCCGTAAACGACTGGACCCGCACGAGCCTTGATTATGAAATGCCCGACGGCTCTAAAGCCCTGTATTTCAACTGGTTTGATTTGGCCGTGTTTGATATTCACCTCCTGCAACGGCCCAACGCTGCCAACAGCTATCCGGCCAATGTGGTGGCCGAAGCCGAAGCGCGGTTTGCCCGATACAATGAATCGGAGCGCGGGGCATTGGCGGGCGTGGTGATGTTCGGAATCCCCGGCGAAGAACAGCAAACGCTGGCCCGGATGCGCGAAAAACTCGCTCACTATCAAGACATTGATCATGCTGCTTTACGCCAAAATCTGGTTGATTTTTTACGTGAGATTACACCCGTTGCCGATGAATTAGGGATGAAATTAGCCATTCACCCCGACGACCCGCCGTTCCCGATTCTGGGCCTGCCCCGGATTATGTGCCGCGCCGACGATGTTGATTATCTGCTGAATGCAGTACCAAACAAGAGCAATGGTATCTGTTTTTGCACGGGGTCATTCGGGGCAAACCCGGCCAATGATTTACCCGCAATGGCCGAACGTATCGGGACTAAAATTCACTTCGCGCACCTCCGCAACGTGAAAAAAGACGAACACGGCAACTTTTTTGAAGATGACCACCTCGCCGGTGACGTGGACATGTACGCCGTGATGCGGGCCTTGCTGGCAATTCAGCAGCGCGTGGCCGAACCGATTCCGTTTCGGCCCGATCACGGCCATCAAATGCTCGATGATCTACAGAAAACCACCAATCCCGGTTATTCGGCCATTGGTCGGCTGCGGGGTTTGGCTGAGTTGCGGGGCTTAGAACTCGGTATCTGCCGCGCTGAGGGGTGGAATTAAACGACAATACTTCATGACAACACTCACGCAACCGTTCATTACTGATGATTTTATACTCGACAACGACTACGCCCGGCAGTTGTATTTCGACCATGTGCAGGCGTTGCCCATCGTAGATTACCACAATCACCTGCCGCCCAATGAGGTAGCGGAAGACAAGCGCTATGCCAACCTGACCGAAATCTGGCTTAAAGGAGACCACTACAAATGGCGGGCGATGCGGGCCAATGGCGTTGCCGAATCGCTCATTACGGGTTCAGAACCAGGTGATTACGCCCGGTTTAAAGCCTGGGCGCAAACCGTGCCGTACACCATGCGGAACCCGCTGTATCACTGGACACAGATGGAACTTAAACGACCGTTCGGTATTGATGATCTCCTGAACGAAACCTCGGCCCGGCGCATTTATGATGATTGCACCGCCCAACTGCAAAACCGATGGTCGGCGCAGGCGTTGCTGGCTGAGTACGACGTGCGGGTAATCTGCACCACCGACGACCCTACTGACGACCTCCGCCATCATCAGGCGTATGCCAATGAAGGCCACGCGCTGAAAATGTTTCCTACCTTCCGGCCCGACGCGTTGCTGCCTGCTACCGGCACCGCTTGGCGCAGCCGGATTGATGCGCTGGCAACGGTTGCCGAAACACCGATTTATGATCTGGATTCGTTTCTGGAAGCCCTTACTTGCCGAATCGAAGCCTTTCACGCGCTGGGTTGCCGGGCCTCTGATCATGGCTTAGAGCAGATGCCCCCCGTAGCCGTTCGGTCAAAAGAGGTAGAGATGAATTTTAAACAATTGCTTGACGGTCAGATGGTTGGCGTTGATGCGGTGGCATTATTACAGGGGTTTGTATTGCTCGAACTCTGTAAACAATATCAGAAACGCGGTTGGGTGCAGCAATTTCACCTCGGCGCATTGCGGAACGTGAACACCCGGCTGTATGCCCGGATGGGGCCAAACGTTGGTGGTGACTCCATCAGCGATTTGCCGCAAATGCACCGGCTGGCGACGTTTCTGGATGCCCTCGACCAAACCGGGCAGTTGACAAAAACGGTACTCTATAACCTCAACCCCGCTGACAACGAAGCCTTTGCCGCCATGATTGGTAATTTCAACGATGGCTCAGTTCCCGGAAAAATTCAGTGGGGGTCGGGCTGGTGGTTCCTCGACCAGAAAGACGGCATGGAGGCCCAGATGAACACCCTCTCCAACATCGGTCTGTTGAGCCGGTTTGTGGGCATGGTCACGGATTCGCGAAGTTTTTTGTCGTTCTCGCGGCACGACTATTTCCGCCGGATTCTCTGTAATTTGCTGGGCCGCGATATTCAGAATGGCTTGATTCCCAATGATGTAGCCTGGCTTGGTCAGATGGCGGCCAATATTTCGTATCACAATACGGTCAATTATTTTGACTGGCAATCCTCTTCTCCTGCTCATCAAAATGGAATCCATTAACCGCGTTGCCCCCGCCCCCGGCCTGACCGATTTAGGCCCGCCCACCACCTATCGCTGGCGGATTGTGGCCCTGCTATTTTTTGCCACAACGATCAATTACCTTGACCGTCAGGTAATTAGCCTGTTAAAGCCGCTTCTCGAAAAAGAGTTTAGCTGGACAGAATCAGACTACGCCGGTATTGTTACGGCGTTTACCGTTGCCTACGGAACGAGTACGCTGCTGGTTGGCTACGTGATTGACCGCATCGGCACCAAAATCGGCTATACGGTCAGCATTGCGGTCTGGAGCGTGGCGGCAATGGTTCACGCGCTGGCGGGCAGCACGGCGGGGTTTATGGTGGCGCGGGTGCTGCTGGGCATCGGCGAAGCGGGTAATTTTCCGGCCTCGATCAAGACCGTTGCCGAGTGGTTTCCCAAAAAAGAACGGGCCTTTGCAACGGGGATCTTCAACGCCGGGGCCAACATTGGTGCGGTGGTAGCACCGGCTATCGTTCCCTGGATGGCGGTGGTGGCGGGCTGGCGTATGACATTCGTGATTACGGGTGCGGTGGGTTTTCTCTGGATTATTTTCTGGTGGCTTTTTTACGAAACACCGGCCCGGCAGAAACGCGCTAACGATGCCGAATTAGCCCATATCAACAGTGATGATGGAGGGGTGGCACTGGCGGCTGTTCCGGCGGGGTCGTGGCGCGACGTGTTCCAGAAAAAAGCAATCTGGGGGTTCATGTTCGGTAAACTATTTACCGACCCGATCTGGTGGTTTTTCCTGTTCTGGTTGCCGTCGTACCTGTCGCAGACCTATAATCTCGACCTGAAAAAACTCGGCTTGCCGCTGATTTTCATCTACTTAGCCGCCACCATCGGCAGCGTGGGGGGCGGTTGGCTGTCGTCGTCGCTTATTAAACGGGGCTGGACACCGGCCCGCGCCCGGCAATACGCCATGCTTTTATTTGCCGTTTGCGTGATGCCGGTCATGCTCATTCAGCAATTCACCGACATCTGGCCCGCCGTTGCCATTTTGAGTCTGGCCGTTGCCGCGCATCAGGCGTGGTCGGCCAATGTGTTTACGGTGGCTTCTGATGTTTTCCCGAAGCAGGTGCTGAGTTTGGTAGTTGGTTTTGGCACGATGGCCGGCACCCTCGGCGGGAGCGTTTTTCCGTTGTTCGTAGGCCGGATTCTCGATCATTACAAAGCCCTGGGTCAGTTGTCGCAGGGGTATTATATCCTGTTCTACATCGCCGGGTTTGCTTACCTCGTGGCGTGGAGCTGCCTGTATATATTTGTCTTCCGGCCCGCAGCCTTGGCAAAAAAAGTTTAACGCAAATGCCACAGAGATGCACCAAGACGCACGGAGATTCACAAAGAAACACTATGCTGCGTTTTCCAACAGAACCTCTGTGTAACTCCGTACTTCTCTGTGGCAAAACCCCTTAACCAAATGAACAGACGCGATTTTATTACCCAAACAACCCTCGTCACCGCTGGAATCCTGGCCGGGAGCCGCGCTTTTGCCAAACCGGCCGGCCTGCAGATTGCGTATTCGGCCATTACGTGGGGCGGCAACGACGTGCAGGCCATTACTGATATTTCGGGCCTCGGCTACCGGGGTATTCAACTGAGAGCCAATGCGTTTGGGCCGTATAAAGCCAAACCGTCGGAACTCAAAGCGTTGCTCGATCAGCACAAACTGGCCCTGGCAATGTTTTCGAGCGGCAACGTGGAGATTGACCCGGCCAAAGAGCAAAGCACAATTGATATGCACGTGGCCCACGCCAGTTTCGTGAAGGCACTCGGTGGGTCGGCCATTCAGATGACCAACAACGTGCGGCCCAAAGACCGCCTACCCACCACCGACGAACTGAAACGATTGACCGCCGTGATGAACGAAATTGGGAAGCAAACCGCCGATCTGGGCGTGCAGGCCGTGTATCACAACCATATGGGTCAACTCGGTGAAACACCCGGCGAAGTGGACGTGATTGTGCAGGCCATGAACCCGAAATACGTGCGCTTACTGCTCGACATTGCCCATTACCGGCAGGGTGGGGGACAGCCCGAAAAAGCCGTGAAACAGTATAAAGACATCCTGCACTCGCTGCACCTGAAAGACACCAAAAGCCCGCTGGCCGATAAGCCCGATGACCCCAAAGCCTACAAATTTGTGGAACTGGGCCGGGGAAATGTTGACGTGTCGGCGGTGTTCAAGGCGCTGGATGACATTAAATTTAAGGGCTGGGGGGTAGTCGAGTTAGACGGTGTGCCAGACCCGGGCCGAACGGCAGCCCAGTGCGCGGCTACCAACAAAGAGTACATCACCAATACGCTTCGCTTTCCGTTGTAAAATTACCACCCCCAACCCCCTCCTAAAACAGGAGGGGGCTAAAAAAGATAACAGAAGCGTAGCTTCTGAGAAAGCCCCCTCCTGTTTTAGGAGGGGGTTGGGGGTGGTCAAACCGTTTTCAACCTTTTTTCAAACTTATGGAAACTCGCAGAGATTTTCTCAAAAAAACAACGCTCGCTGGCCTCGGCGTGACGTTTTCGGCCAGTAGCTACGCCCGGATTCTGGGATCAAACGACCGCGTTCGGGTCGGTGTGATTGGCTTCTCGGATCGGTTCCGGCAGTCGCTGGCCCCGTCGTTTGGCAACCATAGCAAAGAACTGAACTTCGCCTTCGTAGGCGTGTCTGACCTCTGGGAGCGTCGGCGCAACGAAGCCGAAACCTACCTGACCGGAAAAGGCCTGACGGACGGCAGTTTCTTCAAAGCCCGGAACAACGACGAACTCCTCGACCGCAAAGACGTGGATGCGGTGATGATCTCGACCGCCGATTTCCAACACGCTCTGCATTGTGCGGCAGCCGTGCAGTCGGGCCGCGACGTGTATGTAGAGAAGCCCTTCGCCGAATCGCTCGACGATGCCCGCAAAGCGCTCAAAGCCGTTGAAAGTTCGAGTAAAATTGTGCAGGTTGGTTCGCAACGCCGGTCGGCCCCGAACTACCACTCGGCCAACGAGTTCATCCGGTCGGGTAAGTTCGGCGACATTTCGATGGTTGAAATGACCTGGAACGTGAATCAGCCGGGGCGGTGGCGCAGGCCTAAACTCGTGGCCGAAATCAAGAAGGAAGACATTGACTGGAAACGCTACCTGATGAACCGCCCGATGGTGGACTGGGATCCGCGCAAGTACTTAGAATACCGGCTGTTTTATCCCTACTCGTCGGGGATTCCGGGGCAGTGGATGTCGCACCAGATTGATACCGTTCACTGGTTCAGTGGCTACGATCACCCGCGTTCGGTGGTGGCAAACGGCGGTGTTTACGTCTGGAAAGATGGCCGCGTAAACCCAGATACGTTTACGGCGGTGTTTGATTACGGCCCCGACAACGACAAAACCAAAGGCTTTCAGGTGCTGTATTCGAGCCGGATGCACAACGAAGCGGGTGGCACGAAGGAGTATTATTTCTCGAACGGCGGCATGATTAACCTCGACACGAACAAGATTTCGTCGGAAGGTGGTATGAAAGAATGGGCCGCCAAAGAGATGAATATGCAGGCCAATCTGCTGCCCGACCAAACGCTGGATAATGCGGCTAAGATGGAAACCGGAGCCAACACCGGCGGAGACCCGATGACGAGTATGCACGTCAGAAACTGGATGGAGTGCGTCCGTAGCCGGAAAGAACCGAACGCCCCGGCGCGGGTAGGTTTCAATCACTCGGTGGCAAACATTATGGCGACCACCGCCCTGCACACGGGTAAGCGCGTAACGTGGGATGCGGCTAAGAATGATATGGTAGTTGCATAAAAAATAATAGAACGCAGATAACGCAGACGTTGCAGATTCACACAGATTTTTTGACGACCAAAGAAAAATCTGCGAAAATCCGCAACATCTGCGTTATCTGCGTCCCAATAGTTCTATGAGATTTTTAGTCCTCTTGCTTGTAATTCAGTCGGCAGCCTACGCTCAGACTGTTAAACTCGTGCCGAACGAAAGCCAGAAACGGGTTGACCTTCTGGTTGATGGTCAGCCGTTTACGAGTTATATCTACCCTGGCCCGGCAGTCTTGAAAAAGCCGGTGCTGTACCCGATCCGGTCGGCAACGGGGCAACTCATCACGCGGGGCTGGCCGCTTGATCCCCGCCCCGGTGAGCGCGTTGACCACCCGCACCACGTGGGGATGTGGTTTAATTACGGCGATGTGAACGGCCTTGATTTCTGGAATAATTCGACCGACATCGCCCCCGAAAAACGGAGCCAATACGGGACGATTGTACATACCGGCATCACCGCCATGAAGTCGGGGAAAGACGCGGCCACGCTGACTGTCACTGCCGACTGGAACACGCCCACTGAAAAAACCCTCCTCCGCGAAACCACTACGTTTACCTTCCGGGCCAGTAAAACCGACCGCACCATTGACCGCCAGACCACCCTCACGGCGTTGGCTACCGACGTGGTATTCAAAGACAATAAAGAAGGCTTGCTGGGCCTGCGCGTGGCCCGCGAACTTGAACACCCGGCTATGAAGCCCGACGTATTTACCGACGCATCGGGCAAAACGACTGCCGTGCCGGTGCTAAACAACGACGGCGTAACGGGCCAATACCGCAGCAGCGAAGGCGTTACGGGCGAGGCTGTCTGGGGCAAACGCGCTGCCGAAATGAACCTCACCGGAACCATCAATAACCAGCCCGTGACGATTACGATAACCGACGACCCCAAAAACGTGGGCTACCCAACCTATTGGCACGCAAGGGGTTATGGTTTGTTTGCGGCTAATCCGCTGGCTCCGTCGGTGTTTACCGATAAGAAAGAACCGGCCATGAACTACACCCTCAAAGCCGGGCAGTCAGTCACGTTCCACTATCGGGTCGTTATCAAATAGCCATGAAAGACCTAACCTACGATGCCATTGTGGTTGGCTCCGGCATTAGCGGGGGCTGGGCCGCCAAAGAACTTACCGAGCGCGGCCTGCGGGTGCTGCTGCTGGAACGGGGCCGCAACGTCGAACACGTTACCGACTACACCACCGCGTTGCAAGCCCCCTGGGAAGCTCCGCATCGGGGACGAAAACCATTGGCAGACGTAGAAGCCTACAAAATTCAATCAAAAAATTACGGCGTTGATGAAACCAACAAACACTTCTACGTCAATGAATTAGAGAACCCATACGTGCAAACCAAGCCATCAGAATTTGTCTGGGCGCGGGGGCATCAGGTGGGCGGGCGGTCGCTGACGTGGGGGCGGCAATGCTACCGATGGAGTGATCTGGATTTTACGGCCAACCTCCGCGACGGTCACGGTACGGATTGGCCCATCCGCTACGCCGACCTCGAACGGTGGTACAGCTACGTGGAGCGATTCGTGGGGATTTCGGGGAGCCGCGAAAACCTCAAAACCCTGCCCGACAGTGAGTTTCTGCCGCCGATG
>JBBRNH010000083.1:0-27381 GCA_038230415.1 Cytophagales bacterium | reverse complement strand
GTCAAAACCATGCACCGGGTGTATTATGAGATTCGGGCGTACAGCAAAACCGACACCGACAATGCTAACAGAACGATTAGCTTAATGCTGGGCAAAATGCGGGATGAGTTATTGGAGCGTGAATTTTACGAACTCATGCCCCGCTTTGAACTTGCCCGGCAACGTATCACGAAACGGTTTGGCATTTATTAAAAATGTACAACAATTAGCACACAATACCCCTTCAAATCTCCGTAAAACACAAGTTTATGGGGTTTTAAAACCAAGTTTCTGCCGGAACTTATTTCTTGCTGAAAATACATATAAAAATACACATTCTGTCAACTAACAAATTTGTCAACTAATTGACTATCAGAACATTAGATAAGAATAATGATAGTAATGCTATCATTTGCTTGATGAGGTGGCTCAATGGGCGTTGGTGGGGCATTACTCAACCCTATTTCTGCCTAACTGTCAACGTGTAAAAACGGCTACAATAGTCTATATATACGCCGTAAGTACCTTTAAATCAAGGGTGTTAAAGGTACTTACGCCCACAATGAGGTAAGTAATTGCTACCACCTTTACCCTACTGTCTAACCACGGCCACTGCAAAAGGCCCCCGGCATTGATACCCCCGGCCCCGCCGACAGGAAACCTATCCCGTTGCTGTGTTGCCCTCTGAAACCATACACAAGATGACGGTGGGGCTATCCCCGCGCAGGCCCCCGTCGTCGTCGCCGTTTTTCCTTTCCCCCCGGCTATAATCCCCGCGTATGGTAATAGGTACTGAATGATTCCCTACTGATTGAATAGAGAGGGGAACGGTAGATTTTGACTGTAAAATGAAGCACCCGCGTGTATCGGTGCGGGGCAGTGGCGGCAGAGTGCGGCTTGATAGGCAAGGGTAGCACCCGCGAAAAAGAAGATTGTGTAGGGTTCAACACCATGTAGAACGGGCTTCTGAATCCGTTTTGCACGGCCTGACAAATAGTAACGCCGATGTCAGGCCGAACACGTTCCGCATTCGGGTTGTCCGGGTTGCCAGCCACAGGCCGCGCCGGTACGTGCGTCGTTGGCCTGAATGATGCTTGCCACCAACACCTCGTCAGTGAGTTGTTGGCGGGCTGTCACGCCGAACTGGTCAGCAATGGCCGGATGAATGAGCAGGGGGCTTTTGTTGTGCCAAACAGTTATCAGGTCGTCGTTCATAATGCAGGGCTATTTTGGTTTTGACTGGCAAGATAGATACCGCGCCAGCACCAGTAAAGAGATGGGAGGAAAATAGTTTGCAGTCACCAGCCTGCTATTTTCAACCACCCCGTTTTTGGAGTATTTAAAAGTGCGTTGAACTCACCTCTTAAAAGTGCAACCGAAACCAGCACGAGCCTGGAATAAGCAACAACAATCCCCCGGCCCGATAAGCCGGGCTTTTTGAATGGTTTCGGGGCAATATGCCAAATCTCATTGCACATTGCATTGCACAGCCCACAAAAAAAGCACTTAACATTTCTGCTAAGTGCTTGATTATCAAGAGCCTCCAGTCGGGATCGAACCAACGACCTACTGATTACAAGTCAGTTGCTCTACCAGCTGAGCTATGGAGGCAAAGTTTACAATTTACAATGAGCAGGTATCAATGAACAATACTTTCTGCTAAACGTGTTGCAAAAGTAGGCGTTTCCACTAAAAGCCACAAGTCTAACCGGCAAAAAATTGTTCATTGATACCTGCTCATTGTTCATTGACCTACGCCTGCTCTGCCGATTGCGCGTCTTTCAACTGCTGACGAAGTTCGTCGAGCTGCTTTTGAGCAAGGCCAATCTTCTGGTCAATCTCGGCCCGAATCTTGTCCGCGTTTTTCGAGCGGGCAAAAAACTCGATGTTGTTGTTATAGGTCGAAATGTCGTTTTCGAGAGCCGTGATGCGCC
Organism: Cytophagales bacterium; assembly: GCA_038230415.1. GTDB lineage: Bacteria > Bacteroidota > Bacteroidia > Cytophagales > Spirosomataceae > JBBRNH01. The sequence continues at coordinate 25,468 of JBBRNH010000083.1, read as the reverse complement.
GACGCAGGTCGCCGTATTTAGCGTTGTCTCCACCGCCGAAGCCACCGCCCGCCGTGCTGTAATTACCGCCCCGGTAGCCGCTGTCATCGTCGCGGTCACGGCGGGGCCGATCCCGGTTTCCGCCACGATCACCGCCACCGCGCGGGCCAGCATCACGGCCACCGCCACGCGACCCCCGGTCATTACCACCGCGCTGACCACCACCGCCGTCCTGACGTGGGCCACGATCTCCACTGCCACCCTCACGTGGGCCGCCCCGAAATCCACCTCTGTCTTCACGTGGGCCGCGGCCAAAGCCAGATTCAGCATCCAGAATAGCCTTTTCTTTATCCGTTGCCGATAGCCCGCCAATTGACCCCACAAGTGCGTTCACAGCCGCCACGTAGCGTTTTTGCGTGGTCTGCATATCTTTTTTCGGCACGTAGCCGATGGCGTTCCATTCTTCCTTGAAATGATTCAGCAGGTCAAGATCAGGGCTTTCGGTAGCACCGGCTTCGATGCGCTCGATGAGCGTGATCTTCTTAGCGAGGTTTTCGTCAAACTCCCGGTCGGTTTCCTGGCTGCGGTTGCGCTTTTTGTTAAAAAACGCATCGCAGGCTTCCTTAAACCGCTCGAAGATGGTATTCTTCTGCTTTTCTGGCACCTGCCCGATGTTTTTCCACTCGCGTTGGAGTTCAATTACCCGGTTGGTAGCATCCGACGACTCATCACCGGCAGCCAGAATGGCTTCGACCTGCTCACACAGCTCGGCTTTCAGGCGCAGGTTTTCTTCACGCTTGCCTTCGAGTTCGCGGAAAAATTCGCCTTTGTTATTGAAGAATGTTTTCAGTGCGGCCCAGAATTTCCGGCTCAGTTCTTTGCCGTCGTCGCGGGGCATCGAGCCTTTGATGGCGTTCCAGCGTTCCTGAATGCCCATCACTTCTTTACTCTTATCGTTCCAGTCGTTGATACTCGTAGAGGCAAATGAGGTGTGTGGCACGAGTTCTTCGTAGATCGCCGATTTTTCCTCATATACCCCCGCTGATTCTTTCCGCTGGCCCTCAACCTGCCCCCGGCGTTTGTCGTAGAGCGCGTCCAAAGCCGCCTTCATGCGCTGCCACAGCACCTCCTGTTCCGTTTTCGGGGCTGGCCCAATCTGCTTGTACTCATCGAACAGAACGTTCGCTTCGTCAATCAGTTGGCGGGTAACGGGTTTTTCGCCTAAGTTTTTCGCCAGATTCTCCACCCGCTCGATGACCTCGGTTTTCAACGATGAGTTCCGTTTCCGGTCCATGTCGAGGAGTTCAAAGTAGATATTCCGGTTGTTGTAGTAGCGGTCAACTAAGGCGTGATAGGTGGCCCAGAGGGTGTTGTTGTGGGGCGACGAGATATTCCCGGCGGCTTTCCAGTCGTCCTGAATTTTCTTGAACGTGTTCCAGCTTACCTTTGGGTCAACGGGCTTCGTTTCATCGTGTTCAACTAATTCACGGAGCTGGCGGAGGAGTTCGGTTTTTGCCACGAAGTTGTCGTCCTTCATCCGGTCAAGGGTCTGGAAGTACGTGTTCTTCTGGCTTTTGATTTGCTTGTAGAGGTCTTCGTATCGGTCAACCAAGTCATCAAAGGCATAGTCAAAACCTTCTTCCGAGCCGGTTTCAGCCGTGTATTCCAGCAAGGCGGCCTGCCGTTCGGCCTTTTTCATTTTATCGAACGCCTGTTTGCTCTGTTTGAGCATCTCGTCGGCCCGCTTAAAATCGCCGGGCTTCACGGTGGTCAAATCCTTGAGGGCGGTGAGCCGACCGTCGAGCATCGTCACAAAGTCCACTTTCGTAAACTGGCTGTAATCAACGGCGGGTTCGGCAGAGACTTCTTCTTCGGGTTCGTCGGCAAACTGGGCAGCTTCGGGCGTTTCACCGGCTCCGGCTGCGGCCATCGCCATCATTTCGGTAGCTATCGCGTCGCTTTCGTCCGCTTCAACAGCCGACCCCTCAACCTGAGTCGCAGGAACCGTGTCGTCACCGTCATCACCGGCCATTTCCGCAACGGGTTCGCTTGGTTCGGGCGTTTCAGCAACCGGCATTTCGGCAACCGCATCGGCTGTTGCATCCGAATCATCCGCAACAGTCTCAGCAACCGGCTCAGCAACGGCTTCGGGCGTGGCTGAGACATCAGCAACCAGCTCCTTTGTCTCAGCAAGGGCTTCGGGCGTGGCAGGGGCATCAGCAACGGGCGTTTCAGCAGCCAGATCAGCATCGGCATCGGCAACGGCAACGGGTGTTGTCTCAGCGGGTGCTTCGGCGACCGTTTCTGTCGGCACTTCGGCGGTAGCTTCGGCTTGTGTTTCCTCAATAGAAGAATCCATGCCGGACGATGCCTCGCCGGAGTCGGTCAACGAATCAACGGACGGGTCTGGCACGGGGTCGGCTGCCGGGGCCATGTCGGTAGCGGGAGGGGCGAGCGGGTCAGCTACAGCCTCAGTCGGGGCCGACAGTGCATCATCCGGCAACGAATCGCCCGGTACCGTGTCGCCTTGTTGGGTTAACTGAGCCTGCGCGTCGTCTGTGTTTCCTTCTTCCGTAGGCATAGCAGCTTCGTTGTCCGTGACTTCCAGTTCCAACATCCCGGTCGGCTCCTGCGCCGGTTCGGGTTGTTTATTCAATTCCATTTCTTCGTTTACCATGTTGGGAGCGTACCAATTACTTTTGCAAAACTACAAAGAATTGCCAATTGGCCCCGTAAGCCGTTACCGTTCGGTAACAAAACCCCATTTTTTATGGCTTTTTCCATCGCTGACCTCCGAAAAGACTACACCCAGGCCGGTTTAGACCGCGCCGATGTCCTGCCAAACCCTATTGACCAGTTTCAAAACTGGTTCGATGCCGCCTTAGCCGCCAACCTGCCCGAACCCAATGCCATGCACCTCGCCACGGTCTCTGCCGATGGCCGACCCGCCGGGCGCGTGGTACTGCTGAAAGGCGTGAGTCAGGCCGGGTTTGTGTTTTACACGAATTATGACAGCCGGAAAGGACACGAACTGACTACCAATCCAGTAGCCGCGCTCACGTTTTTTTATCCCGAACTCGAACGGCAAATCCGTATCGAAGGCGTTGTTGAACGGGTAACTGCCGAAGAATCAGACGCTTATTTCGCCAGCCGACCGCGTGGCAGTCAGATCGGAGCCTGGGTCTCGCACCAGAGCGCGGTGATCGAAAACCGCGACATACTGGAAAACCGCCAGCGCGATCTCGAAGCCGAATTTGCCGACCATCCCGTGCCGCGCCCGCCACACTGGGGCGGGTTTCGGGTACTGCCCGACGTGATCGAGTTCTGGCAGGGCCGCCCCAGCCGTTTGCACGACCGGATTCGCTACCGGCGCAGTGATGACAACGCAACCGGATGGGTTACCGAGCGGCTTTCGGCGTAGAGTAGCTTTATATCAACCGTCAAAAACGATTACTTTTGATCTTAAAAACACAATGGCCCACATCACTGATTTAGCACAACTCGACCCAAACGGTATTTATTCCTACGCCGATTACCTGACCTGGACGTTTGAGCAGGCTTTGGAGGTAATTAAAGGCAAAATTCTGCCAATGGCTACCCCCAGCCGAACACATCAGCGGCTCTCCTGGAAGCTGACTGTGGCCTTCGACAATCATTTCAGAAACCACCGTTGCGAGGCCTACGCAGCCCCGTTTGATGTTCGGTTGTACAACCGCAAAAAATCCCTGAAAGCCGATAAAGACATTTACACCGTTGTTCAGCCTGACCTGTGCGTAATTTGTGATTTAGATAAGCTGGATGAACGAGGCTGCTTAGGTGCGCCCGATTTGATTGTTGAGATTCTCTCACCGGGTAACTCGGCCAGGGAGATGAAAATCAAGAAAGACCTCTACGCCGAGTCGGGTGTGCGTGAATACTGGGTGGTTGACCCGGCCCACGAAACCATTACGCGGTTTAACCTGGAAGACGACAGCACCTACGGGCGACCACTGATTTTTGTGAGCGACGATCCGATGCCATCGGTTATTTTCGCTGATTTTATCCTGCCATTGGGCGAGTTGTTTCCAGTCCCCATTCCCGAAAAACAGGAGGATTGAGTACGGGTAAGCCGATTTTTAACCGGACGTTAAGCGTCTTTTAACAGCCATTTAATGAATGAAATAAGGTGAGTAAGTTGCTTTGTGAGAAACTATTTAATGCCTTAACAATCATGAAAAACTTCCTGCACTATGCCCTTCTGTTGTTGCTACTGACGGGCTGCGTTACCACCAATTTTAAGTCCAATAGCGATTTTAAGTCGTTGCGCCCGTTCACCCGGATTCTGGTGGTCTCGAAGTTACCGCAGGTTACGCCCCAGTATTTAGACGCTTACCTGAGTGCGTTTCCGCCCCAATACGATGTCTGTGTGATGAACGTGAGTCTGCTGGCATTCGGCAACCCCGATTCGCTCATTACCCAAAAGGCGCGGGAGTGCAAAAGTGAGGTGATTCTGACCCTCGACCTGAACCGCAGCTACACCGTTGGTCAGGTTAGTGGTGCTGGGCGGTACGGAAGCTACGGGCGAATCGGTTCGGCCAACGATATATACCTCGAAATGGCTTCGGTTGCTGACCGCAAGCCGTTCTGGAAATCATTAGCCTCTACCAACGGACCAATCGGTATAAAACCCCGCCGGGTAGTGCAGCAACTCCAGACCGACGCGCTCATCGAAGGTAAAATCCCCCCGGCGAGTTATTGATGGTCACTCACAACTTCACCCACCGCATACTGCTCGCGGCACCGGCTTCGCTGATGGTCAGCACGTAAACCCCGGCGGGAAACTTACTCACGGACAGGTCAACGGTGGCAGCTTCGGTGGTTTTTTCGGTCGTGGTTTGCTGCACGGTTTGCCCCGCTACCGACTGCACCCGAACAAGGGTTGCGCCCCGGTGCGGGCTGCTCCAGCGCACCGTCAGCACGTCGCGGGCGGGGTTGGGCGCGAGGGTCAGCACGGGCGCAACGGGTTCGGTGGCGGTGATGGTCTGCAAAACCCAGGGCGTGAGACCGGCTTCGGGTTTGGGCAGGGCCGCGCTCGTGAGCAGGTGAAACTGCCCCGGCGCAAACGAAAACGCCATGCCATCGGTGATGGTGAACTCCTGCCCCGTGAAATAATCATACCACTTGCCAACGGGCAAACTCACCGACTGCGCGGCTAAGCCCAGATTAGCCACTACCCGCACGTTTAGCGCGGGGCTATTGATGGTCAGGCGTTTAACGGGCGCAGTGGCTTCGAGCGTAAAATCAGCACTGCGGAAAGCCGCGTTGGTGGTTTTGAGTTTGATAAACTCGGCGTAGGCGTTGAACAGTTTGCGCCGGTTGGCATCCTGATAGTAATTCCAGCGAATCGGTTTGCGGCCCGTGCGTCCGTTTTCGTCAATGCTCACATCGTAACCTAATTCGCCAAATTGCCAGATTAGTTTGGGGCCGGGCGTGAGCAGCGCGAGGGCAGCAACGGCTTTGGTGCGTTCGAGGGCGGTAGCGAGGTTTTTCACGGTGTAGCCATCCGGCCCGGCGGCTCCGCTGGTGACGGCATCAAAAACAATCCGTTGTTCGTCGTGGCTTTCGATGTAGCCGATGCTGGCCGGTTTGGTAAAGCCCGCGTGCTGATTCCAGGCTAATCGGCCAAAATTACCGCCCCCTTTATTTACGGCATCCCGTGCGGCCCCGTTCTGATTGTCCCAAACCAACATCCCGGCATTGGTGAGTTCGGCTTCTTCGCGGTCGTCGGCAAAGTGTTCCAGCATCACATACGCTGTTGGGTCAACGGCCCGAATCTGACCGTAAATGCGTTTCCAGATAGCCACGCGGCTGGCATCATACTGGCCCCAGAAACCGACATCATTGCCCGATTTTGTCTGCGTGAATCCCTTCGAGAGATCAAACCGATAGCCATCAAAGCGGTATTCCCGAAGCCAGAATTCATTCACGCGCCGGACGTACTCCTGGGTGGCCGGGGCTTCGTGGTTAAAATCAAAAAAGACACTGAACGGGTGCGTGGCCTGCTGATTGAACATGGGGCTTGCAGCCGAGGGTTGGGTTCCGTCCCAGTACATTTTCACGTAGGGAAATTCGTAGTCGGCCTGGTTCAGCACCATGTCTAAAATCACCGCGATTCCGTTCTGGTGGCACTTGTCAATGAAGGCTTTCAGGTCGGTACGGGTGCCGTAGGCTTTGTCGGGCGCGAGGTGAAAAATGGGGTTGTAACCCCACGAATCGTTGCCCGAAAACTCCATAATCGGCATGAGTTCGATGGCGTTGATACCCAGCTTTTTCAGGTATGGCAGCGAATCGGCCACGGTCTGATACCACTGCGTACCCACAAAATCGCGGACGTGGAGTTCATAGATCGCCAGATTGTCAGCCGGTTGCCGCGCAAAATTGGTCACTTTCCAGGGATAAGCCGGGATGTCGGTTTGCAGAACGGACACAAAATCACCCTGGGCTGCGGTTGGAAACGCCAATAAATTCGGATACGTGATGGCCGGGATAAACTTGTCGTTGTTGCGGTCGAGGACTTTTTCGGAATACGGGTCGGCCACCGGAATCGTGCCATCCACGAGGTATTGAAACGCAAACTCGCGGCCCGGCTTCAGCCCGTCGAGCCTGATCCAGAAGGTGTTCCCATCGGGCGAGACGTTCATGAGCGAGGCTGCCGACTGTTCCCAGTTGTTAAAATCACCGAGTGCGTAAATGAACTTCTTGCCCGGCGCAAACAGCACGAGCGTCGCCGACAGGCTGTTGTTAATGGTAATGCCGGATTTCAGGCCCGCTGGCACAGCCGCCACAACTGGCGTGGGAGCCACCACAAACGTAAACGATTCGGTAGCGGTGAGGGCGGGGCTGGTTTGAGTAGCAGGCGTGCTGGCCGACACGCGCACGGTTCGGCGTTGCCCGCCCACAGCACCCACCGGAATGCTGGTAGAAATCGTGGCCGAATCATTTCGGCTGGCAATCAGGGTATTATCGAGGGTGATGCTCAGATTAGCCGGGCCGCTGGCCGCAGCCCGGACGGGTAGCGTGGTATTCGGGTTCACAAAAAACGATTTGGCAGTGGGGGTGCTGAACTGAACCGATAGCTGATTGGCGGCAAACAAATCAACCGTAAAATCTTCGGTTTGGGCCGTGCCAGCCGCATTTTTCACCAGAATACCCATCCAGCGCAGGGTTTTTCCGGCGGGTACGGTAAGGTAATTGGCGGGCGTAAGTTTGATCTGCCAGACGTTATCCCGCACTTTGGTGAGCAACCCCGGCGCGTAGGCCATGCTGAAACTCGTTTGCCCCGGTGGGCTATATTCCGCAGTTTTATTGGCCGGATCGGGGCCACCCCACGCCCAGGCATACAGCCCGGTAGCCTGATTGAGCAACCCGGCAGTTCGGCCATCTTTTGCCAGCGTGAGGTCAACCGTGAGTGTTACCTCGGCGGGAGCCGTTGGGAAAGCGGGCTGCACCGTTAGGGCCGATTGGCCGACAGAAAGCCGGGCAGTGAGCAGGATACCCAATACGGGCAGCAAAACGCGGAGACGTAGCATAAGTAGCGGTGTTTTTCGACAAAAATAAGCAATCAATACCCGTTTCTGTCATACAGGCGGCAGCCGGTATTCTCTACGCCGTATCGGTATCCGGGCGGCACCATGAGGTATTGGTTTGGGAATCGGTCGGCGGTTGTATTGTTACCGGGGCAGATAAACCAGAAACGTGCTGCCCTGTTCCAGCGTACTCGTAGCGGTGATGGCTCCGCCGTGCCGTTCCACAATTCTCTGGCAAATAGCCAGGCCGATGCCCGACCCGGCGTACTGAGTACGCCCGTGCAGCCGCTGGAAAATCTGAAAAATCCGGTCGGTATATTGCTCATCAAACCCAATGCCGTTGTCCGCTACAGCGATCTCATAAAACTGGTCTCCTCCGGGTCTGCTATCGTCTGCCGAAGCCGGTGAAACCAGACCCGCCGGAACGTCGGCCCGGTTAACCAACCGGCTGCTGACCGTTACGACGGGCAGCACGTCTTTCCGGGCGAACTTAACGGCGTTCGAGAGCAGGTTCTGAAACAGTTGCCGCATCTGAAACGAATCGGCAACGAGCGTTGGCAGCACCCCAATCTGGAGCTGGGCCTTGCTCTGGCGCAGAGCCGCCCAGAGTTCGTTGTCCTGCAACTCGCCGATGAGCGCGGGCAGGTTTACGGGCGCGAACGAGTCGGGTTTGGTCTCGATCCGCGAATACGCCAGCAAATCCTGAATCAGCAGCCGCATCCGGTCGGCAGAGATATTGATGCGTTGCACGATATCAGCAACGGCGGGGTCAAGCCGCCCGGCATACTGCGTATTGAGAATGTCGGCAAAGGAAGTCAGTTTGCGGAGTGGCTCCTGCAAATCGTGGCTGGCGATGTAGGCAAAGGATTTCAGGTTTTCGTTCGCACGTTTGAGGTCGAGGTTCGCTGTCTGGAGTAGCTCAGCGTTTTCTTTGGCGGCCAGTTCCGCATCTTTCAGGGAGGTAACGTCGGTGTAAGTATACAGCACACAGTCGTTTACGGTGGCGAATGAGCCATCGAACCAGCCGCTGTACCCAAAATCCTTGTATGGGAAGGTGATTCGCTGCGCCTGCCCGGTTTCGGCCACCGTCACTATTCGTCTGAACAGATCAGAGTCCTGCCAACTTCCAAACACGTTGCCCACCGTTGCGCCCGTCATATCGGCCACCTGCTTGCCGCCCAAACGGGCATTGTAGTCATTGGTCAGCACATACTGAAAATCGGTGATCGTGTGGCCTTCTCCCTCATCACGAATAGGCCGAAGCAGCAAAAGGCCCATCTGCGTGTTATCAACCACTTGTTGCAGGAGCCGATTTTGCTCTTGCAGCGCCAGTTCCGCATCTTTCAGGGCGGTAACGTTCAGGTCGGTAAACAGCACCTGATCGTCGCCTACCCGCACAAACAGCGTGTCAAACCAGCCCCGGATACTTTCGGCCTCGTAGCCAAATAAAAACGACTCGCTTTGGCCGGTTGTGGCCGTGTGCATCAGGCGGCTGTACCACTCGGTCTGGGCCACCCCCGGTAGCAGCGTCAGAAGCGTGTTACCCGTCATCTCGGCTACCGACCGACCCGTGTTGCGGGCATTAACGGTGTTGGTAAACACATACCGAAAATCAGTGATTGCGCCGGTTTCGTCGCGTACCGGGTCAAAGAGAGTCATGCCGGCTTTGCCGTTTTCAACAACGCTCAACAGCACAGTACTCTGCCGGGTTTGTTCGCGTTCGGCCCGGCGCACACGCGCACTGTTATCCCCGTAGCGGGTCAGTACACCATCGTTATGTTTTGAGACAATCATCTCATACACCGGCACCGCTTCATCGGCACACTGTTCGTAAGCCATCTCAAACCGAACGGCCCGCCCGGTTTTCAGCACCACGCCGAATTGCTGAATCAGAAAATCCGCGTCATTTTCGGGGAATAACTGGCTCACCGCCTGGCCTACGAGTTCGGCTTCGGGCCGTTGCCAGGTTGTCAGCGCGGCATTATTGAGTCTTACTAATTGAAAATCAACGAGTTGCCCTTCGGCATTCCGTTGGGCCTGGTACAGTACTGCGCCGGTGGGCAAGCGATCAACGTTAGAATCAGAAACGGGGTCGGGAGCCGTAAACGACGCTGATTTCATAGTGAATGAGAGAATTGAATAGTCAGAATCAGGTAAACCCGCCAACCGACAATTAGTTTTGGGGCAACTGTAAGCACATCTTACGGCACTGGCCGGAATTTCGCCCGGCCTACAAATCAAACGTGATCTTGGGGTTTTTCAGGCTTTTCATGGCCTGCCCCAGTCCGCCCATCGTGAGCGGAAACATCCGGTTGCCGCACCAGTCACGGATGATCTGCGTACTCTGACTGTATTGCCAATAGCCTGACACATTGGGGTTTAGCCAAACAAGGTGCGGGTACTGTTGTTTAAACCGCTCTAACCAGACCAATCCGGGTTCTTCGTTATAATGCTCTACGCTGCCCTTCGGCTGCGTAATCTCGTAGGGTGCCATGCTGGCATCGCCCACAAAAATTACCTTATAATCGCGATTGTATTTGTGCAGCACCTCCCAGGTTGGGATTCGGGTGTTTCGGCGGGCCGGGCCGTCGTTACGGTTGTCTTTCCAAAGCGTTTCATAAACGCAGTTATGAAAATACAAAAACTCCAGGTGCTTAAACTGGTAGCGGGCGGCAGAAAATAGCTGGTTGCAGCGTTCGATGTGGTCGTCCATCGAGCCGCCAATATCGAACAGGATCAGCACCTTCACGTTGTTGTGTTTTGGCGCGTGGAGCCGCACGTCGAGCATCCCGGCGTTGCGGCTGGTTTGGTCAATGGTTCCGGCCATATCAAGCTCATCCTCAACGCCTTCGCGGGTCAGGATACGGAGCCGACGGAGGGCCATTTTCAGGTTCCGGGTGTTGAGTTCAACGTCATCGTCGTAGTTTTTATAGGCACGTTGATCCCAGACTTTCACCGCCGTCCGGTTTCCTTTTCCTGGTTCCTGCTTCCCGATTTTGAAACCTTCCGGCGCATAACCGTTGGTGCCGTAAGGTGATGTTCCGGCAGTGCCAACCCATTTATTACCGCCCTCGTGCCGTTCGTTCTGCTCGTCCATGAGTTTCCTGAACCGTTCCCAGAGTGCGTCGAGGCCACCTTCGGCTTCGATGGCGGCTTTTTCGTCGTCGGTCAATTGGTTCTGAAGCGCATCGCGCAGCCAGTCGGGGGGGATTGTGGGCAGGGTTTCGGCGGGTTTGGTTTGCTTCCCGGCAACCCATTCGCCAAAAAGCCGGTCAAACAGATCGAGGTGTTGTTCGCGCTTGACGAGGGCGGTTTTGCTCAGGAAATAAAAGTCTTCGATGCTCGTGCCGCCCACGTTGTCGGTGCGCGCGGCTTCGAGGAGCGTCAGGTATTCGGCCAGGGTAACGGGCAGGGCGTGTTGACGCAGGAGGAGAAAAAAATCGAGAAACATCAGACAGATACGGGAGGTTAATACGCCGGGTTGATGGTTAAACAGCCAGGAACTACGGCTCAAGGTAGCGAATCACGGTAATTTTTACCATAATTTAATCAGCAACCCACCAATCGGTTTACGGAGATGCACTATTATTGGGGTATGATACAACCGGGGCGTTGGGTGTTGGTGTTGGGGCTGCTTGGTTGCCAGTTACGGGGGGTTGCCCAGTTAGCTACGGCAGAAAACGAGTACGCGGGGAAGCCCATAGCAGCACAGCGCGACGTGGTTGATGTAGCAAAAAGCCTGTTTCCGGGCCGAAACTTTACCGAGCGCGACACCTCGCGGCTGCAACGCGGATTGCCATTGGTGTGGGTGATTCCGCAGATTGGCTACTCGCCCCAAACCGGGCTGCTGGCCCAGGTGTTGAGCAATGTAGCCCTGCGCCGACCGGGAGCCAATGTCTCCACGCTTATTTCGGCAATTATCTACACCCAAAACAACCAACTGCTGTTCACCAACACGCTCAACCTCTGGCTCAAACAGAACCGATGGAACGTGACTGCCGACCTCCGGGTGATGCACTACCCCCAGAGTACCTACGGCTTGGGGATGCACACCAACACCGACCGCGTGGTGCAGATGGACTATGATTACCTGCGGGCGTACACCACGCTGCTCCGGCGGCTGGCCCCTAATCTGTATGGCGGTATGGGCCTGCAACTCGACCTGCACTGGGCCATTCGGAGTTACGATGCCCGGCGCGAACGGACCGCTATCTCGCGCTATACCTACGGCATCGAGGGCCGTTCGGTGTCGGCGGGGCATACCCTGAATTTACTTTACGACAACCGGCCCAACGCCGTCAACCCGTTCCGGGGATTCTATGCCAACGCCGTCTTCCGCAACAACCTGACCGGGCTTGGCAGCGATACCGACCATCAGTCGCTGCTGATTGATGTCAGGAAATACATCTCATTGCCGGGCCAGTCTGACAACACGCTGGCCTTTTGGTCGTATAACACCTTTACCCTCAGCGGAAACCCGCCGTTTCTCGACCTGCCCGCCACCGGCTGGGATACCTACAACAACATTGGGCGGGGCTATATTCAGGGGCGATTTCGGGGTAAGAACCTACTCTATGCCGAAGCCGAATACCGATTTGGGATCACCGCCAACCGGCTGCTGGGCGGGGTTGTGTTTGTGAACGCTCAGAGCATAAGCGAGCCTAACCTGACCCCGCTTATCCCACAGAAACCGTATTTCGACCGCATAACGCCAGCCGCCGGGCTGGGCCTGCGGCTCAGGATGAACAAACTGTCTCGTACCAACTTAGCCATTGATTATGGGTTCGGGGCCGATGGGTCTCAGGGGTTGTATTTCAACCTCGGCGAAGTGTTTTAGGATAGCGCGAAATAAAATTTGCCAAAATGCGCCGTTTTCCATAGTTTCAGGGCGTTTTCTACAATCTAACAACTCTATGACCCATTCACTACGGCACCTTTGCCTCATGGCTGCCATCGCCGTTTCGCTGTCAGCAACGGCCCAAACCATCACCGGGCTGGGCGGCACCCCAGCCACCTTTACGGGTTTTACGCCCAAACAGCAAACCGCCGAACTAAAGGCCGAAACCGAGTTTAAGCAGCAGCAAGCGTCCGAACGCTTCAAGAACCACCTCACCCGACTGTGCAGTGTGCCGCACGTGGCGGGGTCACCCGAAAACGAGCGCGTCCGTGACTACATCGCCGAAACCATGAAAAACGCGGGCTGGCAGGTTGACATTTACCCCCACGACATCTACCTGCCCAAAGGCCCCGGCGAGATTTCGGTCGAGATTGTGACCCCGACCCGGATGCCCATCAATACCAAAGAGTTTATTTTCAAGGAAGACAAATACGCCAGTGACCCCCGCATCATGAGCGGCTGGAACGCCTATTCGGGTACGGGCGACGCAACGGCGCAGGTGGTTTATGCCAACTATGGCCGCAAAGAAGACTTTGAACAACTCAAAGCGATGGGCATTTCCGTAGCCGGAAAAGTGGTGCTGGCCCGCTACGGCGGTAATTTCAGGGGCTACAAAGCCCGTTTTGCCGAAGCCGCCGGTGCCGTTGGCCTGCTGATTTTCACCGACCCCGCCGAGTCGGGCTATGTGCGCGGGCTGACCTTTCCCGAAGGCCCGTTTTACAGCGAGAGCGTGATTCAGCGCGGCTCGCTGCTCACGGTTCCGTACACCGGTGACCCGCTCACGCCCGGCGAGGCCGCCCTGCCGATGGATGCCAAAAACACGCCCAAACGCATGGATTTGAAGGATGTTGACCTGCCCAAAATTCCGGTTACACCCCTGCCCTACGGCTCGGCGGTCGAGATTCTCAAACGCATGACCGGCCCCAAAGCCGTGCCTGCGGGCTGGCAGGGCGGACTACCCCTGACCTACCGGCTCGAAGGCGGGCCGGAGCTAACGGTACGGCTGAGTGTGAAACAGGAGAAAGCCATTCAGCGCATTTATCAGGTGGTGGGAACGCTGACGGGCAGCGAATTTCCCGACGAGTGGGTGATTGCCGGTTGCCACTACGATGCCTGGAGTTTCGGCGCAACCGACCCCAACTCCGGCACGGCCATGCTTTTAGCCATGACTGAATCATTGGGGAAACTCGCCAAAAGCGGCCAACGCCCCCGCCGAACCATTAAAATTGCCCACTGGGATGCCGAAGAATTTGGCGTAATCGGCTCGGCAGAATGGAGCGAGCAGTTCCGCGACGAACTGACCAAAAAAGCCGTTGCCTACATGAATTACGATGCTGCCGTGTCGGGCCACACGTTTGGCGCGTCGGCTTCGCCATCCATGAAAGGGCTGATTATCGAAGCCACCAAATCAGTGCAGTATCCCGACTCGAACAAGACCGTGTATGAGCATTGGTTAGGCAACAAGGCGGCTGGCAACCCCACGCGGGTCACGGGGTCGTCGGCCCCGGCCATGGTCACGGGCGAACCCACCATTGGCAACCTCGGCGGGGGTTCTGACCACATCGGGCCGTATATGCACGTTGGGATGCCCGCCATGAGTGCCGGCATGGAAGGCCCGACGCTGTATCACTCGCAGTATGACGACCTGTATTTCTACGATAAATTTGCCGACCCAACCTATAAAATGGGGCCAATGATGGAGCAGGTGGTGGGTACGCTGACCCTCCGGCTTGCCAACGCCGACCTGCTGCCGTTTGATATGGTTCGCTACGCCACCGACATGACCGTGCATTTGCGGGCCGCCGAAAAACTCATCAAAGCCTACGCCCCGACGTATTCTATTGACCCCTTGATTGCCGATGTTGCCGCCATGCAGAAGAACGCCGAAGCCGCCACAGCCGCCAGCAAAACGTATTTACTAACGGGCAAAACCGACAAACTCGCCGAGCTAAACCGCACGATGCGGGCCTTGGAGCAGTCGTTTGTTGACCAGAAAGGCATGGCCTTTGGCAACTGGTATCGGTCGTTGTATGCGTCGTCTGACCCGTATAGCGGCTATGCGTCTTGGATGCTGCCGGGTTTTCTGTACGAAGCCTCGCTGAAATCAACGGCCAACCTGCCCGATTTGGAAGCCCGCTACCGCAAGGCCATCACCACGCTGAGTGATAAAATGGCAACCCTCGCCACGCAGATGAGCAGCCCGGCCCCGGCCAGCGTAGGCGGCAGCCGGTAGGAGTGCGGTTTAGGTTTACAGTATTCGGTTTACGGGGTTGCCTTTGCCGCCGGTCCCAACGGCGAATCGCCCCGTAAACCGAACACCGTAAACCGTAGAACCGTCGTTATCTTTGACCTCAACCAGACAGCACGGCCATGACCCTTGTTCTTTCGCCCCACATACAGCCCATTCAGTTCCCGGCCCGGCTTGGCGAACTGACTGATGACGAGTTTTTCGACTTCTGCGCGGCCAACCGCGGCCTTAAATTTGAACGTAATGCCGACGGCACCATTATCAGTATGTCTTTAACCGGAGGAGAATCAGGCGAACGAAACGGCGAGATTGCCTGTGAATTAGTAATCTGGAACCGACAGGCCCGAAGCGGCCACGTTTATGATTCATCAACGGGCTTCAAATTGCCCAACGGGGCCACGCGCTCGCCCGATGCGGCCTGGGTGAGCAACGCCGTTTGGGACGCGCTCACGCCCCGGCAACGCAAACGGTTTATGCCGGTCTGCCCCGAATTTGTGATTGAACTCGTCTCTGAAACGGATCGGCTGAAAGACAGCGCGGAGAAGATGGCCGAATACATCGAGAACGGCTGTCTCCTCGGCTGGCTGATTGACCCCAAAACCGAAACCACCCGTATCTACCGGCCCGATGGCTCGATCAGCGTGGTGCAGGGGTTCGACAATGCGCTGTCGGGCGATGCCGTATTGCCGGGCTTCGTGCTGAATCTGGCGGTGTTGCGGTAATCGGAGAAAGCGAGATTGTAAGATTGTACAGTGAGCCGCAAAAAGCCACCGGCCCCGGCCCGCGTCCGCCCATTTTGCCAAAACTGCCCTGTTTGCGTTTATCAGCGGGACTACCGGCCATACAGAAAACCCGCTGTGTGCAATCCGGGCAACTATTGCATCTACACAGCAACCAAAACGCTACTGTCCGATGCTCAACCGTCGTCGCCAACGCCCTGCCCCCACCCTGCCCCGCTCCGATATGACTCCGTTTGTGGATGTGGCCCTGCTGCTGATCGTGTTTTTTATGTGGCTCAACTGGCTGCAAAAACCGAATATGCTGGATGTAAGCGTATTTGACAAGACTGCATCGTATTGCGGCACAGGTGGCCCCGCTGAAACGCTGTCTCTTATTCTGTTACCAAACAATCGAATTTACGTTTTTCAGCGTTGGCAGAACGATTTCGGTATTGCCCGGTTGCAGCAAACAACCTACGCAGCGTTGCCCCGATTATTGGCAACCCTAAAACGGCAAAACGCAACCGGCAGCACGGTTATTCTGATTGAGCCGACCAATCAGGCAACGTTCGGGAATCTGGTCTCGGTGCTGAGTACAGTGAAACAGGTTGGCAACCTGCCGTACCTGATAAATGACAGACCAATGGGTTTCGAGAGCCGGTTGGTGGCTCATTACAACCGGGTTAATTTCACTTCCCATCCAACGCCCGTTTCAGGATACCGCCAATAAAGCTGCCGATGAACCCGATAATCATCGAACCATAAACCCCGAAGTTTTCTACGTCGCGGTCGGCAGAGCCGGTGGGCGGGGGCATGAGTTGATAGCCAATCCAGATGAACGCGGCCAACACAAGGGCGAGTATCCAGCCCCGGCGCGGTTCCAGAAACCCCAGCCCAACGGCCAATGCTGCGGCTGGCAGATAGGCAAAGTGAATGGTGGGTGTTATTTTGATAATCCAGAGCAACACCGCCCCGCCAAGCAGCGTGATACCGAGGTTGAGAAAAAGGGTTCGGGTCATGGTTTTGCCGTATGCTGCTCATCATCAGCCGTTTCGGGTCGGTTCACAGGAACAACTGCGGGCTGAAATTCATCAGAAACGCTTCGTCCGTAGCGCGGGTGAGGGCCGTATATAGCCAGCGCACAAACTCCTGATTTACAACGGCATCGGGCAGGTAGCCCTGATCCACAAACACCGCGCTCCACTGCCCGCCCTGCGCTTTGTGGCAGGTGAGGGCGTAGGCAAACTTCACCTGCAGGGCGTTCAGATAGGCATCGCGCCGGACGGCTTCGGCCCGTTCTTTCTTTGATTTGATGTAAAAATAATCTTTCTGCACCGAGTCATACAGCCGTTGGTTGTCTTCGCGGGGCAGCGCGGGCGAGGGGCTATGCAGGGTGTCGAGCATGATTTTTGCGTCGAAGGGTTCCTGCTCGTCATAGTCCACGAGCCGCAGGGTGACGTTGGCAAACCGAAAGCCGTGCAGTTCTTCCTGCTTGCGAATTTTCATAACCTCGGCAAACTCGCCGTTTGCCAGAAACCCGGCGGGCGAATCCTCGGCTAAGGTGGTGTAGTTATTCCGGGCAATCATAATCATGTCGCCCGCGTCGAGTTCTTCTTCGCACTGATTGATTACCCGGCGCACAAACTGATTATACTGCACCGCCGACTTATTGGAGCGGCACAAGATCACGGTGTTTTCGCGGCCATATTTGGTGTAGGCGTAGTTTACGCCGTCTTCGAGTTTGGTCTGCGACATTTTATAGACATCCCGAAAATCACGGACGTTGAGCCGGATTTGCGGTTCGTCCTGCCCCAGTTCGTTGCGGAGGTCGGTGGCGTTTGCCAGAATACCGCTGCCCTCGTCCTGCCGCATCACCTCGGTGAGTTCCTGCTCATACACGGTCATATCGAACGACGCGGCTAAGTTGCCCGCGTCGAGAGCGGGGCTGAGGTCTTTACCAACGGGCGGCAATTGCGCCGTATCGCCCACGAGCATGAGTTTGTTGCCGGGGTTTTCAAACACAAACTCGATCAAATCGGTGAGTAAGCCTTTGCCGCCGAAATCGGCTTCGTCAGAAATCATAGACGCTTCGTCCACGATAAAGAGCGTGTTTTCGTGGTAATTTTTTTGCCGTTGAAACAGCAGTGAGCCGGATGCGGGGTCGGCGGTTTGGCGGTATATCTTGCGGTGAATGGTCTGGGCGGGCTTTTTGGCGTAGTTTGCCATCACTTTGGCGGCCCGCCCGGTGGGAGCCAGCAAGACCGATTTCAGCCCAAATTTGGGTAAGACCTTGATAACGGTTCCGATGAGCGAGGTTTTGCCCGTACCGGCGTATCCGCGCAGCAGAAAACAGTCGCGGTAATGCTCAAAATCGTCGTGGGTGATAAACTGGCCGATCTGCTCAAAAAACTGTTGCTGCCCGGTAGTGGGGGTAAAAGGAAAGCGTTTGGCGAGCAATTCGGCTGCCGACAAGGTATCGTTCATAGCCTAAAGTTACGAAAATTCCGGGCCAATAATTACGGAATATACGGCCCGCCCGTTTCGCCCCAGCCCCAGACGGGCATCGGCGCGTTGGTAGGTTGAGTGATAGCATCGGTGTTAGAATTAATCACCGCCAGCCGCGATCCCCATTCTAAATAGCCCACCAACGCCGACCGAAACTCCGGGTCGTCGGGCATCCCGATTTCGTCGGCGGTGTCTAAAATCAATCCCACCCACTGTCGGCGTTGGGCTTCGGTCAGGTTCTTGCCGAGGTGCCGGTGAATCATGGCGTAATGGCTGCCCTCGGAATCGCTATACACGGTTGGCCCCCGAAATACCTCAGCAATAAAGTGGGCCACGTGCCGGGCGTGGTCGCGGGCCATCCCCCGAAAAACGGGTTCCAGCACCGTATCCTGTTGAACGCGCTGATAGAACAGGTCGGTCCAGGCTTCAAATTTTTCCATGCCGCCCGCCCAGTCATAGAGCGTCGGGACGGGCGTTTTCGGTTGAGTTTCCATAGTTGCTAACGGCTTTTTGGTTTCCCCGAACAACGTAAACCCAATCAAAAAAGGCCATTCCTTTGTAGAAATGGCTTTCTTTGGTGCGCTTTCCCGGTTAGTTTCTTCACTGACCGGGAAACAGTTGGTTCTCTACCGCCCGCAAACAATCCGAACACAAACAAGCACATGACGATCACCGACTTTTCAACGACCCTCAACCAGCCCAGGCCACCGGCCGACCTTTCGCCGGTGTTGCTGGCCCTTTGGCACGATGCCAACGGCCACTGGCACGAAGCCCACGAGATTGCTCAAAGCCACGAAGGTGTGCCGACCTTTGACCGGCTCCATGCCTATCTGCACCGCAAAGAGGGCGATGCGGTTAATGCCCGGTATTGGTATCGGCGGGCGGGTATGCCGGTTTTTGAGGGCAGTTTGAGCGAGGAGTGGGCCGGGGAGTTTTTGGAGCGGTGAGATGAGACAATCGGTTTTGGGAATCAACAAACTGTCCTGCGTTTAAATGCATTGTAGGCTGGGGTTTAAACATTTTCTCATCAGTCCAGTTATGTGATTGATTTACTTCAAGAACTTCAAAACGTTATGAAAAAGCATCTTTATCTCCTGATTTTCTGTCTTCTATGCTTTGCCGGACGGCCTGCATCAGAAAACCGGCCACTTATTATCGGTGGTAGCAACACGACAATTGATCAGCAGCCCTGGCAGGTGCTGCTGACTACCAACAGTTACGAAGCAGACCGCTGTGGTGCTGTTATTCTGAGTGATAACTGGGTTTTAACCGCAGCGCATTGTGTTGAAAGCCACGTATCTAATCCCGGTTTGCTGAAAATTTACGCTGGCGTGACCAATGTGCAACCCGGCCCCACTCCTTTGTCGGGTGGACAAATTATAACTGCTGCCCAAGTCATTCTTCATCCTGGTTACAACAGTTCTACTCAAGCAAACGACATTGCCTTGGTCCGTCTGGCTACGCCATTGACGTTTAATGGTGATGTACAGC
Source organism: Cytophagales bacterium (assembly GCA_038230415.1). GTDB lineage: Bacteria > Bacteroidota > Bacteroidia > Cytophagales > Spirosomataceae > JBBRNH01. The sequence goes on along the minus strand of JBBRNH010000083.1, from coordinate 6,064 downwards.
CAATTCGATTCGATGGCGGAACGGGTATTACGAGTGATGGCACAACCGCTACGTTTGCTGGTTGGGGGTCTGTTGGCAAGACAAATGGTTATGACGTCTACCAAAACCAGTTGAAACGGGCTGATTTACCCATAGTAAGTATAAACTCACTTAATCAAACTGAATACCTGTTCCCACTAAATAACAGTTTACAGATAGCCGCTGGTGGCAATGGCGTTGGCCCTTGTGATGGAGACAGTGGCGGGCCATTGTGGGTGAATAGTGGCGGGCAAAATTATTTGATAGGAATTGACAGCTTCAAAGCAGGCGTTGAAAGTAATAAATTACCATGCGGTTCTCGGCCTGCAATTTTCACCCGTGTCAGCAGCTATTGCGGGTGGATACTTCAAACTATGGTTGATGCCGTTTCTATCAGCGGCACCGATTTCATGTGTAGCGGACAGAATTACAACTACTCATTCTCCGGCCAGCCTAGTAACACTAACTTCAATGGTTGGTCAACGTCAACGGGTATTGTTTTTAACAGCGAAAGTGGAAATGCTTACATGAATGGAAATTATTCCGGGCCGCAAGGGGCCATCACTGTTACATTCAGTAATGCCTGTGCTACTGTGTCGAAAACAAAAACAGTTTATGTTGATAACTTTATCAGTGGCACTTATGCCAGAGGAGGGCAAACGTATGACCTGTCGAGCAGTAATCAATTAGACCCCGGTCAAACGGTAGTCACTGTTCAGTTGCCAACAGCCCCGTCGTTCACCTGGACATTTGTGAGTGGCAACCCAAATCCGGCCAATTGGTATGCCGTTTACGGCACAGTTCCGAACGCCCGGCTTTTTCTAACCCTAAATGGTGGGCAAAGTGCCACGTTCGATGTGAATGCAACGTCTTCGTGCGGAGGGACGGGCCGTAGGGTATCCTTTTACGTAATGTCTGGATATCGGGCTTACCCAAACCCAGCCAGTGAACAAGTGGCTGTTGAATTTGACAACGCTACCACGAAAGAAGCCCTGCCAGACCAGATTGAGTTACTCAGCGAAAAATCTACCAAAGCCGTTCGGTCTGCAAACTTGGGTGAGCAGTTCGATCAAAAGGCTTTTCAGGACAGCAAAAGAGTAGAGTTTGACGTGCGTGATCTACCACGTGGGACCTACTATCTGCACATCAAAAATAGCAGACGGAAAGGTCAGGAAGTGGATATTATCCGGGTACTTCTCCAATAAAATAACGTCACCTCAAAACTGCTAAGACCATGAGATTATTGTTCTGTTATCTGGCTCTTCTATGTCTATCTGTTTCCCAATTAGCCGCCCAACCGCGTTGGAATGTAGCCCTGAAAGCGGGGGCGGGCTGGACAGGGGTATGGGAAGCCCGTGATTCGCCGTACTCAATCAGTCAGGGCTTTAAGGAACGATTCATTCCTAATCAGGGCATACAGGTTGGCGCACAGGTCAATTACCGTTTGACATCCCGTTTTGGAATAGACATAGGCTTGGAGTACCAGACTATGAAAGATGAATTACAACGTTCATTTAGCAATGGCAACCCGATATGGGAAGTGGAGCCTTCTTCGGTTTATAATTCAGCCCGGCGTATTCAGGTGCCGCTCCAGGTGCGCTATCAGCTTAGTTCCCACCCAAAATCAGTTTATGTTTTGGCGGGAGTGATAGCTGGTTATCTGCGGTCAGTGGAAATTGACATTCCTGGGTTTAGGCAGTATGATGTTCCGTTTCACATACTTGATAGCGGCAGATTACCGCGTGGTGATCTGCCACGTTATCAATTCCCCCTATTAGCCGGGATAGGTGTGTCAATTGGCCGACACGTGGCCTTAGAGTTGACGTATCAATATATGAAACGACCGATGGAGTTTCTGCGCTACGACCCAACGTTTACAACTATTGGGCTTACTCCCAGTGTTTCACGGCTGAATCAGGGGCTGTTTCTGTCGGCCAAGTATCGGTTCAAGAAATTGTATTGATCTCTGTAACCAATAAGCCCGGTCCAAACTACCAGCAGTTTGAGCTGGAAGTGGGAACAAGTAGTGGGGAATTTTTGGAGCAGTGAGATGAGACAATCGGCTTTGGGGCTTAGTAATCCATTTCTACTTCCGCCCAAAATCTGCCGGATTTTCGCCCCAGTATTCGGTTTCCCATTTCAGCACCCGGTTGGCATAGTCGTTGGCCGATAACCACGTTTCGGCGCGGGCGAGCAACGCAAACAGCACGGCATTGCGGGGCGTTTCTTCGAGTTTGGTATTGGCTTTTTTTTTCTTCACCCAGCCAATCGCCGTTTTTGAATCGGAGTACACGGGCAAGGCACTGCCGCGTTGATGCAGGAGGGCGAGCGCGTGAACAATCGCCAGAAACTCGCCGATGTTGTTGGTCCCGTCGGGATACGGCCCCATCGCAAACAGTTTTTGCTTCGTCGGGAGGTAGATGCCCTGGTACTCCATATCGCCGGTGGCCGTGTTCCAGGCCGCATCCACCACCACACTGTCGGCAATGGGCTGGCCCACAATGGCGGCTTTCAGGGGAGACACCGCCGATGCCGGTTTTTTGTTCTGGCCGATGTGGGCGTGGGCTGCGTCGGCAAAGGCGCGGGTGGCCTCGGCCCGGCTATCGAACGATTTGTACAACGCGCCCTCAAAGCCGCCAACCTGCGCGTTGCAGTCGTCCCAGGAGTCGAACACGCCGGTTTTCCGGCCCCGCCAGACGGTGTAGAATTTGGGTTTTTTCTGCGCCATAACTACTCAGAACCAGCGGTTTGTCCGCTATTTTTCATTTCCTTACCCAACTCAGATAGCCCATCAGCCCGTCCAACCCCAGAATAAGCGTCCAGCCGATTGTCCGTACCCAGTTGACCTCTACTAATTTTGCGAGCGTTTCGGGCGAGGCATCCCCGGCACCGGCACCGGCAGCAATGGCATTGTGCAGCGGGATGGCCTGCACCGCCGTTGAGACCCACATCAGGCCCACCAGCCCGGCCACCGCCAGCATCGGCCAAGAAAAGCGGGTGAACAGTTCCCAGCCCACCAACCCGACCTGGGCCAGCATCAACGGGCCAACAATCAGCCCGATCAGGGTGGTGTATTTGGGATGCCAAACCGCCAGTTCTGCCGGGCTGTAATACTGAAACGACGGATAGATAATGAGCTGAACGACCCAGATCAGCACGACTAACCCAAAATCAACGGCGATACGAAAGGTTGTCATTTTCTGCTCGGTTGCCGGGATTACCGATTCAGAATCAGCGTTTTTAACTGCCGAAGTGCAAATACGATCTGTAATAAATCGTCGTGATTGGTAGCATCATATTGGCGACTACTGCTGTACTTTTTCCCCTCAAGCACCGAAAAATTCCAGATACTGCCTATCAAATAGCCCCCATACAATGGATATTCATCCTGATTTAGCTCCTGGGCAATGAGCATGGCGGTTAGCATCTGGGCCTCCGGGTCGCGTTTTTCACCACGTTTTTTCTTAAACCGTAACGACGGACCGTCCTGTAAAAAAAAATACGGTTTCTTAGGCGTGTTAAACGGCAAAGGCGTGGCAACCAAGCAATCCGTAATCACGGCTAAGGGGTGTCCATCAACAGTAGCGGCTAAGGCACGTTCATAAAAAACTTTGACCCGCTCCGGCTCATTGATGTTGGCAATCCTGAAAAGCATTCCCACCATTTGAATTTTTAACTCTTCTTCATTCCAATAACCAGCATCAATCCGAGCATCGGCATAAACAGATTCAAACAAAGCCTCCTCAACCGAACTCAACTCAAACCGGGCGGATAACCAATTCGTTAGTGTGTCCGATTGTGGACCAACCTGCAACTGAAACGTGTCGGCCAGCAGGCCCAGGTCAAACAGAAATCGGGATTGCATCATGACTAAGAGAAGCGTTGGTCTGTGCAAAAATACGCAAATTCAGGGGCTAAGAGGCCGTTTCAGCCCAGACCCGGGCAATGTTCACAATCACAGCAACGGCGTGTTGCATATCCTGCACCGACACCCATTCCTGCCGCGAGTGAAAGGCGTGTTCACCGGCGAAAACATTGGGGCAGGGCAAACCCATAAATGACAACCGCGAGCCGTCTGTACCGCCCCGAATGCTGCGCCGTTGCGGTACCAGGTCCGCCCGACGGATGGCTTCGAGGGCGTTTTCGACAACGGTGGGGTACTTATCCAGCACGTCTTTCATGTTGCGGTACTGCTCAGAAACGGTCAGCGTGGCCGACGAGCCGGGGTACTTCACCAGCACCGCATCTACTATTTCCTGCAAAAACACTTCGTGCCGGTGCAGCCCGTCGGTGGTAAAATCCCGGACGATGAGTTCGAGCGTGGCCCGGTCTTGCCCACCGTCCAGATGCGTTGGGTGGATAAATCCGTCTTTGCCATCGGTGGTTTCGGGCGAGAGCGCGTCTTTGGGCAACGCGGCCAGGATGTCGGCGGCTATTTTGAGCGCGTTTTCGAGTTTGTTTTTGGCGAAGCCGGGGTGCGTCGAAACGCCCTGAATCACAATCTTTACCGAATCTGCCGAGAACGTTTCGTCTTCGAGCGTACCGAGGGACTCGCCATCGATGGTATAGCCAAAATCGGCACCGAGTTTCTGGATATTGACCTTTGCCGTACCGCGCCCGATTTCTTCATCGGGCGTAAACAACAGCCGAATCGGGCCGTGCTGCACGTCGGGGTGGGTCATCAGGTAATGGGCCGCGTCCATAATTTCGGCAAGGCCCGCCTTGTTATCGGCACCGAGGAGGGTGGTTCCGCTGGCCGTTATGATGTCGTTGCCAAACTGATTGGCGAGGTCGGGATGGTCGGCAAGGCGGATGGTCTGGGGCGGGTCGGTAGGCGTTTCGCGGTCGGGCAGCACCAGGTCGCGGCCATCGTAGTGGCGGTGAATCAGGGGTTTCACATTCGCGCCGGTCACATCGGGCGAGGTGTCCACGTGTGAGCAGAAGCAAATTACGGCAGGCTTACGATCCAGAATAGTGGCGTTGTCGGTATTGGCCGGAGTGGTGGTCGCCGGAATGGTGGCATACACGTAGCCGTGTTCATCGAGTTCGGCATCGGCAATGCCCATCGCCTGCAACTCCTGCACGAGCAACCGGCTGAGGTTTTTCTGCTTTTCGGTGCTGGGCTGGGTCGGGCTGCGCGGGTCCGACTGGGTGTCAATCTGGACGTACCGCAAAAAACGGTCGAGAACGGTGAAGGTGTAGTTGGTCATGGCCGTGATGATGGCAGTGCTGGCTGTAAAATCCCGGCTAAGTCAGCCGGGGAGTAATTCACGTTTTTGAGCGTTTTATTATCCGTCGTGCGATAGACGAGATACTTCCCGTCTGAGGCAACGTAATGACAGTCAACGCCTTTGGCTGCGTAGAACGCTACCGTTGCGTCGGCTTCGGCAAGGGTCAGGCAGGCTTTAGACAGGTTAGACCGTTGTACTTCGTCAAACAACGCCTTGAATTGATCGCCCAAACCAAATTCCAGCACCGCGCCCGACAAGACGTACTGCAAATCGCAGAGGGCATCGGCAGCGGCCACAAGGTCGTTCTGGGCAATGGCCTCGCGGAGTTCGTCGAGTTCTTCGGCCAGGAGCGAAACCCGCAACTCAGCCCGCGCCGGTGCCGGTATCCGGGGCGTATCGAGAATGGGATGATGAAAGGTGCGGTGAAACTCGGCCACCGCCAACAATGTGTCAGGAGAAGTCATTAGAAGTTGCTCTTAAACAGTTTAATCGCGATTGCCAGCAGGATAATACCGAATATCTTGCGGAGAACATTCAGCCCGCCAATGCCTAATTTTCGTTCTAACCACGGCACCGACCGCAGGGCGGCATAAATCAGGACGAGGTTTATCAGAATACCCGCCACAATATTGAGCGTATCGTATTCGGCTTTCAGCGAGATAATGGTGGTGAGCGTACCGGCCCCGGCAATGAGCGGAAACGCAATCGGCACAATATGAACCGCGCCCCCGCCGTGTTCGTCTTCGGCCTGAAAAATGGTGCGGCCCAGGATCATCTCCAGGCCCAACAGAAAAATAATCAGCGCACCCGCCACC
>JBBRNH010000082.1:0-27764 GCA_038230415.1 Cytophagales bacterium | reverse complement strand
TTGCGTGTTTCTGGCTGGTTCTCAGCATATTTTCCAGTTCTGTGCGCTGCTCCGTGTTCAGAACAGGCGTGTTCACTCGTCCCATGCAGGAAAATTAGGAAAATAATGGAAACTATTTTTTAGCACCTACTTATCATCAGAATAAACAGTACTACTCTTCGTCAGCCGTCCGTTGGCGTATTCATACGTCGTGAATTGGCTGTTGGTATATCCACCAATGCCATTAATATAAACATACTTATCGGTTGTCAGGTACCCGTCGGCATCGTAGGTGTATGTCTTAGTACTGGAATCCTTCGCTTTCCCGGCGAGCGAATTTGACTGAGTGTCGGATACCAACAAGCCTTTTGTGTCGTAAGTATAAATCGTCTGGTCAGCCGCGTTCCCGGTTGACGATTGACCATTGATCATCGTAAGCTGACAGCCAACATCGGCGGGCGTAACGGGGTCGGTGCTGCTTTTGCTACAGCCGAGTAATGTGGTGAGGAGCAGTCCCGCCCAAAGCAGGCATCGTTGATTAAAAATGGTTTTGATCGTGTTCATTTGATTTATGGTTTGAGCATGACAAAGATATAGGTTGACAGCACTGAGTCCATACGGCAAATGCCGTATTCCTATACCGTTCGCTCAAAATACAACGTGGGCCTTTGCCTTGATAGTCATTTATTTAACCCGTCTTTTAACCGCGTTAATCAAGCATAGTTGCTGATTTGTTGGTACGTTTATCCGTTTTTACAGCAACCCGGATTACTCCATCCATGAAACATACCTACTTACTGTGTTTTTGGTTAATTTTTACCTGTACGAGTACCGCCCGCGCTCAGGCTCCGTTGCCCGCCGACGGGTCGTTTTCGGCAGCCGGAAAGGTTCAGTTCCTGGGCAAAGCCGACACGCAGCCATCCGTAACGCAGGCCATCCGCGACTCGGCGAAATTCGTGACCCTGACCACCAATATGCCGCAGTTTGGCATGGGGCAGCCGCCCGCCTGGTTCCGGTGCCGGGTTGCTAACCCAACCCCCCACGCCGTTCGGCTGATTGCCGAAATCGATTACGCCCAACTCCAGTCGGTGCAGTTTTTTCTGGCGACTAACGCGGGGCAAGTGGTGGCGCAGTCGCAGCCGATGGGCTGGCAAACGCCGGTTGTTCAACATCCCTGGCGGCACTATAACCCCCTGTTCGAGTTTACGCTGCAACCCCGGCAGCAGGGTTGGCTATACACCTACGCCGATGCCGGGCATGGTCGGCTGGCATTTCCGTTACTGCTTCACACGCCGGTTAATTTTCTGCTTTCTGACCGGGAGCAGCGTTCGATCTACGGTTATGCAACCGGATTTTTGGGGTTTATCGTGTTTTTCAGCCTGCTGCTCTTCGTTCAACAATATGACCGGCTTTACCTGTTCTACGGGCTGTATGCCCTCGCCGGGTTTGTGTATCTGACCGCTACGGAAGGGTATTGGTTTGTCTGGCTCGACCGGCCCATGTACGGATTCGTACCGGCGGGTGATCTGGCCGAATTAAGTTTATACGCACAAACCCTGGCCGGTATCGGGTTCACCCGCTGGTATGTCCTCCACCCGGTGATGCACCTTACATGGCTACGGCGTATTTTCTGGGTGGCCGTTGGGGGGCAGCTCATCAACACAGCCCTATTGCTATTGCTGCTAAACGGCCCAGTTTACCAGTGGTATCTCCAGCATCGGTATGAATTTCATCTGTTTATGGGGTCATCGTATGCCGGGTCAGTGCTTTTAATGATGGGTGCCGGTATCTGGCTCAGTCTGCAATCGCCCCGCAGCCCGGCAGGAGCCGCTGCCCGCCCGGCCCGGCTCTACATGATTGCCATAACTCCGCCCCTGCTCCAGATTGGGTTGGCTTTGATGCGAAACGGTAACCTTATTCCCGATCATGTCCTGTATCGGGAAGGCGTGGTATTGACTTCGTTACTCGAATTCATGATTCTGGCGGTGGGCCTCGGCTACCGCTACAAACGCATCACCGATGAACGGCGGGCGTTGGTGATCGAAACGGCTAAACAACGCCAACAGGCCACCGAAACGCAACTCCTTTTGCAGCAGGAACAGAACCGGGTGCTGGCGGGGCAGCTTCAGTTGCAGGAAGAAAAGGAGCGCATCGCCCGCGACCTCCACGACCACGTGGGTTCGCAGCTGTCCATTATTGCCAACAGCCTTGAGTATGCGGGTCACGAACCCATCAACGGCAACCGCGTAGCCGCCGTTGGTTCTTACGTCCACGAGGCCATGCAGAGCCTGCGCGACACGATTTGGGCCATCCATCAGGAAGAAATCTCGCTGGCCGAGTTCCGAATTCACGTCCGGCAATACCTCGCCCGGCAGCAAGAATTGGTCGAAAATCCCTACTTACTGTTGCAGGGGTCGGGCGGGGCCGATGTTTGCCTGAGTTCGTTTCAGGCCCTAAGCCTGTTCCGCATTTTGCAGGAAGCCCTCCAGAACGCCCTCAAATATGCCCGTGCCGATCAGATAACCCTGACGCTCAGGCTGAACCAAAACCGCGAAGTCGAGTTGCTGATTGAGGATAACGGCATTGGTTTTTTGCCCGGCACGCCCGATGAAACCTCAACCCACTACGGTCTGCAAAACATGGCGCACCGGGCCGGGCAGTTGGGCGCACAGTACCAGATTCTGTCGGGCGCGGGGCAGGGAACCCGCGTGGCGGTGCAGATGGCCGTGCAAATGCAGCCTTCTCCTGAGAATTCGGTCAGGGCCACACATTCGGCAATCCTCAAAAATACGGCAGTTGCCGTATAGCGAAGCCGCCTGATTCGCCCACCTTTGCCTTTACTGGTTTAAATTCCTGCCCGATTATGCCCATCCGAATCGAAATTGTTGATGATAACCCGGCCTTGCTGGGGTCTGTCTGCCGGAATTTATCCCTGTTTTCGGAGGTCGAAATCGTTTGCACAGCCCATAACGGCCAGTATGCCATTGCTCAGGCCGAGACGCACCACCCGCAGGTGATTTTGATGGATATTGAAATGCCCGGCATGGATGGCATTGTGGCAACGGCCCACCTCGCGGCAAAACTCCCCGATGTGAAAGTGCTGATGCTAACCGTATTCGACCGGGCAGACAAGATTTTTGAGGCCATCAAAGCCGGGGCCAGCGGCTATCTGCTCAAAGACGAACGCCCCGCCCGGATTGTGCAGGCCATCGAAGACGTGCTGGATGGTGGCGCACCAATGTCGCCGGGTATTGCCCTGAAAACGCTGGGTTTAATTCGTCAGCAGTCCGTTGCTCCGGCCACTACTCGCCAGTCTCAACCGCCCGAAACCTTTGCCCTGACCACCCGCGAGGTCGAAATTTTAGAATTGGTGGTGGACGGCCAAACGCCCCGGCAAATTGGCGACCGGCTGTTTATCTCGGCCAAAACGGTTCGTAAACACATCGAGAATATATACGGCAAACTCCACATCCACAGTCGCTTAGAAGCCGTTCGTCTGGCCGGTCAGTACCAGTGGTTTCAGCCCTGATCGGTGCGATTAGGGCGCATTCGTTGGGTTGGGTGAAGGATTATAGAATCATCTTGCCCAAAAATTCCTTACTTTTGCGATATTTTTATCTGAAACAGACACGAACCCCGTTCGGTATTTTTTTTCAATGAACAATTATCAATAAACAGTAACCAATAGAAACCAGGCCCTAAAACTTGGCTTTATACTTGATTATCGTACACCATTGTTAATTGCTTATTGCTCATTATTCATTGATTATGGAACTAACCATCGCGCAGAAGTTAGACGCTCTTCTGAAACTACAACTCATTGACTCTGAATTTGATAACCTCGTCAAGATTCGGGGTAGTCTGCCCGAAGAAGTTCGTGATTTAGAAGACGAAATCATCGGATTCGAGACCCGGATCGGTAAGTTCAAAGCCGAAATCGAGACGCTGAACGAAGAAATCGAGCGCAACAAGTCGGTCAAAAAAGACTCTGACAAACTCATCGTCCGCTATGGCGAGCAGCAGATGAACGTCAAGAACAACCGCGAGTTTGATGCCATCAACAAAGAAATCGAACTGCAACACCTCGAAATGGAACTGGCCGACAAGCGCATCGGCGAATCACAGTTCAGAATCAAAGGCAAGCAGGAAGAAATCAAAGCCACGCAGCAAAGCCTGACCGAGCGCAAAGAAGACCTGAAAGCCAAAAAACAGGAACTCGACCAAATTACCGCCGAAAGTGCCGAAGAAGAAAAGGGTCTCAAAGTGAAGCGCGACGAACAGGCAACCCACATTGAAGACCGGCTGCTGAAATCATACAATAAAATCAGGGGTAATGCCCTCAACGGCTTGGCCGTTGTGATGGTGAAACGCGGAGCCTGTGGCGGTTGCTTCAACGTGGTGCCACCCCAACGGCAGGCCGACATCAAAGACAAAAAGAAAATTATTGTCTGCGAGCATTGTGGCCGCGTCTTTGCCGACGTAGAAGGTGTGCCGGAACCCGCGCCATCGGGCCGGGGCCGATGAAGTATAGAACGCAGATGACCCAGATTAAACGGATTTACACTGATTTTTTTAGTGAAATCCGCGCAAATCCGTTTAATCTGGGTCATCTGCGTTCTATCATTTTTTTATTGCTCCCCACCACCCTCTTCGCCCAGGATTTTGCCTGGACACCCGGTCTGCAACAGGCCTACGCGGATATTGGCAAACTCAAAATTCAGGCTGCCCGCCAAACCCTGACCCACGAATACGATGCCAATGGTCAACTAATCAATGGGCTGCGGATTTTTTTGGACGATTACGCCGATATGATGACGCTGCTCATCACCGATGATGAAGCCCAGTATAACGCCTGGGTCACCCGGCAAGATCAACGGCTCGATCAGCTTCGCCGGTTAAACAGTCAATCGCCGTATTACCGGCTCACGCAGGCCGAAGTCAGGCTGCACTGGGCATTTGTGAAGCTCAAATTTGGCCGCGAAATGAGTGCCTGCTGGGATATTATCAAAGCCTACAAACTGCTGGCCGAGAACCAGAAACGCTTCCCTGCTTTCATCCCGACCTATAAATCGTTGGGACTATTGCACGTGCTGATTGGCTCCGTACCCGACAATTATGTCTGGGTGGCGCGGCTGCTGGGCTTGCGGGGCAGTGTGCAACAGGGTCTTACCGAACTGAGCCGGGCCGCGCAAGACCCCGCCCTCCGCACCGAAGCCCGCCTGATTGACCTGCTGATTCGGGCATATATCCTGAAATTCTCCAATGCCGATACCCGCCAGCTCGCTCAACTCGTGGCCGAACAGCCCGACAATGCACTGCTGCCGTTTTTCGGGGCAGCGATCTCGCTCAAAAACGGGCAGAGTGAACAGGCATTGGCGTATCTCACCCACCGGCCCATCGGCCCGGCCTACCTGCCAGTGCCAATTGCAGAAAATCTGATGGGTGATATTTTCCTGCAAAAAGGTCAATACGCCGACGCTGCCGGGCGTTATGCCCATTTCCTGACGGCTTACCAGGGTCAGAATTTCCTGAAAGACACGCATTATAAACTGTTTTTGTGCGATTGGCTGGCCGGGAACGATGCTGCTGCGCTGCCGCATCTCCGGCGCGTAACGGTCGCGGGCCGAACGGTGGTCGAAGCCGACAAAGCCGCCTTGAAATTTGCCGATTCATTCTTGAAACGGGGCGCGTCGGCCAACCAGAAAGTGCTGATGCGGGCGCGGTTAGCCACCGATGGCGGCTTTGCCGACGAAGCCCTGGCGCAGCTAGAGCCGTTGCGCGAAACGAGTTTTTTGACAGTAGCCGAGAAAGCGGAGTTCAATTATCGCATGGGCCGAATTCAGCAACGGCGCGACCAATCCGATGCCGCGATTCCGCACTTTATCCGGGCCATTGCCGGCTGCGACGGCACAACCGAGGTGCTGTCGTTCGGGGCTACATCGGCCTTGCAGTTGGGCTATATTTATCAGCAGAAAAAAGACTGGGCAGCCGCCCGCACTTATTTTAAGAAAGCACTCAGCTATCCCAAACACGAGTACAAAAACAGCATTGACAACAAGGCCCGGGCGGCTTTGGATGCATTAGGCAACTGACTGTTTTAGAGCCAGTTGTCATACAAAATATCCCGGAGTTGGGGGTAGGGAACAATAATGGTGATTGGCCCGTAGGCGTAGGCCGCTATCTCGTAGGGATTGTAGTAGCAGATCAGCCCGGTGCGGCCTAAGGCAATGTTTTCGGGAAGGAAAAACTGTCCGTTTTTCAGAAAATACCCGGCATTTTCGAGGTCTTGTTTCGGGCCAAGTTTCATCTTCCGCCTAAATTCACGCTCAACACGGGGCAGCAGTTGAGCGGTATCTTTCACGATGGCCGTCAGTTCGATGGGCTGCCCGCTGGCCCGGTCAAAACTCCGCAGCCAGACGTAGGCATTGGGGTGCGCCCCGCCGGTGTAGGCGTAACTTTCGAGCTGGGTGGTCAGAACACGGCGGTTGCTGAATACGGTATCAGCCCGGATGGTGAGTTCCCAGCAGCCACCAACCAATCCATTCATATCGCTCGTAAGCCGCTCATATTCAGCCGAAAACAAATTAGCAGCCAGGGCCAGGTCGGTGCGGGCCTGTGGGTTTTCGGCCACAGCCGCACTGTCGAGCCAGCCCGATACGCTGCCCGCAATCATGGCCCGGAGGGTGTCGTTGAGGGTGTTGGCCGCCCGACTATTGGCCGCAACGACCAAGGCATAATCTATCCTGACCGTTACGCCTTTGCGGGCGAGGGTATCGCAACGGTTGGGGCCGTTATACAGAAAATGCTGCCGGGAGAGCGCGGGATGGTCAGATTGCTGGTCAGAGCAGGCCAGAAACACGAACGCAGAACAGAGAAAGAGGAGAACCGGCAATAACTTCATTAACCAAACTGGTTTGGATTCAGCCGCAAAGGTAGCCCAATCCCGGCGCGGCAATGGATGCAACCGAAAATAATCTGACGATAGTAGCTTGTGTGTATCTTGCCAATCGGTTCTTAAAACGCAATCCTTCCGTGAAAAAATTACTCACCCTGCTGATGCTATTGCCCTGTTTGCCAACCACATTCGCTCAGAAAATCAATGCGCCACAAACTCATACCCGACAAAGCGTTGCCCGACAAAGCGTTGCCCGGCAAAGCGTTGCGCGACTCGAACAAGACCTGCGCGGTCTCGTGGCCGGTTTTCGGGGGCAGGTCGGTGTGTATATCCGCAACCTGAAAACGGGCCAAACCGTCAGCATCAACGCCGACACCCTTTTTCCGACAGCCAGCACGGTTAAAATCCCGATTCAATGCGGTCTGTTCGACAAAATCAACCGGGGTGAGGTAAACTATGCCGCCACGCTGACATACAAAGACTCGATTCATTACGACGATGGCATTGTTGGTTCCCTGCGCGACGGAGCCAAAATTCCGCTCGCCGAGGTGGTGCTGCTCATGGAAAGCACGTCTGACAACACGGCCAGTTTGTGGTGCCAGGCAATGGCCGGGGGCGGCACGGCCATCAATACCTGGCTCGATGCCAACGGCTTCCCCAAAACCCGCGTCAACTCGCGCACACCGGGCCGCGAAGCCAACCGCACGCAATATGGCTGGGGCCAGACCACCCCCCGTGAACTCGCCGGATTGCTGGCTTACATCCGGGCCGGGCGGGCCATCAGCCCTGCCGCCAGCGACCGGATGTACCGCAACCTGACCCGCCAATACTGGGATGGCGAAGGGCTGTCGCAACTGCCGCCCGACGTGAAAACAGCCGCCAAAAACGGAGCCGTTAGCAAATCACGGTCGGAGGTGGTGCTGGTTCATGCCCCGCACGGCGAGTATGTGTATTGCTTAATGACCAAAAATCAGCAGGACGAATCCTGGATAGAGACCAACGAGGGGTTTGTGCTGCTCCGCAACGTAGGGGCGTTGCTCTGGCGGCATTTTGAGCCTAAATCGGGCTGGAAACCCGTTGCCGGGGGCGAAAAATTTGGTACTGGTTATGAGGAGTGAGACCATACCGCCCCCCTGGACACTGCACGGCAACGGCATCGTCATACTGGCCCATTTTCCCGAATCGTTGGTGCGGCAGCACGGTTTTCTGGCCGACTTTCAGCGGGCGGGCTACCGGGGCTGGTTCGGTACGGTGATGCTGGTTGAGTACCAGACAGCAAACGTGGGGCCGTACTGCGAGTTGCTGTTTGCCCCCGGCCTGTTTTGGTTAGGCGGCAAAACCACGTTCTCGATCTCGAAAATCTACGTCTCAACCACCGAAAGCGTCGTGAACGGCATCGAAAATTGGGGCATCCCGAAAGAGCTGGCCGATTTCAGGATTACTACCGCCCCCAGCGGAGCCAGAACCTACGTTGTGAGCCGGCATGGTACGCCGTTTTTTTCGGTAACGGCCCGGTCGTTTGGGCCGCGTTTCCCGGTCACAACCAAGCTGTTACCCGGTTTTCGGGTGACGCAGCAACGCCGAAACGACCTGTTGCTGACCGCGCCGGTGGCTGCTGGCACGGGGCAACTGGCTTCGTTGCGTGATTTGACGGTGAATCCGGCCCGGTTTCCTGATATTAACCGGGGCTGGCTGCTGGCAACCATTGCCGTAGAAGACTTTACGATGATATTTCCGGTGCCGGAGCGGGTGTAGTCACCACAACGGCCCATTTCAGTAGGTTTCACGGGCGGGTTTCTTTCCCTGCAAATAACAAGCTCTGATTCTGGCATCCGCACCCATGAAACCCTACGCCCATTATACCGCAGAAGAACTGGCCCTCGATGACCTGTTTGTGCAGTGGGTGCGCCAGCCCGACGATGAGGAAGTGCTGCTGTTTTGGCAGGGAATCCTCCGCAAGAATCCGCGCCTTGCCAATACCGTTTCTGTAGCCCGCCAGTTGGTGTTAACGGCCTCACAACCACCACCTAACGGCCTTACCAATGCCGAAACAACCTCGCTCTGGCGACGGATTCGCACGTCATTGGCCGACGTTGACGACGTAAAACTCCTGCCGCCCGATGCCCGTTCGGTAATCAGTTGGTGGTATTTTGCCCGAACGCTGGCGGGTGTGGCCGGTATTGCGTTGCTGATTGGCTGGGCCGCCTGGGTGCAAAATGACCCGCCGATGCAGACCGTTAGAACCGCCCATGGGCAACAGCGTACCGTGCGCCTGCCCGATGGCTCGATGGTGCGGCTGGTCGGCGACAGCCAACTGCGCTTTGCCCGGCAGTGGGATTCCGAATGTCCGCGTGCGGTATGGCTGCACGGCGACGGGCAGTTTGTGATCCGGCAACGGGCGGGCGTAGTGACGGGTGGTTCGTTTCGGGTGCATCTGCCCGACCTGACCGTTGAGGCCACCGGCACCCAATTCCACATCTGGCAACGCGACCCGCAAACAACAGTGGCTCTGAAAGCGGGGCGGGCTACGTTGCTGCTGCGCCACGCCCAAAAAGCCGTATCGCTCCAGCCCGGCGACTCCGTTACGCTCTGCGACGGTGAACTGATGGCGGGCGGGTTTCTGTCGGTTCGGCGGTGAACTTCAATACAACCATGTCGCCGTTACCTCATCCAGCGTTTCCAATCGTTTCAGCACGGCGTTTACCTGAGTTTTTCGCATTTCCACGTCCAGCACACAGGTCGTATCGAACGCCTGATTCAAGACCGTAAGCTGCTGCTCTTTCACGAGTGTCATTACGTCGTTCATCCGCTCAAAACCGAACGCGATTCGATACACATCGTTCACGGTGCGGGTTACGAGCCGGGTGTTGGCGAGCGCGTCGGCAGTGGCTGATTTATAGGCGTTTATCAACCCCGGAACGCCCAGCAACGTCCCACCAAAATACCGCACTACCACAACGAGGAGGTTCGTGAGGGGCTGGCCGGGCTGGTCGAGACCGTAGATCGTGTTCAGAATCGGTCGGCCTGCCGTGCCGTTGGGTTCGCCGTCGTCGCTGACGCGGTAGGTGTCTTTGCCCAGCCCAAGCCGGTAGGCATAGCAATGGTGGTTGGCTTTGGGGTGGGCTTTGCGGAGAGCCTCCAGGAGCGGCCTGACCTCGGTTTCGGTACGGATGGGATACACGGAGGCCAAGAATTTACTGCCCCGGTCGCGGAAAAGCCCTTCGGCGGGTTGGTCGGGGGTGCGGTAGGTGTCGTCGAAAAGCATAATACAAAGTTCATCTATTCTGGATTTGGCATTGTAATCGGGGTTCGTATATTTGAAACCACTCTTTTGCTCCCTTGCCATGAAAGTCTCGCCATTGCAACCATTTCAATTGGTTTATTCACTGCTCGAACACGAATTCTTAGGCTACCTGATCGAAGGGTTTGTGGTGCAGCGCAACAGTAAGGGCGAACTCACGCTGCTCAATCAGACGCTCTCGGCCCAAAACGCGGGCGAATTTGCCGCCGGACTCGATGACCGTGATTTTGAACTCATCCGGCTCATTGATGCCATTCAACAGGATACCATCCTCAAGAAATTCAACACCCGCAAACTGCCGGCCATCGAGTTTTTTCTGAAAGTATTTGACCCTCAGAAAGGCGATAAAATCATTCAGGAGGCCATTTCGGGTTATATTGAAACCCTGAAAACCCGCATTATGGAGCGACTGACGGGCAAGCCGTTTTACGTGATGAGCAACGATGGCAACCCCGCCGGACAGCCGATTCAATGGATGGCTGACCCGGCAAAAGTGTTTTTTCACTTCGTCCGTAACGACGAATCTACCCATTATTTCCCCATCATCCGGCACAATAATGAGCGCGTGAAGTTCCAGTTTCAGAACGCCCTGCTCCTGTGCGACGATCCCGCGTGGTTGCTCGTGGGGACGTGCCTGTATCACTTTGCCAACAACGCTGCCGGGGTGCCGGTGGATGGTAAAAAGCTCCGTCCGTTTCTCAATAAAAACCATATTGTGGTGCCGCGCAAGATGGAAGACGAATATTATCGCCGGTTTGTGGTGCCGTTGATTGCCAACTACGAGGTGTTTGCCCAGGGCTTCGAGATTGTGGCCGAAACGCTCGAAGCCCTGCCCGTGCTGACCATCGCCGAGCAGCGCGTAGCCGGCAGCCGCCCGGCTCCGGTGGGCTTGTTTGCCAGTGGAACCACCGTTGTTGCCGATGATGCCGACGACGAAACTGACCCCGACCGAATCTCACTCGATTTGTCGTTTCAGTACGGCGCGTTTACGTTTCGGTTCGATAGTTTTTCCGATAAATCGAACGTCAACGTCGAGAAACGGGGCGACGATTATGTGTTTCACAAAATCAGGCGTGATCTCAAACTCGAACGGCAGAAATTCAACTTTCTGCGCGAACACGGCCTTGACCTGCGCGAAGGCCGTCTGACGCTGCCCAAATCCGAAGCCTTCGTTTGGCTCGACCAGCACAGCGACCTGCTGCGCGAAACCGGGTTTATTCTGCGCCAGCAAACGGCCAACAACAAGCGGTATTTTTTGGGGCAGTCGAGCATCAGCGTCATCATTAAAGAAGGTAATGACTGGTTTGATATTCACGCAACGGTACTGTTTGGCGCGTTCGAGATTCCGTTCATGAAACTGCGGTCGCTGATTCTGAGCAAAAAGCGCGAGTTCAAACTGCCCAACGGCGAAATTGCGGTGATTCCCGAAGCCTGGTTTACGCGCTATTCTGAACTGCTGTCGCTCGTAGAACACGCTGGTAATGAAGGTATTGATGATGGTCGGTTTGTATTGCGGAAACATCACCTCGCACTCGTACGGCAATTAGCCGAAGACGACCTCGCCGAAACCATCATTACCCGCCGGTTGGAGGGGCTGCGCGAATTTGCCGGTATCGAAGAAACACCCGCGCCCAAAAACTTCCGTGGAACGCTGCGCCCGTACCAGAAAGCGGGCTACGACTGGATGAATTTCGTGCGGCAATATCGCTTCGGCGGTTGTTTGGCCGACGACATGGGCCTCGGCAAAACCGTGATGACTCTGGCAATGCTGCAAGGCCAGAAAGAACAGGCCGATGCGTTTTGGAGCGACTATGGCGAGGAAGAAATTGACGAATCGGCCCTGCCCGACGTGGCCCGCCCCACATTGCTCGTGATGCCGACATCGCTGCTGTACAACTGGGAATTGGAGGCCAAAAAATTCACGCCCGACCTCCGGGTGATGGCCTACACCGGCACTTATCGCGATAAAGACACGAGCCAATTCGATGATTATGACCTCATTATCAGTTCGTATGGCATCGTCAGGATAGATATTGACCTGCTCCGAACGTACCGTTTCAACTACGTGATCCTCGACGAATCGCAGGCCATCAAAAACCCGTCGTCGCACATCACCAAAGCCGTCATGCAGCTCAACGCGGCCAACCGCCTGATTCTGACCGGCACCCCGCTCGAAAACAGCACGATGGATTTGTGGAGTCAGATGACGTTCATCAACCCCGGTTTGCTGGGCAACCAGACGTTTTTCCGCAACGAATTTCAGATACCCATCGAAAAACGGGGCGACGACCAGAAGATGCAGCGGCTTTACGGTCTCATCAAGCCCTTTATGCTCCGGCGCAACAAGGCGCAGGTTGCCACCGACCTGCCCGCCAAAACCGAGAGTGTGCAGTTTTGCGACATGACCCCGGAGCAGGAAACGCAGTACGAAGAAGCCAAATCGTACTACCGCAACCTGATTCTGGAACGCATCGAAGAAGACGGCATGGCAAAATCGCAGATGGTGGTCTTGCAGGGGCTAACCAAGTTGCGGCAACTTGCCAACCACCCCCGCATGATTGACGAAACCTACGAAGGTGATTCAGGTAAGCTGGCCGACGTGCTGATGCGGCTCGAAACGGCAATGGCCGAAGGGCATAAGATTCTGGTATTCAGTCAGTTTGTGAAACACCTGACCGTGATCCGGCAGTATTTGAAAGAAAAGGAAATCCAATACGCCTACCTCGACGGCTCGACTCATGACCGGCAGGCGCAGGTAGAACTGTTTCAGAATGATGATTCGGTGAAGCTGTTTTTGATTTCGCTGAAGGCGGGCGGGCAGGGCCACAACCTCACCGCTGCCGACTATGTGTTTATTCTCGACCCCTGGTGGAACCCCGCCAGCGAGGCCCAGGCCGTTGACCGCGCCCACCGCATTGGGCAGCAAAAGCCGGTATTTACTTACAAGTTTATCACCAAAAACACCGTCGAAGAAAAAATTCTGGCTCTCCAACGCGCCAAACAACGGTTAGCCAGCAACCTCATCAGCACCGAAGACGGGTTTGTGAAATCGCTCACCAAAGAAGATATTCTGGTGCTGCTGGAGTAGTGGGTAGGGGGATAAGGGCGTGGTCGGGATGTTGCGTTTAGGGATACATCAGCATAGTCTGGACGGCATAAAGCGGATAGATGTCGATTCGGTCAAGCGTGGCGAAGTTTTCGAGTGAGAACCATACTCCTCGCGGTAGATTCTTCTCATTGAGAAACAAATACATACTCTGCATTGCGCCTTTGGTGCCAGCTTTTACTTCTATCGGCACAATTCGGGCTTGTTTCTGGATCACAAAATCTATTTCTGCCTGACTGTTTCTGGCGGCTCTTTGCCAGTAATACAGCCATGCCGGTTGATAAACTGAACTGTTCTTGAGTAGTTCCAGGCCGACAAAAAGCTCCGCCATCGCGCCCTTATTGATTGTCTGAAAATCGTCTTCAACGAGCATATCGCCAATTGACAAACCCAGAATACGCTGCACGATACCGGTATCGAACAGGAGGTATTTGCGATTTTTAGAATTTATTTCGGCCCCAATTGGTATGCCGTTAGCGGCAGTATGCGTAACGGAATATACTAATCCGGCCATCGTAAGTAGGTCTAAGGCTTCTTTAATCTGGGCGTTGGTGAGCGTAGCGTTTGGATAGGAGTACGAAAATTTTGCCCCGATTTGCCGCACCACCGCCGTAAAAACCTCCCGAATACGAGCCGTAGGCACGCGCTTTTTGTATTTGGCAAAATCGCTCTCGAACGATACAATAAGGTCGTCCAAGACGCGCTGGGCTTCCAGAATATCATTGTTGATGATGTAGGCACTGACCACTTCGGGCATTCCACCAACCACTAAAAACCGTTTTAAGTACCGCTTAAGTTTGTCGTGAATAATACCAGGCAGAGGGTGGTCTGGGCGGGCATTTTGTAGCGTTTTGAGCAGGTTATTTTCCTGATAAGCCAGTAAAAATTCGGTAAAACAAAACGGGTACATGAACAGCGACCGAACCCGCCCCACCCCAAACGAAGGCAATTCGGCCAGCGCAAATTCTAACAGCGACCCGGCGGCTATAACGTGTAGTTGGGGTAGTTTTTCGTAGAAATACCGGAGCCACGAAATGGCCGGCACACAGGCCTGTATTTCGTCTAAAAACAGCAACGTTTGCCCGGCTATAACCGGCGTATTGGTCGTAACGGCTATCAGTTCACAAATGTCGGTTATGCTGCTGCCCTGCTCAAAAATGCTGCTATACTGCTGGTTTTCATCAAAATTAAGTTCTATAAAATACGTGAACTTCTGGGCCAGATTTCGCACCGCCGATGACTTGCCGACCTGCCTTGCCCCCCGCACGAGCAACGGTTTACGGTACTCCGAGATTCGCCAGTTTTCCAGTTCGGTATCGATCAATCGTTGTAAATACATCCGGTTTTTGTAAAAATCCAAATCAATAATGAACATTAAATCATAAAAATCCAAATCAATACCTGTCAACTTAATTTCTACACGCCCAATTCTTCAGTTGCTGTTGAAAATTGTATATTTGATAAAAAACCAACGCAGTTATGGAAGCCATTGCTGAATTTGACACCGACGTTCTGTCTGATTATGCGGCTTCGGCCATCCAGTTCGAGCCAGACTCGATTCGGATGGCGGCCATGCCCCTGACCACCATTGAGATTCTGTCGCCGACCCAAAACAGCGAAGAACTCGTTGCCAAAACAGACCGCTATTTTGAGGCCGGGGTAAAATCGTGCTGGGTGGTGTTGCCGGGTTTCCGGGCGATTTTGGTGTATTCGCAGCCTCGTAAGTACCAGTTTTTCGGAGAAGACAGCACCCTCACCGACCCTGCCACCGGCATTGAGTTGACGGTAAGTGAGATTTTCAGGTAAGAAGTTTAATAAGCAGATCAAAACTGTGTCAATCGAAACACCGCTAAACGTTCTCGGCCAGCCGCTTGGCTGTTGCTGCACTAATCCCGTAACGGGTTTTTATCGGGATGGGTTTTGCCGCACCGACGAGCAGGATGCCGGGCGGCACGTGATCTGCGCCATCATGACCGAGCCGTTTCTGAACTTCACCCGCAGCCGGGGCAACGACCTCAGCACCCCCCGCCGTAGCGACGGACCGCCCGAATACCGCTTTCCCGGACTGAAACCCGGCGACCGCTGGTGCCTGTGCGCCCTGCGCTGGCACGAAGCCTGGGAAGCCGCCCAAACCACCGGGCAGCCCGTTTGCCCGCCCGTGATGCTGGCCTGCACCCACCAACGGGCCTTGCAGTATGTGGCACTGGATATGCTGCGGGAATTTGCATTTGAAGAGTGACCACCCCCAACCCCCTCCTTAAAATAAGGAGGGGGCTATAAAGCCTTCGGCTTTTGACCCTGGAAATTAAGCCCCCTCCTTATTTCAAGGAGGGGGTTGGGGGTGGTCACTTCCTACCGTTTCAAAAAACGCCCGCTTCGGGTCCGAACGCCGTCGGTGATGCGGTAGAAATAGGTGCCGGGAGGGAGGTCGCCGACGGGCAAATCGAGTTGAAAAAACGCCCCGGTTGCCCGCATCGGCACGTCGGCCCAGCGCGTAATTCCCTGCAAATCATGCACGCTGACCCGAACGGCAGTGGCTCTGGGGTGGGCATAGCGCATAAACAGCGTGGTGGCTGCCGGGTTCGGATATACTAATAAACTGCTGTCGGCGGCTTCGTAAGCCAATAGTGAATCCGGCAGGGTAGGGGCCGTATGGGCCGCATCGGCCAGGCGAACGACCCGTACCGGCGAGAAGTTTTCGCACTGCAACGATCTGATAAACAGCCGGTAATCACCCGCCTGACTCACCAATAGCCGGTCGGAGGTGGCGGTGGCGATTGCCTGACTGTTTCGATACCATTGATACCGATAACTGGTGTTGACCGGCCCCTGCAATCGCACTGACGCACCACGCGGCACAACCAGTTCGGCATCGTCGGGCAGGATGGTAATGGTGGCTACGTCGGAGGGGCGTACCAACACGGCGGGCGTTTGCATGGCGCAGCCCCGTTGTGTGATTTCGGCCCGATACACGCCCGGTTCCGTCGCGCTGAAACTGCTCACCGTTGCGCCCAAAACCTGTTCACTACCCACTGCTTTTCCGTCTTTGAGCCAGGATAGCCGACTCCCGATTTGGGTTGTCACGGTGAGTTGAACGGGGCTTTGCGAACTGCACAGCCATTGGTCGGTGGTGGGCGAGAGGGTAGCGGTCGGGATGTAGGTTTTCACCGAAACAGCCCGGCTCGTGCCGATGCAGCCATCTTTGTCGGTGACGCGCAGGACATAGCTGCCCGCCTGTGATGCCGGGCAACTCGAACCCGTTTGCCCCGTTATGGGCAGGCCGTCGCGGAGCCATTCATAACTGGTTATGCTGGCGGTCTGTCCGTTGGTGGTGCGGGTGGGGGTGCCGGTCGAGAGGGTGATGGTGGCCCCGGCGCAGATAGTGGTATCGGTTCCGGTGTTCAGGTCAACGGTAAGCTGGCAGGCG
The DNA here is from genome assembly GCA_038230415.1 of Cytophagales bacterium. GTDB lineage: Bacteria > Bacteroidota > Bacteroidia > Cytophagales > Spirosomataceae > JBBRNH01. The sequence continues at coordinate 11,056 of JBBRNH010000082.1, read as the reverse complement.
GTTCGTTTCAGGCCACTGGCAAGCAGCGAAAAAGGCTGTGCCGAATACCGCAACTGACCTTTGTGCTTCACGGTCAGGGTAATAAACTGCCCCGGCGCAGGATTCTGAATAACAACCTGCTCAATGTTATCGCGGACGTTATCGCCCCGCGTGGCGGGTTGGCCGGGCCGGAGCGGGTCAAGCACAAAGGGCAGGTAGGTAGTGCCTGCATCGGCGGCCCGCAGGTCTAAATCATTCACCAATCGGGCCGTTCGGTTGTTCACATTGGCCGCGCTCACGGGCGTGGCCGCGCCTTCGGGGTCGGTCCAGCAGAGGGTAAACACAACCGGCTCGTTGCCCTGCGCCGTTACGGTTTGCGTAACCGTGTTGCCCTGTTGCAGGGTTTGTTCGGTGAGCAGATACCCGCGTGTTTCATTGAGCAGGAGTTTGGCTGCCGCTTCGGCATCGAGCAAACCCCAACCGCGCTGGTAATCCGGGGCAACGCTCCGCGTTGGGTCGTCGGTCGGTGGGGTTCGGTTGGCCGTGTGCAGCACCAATCCCCGCAAGGTAGCCGCCCGCATAAATTTCCCGGCGTTTTGCCGGGCAAAAAGCTCTTGCAAGAGCAGCAGTGTTCCCGTTACGTTGGCCGAGGCCATTGAGGTGCCGGTGTTGGTTCCGTACCCGGCTGTGCCGGAAGAGATTGCCGAAAAAATAGTACCCACACCCAGCAAATCGGGTTTGATGCGCCCGTCGTCAGTTGGGCCCCAGCCACTGTATCCGGCAATACTGTATTGTATTGGGCCAGTGCCGCTAGCCGGATTGATGTCTGCCGAACCCACCGTGAGCAGGTTTTTGGCGTTGGCTTCGGCGGCAATCACGTCGTAGCTGTCATTCCGGCTGCGCGTGGCGGTGCTGGTCTGATTGCTGTTTCGCAGGAAATAAGACGTGCCGGTGGGTGGGCCGGTTTCGGTGCGTTTGTTGTCTGCCGACCGCACCATGAGGTAATACGGATTGCTGAACGCGATGCGGTCGAGGTCGCTGGCTTTCTGGCCGTAGAACCCAAACTGGTAGTCTTCGGTGGGGCTGATGTTGGTGTTGCCCCACCATTCCCACTGTTTGTCGGGATCGGTGCCGGGCCGGTCGGGGTTGCGTACCCAGCCCGCAACGGGGCCGTATGCATGATTTGACAGGATCAACGAACTGGCGGCTGTGGTGATTTCGGCCAGGTCATTCTCAAAATCCCAGACGGTCAGGCCCGCGCCAAAGGCCATACCCCGCGCCAACGGATTGATGCCCCGCCCAATCAGGGTGGTAGCTAAGTGGGTGGCGTGGTCGCTGAGGGCGGTGAGGTTGGTGGCCTGCGAGATGCGTTTCCCGGTGAATTCCTGATGCGCGGCCAGAACCAAGCCGCCGTCCCAAAGCCCTAACTTCCCCGCTAACCCTGCCGAACTGCCATCGAGTGATAGACCAAGCGAAGCCCCGGCGTAGAGCGAAGTGGTGCGGCTTCCGGTGGCGGCTTCGGCGTTGTGGGTCGTGTAATAAATCGGTTGGCCGGTGGCATCAACGTCCTGCAAAAAAAAGACGCGCCCGTTGGACTGATTTTTGCGGAGCGGCCATTTGTGCTGTTTTGCTAATTGGCGTAGCCGCCGTTGCTCCACCGCCGAGCGATTGAGGATGATTTCCTGCCAGGTTACCCGCGTCGGTTTCGGCCCCGGACGTGCGGCAACGAAAGGCACCGATGCGGGCATAAAAAAAGTCAGGAGACTGATTTTCAGCAGAAAACCAACCGCCTGACTTCTCCGTGCGCTCGTACCGATGTTATTTCGCTGCTGCTGCACGGGTGTTTTCAGGGTTTGATGAGTCGTCGTCGCCGGGCCGGTTGCGATTCCGTAGCCGGTATAACCACAAAAAACGTACCGCCCGGCAAATCGGCAACCGGCACAAGGGCCGTGAATTTTTTTCCGTCGCGCTGCATTGTGGCGATTCGCAGCACAACCCCGCGCAAATCAATCAGGCTCACCGTTGGCGGTTCGGGGTTTGCGCTGCTCAAAGCTACCTCAGCCGTTATGAACTCCCGCGCCGGATTGGGATAAACAGCAAAGAAATTAGCGTCCGGTTCGTCGTCGGTAGCCAGAATCGTAACTAACACTTCGGTCGAAACAGCCGTGCCGCAGCCGTTCACATTGGCTTGTACGGAATATTGCCCGGTTTGCCCAACGGCAAAACTTTGGCTGACGGCCCCCGAAATCGGAATGCCGTTGAAGAGCCATTGATTGCCCGAAACCGTATTAGACACCAGCACCAGACCTGATTGCGTCACGGCGGGTATCTCCGGCTCCCGTACCGATACCGTTACCGCGCTCGATGTGGTGGGGGCGCAACTGCCCGTCACCTGCACGGCATAACTCCCGGCGGTGCTTGCCAATAAACTCGGTGTGGTGGCCCCGCCGATTAATTGCCCGTCGCGTTGCCAGCGATAACTCAGGCTCAGCCCCGACGCGCTCACCGGCACCGAAGCGAGCAGGGTTAGCGCGTTGCCCCGGCAAATACTCGTCGGGCCATCGGCACTAATCAGAGCCGTTACGGGCATCGCGACCGCAATCGGCACCGCCGTTCTGGTTAGCACCGGGCAAGCCAATGACCGTACCCGCAGGTTGTAGAGATAATACCAGGCGGCAGTGAGGGTGTCAACAGTGGTGGCGGTGCTGGCAAACAACGACCCCCGAATGGTAACAATCGGGTTTCCTGTCTGATCTTTTAGTTGGTATGGAAAACCCGTTACGCCCACATTCGAGCGGAAAATGGTGGCCCCATCTTCATAATCGAGCCTGATTTTATACTGCCCGGCTTGCGGAATGGGTAGGTTCAGGGCATACTCGGCACCGGGGTCAGCAGGGTCGTCGGTGGTGGTGCTGGCCGTCAGGCTGGCACTGCGCGTGGGCCGCACATCGAGCGTTACGCTGGAGATCAAACTTTCGTCTAACCGCCTGATACTGAACGTAAGCCGCCCGGCAGTGCCGATATACAGCCGCGCACTTTCGAGCAGGAGGGGCGTTTCGGTTTTGAGGAGCGGCTGGGGCGCAAACGCTCCCCCGTAACTGCCTCCGCCAAAGTCGTTTTTAGTGGCCGGGCCGATCCGTCCGGCAATATCGCCCTGGGTGGCATAGAGCGTTTGATTGGTGAGCCGAACCCGCGCCGTTGCCTGATTGCCAACCGTTATCAGGTTGCCATTGGTCGGCGCGTCATACCAGTAGGCTACGCCGGGGCCGGTGTTTCGCAGGGTCAGACTGGTATCGCTGCCGCACGATGCTGCCGCAAAAATGCCGCTGTTCTGCCCCGTGCCGATGGTGCGCGTGGCCGAAATCTGGTTGTTAGCCGGGTTTTGGTCGCCGGGCAGTGTTGTTGTTACCACAAACCGATACCGATCACCGGCCCGCAGCACAACGCCCGCCGGGGTTCTGAGCGTAATCTGGGCCGTACCGAAAGCCGCCAATGCCGCAACCGTGCCACTGAGCGAAGCAATGGGCGCATTGTTTCCATCGAAAATCTGTACCGTTACCGGCAGGTTTTGCTGGACAACCGTACCTAAGTTCTGCACCTGCACGGCTACCAATGCATCGCCCGACGAGCCGCAGGCCAGCGTGGTGGGCGACAGCAGCGCAACAGCCGCAACATCGTTGGCCGTCAGCACGGTTTGCAGCAGATAATCCTGGGTTTCGCCGTTGGTATAACCCCCGCAGGCCGATACTGCACTGACACTGGCGGTCTCGCTGGCGACGATTCGCAACCGCACAAACTGACCAACGGGCATGGTGGGCGGAACAACAACCGGAGCCGAAAATAAATCGCCCGGTGCCAGCCGACCCGACGTTGTCAGCGTATCGCCCGCGTCGGCAAAAGAGCCGTTGCCGTTCCAGTCGGCGAAGACCCGCACAAAACTGGCCCGGCGTGTGGTATCGCAACTACCGAGCGAGACCGAAAACGGCAGACTTTGGCCGGGCTGCACAGGCGTAACGGCGCGGGTTTGGTCGGTGTAGGTGGTGCAGCCGTTGCTGCCCGGCTGGTCAATGCTGCCGAGCCGGACGCGGGCAATACGGGTGCCGATTGCCGATACCGGGGCCGACGCGCAGTAGGCCGTTCCGCCGATGCCGCTCAACAGCAGGGCGTAATCCTGCTGGCTGTTTTTCAGGGTGCCTTTGTGCAACACCGTGACGGTGTAGGTTTTGCCCGGCACCGGGTTTTGCACCAACACCTGCTCCACATTGTCGCGGATGTTGTCGCCGGGTTTGGCGGGCTGGTCGGGTGCGTCGGGATTCATGGTCCAGGGCAGGAGGATAGCCGTGCCGTCGTTCAGGCGAATATCGAGGTCGTTGACGAGTTTGGGCGTTCGGTCGTTCAGGCTTGCGCCAGTGACGGCAGCGTCGGGGTCGGTCCAGCAGATTGTTGCCACGAGTGGCCCCCGCCCGGATGCCACAACGGTCAGCGAATACGTTTTGCCCTGGGCCAGGTTCTGCTCGTCAATCCTGAAATTGTTGTTCACGTTGCCGATGGCCTGCCCCGCCCGTTCCATGTTCAGCAGTCCCCAGCCGAAGCGGTAATCGGGGCCGGGCGCGTCGCCGGTTTCGTCGGCGGTATGAATCGCGAGGCCTTTCAGGGTTGAGGCCCGCATGAGTTTCCCGGTGTTTCGCTGGGCATAATATTCCTGCAAGAGCAACAGCGAGCCGGTAACGTTGGGGCCAGACATAGACGTGCCGCTCAGGGAGACGTATGCGCTATCGGTGGTTGAACTGGTTGATAAAACGCTGATACCCACGCCCACTAAGTCGGGTTTGATGCGTCCGTCGTCGGTTGGGCCCCAACTGCTGAAGTCGGCTAATTTAGCATCCGATGCCTGGCGGTATCCGTTGGAGATGCTGCCGATGGCTCCGATGGTCAGGATATTTTTGGCGCAGCCGTAGGTGGGTATCTGGTCGTAACCGTTTTGGTCGGCGCGGGCCACGGTACTTGTCCGGGTCGAGGAGCCGAGGTAGTACCGTTGGCCGGCAACGGGGCCGTTGTCGCCGTGATTATTCCCGGCTGATTTTACGATGAGGTAATACGGCGCGGCAGCCGCAATCTGATCCCAACTGCGGGTGTCGGCGTTATACAGCCCGAATTTATAGTCTTCGGTGCGGCTCACGGTGGTGTCGCCATACCATTCCCAGGTAACGGCTCCGGTGCGGCTGCTGCTGTTGTTCCAGCCCGCAAACGACCCATACGAGTGGTTGGAGACTAATAAATCGGGCGCGGCAATGGTCATTTCGGCATCGTCATTACTAAAATCCCAGGCTTTCAGTTTAGCCCCGAACGCCATCCCCCGCGCCAACGGGTTCCGGCCAGCCGCAATCATGGTGCCGGAGGTATGGGTGGCGTGGTTGTCGGTGCTACTGGGGTTGTCCTGCTGCGTTACGCGCCCGGCGAGGTCGAGGTGGGTGGCCCGCACCCGGCCCCCGTCCCAGGTGCCAAGCCGCTCCTGCACACTGGCACTGCTGCCCGACAGACTCAGCCCAAGCGACCCACCGGCATAAAAACTGTTGGTTCGGGTGGTGGCTGCGGCCCGTGTGTTGCTGTATGTGTGGTCGTAGAGCAGTTCGCCGGTTTCGCTGATACCCGCCAGCCGCACCACCATACCGTCGGGCCGGGTTTGCCCGATGGGCAGGCCGCGCTGCCGGGCAATGGTTTCGGCGCGGGCGTAGGTTGAGGTGTAGGTCGTCTGCAATTCATCGTGCAGCGTTGCTAAACGCGCCCGTTGCGTGGTGGTATAGTGGGGAAGAGGCTGGGCCAGAAGCGGCCCGGAAAGCAGCACATACAGGAAAAACAACGCGGAAATATGACGCATGATGACGGAGAATCGGTGGTTTTGAAAATAGGCTTGCTAAAAACTACGGCAAGGTACGGCTTCGGGATTGATGCACAGGATACGCCAAAAGCCGCAATATTGTTGCCGAAGACGTAAAGCATACCGTTTTCGTTTTATTTTTGCTCAAATTTATACAACCTGCCGTTTTATAACCTACGGTTCTACAACCCACGTTTTATCAATATGGAAGCACAAGCAACAACCCGGCCCTGGCTCAAATTCTATCCGAAAGGTGTTCCGCACACCATAAATCCCGATGCCTACCCGTCTCTCGTGGCCTTGATTGATGAGGGTTTTGCCCGCTTTGCCGACCGCCCGGCCTACGCCTGCATGGGTAAAGAAATCACGTTCAGGGAGTTAGATAAACTCTCGATGCAGTTTGCCGGCTATCTCCAGGGCGAACTCGGTCTGCAAAAAGGCGACCGGATTGTGATTCAGATGCCCAACCTGCTGCAATATCCGGTGGCGATGTTTGGCGCACTCCGGGCCGGGCTGACGGTGGTGAACACCAACCCGCTCTACACGCCCCGCGAAATGCAGCATCAGTATAAAGATTCCGGCGCGAAGGCTGTTGTCATCCTGGCAAACTTCGCCTGCAACGTAGAGAAGATTCTGCCGAAGACTGATATTCAGCATATTATCGTGACGGAGATTGGTGATCTGCTCGGTTTTCCCAAGAAACTGATTGTGAATACGGTGGTGAAGTTCGTCAAGAAACTCGTGCCTGCTTATACCCTGCCGGGTGCCGTTTCGTTCGGCAGCGCGTTGAACAAAGGCAGTCGGCACGCGCTGAAACCCGTTGCGCTGACGGGCAGCGATCTGGCCTTTGTGCAATACACGGGCGGCACCACCGGAGTCTCGAAGGGGGCCATGCTCACGCACCGCAACATGATTGCCAACCTCGAAGCCGGCTACCTTTGGGCCAAACCCGCCAATGTTCCCGAAGGGCAAGGTGTAATTGTGGCCGCATTGCCGCTTTACCACATTTACGCGCTGGCAACCAATGCGTTAGCGGCTTTACATACGGGTATCATGAACCTGCTCATTACCAATCCGCGCGATTTGAATGCGTTTATTGACGACCTTAAAACGTATAAAGTCACGGTTTTTTCGGGCCTGAACACACTTTACAATGGCCTGCTTAACCACCCACGCATCGGCGAAGTGGACTTCAGCGAACTTAAAATCACGACAGCAGGCGGCATGGCCCTGCAAAACGTGGTGGCCGACCGTTGGCAAAAACTTACGGGTTGCGTTCCTGCCGAAGGCTACGGTCTCTCAGAAACGTCGCCGGTGCTGTCGTCTAACCCCGTTATCGGCATTCGGGTTGGCACTATTGGCATACCCTTCCCCAGCACTGACATGAAGTGCATGACCGACGATGGCGTTGAAGCCGAACTGGGTCAGCCGGGCGAAATCTGGGCGCGGGGGCCACAGGTGTTTCCCGGATACTACAACCGCCCCGACGAAACCGCCAAGGTGATGGAAGGCGACTGGTTTAAAACCGGCGACATTGGTGTGATGGATGCCGACGGGTTTTTCAAGATCGTTGACCGCAAGAAAGACATGATCTTAGTGTCGGGCTTTAACGTTTATCCCAACGAAATCGAAGAAGTCGTCTCGCAATGTCCGGGTGTGCTGGAGGTTGCCTGCATTGGTGTTCCTGACCCGAAATCAACGGAGTGCGTGAAGATTTTTGTGGTGAAGAAAGACCCGAACCTGACCGAAGAAGCCATCAAAGCCTACTGCCGCGAAAACCTGACGGGCTACAAACTCCCGAAATACATCGAGTTCCGCCCCGAACTGCCCAAAAGCAACGTCGGGAAGATTCTCCGGCGGCCCCTGCGCGATGAGGAGTTGGCGAAGAAATGATAAACACGCCCTCAACTCGCTAACCGCTTCATGGTCTCCTGAAAACCCGACACCCGACGCATAAATTCGGTGGCTTTCCGGCGCGAAATATCAACGCGATCACCGTTGGCGAGGCTCATCACAAACGGTTGATGATCGGGACATACCTCCTGCAAGTAGAGCAGATTGACAATGTTTTTCTTGTGCGACCGGGCGAAGACGGTCGGCGAAAGCCGACTTTCTAACTTTTTGAGCGTCAGGGAGACCATGAGTTTGGTGCCATCCCGAAAGAAAAACGTGGTGTAGTTACCGTCGCCTTCGAGCCGGATAATGTTGTGCATCGAAATCCGGCGACGGTGGCCGATGAAGGGCAGAACAACATCGGTGAGGGCGAGTTGACGGGCGACGGTCTCTAAATCGCCCAAGGGCATAGCTGCCTGATAGGGAACTGGTTGCATAAGAAAATGATGTGGTTTGTACGGCAGCAAACTTGATGAATTGCCGCCCCGAAGTCAATACCGTTTACACACTTCCCGGAATAATCAAACTCGATACAGACTACGTGGCTGAACTAAACGGCAGGGCTTTGTTTTTTCATAGAGTTCTGATACGGACGCAACAGAAAACACAATGGCAACACTGCTTGATTTGGTGGGCAACACGCCCCTTGTTGAACTCAACCGGCTGAATACCAATCCTGGCGTTCGGCTGTTCGGCAAATTGGAGGGCGACAACCCCGGTGGCAGCGTGAAAGACCGGGCCGCCCGCAGCATGATTCAGGGTGCATTGGACCGGGGCGAGATTCGGCCCGGCCAGAAACTAATCGAGGCCACGAGTGGTAACACCGGTATTGCCCTGGCGATGATTGCCCGGCTCTATGATTTGGAAATCGAACTCGTGATGCCCCAAAACTCAACCCGCGAGCGCGTGCTGACGATGGAAGCCTTCGGCGCAACGGTAACGCTTTTAGAAACCATTGAACACTGCCGCGATTATGCCGTTGACAAAGCGGCAACGGGCGCGTTTTTTATGCTCAACCAGTTTGCCAATCCTGATAATTACTTAGCCCATTACCGCACCACCGGCCCCGAAATCTGGCGCGACACCGCCGGAGAAATCACCCATTTTGTGGCTTCGATGGGAACCACCGGCACCGTTATGGGCGTGTCGCGCTACCTGAAAGAACAAAACCCGGCCATCCAGATTATCGGTTGCCAGCCCACCGACGGCTCTTCGATTCCGGGCATCAGAAAGTGGCCGCAGGCGTATCTGCCCGCCATTTTTGAGCCATCCCGCGTTGACCGCACGATGGAGGTGTCGCAGGAAGAAGCCACGCTGATGACCCGCCGATTGGCCCGCGAAGAAGGCGTTTTTGCCGGCATGAGCAGTGGCGGAGGTGTTCATGCGGCTCTGAAACTAATTGACGAATTGGAAACCGGCGTGGTGGTCTGCATCATCTGCGACCGGGGCGACCGCTACCTGTCATCGGCGTTGTTTGGCTGATTCCTGCCTATTTTTGCCAGATGTACAAACGCCTGTTGCTGCCGATTCTTTTCCGGTTCGATGCCGAAACGATTCATCACTTTGCTACCTCCGCGCTGAAAATTATGCTCGCTTTGCCGGGTTTTTCGGCGTTGGCCCGGCGTTTTTATACCGTTAATAATCCTGCGTTGGCCCGCACTGTTTTTGGCATACCGTTTCCGAATCCGGTGGGGATGGCGGCTGGTTTCGACAAAAATGCCGAACACATCAGCGACTTGGCCGACCTCGGTTTTGGGTTTGTTGAGATTGGAACCGTCACACCCCGCCCGCAACCGGGTAACCCCAAACCGCGTTTGTTCCGGCTGAAAGCCGACGGTGGGCTGATTAACCGCATGGGGTTCAACAACAAAGGCGCGGGGCCAGCCGCAGCCCGGATTCGGGCGTACCGGCAAACGCAACCCGCTCAGAATCGGGTGATTGTGGGGGGTAACATCGGCAAAAACAAAGACACTCCAAACGAAAAAGCCGCCGACGATTACGTCTATTGTTTCCGGGAATTGTTCGATGCTGTTGATTACTTTGTGGTCAACGTGAGCAGCCCCAACACGCCCGGCCTGCGTGACTTGCAGGAGCGCGAACCCCTCACCAACCTCCTGAAAACGCTGCAAACCGAGAATCAGCAGCAGGCCCGAAAAACCGGGTTGCCAACCAAACCGATCCTGCTGAAAATCGCACCTGACCTGACAAACAGCCAGTTAGACGATATCATCGCCATCGTGCAGGAGACCGGAATTGCGGGTGTGGTTGCCACCAACACTACCATCAACCGAGACGGATTACAAACCGACCCAACCGCCGTTGCCGACATGGGCGCAGGTGGCCTGAGCGGGTTGCCCCTCCGTGAGCGGGCTACGGACGTGATTCGGTATCTGCACACGCAGTCGGGCGGGGCGTTCCCGATTATCGGCGCGGGCGGGGTTTTTACGGCTGCTGACGCGCTCGAAAAACTGCGGGCCGGGGCCAGCTTGGTGCAGGTTTATACCGGGTTTATTTACGAAGGCCCCGAATTGGCAAAGAATATCTGTCAGGGAATCGGCAGAGCTTCGCGCTGAGATTGCCGGGCTTCGTAGCGGGCAAATTGCTTTTTTGCGCTAATTTTACCCCTGACCACGTTCCTAATCTGATGGCCCAACCGACCGCTTCGTCTAAATCAAACCGGATTAAACCCAACGGCTCCCCGCGCCCGGCCAACACCCGGCGAAACACCGTTCGCCAACCGGCCAGCCAGTCTCAACGCCCGGCCCGGCCCCGGCCCGCCACCGACTGGCGGCTGTCGCTGGTGCGGGCCACTGCCGACGGGCGCGGTTCGCTGGCGTTGGGCGGTTTGATGATGTTGATTAGTGCCGGGTTGTTGGTTGCGTTCGTGTCGTATCTGTTCACCGGCCACGCCGATCAGAGCGCCATTGATGCACCGTTGGCCGATGTGCTGCCGGGTAATGGTAGCGGGTCTCAGAAACAGACAGTCAAAAATTTACTCGGTTTGTTTGGTGCTTATCTCGGTCATGCGTTTGTGTTCCGGTGGTTTGGCGTTGGGGCGTTGGGGTTGCCGATTATTGTGGGCCTGGCCGGGTTCAAACTCGCCACCGGGCGTGAACCCCTGCCGTTGTCCCGGCTTACGACCGCTACGTTGTTTTTTACGCTCTGGGTCAGCCTGTTGGTGGGCTATTTTACGTTGCTGACCGGCACCATCGGCACGGGCAGCGTCTGGTGTGGCGGCATCGGTTACGAACTGAACGTGCTGTTGCGCGGGCTGCTGGGTTGGGGCAGTATCGCCGTGATTGGCTT
>JBBRNH010000081.1:0-28244 GCA_038230415.1 Cytophagales bacterium | reverse complement strand
TGGGCAAGATCCGCATCAGCGAGCCATTCCCGTTGTCATATTCGCCCACGCCACCGGCCACTAACGGGCTTACACCAGATGCTATTTTGTGCAAGGCTGCCGAGGTAGCAATGCCCATATCGAACACCGTGCCGTGCGGTGTCCAATAGGCATATTTGTACCACTTTACAAATGTTTCGGCTATATCTGGTACGTTATAACCCCGGCAAAGACTTTCGGCCAGACAAAACGCCAGTGAGCTATCGTCAGACCACGTGCCGGGCGGTTGATTGTGCGTGCCGTAGCCGATCATGCCGGTGACGGGTTTTTTTGCCAGAACTGCCCGACCGTTAAATTCAACCGGTACGCCTATGGCATCGCCAACGGCCAGCCCAAGCAGGGCGTTGGTTACAGGATTGGGAAGAGGATTCGCCGGTGGCATCTACACATATAAGGTTTATTTTATGAACAAATCCGCCACCGTCATCTGAAAACCGGGTAACACGGCTGCGGCACTAAGTATGTCATCATCGGTGCATATCACCACGTTTTTTGGCGACGTATATACATAAACCTCTTTGTAGAGCGGATACACCCACCAGACAACCTGCACACCTGCATCGAAATACTGATGAAGTTTGGTAAGCCCTTTTTGCACGTCGTCGCTTACGGAGGCAAATTCGATGACAAAGCCGGGAACTACATCAGCCCCGGCATCCATCAATTGTAATTGCTGCTTCGAGAAAAACGACACATCCGGTCGGCGCATCTGTTCATCAGTCACCCAGGCATCCATCTCGGCCCGCAGCCGAACACCCGCCTGAAAATCGGTTGTCTCGAAAAACCGATTTTCGATGTTCGTCAACAGATAGTTCTCATCCTGTCTCATGCTGAAAGTAGGCTCCAAAATTCCCTCGTTATACTCATAGACGTACCTGTCATCCGGTTCCCATTGCAGAAAACTGGTTTTAGACATTCGTTGTCCGGCATACTTTGGGGAGCCGTAAAAAAAGGTGTTGGGTTTGTGTTCGAGCAGTGTTTCCATGCTATACAAAACTGGTTTAGCCAAATATACTAAAAACGATATTGCCTACACCACCCCGGCCCGAATCAAATCCACCACCGCCGGGTCGAGCAGGGTGGAGGTGTCGCCGAGGTTGCCCGTGTCGCCCTCGGCAATTTTGCGGAGAATCCGGCGCATGATTTTCCCGGAGCGGGTTTTGGGTAAGCCGCTCACAAACTGCACCTTGTCGGGCTTGGCAATGGGGCCGATCACGCGGCTGACCGTTGCCAGAATATCCCGTTTCATCAGGTCGGCATCGGCAGCATCAACGGGCGAATCGGTGATGACATAAGCGTAAATGCCCTGCCCCTTGATGTCGTGCGGATACCCGACCACCGCGCTTTCCACCACGCCGGTGTGCATATTAATCGCGTTTTCGACCTCTGCCGTGCCAATCCGGTGGCCCGACACGTTCAGCACATCGTCAACGCGGCCCGTAATTCGGTAATAGCCATCGGTGTCGCGCAGGCAGCCGTCGCCGGTAAAGTACAAGCCCGGATAGGTGCTGAAATAGGTTTGGCGGCAGCGTTCGTGGTCGCCGTAGGTGGTGCGGATGATGCCCGGCCACGGAAACCGGATGCACAAATTGCCCGACACGCCGTTGCCTTCGATGATCGTACCAGCTTCATCAACCAGCACCGGCTGAATCCCCGGCAGGGGCAGGGTGGCGTATCCGGGTTTGGTGGGCGTGATACCGGCAAGGGGCGAAATCATGATGCCGCCGTTTTCGGTTTGCCACCAGGTGTCCACAATCGGGCAGCGGTTTTTGCCGATGTTGTCGTCGTACCAATGCCAGGCTTCTTCGTTAATCGGCTCACCCACGCTACCCAGCACCTGCAAACTGCTCAGGTCTTTGCCCGTTACATAACCGAGCCCGAAACTCATCAGCGACCGGATGGCGGTTGGTGCGGTGTATAAAATATTGACCTTGTGTTTGTCCACCACGTCCCAGAAACGCCCGGCATCGGGGTAGGTTGGTACGCCCTCAAACAGCACCGACGTAGCCCCCGACAGCAACGGGCCATAGACGATGTAGCTGTGGCCGGTGATCCAGCCGATGTCTGCCGTGCAGAAATGAACCTGCGGACCCGTCGGACCGGCATCTTTATACTGAAACACGTTCTGGAAGGTGTAGGCGGCATACACCATATAGCCCCCGGTGGAATGCACCACGCCCTTTGGCTTGCCCGTTGACCCGGACGTGTAGAGGATAAACAGCATATCTTCGGCATCCATTTCTTCGGCGGGGCAATCTGCCGACACGCTTTTCATGGCCTGTTCCCACCAGATGTCGCGCCCTTTAAGCATCGAAATCGGGGTGCGGGTGTGGGTCAGCACAATCACGCGCTGCACCGACGGGCAACCGATGAGCGCGTCGTCAACGGTGTCTTTCATCGGAATCGCTTTGGCTCCCCGGTTGGCTCCGTCTGAGGTGACGACCACCGAACAGGTCGCGTCGTTAATCCGGTCGGCGATGGATTGAGCCGAAAATCCGCCGAACACCACCGAGTGAATGGCCCCGATTCGGGCGCAGGCCAGTACCGCAACGGCCAATTCCGGCACCATTGGCAGGTAAATACAAACGCGGTCTCCTTTTGTTACGCCGTTGTTTTTCAGGACGTTGGCAAACCGACAGACGTATTCGTGGAGCATTTTGTAGGTATAGGTCACGCTTGGCTCGGCGGGGTCGTTGGGTTCCCAGATCAGGGCGGGTTGGTCGGGGCGGGTGGCGAGGTGGCGGTCTAAGCAGTTTTCGGTGATGTTGAGTTTACCGCCGATAAACCATTTGGTATCAGCCGTGTGGAAATCCCAGGAGAGCGTTTTTTTCCAGGGTTTGCGCCACTGAAACTCCGAGGCAATCTCGGCCCAGAATCCTTCGGGGTCGTCAACGCTTTGTTGGTAGGCGGTTTGGTATTCGGTAAAGGTTGTGATTTGCATGAGAATTGGTTGTGATGTTGGTTTACACGTCTTTGTCATTCCGACGTTTTTGTCATTCCGACGATAGGAGGAATCTCTTGACCATAAAATAACGTGCATCCAAGAGATTCCTCCTATCGTCGGAATGACAAAAGCCCGATAAAATATAGTAAAAGGCTGTTCATTGCTCAAACGTCCGCCCGATTTGCCGGGTTGCCAGCGCGTCCCGAATTTCATCGAGAATGGCCGGGTCGTCAATCGTGGCGGGGGTGGTGTATGATTCACCATCGGCGATTTGCCGGATGGTTTTTCGCAGGATTTTCCCCGACCGGGTTTTGGGTAAGCGTTTCACGATGAGGGCGTTACGAAACGCAGCCACCGCGCCAATCTGCTCCCGGATGCGGTTGATGAGTTCGGCTTCGAGCGTGGTCTCGTCGGTGTCAACGCCGTTTTTCAGCACTACCAACCCAACCGGACGCTGCCCGCGCAGGGGACAAAAAATGCCGACCACCGCACATTCGGCAACGGCGGGATGCCCGCCCACGATTTCTTCCATGCCGCCCGTTGAGAGCCGATGCCCGGCCACATTAATTACGTCATCAACCCGGCCCATGATAAAAACGTAGCCATCATCGTCAATATAGCCGCCATCGCCCGCTAAGTAATAACCAGGGAAACGGCTCAGGTAGGATGCCTGAAACCGGGCCGGGTCGTGCCAGAGCGTCGGGAAACAGCCCGGCGGCAACGGCAATTTCAGGCAAACGTAGCCTTCCTGATTGGGGCCGAGTTGGTTGCCGGTTTCGTCCAGAATTTGCAAATCGTAGCCGCAACTCGGAAACGTGGCCGAGCCGGGTTTCACCGGAAACGACTCGATGCCAACCGGATTTGCCACCATCGGCCAGCCCGATTCGGTTTGCCACCAGTTGTCAATCACCGGCACGCCCGACACGGTTTCTATCCAGTGCAGCGTGGGCGGGTCGCAGCGTTCACCGGCCACAAACACGTGCCGCAACGACGACAAATCGTAGTTCTTTCGCAACGCTCCGTCCGGGTCATCTTTTTTAATGGCCCGAAACGCGGTTGGGGCGGCAAACAATACGTTCACTCTGTGCTGCTCCACGATTCGCCAAAACGTACCGGCATCGGGTGTGCGGACGGGTTTCCCCTCGAAAACAACGGTGGTGCAGCCGTGCAGCAACGGCCCATAAACGGTGTAGCTATGCCCAACGGCCCAGCCAAAGTCAGAAGCGGTAAATAGCACGTCGCCGGGCGCGAGACCAAACACGGCCTTCATACTGTATTTGAGCGCGACGGCGTGGCCGCCCGTATCCCGAACAATCCCTTTGGGCTTGCCGGTTGTGCCGGAGGTGTACAAAATATACGCGGGATCAGTAGCGGCAACCGGCACACAATCAACGGGTTGAGCCGCGCTAACGGTGGTTTGCCAGTCCAGATCGCGGCCCGGTTTCAGGGAGGCTTCGCATTGCGGGCGTTGCAAAATCAGGCAGTGCTTGGGTTGGTGCGTGGCCCGGTTCAGCGCGTCGTCGAGCAGTGGTTTGTAGGGAATCACGGTCGTAAATTCAACGCCACACGAGGCCGACAGCACCACGGTTGGGCGGGCATCGTCAATTCGGAGGGCCAGTTCGTGGGGCGCAAACCCGCCGAACACCACCGAATGAACGGCACCAATCCGGGCGCAGGCCAGCATCGCCATCAGCGTTTCGGGAATCATCGGCATATACACCACAACGGTATCGCCTTTCTCAACGCCGAGGTCGCGCAGGGTTCCGGCGAGTTGCGCCACCCGGTCGCGGAGGTCGCGGTAGGTGAACGTCTGCCCGGTGCCGGTCACGGGCGAGTCATGAATCACGGCGATTTGTTCGGCGCGGCCCGTTTCGACGTGGTAATCCAGCGCGGCATAGCAGGTGTTGAGCGTACCGTCGGCATACCAGTGGGCGGTTCCGTCGGGGTTGGGGGTCAGGATTTCGGTTGGCGACTGAAACCAGGGAATGCGGGCGGCTTGGTCGGCCCAGAACCCGGCGGGGTCGGTCAGGCTGTGGTGATAGGCGGATTTATACGACATCGGCAAGGAGAGAATCATGGCACAATGCTACGATTTAATTTAACGCCAGCCGTTGGAGAAGGCGAAGGAGCGAAATGACGGGGGCGCATGGTGATGATCTATTTTGTCTTAGTTTTATCCTGAAAATAAGTAAGAATCAACTCAACGATTAGAAAAATTATGGTAAAATGAACTACTATATTTCTATTGATTGGTTGGAAAAAAGAAAAAATGATAAAAGGAAATCCAAATATTATATAAATAATTATATATGACAAAAAAATAAATAACAACTTTGAGAAAAATAAATACCCTTTTGATTTAAAGAGTTCTGTAAATTTAACAATTGATATTGCAATACAAATTATCACTCCATCAGTGCCAACAATTTGTAAAAAAACTCCCAAATCAGATTCTGATTTAATAAAAAACTTTGCACTTAGTAGGTATAGAACTAAGGTAAGCCATATAATACCAACCGAAAGTAAACCTAACCCACCTTTCATAAATATATACTCGATTTTTGATTAGTCTATCTCAGTTACCCTGTTGTGCGTAGTGTTCCGTAGGCTCACTGCGTACTGTTTATTGCGGTCGTTTGTAACGACCAGCCGTAGGCTATTACGCCGGTAAATATTTAGCCGTCAGTTAGTTACTATGCGATTGAATGAAGGTACTCAGGGCCAGCAATAGTACGGGAGTACATGGGGTACGAAGCATATAAATTTTATTGGACAGGTTTCAAAAGCTCATAAGGTATGTAAGACTCATTCCAGTCAATACCGTCAAGACGATAATTGAATAAGTACTTGGGATTCTCACTGTCATAAATGCCATAATCATCCAAATCTCGATCAGCTCCCAGTTCAAAACTTGGATTTTGGAGTATGACATTGACACATTGAGCCAATCTTGGCGCATTTTCTGCCCAAAGTTCATAGTGCTTTTGGCGCGTGATTGAATGATTAGGGAGAAAGACAAAGTTCCTAACCCTTATTTCAATTCCAGTTCCAATGCTTAATTCAAACAAGTTGGAATACCATACATCTTCTTTATTAAACTTTATGAACCCGCCAATGCTGAAAATCACCTCTATCTCAATTGGATTGAAGTTTCGTTTAGCAAGCTGTTCAAAAACGAAGGGAGCAAGTTGTTGTAAATTCTCTAAACGAGCATGTAGTCCTTCGAAATGGCTACGGTATTCTAAAGAAGGTATGTCCTTGAATGAAGAGACTTTACATATAGTCATTCTTACAGACTGAGAGCCAAAATTTTTGGCAAACTGGTCAAGTAATTTGGCAGATTCGTCCCACAAAACTTGCCAATCTTGTGTTGTATTGTATGGACGCTCGTTAGTTTTTGTGAAAAAATTCCACCTGGCTACTGGCCGTTCTGATAACTTCGCATTCAATAGTCTTTGTTGGATGTTGATTTTAGTCATTCTGTCCAGCCATGTACTATCATCGTTTAGCTGGTCATGGTCAAGTTCGGTTTGGATGTTGGTTCCCATTATTTGGTCGGAATGTCAGTTATTTTACCTTTAAGTTTTACGCAAATTTTCTTTGCCCCGTTGTGCATACTGTTTCGTCGTATCACTGCGTACTGTTTATAGCGGGCTAATATGTCGGCATACGGTTGTTATCGAAGCCGACACCGCCCGCTGTACCTGCGATTAGTTTACGACCCACTAAGGAAAACACGGCTTGTGCAAACACGTTCTCGCTGTGAAGATGTTGGCGTAGAGACGCAATTATGCGTCTCTACCCATCTCCTGCCCGGATGGTTTTTCGCACCAGGAGACGCAAATATGCGTCTCTACGCATCATACTCCCCGGCCAGCGCGTACCGGCCAAACGTAATCAGCCCGCCGACGATGATGGGAACCAGCACCAGCAGCACCACCCAGCCGAACACGCGGTCTTCGAGTTTTTCGCTGCCGATTTTGGTGAGCGAATCCAATACGCGGTCATAACCGACGTAGAGACCGAGGGCAATCCAGACCACCCCGGCGTATTTTTTGAGTGCATTCATGTTGGTTAATCCTGATTTTTCTTCTCGTTCAAATACAGCAGCCCGATGACAAAACACGCGCTGGCAACCAAAATCGGATACCAGAGTCCTTCCAGATACGGCTTTGCCACCGCGCCCGGCGTGAGTTCGTTGGCTTTGGTGGCGGTGGCGACTAAGGCCGTTGCCAGAAACGGAGTCAGCCCGCCGAAAATGCCGTTGCCGATGTGATACGGTAACGACATAGACGTGTAGCGGATGCGCGTCGGGAAAAGTTCGACCAAAAACGCGGCTATCGGGCCATAAACCATCGTCACGTACAGCACCTGAATCAGTACCAACAGCATCATAATCAGTTGGTTGCCGGTTGATAACGTGACCGTCTTTTTAACGTCGGGTTTGGGTGTTTCTTTACCAACATCGGCCCCGACTTCGGACGGGTTGCCCCCGGCCAATACAACCTGTTTTGAGACTGCTTTAAACGTGGTTCCGTCGGCAAAAACCTTCATGGTGGTGGTGGTGATGAGCGAGTCGGTTTTGCCCGTTGGCAGTTCGCGTTTTACGGCCACGTTGGTTTGGTCGGCGAGTTCCTGTTTGGCTTTTACGTCGGCGAGGTTATACATCGCATCGTAGATTGGGCGGTAGGTCAGCACACCGAGCAGCATCCCGGCCAGCATGATATATTTGCGGCCTATCCGGTCAGATAAGCCACCGAAAATGACAAAAAACGGCGTGGCAATCAGCAGCGCAACCGCCACGATGATGTTGGCCTGCACAAACTCGATGTTGCAGATATTCTGGATAAACGACAGCGCGTAAAACTGCCCCGTGTACCAGATAACGCCCTGCCCGGCGGTGGCCCCAAACAACGCCAGCAGCACCATTTTCAGATTTTGGCGTTGGCCGAAACTCTCAGCCAACGGGTTCTTGGCTGTTTTGCCTTCGGCTTTCAGTTTCGAGAACATCGGCGACTCGGCCATCCTAAGCCGGATGACGATGGAAACGCCAACCAAAATCACCGATAACAAAAACGGAATCCGCCAGCCCCAATTCGCAAAGGCTTCTAAACCAACGGTTTCGCGGGTCAGCACAATCACGCCCAACGATACAAACAAACCCAGCGTGGCCGTTGTCTGGATGAAACTCGTGTAAAAGCCGCGCCGGTGTTCGGGCGAATGTTCGGCCACGTAAGTTGCCGCCCCGCCGTATTCGCCACCCAAGGCCAGCCCCTGCACCAACCGCAAAATCAGCACGAGCAACGGTGCGAAAAAGCCGATTTGGTCGTAGCCGGGAATCAGGCCAATCAGAAACGTACTGCCGCCCATCAGCACGAGCGTCACCAAAAAGGTGTATTTCCGGCCCACCATATCGCCGAGCCGCCCGAAGACCAACGCGCCAAACGGCCTGACGATGAACCCGGCGGCAAACGTTGCCAGCGTAGACAGCAGGGCCGCCGTTGGGTTGTCTTTCGGGAAAAACTGGGTGGATAAAATCGCGGCCAACGAGCCGAAAATGTAAAAGTCGTACCACTCGATGAGCGTGCCGACCGACGAGGCCGAAATCACCTTGAACAGCGTTCGGGAGTCGCTGCCGCGTTGGGTTTTGTCTGTTTTTGTAATCATAGCGGGTTTAGGTTCATCCGGCGTACTTATTTAAGTTGCTTGTTTGGCACCGCCACCAGGCTGTGCCGTTTCAGGCGAGAAAACCCGCTGGTTTTCGTATGCCCACAGCCTGGTGGCGGTGGGTAACGAGTTTGGCACCGCCACCAGGCTGTGCCGGTTCAGGCGGCAAGTTCACTCTTGCGCGTAGGCCCACAGCCTGGTGGCGGTGGGTAACGAGTTTGGCACTGCCAAAAATGAACACACCTAAATAGTTACCATCCGGCAAAGAAAGCCATTGCCGTTGCCATACTTGCCCTCAGCGCAAGTTGTTCGGCTGTTCTTTCAGGAAAAACACACCAATCAGCACTGTCACAGCCGCCACGCCCACCGGATAGGCCAGCCCGGTGAGGTTGTTGCCCGTTGCCGAAATCAGGGCGGTGGCAATAAACGGAGTCAGCCCGCCAAAAATACCGTTGCCGATGTGATAGGGCAGTGACAGCGAGGTGTACCGGATGTGCGTCGGGAAAAGCTCGACCAAAAAGGCGGCTATCGGGCCATAGACCATCGTGGAAAACAGCACCTGCACAAACACGTAGACAATAAGCCAGTTACGCGCCGAATCGGTCAGCAGCGGCCCCGGCTGCACCCGAAATGATTCGGCTACGGTGGCACTGATTTGGCCGTAAATCGGATAGGCAAACACCACAAACAGGGCCATACCCAGCATCATAATCGGTTTGCGCCGTTTGATTTTATCCGACAACGCCCCGAACCCTATCGAGAGTGGACTGGCAAGCACCATCGCCACGAGCATAATCTGGTTGGTCTGCACAAAGTCAACTTTGAGCAGGGTTCCGATAAACACGCTGCTGTAAAAATGGACGGTGTAGTAAATGCAACCCTGCCCGGCGGTCAGTCCGAAGAGCGCGAGCAACACCAGGCGCAGGTTTTCTTTTTTAGTGAACGACTCGCGCAGGGGGTTTTTGCTCACCCGGCCCTCGGTTTTGAGTTGGGCAAACACGGGTGATTCGGCCATGTTGCGCCGGATAAAATACGACCCCACCACCAGCAACCCCGACGCGAGAAACGGAATCCGCCAGCCCCAGGCCGTAAAATCAGCCGCACTGAGCCACGTTCGGCAAGCCAGAATGACCGAGATAGACAGCACCAGCCCGCCCGTTGCCGTAATCTGCACGAAACTGACATAAAACCCGCGCCGGGCATCAGGCGCGTGTTCGGCCACGTAGGTGGTGGCTCCGCCGTATTCGCCACCGAGGGCTAACCCCTGTATCAGTCTCAACATCAGGAGGATAAACGGAGCCGCGTACCCGATTTGGGCAAACGTCGGCACAAAGGCAATCGCAAACGTGGAGCCGCCCATGAGCAACAGCGTAACTAAAAAGGTGTGTTTCCGGCCCACCACATCGCCGAGCCGCCCGAAGACCAACGCCCCGAACGGCCTGACGATGAACCCGGCGGCAAACGTTGCCAACGCACTCATCGTCTGGATAAGCGGGTCGTCGTTCTGCGGGAAATACTGCGGCCCGATGATGAGCGCGGCCAACGCCCCGAAAATAAAAAAATCGTACCACTCGATGAGCGTGCCGAGCGAAGCCGCGATAATTACGTTCCAGAGTTTGCGGTTGCCAACGGCGGGCGGGTTTTGCATGAAGCGGAGCAGGAAGGAATGAGTTCGCTATTTACCTTAGCGCGGTCGAAGAATCAAGTAACTCAACAATATGACTATTGCTCTCATCCTTCTCTTTGCACTGGGCTACCTGCTCATCACCCTCGAAGAACCCATTGGCGTGAATAAAACCGCCACTGCGCTGCTCACGGGCATCCTGTGCTGGACAGTGGTGGCCCTGAACCAGCCCGATACCGAAGCCACCACCCACGCCTTAGCCGAACACCTGACGAGCATTGCCGAGATTCTGTTTTTCCTGCTCGGAGCCATGACCATTGTGGAGTTGATTGACGCACACGATGGCTTCTCGCTCATCACCGACCGCATTGCCAGCCGAAACACCCGCACGTTACTCTGGATTATCAGTTTTCTGGCGTTTTTTCTCTCTGCCCTTTTAGATAACCTCACCACCGCGATTGTGATGGTGTCGGTATCGCGCAAACTGATTCAGAATGCGGCCCAACGGCGCACCATTGCGGCCATGATTGTGGTGGCCGCCAACGCGGGCGGAGCGTGGTCGCCGATTGGTGACGTAACCACCACGATGCTCTGGATTGGCGGGCAGGTCACAACGGCCAACATCATTACGCGGTTGTTTTTGCCGGGTTTAGTGGCGATGCTGGTTCCGTTGGCGTTGCTCACGTTTCAGTTTCGGGCCAGTGAAGAAACTTTTGAGGCATCGGCAGACGAACAGGGCGCATCCCGGCCCTACGTCAACCGCGCTGCCCGGCGCGAACGGCGGCTGATGCTGGCGATTGGTTTAGGGGGGATGCTGTTTGTGCCGATTTTCAAGACCATCACTCACCTGCCGCCGTATATGGGCATGATGCTGGCGTTGGGGGCAATCTGGGTGGCCTCCGAAATCATCCATAAAGACAAAGACGACGCGGATAAAGAGCCGTTTACGCCCGCCTACGCCCTGAGCAAGATTGACGCGCCGAGCATTTTGTTTTTCTTGGGAATCCTGTTGGCCGTTGGCGCACT
Organism: Cytophagales bacterium; assembly: GCA_038230415.1. GTDB lineage: Bacteria > Bacteroidota > Bacteroidia > Cytophagales > Spirosomataceae > JBBRNH01. The sequence goes on along the minus strand of JBBRNH010000081.1, from coordinate 16,944 downwards.
CGAAGCAACGGGCGTGTTGCGCGGCCTGGCTCAATCGCTGAATGACGCTGTTGGCAACCTCGACGCGATTGTGCTGCTGATCGGACTGGCTTCGGCAGTAGTGGACAACGTGCCGATTGTGGCCGCAGCGATGGGCATGTATGACCTGCAAACCTACCCGCCCGATGCCAAAATCTGGGAGTTTCTGGCCTATTGCGCCGGTACGGGCGGTTCGCTGCTCATTATTGGTTCGGCGGCTGGTGTGGCCGTGATGGGCAGCGAACGGCTTGATTTTGGCTGGTATCTGCGCCGGATGAGCGGCCCGGCCCTGCTGGGTTATTTAGCCGGGGCCGGGGTATATTTACTGCTGGCCTGAAGAGTGAACAGTGCCAACCCACGATGATACGCGCCGGTGATAAAAATGACCTACATAAAACCATGAACAAGCTCAAAATAGCATTAGACTGGACTCCCAACACGAACCACACCGGACTTTTTGTCGCGCTGGAACTGGGATTTTATCGGGAGAAAAATATTGATCTCGACATAATTTCACCCGAAACCGATGGATACTCAGTGACCCCCGCCAAAAAATTAGAAATAGACGAGGTTGACTTTGCCATTGTTCCTACCGAAAGCTTGATTAGTCTGTTGCTGAAAGACAATAAGGTTGCTGTTAAAGGCATAGCGGCAATCCTGCGCCAGGATACCAGCTCTCTGGTCACGTTGGCATCCAGCAACATAGCCCGACCAAAGCAATTAGACGGTAAAGTGTATGCCTCTTATAAAGCCCGTTACGAAGATAAAATTGTGAAACAGGTCATCATCAATGATGGCGGGAAGGGAGACATCAGAATCGAATACCCCGAAAAATTAGGGATTTGGGACACTATACTGACCGGAAAATTTGATGCGACCTGGATTTTTAACGCCTGGGAAGGTATTGAAGCTCAGACGCTGGGTATCGCCCTGAACCACTTCAATCTGAACGACTATGGCCTGCCATATGGCTACTCGCCGTTAATCATTGCGAAGACAGCGTACATAGAAACCCGAAAAACTGTTTTTGCCAATTTTGTCTCGGCTACCCGTAACGGCTATCTCTTTGCCCAGCAAAACCCGGAAAAAGCCACTGAGATACTGTCGAATCACGTTCCAGAAGGAGACCGGAAACGCATAGACATTCTGAAAAGCCAGCTTTACCTCAACAAGTATTATGGCACAGAGCAGACGTGGGGTAAAATGGAAGCCGCTGTTTTCCGGGATTTTGTACAGTGGCTTGTCGAACATGACATCATAGAGCAGAAAGTAGAGGCATCTGATTTATTCACCAATGCCCTCATCCCGTAACCGCCGTTAGTACCCGCCAAAATACTTCCGCAAGCCCCATTCGGCACCGAGCAGCACAAATACCAAAAAAAACAGCCATTTCTGGTTGATGAGTTCGCTCAGGTCTTCGGTGCTGGTCAGGCGGGCGGGAGTTTGGCGTTTGGTGATGTCCAGCGCGAGGTTCTGCACCGTTGCCGGGTTATAAAATTTGCCCCCGGTCTGGGTGGCGAGTTGCCGCAACAGGCCGTGGTCGGCGGTGGTGTTCAGGGCTTCCAATTGCACATCACGCACGATAAACTGCCCCTCGGCGCGTTCGGTTTTGCCGTTCAGGGTGGCTCCGGCGCGGTAGCGGTAGGCTCCTTCGGGCAGACGGCTAATGACAAACCGACCGTTTTCTTTTGTTGGCGTGTAGGTATATGTTCGGCTCAGGCCGCGTTCGTCGGTAAGCTCTAAGTTGATGAGTTTGTCGTATAGCCGTTCATAAATATCGTTGTAGAGTTCGGTCTCGAACGTCACGGTTTCGCCCGCCACAAACTCGTTCCGAATCGGATACACGCGGAGTTTGCGCCGGTCTTCCTTCACCGAAATCAACTGAATTACCCGTTGCAGCAGGTCGTCAATTACCTCTTGTTTGTCGGTCAGGGCAAATTCTTCGAGCCGCCATTGCCACAGACCTTCGCCCAACAACACCGCCGATTTACGCGGACTCGTCACGTTTAACGCCAGTAACGGCTTGGTGGTCGGTACGGAGCCAACCTGTTGATACAGAATCACTTCGGCACCAGGGCGCAGCGTGTATTCGCCAAACGGAACGGAGAGGGGCGGTAGTTTGGGCAGGATGGTTAGCCGAGCCGGGTCGAGGGTCAATTGCTTAAAACCATCGTTGAGCCGGGGCGTAACCTTGTCGGCCTGACCGGGTTGGGCCGCTACCTGCACCACTGGGTTGCCCGAATTGAACGGCCCCAAACTCGACTGATTGCCCAGCACAAACAGCACCGGCGTGGTTTGGCCCACAATCCGTTGCAGCGTCGCGTTTTGCGCCACACTCAGCCCGCCATTGTCCGGCACCTGATGCAGAATCACTAAGTCGTAGGTTTTGTCGGTAGGAATCGGCGTTTCGGGGGCGGTCAAAAACCGGATGTCGAGGTTATAATTCTGGTTTTTTTCGATGATCGTCCGCAACGCTTTCACGTCGGGGTGCGGGGCCAGGGCCAGCAGCAGCACGTTTTCGCGGCCATCAATCACGTCAATATACACGTCCTGCCGGTTGTTGCGGGTACTGAACTCGCCGGGCTGCGGAATCACCTCGACCACAAAATGCTGCACACCTTTCTGGGTAGCCGTTGCCTGAAACGTGAGTTGGTTAAACGTCTCGTTCCTACTGAATCCCACCGATTGCCGACCGAGTTCTTTGCCGCCCTGCCGCAACACCACCGTTCCGTTTCGGCCCTGAAAACCGTTGCTTGTGATTTCGGCCTGCACCGGAAACGTGTTGCCGAGGTAGGCAATGCGGTTGGCAATGATGCCTTTCACGGCTACGTCACGTTTGGCAATGGTATCGCCAAGGCCAATGGTCTGGATCGCAAACGGGTACTGCCCGAAGGTTGGCGACAGGCCCGCGTTAAAAATCCCGTCGGTCAGCAGCACCACATCGGTCAGGTGCTGTCCCTCATAATCGGCCCGGATACCAGTCAGCAATCCCGATAAATCGGTGGTGCGGTTGGTAAACGGAATTTGGGTAAGGTCGGCAGCCGTCGTGCTGTCGCCGAAGGTTCGCACGGCCACGTCCAAGCCCTCGTCGGTGAGTTTTTGGCGCAATGCCTGCACAGCCGCCAACGCCCGGTTGAGCGCGGGCCGACCCGCAGCCGCTACCGACTCGGAGTTATCAACGGCCAGCACCACTTTAGGCTTTTCGGTAATGGTCTGGATGCTCCGAATCAGCGGATTGAGCAGCAGGAAACCGAGCAGCGCAACGGCCACAAACCGCAGCGCGGCCAGCCCGAACCGCACGGCGCGTTCCCAGTCGGGCGTGGGCAGGCGCGGAATCGGTTGATAGAGCGCGGCAGCATAAACTCCGCCCGCCAGCAGGCAGGCCACTAACCACCAGGGAGAGGTTTGGAAAATCAGGTTCATAAAAAAAGGGAGAAAAGGGAGGAAAGGGAAGAAGGACGAAAGGGAATACAGGTTTAACCCGTATGAACTCCCTTTTGTCCCTTTCCTCCTTTCTCCCCTTTCTCCGGTTTAAGTAAGCATTCCCCCATCCACCTGCAACACCTGTCCGGTGATGTAGCGGGCGAGATCAGAGGCCAGAAATACGCAGGCATCGGCCACCTCGTCGGGTTGTCCACCGCGTTTCATTGGAATCGTTTGTTTCCACTCGTCAATGGCTTTCTGGTTGATTTCGCCGGTCATTTCGGTTTCGATAAAGCCCGGCGCAATGGCGTTGGCGCGAATATTCCGTGAGCCAAGTTCGAGCGCGACCGATTTGGTGAAGCCGATAATGCCCGCTTTCGAGGCCGCATAATTGGCCTGCCCCGCGTTGCCCCGGATACCGACCACCGACGTAAGGTTGATGATTGACCCCGCTTTGGCCCGCATCATCTGTTTGGTGGCGGCTTTGGTGAGGTTAAAAACCGACTTCAGATTAACGCGGATCACCTCGTCCCATTGTTCTTCCGACATCCGCATCAGCAGCCCGTCGCGGGTGATACCGGCGTTGTTGACCACAATATCGAGCTTTCCGAAATCAGCAACCACCTGATTCACAAGGTCTTCGGCGGCTTTATGGTCGGCGGCATCGGAGCGGTAGCCTTTGATGGTGGTGCCAAACCCGGCTAATTCGGCTTCGAGGGCCTGGCCTTTTTCGATGCTGGATAGGTAGGTGAAGGCCACATTCGCGCCTTCTTCGGCAAACCGCCGGGCAATGGCCCGCCCGATGCCCCGCGACGCGCCGGTGATGAGCGCGGTTTTTCCTGAGAGTAAATTCACGAAATACGTTTAATGTTTAAGGGATAATGTTTAACGGTTAAGGGACTGTCGTTTGTGGCTACCGGAGAAGCTGTGCCTTAAACGTTAGACCTTAACCGTTAAACGATTTTCATTATTCCTCAAAAATAGCACTCTCGGCGGGGATGGGCAAACGCTTACATCACGTATCGCAACGAGAAGCCACTGCCTACTTGACCGGAAAGGGTAGCCGTTGTGCAGATTTCGTCGGCATTGTTGCTGATGCTGAAGAACTTCTGCCGGTTTACGGATGCGTTCAGCAACGCTGTTTCAATGATAAACCGTTTGCCGACCATATAGGCCAGCCCAATACTGCCCGACGCGCCGAGGTCAGCCGTTTTGTTGTCGGTTCCTTCGCTCGTGGTTTGGGTGTAGGCAACGCCTATGCGGGTAAAGGGAGTCAGGCGGTTGTTGGCCCAATAGTGCTGCCAGTAAGGAGATACTCCAAGTCGTTGCGTGCGTGGCGTATTGTTCCCATTTCTAAATGAGCTGATTAAGCTAAGGCCCAAAACTGTGTTCTTACTGACGAAGTGACCAACTGACGGGTAAAAACTAAAGTCGTAGCCTGAGTTTGAATAGGAATTGATGCCGCCCGATGCACTCGGGTCCTCGCTCGAATTGCGGGAGCGACCGCCCCCCACGTAGGCCTCCACCACCCACCGGCCCCTGTCGGTCTGCGGGTTGGCCGTGCCGGTGGGTTGCGTGGCGGTGCTGCCCGTGCCTGTCCAATAAACCAAGCCTAAGCCCACCGCGCCAACACCAATGGGCAACGAATAGGCTGCTACTGTGGCCTGAAGACTGAGTCGCTTAGTCAGGAAGTAATTGGCTCCGATCTCGATGTATGGATTTACCGACAAACTACTGCTTTCACGTGAAGTGGTTCCGGCAAGTAGAGAGGTACCGGGGATTGATGTTGTTTTACTCGTTGAACGTGAGTTGTTGACATCTACGGTTAAACCGCCACCTGCGAAGAGTTGAATTTGGTTGAATTTCCAGTAATGCCGGACAAATGGTCTGATTTGTATCGGGATTTCGTGGTTACGCTGGTCTATAATCGCCGAATTTTGTCGTGACGTGTTAGCCGTGTACTTGTTGAAACGGCCATTGAACAACACCCCGACCCCCAGCAGCCAATCGTCTTTGACGAACTTGCCGACGGTCAGGTTCAGCGACGGTGTGAACTGTGTGTTGGTCGAGATGCCCGCTACGGGGCTGCTGAGGTAACCCAGCGAAAGGCCGCCACTTACCAGGCCGTTTCCTTTTTCGGTTTGGGCCAGCAGGGGCGCGGTGGTGACGGCAACGGCAAAAAGCAGAAGTAAACTGTGACGTTTCATACGTTGATTGGGTTTTGACTAACGCGGCTAATGTCGGTGCAGCAGCCGAAATTCAAAGCAGGTGCATCGTTAAATTGTGTTAAACCGGGGTTGCAGATTGATTTGGCAAAACCCGTACCTTTCGGCTATGAACACACGCGCTTTGCTCCTCGCCCTGTTGCTCCCCGGCTTAGCTTTTGCCCAGCCCAAAATCCATGCCCATAATGACTACGAAAAGCCCCGGCCTTTCTGGAACGCCTGGGAACAACGGGCCGACTACATCGAAGCCGATGTTTATCTGCGGGATGGCAAACTCCTCGTGGCCCACGCACCGAACGAGATAAACCCCGCCCGCACGCTCGATTCGCTGTATATCAACCCCATCAGCCAGCTTTTCCTGAAACATACCGACCGGCCCAGCCCCGACCGTCGCTATACGTTTAGTCTGGTGATTGATGCCAAAGATGATGCCGCCATGGTGCTGCCCGCGCTGATTGCGGTTATCGAAAAAAACATCATTGCCTTCAATCGCCCGGCTAACCCACTGGCCGTGCAGGTGATCGTGAGCGGCAACCGCCCCCGCGTCGAAAATTTCTTAGATTACCCGTTGTTTATCACCTTCGACGGGCGACCTAACGAGGTCTATGATGACGAAACGATCAAGCGCGTGGCCCTGATTTCGGATAGTTTTCGGAGCTATTCGCGCTGGGACGGTACCGGCGACCTGCCCGATGCTGACCGTGAAAAACTGAAACGAATCATCAAACGGGCGCATAACTACAACAAGCCGATTCGGTTCTGGGCCATTCCAGACACTGAGAACGCCTGGAAACAACTCCGCAAACTGGGTGTAGACGTTATCAATACCGACAACGTGGCCGGGGCCGTGCAGGCCTTGCGCTAAGGGTTGCCTACAAGCAAACGGGCGAAGATCATGTCTTCGCCCGTCAATCAACTCATTACAAAACCGCTTTTGACATTCTCCGCCGATTCAGGAGTTCTTCGGCGCGTTGCAACACCGGATCATCCTGAAATTGTAGCCGGATTTCTTCCAGAAACGGCTCCATCTCTTGTTCAACAACGCTTTTTTCTACTTCCGGCAAGAAATAGTAATACTTCAGAAGTACGTTTTTCGCTTTAAGGCGTTCCCTATCGGAGTCCGCTGACACGATCTGACGTATATAATCAACAACTTGTTCTTTCGTTGTCATTCTCGTTTTTCATTAATATCCTGTTCAATTTTAGCCAACATCCTCTGGAAAGAAATGGCTCTACTCAGCAGAAAATTGAAATCCTGGTCATCCCCATCAGCGGGAAAATCCAGTATCTGTTTGTCGTTCAAGAGTACATAACCCCGAATCTGCCGTTGCAAGGCCAATAACTCGTCCCGTTCTGCCTGAGTCATCCCTTACTTGGCATACGCCACGGCCCGCATCTCCCGGATAACGGTCACTTTTATCTGGCCGGGATACTGCATCTCTTTCTCGATTTTTTGCGAAATCTCGAATGATAAATTACTGGCCCGCTCGTCGGTAATGCGCTCGGCATCCACCAACACCCGCAACTCGCGCCCGGCCTGAATGGCGTAGCACTTGGTTACGCCGGGGAAATCGTCGCCCAACTGTTCGAGTTCTTTCAGCCGTTTGATGTACGATTCCATCATCTCGCGCCTGGCACCGGGCCGCGAGCCGGACACCGCATCGCAAACCTGCACGATGGGCGAAATCATGCTCGTCATCTCGATTTCGTCGTGGTGGGCACCGATGGCATTGATGATTTCGGGATTCTCTTTGTATTTCTTCGCCAGTTCCATGCCCATCAGGGCGTGGGGCAGTTCCTGTTCTTCGTGCCAGACCTTGCCAATGTCGTGCAGCAGGCCGGCGCGTTTGGCGAGTTTGGCGTTCAGGCCCAGTTCGGCGGCCATTGTAGCGCAGAGTTTAGCCACCTCCCGCGAGTGTTGTAGCAGGTTTTGGCCGTAAGACGACCGGAACCGCATCCGGCCCACCATCTTGATGAGTTCGGGGTGAACGCCGTGAATGCCAAGGTCAATCACCGTTCGTTCGCCGATTTCCACGATTTCGTCCTCAATGTTTTTGCGGGTTTTCGCCACAATTTCTTCTACGCGGGCGGGGTGAATCCGGCCATCCTGCACGAGCCGGTGCAGCGAGAGCCGGGCAATTTCGCGCCGAACGGGGTCAAAACCAGAGATGATGATGGCTTCGGGCGTGTCGTCCACGATAAACTCAACGCCGGTGGCGGCTTCGAGGGCGCGGATGTTGCGGCCTTCGCGCCCGATGATTTTGCCCTTTACGTCGTCAGACTCGATATTAAAGACCGAGACGCAGTTTTCGATGGCGTGTTCGGTGGCGGTGCGCTGAATGGTTTCGATCACCACCTTTTTGGCTTCTTTGGTGGCCGTCAGCTTGGCTTCCTCAACAATGTTCTTGACGTAAGAAGACGCGCGGGTTTCGGCCTCGGCCTTAATGCTGCTGATAATCCGTTCGCGGGCTTCGTCGGTGGTGAGTTCGGCAATTTTTTCGAGCGCACCGATTTGCTGACCCCGCAGGATTTCGGCTTCGGCAACGGCCTGAGCGGCCTCCTGCTGGCGCAGTTCTACTTCTTCCCGGCGTTGGTTGTAGGTTTCGATCTGCTGGTTGAGCTGATTTCGTTGCTGCGTAAGTTGCTGGTTGGCTTCGTTTCGTTGCTGAACAACCTCGTTCCGCTGGCGGTCTAAGTCGCTGCGTTGCTGATCGAGCGTGGCTTGCTGGGCTTTTTGCGTGTCGGCCTGCTGGCGGAGGGTCTGCTCCTGCTGGCGGAGTTTGTTTTCGTTGTCGCGGAGGAGCTGCTTTTTTTTGTTGCTCTCTTCATCGAACTCGCTGCGGAGCTTCAGAAACTTCTCTTTGGCTTCGAGCAGCCGATCTTTCTTGATCGTTTCGCCCTGTAATTCAGCGGTTTTCAGAATTTCGGACACCCGCAATTCGGCATCCGATTCCTGCTTTTTGAACGTGCGTTGCAGGAGCAAACGCCCCAGAAATATGCCGGCCCCCAGTGCTACTGCTGCAACAAGTATCAGGGCCAGCCAGAATGATGTACCCATCTGACGTATATCGTTTTGGAGTTGAAAAAATAAATCTCAACCCAACCACACCGACGCACGTACCGAATTAATCCAACACCGAACCGACTTTTTGGTCTAATCTGGTGAGCCTGTCAAAAATTGTCTGTTGCAACCGTTCGCCCTGCTCGTCGCCTTTCATCCGGGCCACCATACAGTCAATGGCGACACGCGCCAGAATTTCCTGCATATCGCGATAACCCATGTTCCGAAATTCCTGAATACGTTCCTGCACTAAGTTGCCCGCCTTTCGGAGGAGTTGTTCCTCGTCGGGGTCGGTCCGAAAACCATAACTAAGTTCGGCTACTTTGATTCGGATGGGTAGTTTATCAGCCATCGCAATACGGTCGGTCATCGGCTCCCGGTTCTGACACCGGGGCAGTGGGTTATACTATTTATGACAAAGCACTCAAATGAGCCACCATGCGGTCAATGTTGCTGATGTACTCGTCGAGTTGTTGTTTCAATTCGGCATTCGTGACCGTAGCGGTCAGATTGTCTTTCACAAGTTTACTACCTTCTTTTGACTTTGGCAAAGATTGTGCCGGATTCGCCTGCTTTTTACGCAACTGCTTGAGTTCAATTTGGTGTTTTTGGTTTTCCTCCGAAAGCTTTTCGTTCGTTTTTTCGAGTTCGCTGATTCGTTCTGCCGCCACTGCTGTCTGTTTGGTCAGGCGGTTTGCCTGTTCGGTCAGGCGGGTTAATCGCTCCTCGAAGGCATCGAATTTACGGACGAGTTCGGTCATATTATTTCCGAATCACGGCTCCCAACTCGCGTTCAAAACCAGCCATCAGTCGTTGCATAGTCTTGTCAATCACGGCATCGGTGAGGGTTTGCGCGGGGTCTTGCAGCACAAAACTGACCGAATATGATTTTTGGCCCACGTCGAGTTTTTCGCCTTCATACACATCGAATACGTTTACGGCCTGGAGTAGTTTGCGCTCGGTTTGGGCGGCTACGCGGCTGACCTGCTCAAACGAAACCGCTTTTGGCAGCACCACCGACAAATCACGCCGGACTTCGGGAAAACGGGATACCTCCTGATACCGGGCCTTCGGGTCATACAGGTTCAGCAACAGTTCCCAATCGAAATCAGCGTAGAAAACGGGCTGTTTGCAGTCGGTCAGTTTCAGGAGCTTCGGATGCACAAGACCAAAACTCACCAACGGTTTTTTCTGGACGGCATACGTCAGGCTGTACTGAAACAGGTCAGAATCAGTCGGTTGCGAGTTGGTGCTTCTGATACGAAACAGATTCAGCACCCGCTGAACGGCGGCACTGAGGTCTTGAAACGCAACGGGTTCGGCTTTGTGCTGCCAGGTTTCGGCGGTGCGGTTGCCAGTCAGGGCGATGCTCAGACGCGGGGTTTCGATATACTTCCCCGACTCAGTTTTAAAATAGACTTTGCCAAAATCGAACAGTTTCAGGTCACGTTGCCGCCGGTTCAGGTTATGCACGATGGTATCCAAGGCCGAAAACAGCATCGTTTGGCGCATCACCGAGAGTTCGTCGCTGAGTGGGTTCAGCAGCCGAACGTCGTGGCCGGACAGCGTTTGCCGGATGGCATCGTGGTAGGCCGGGCGGGTCAGCGAGAGGGTGAGCGTCTCAAAAAAACCGTTGGCAGCCAGCAACTGCCCCACGCGGCTCTGCATTTGGTTGGAGTCCACAGCCGGAAATTCCGACAGTGATTCTGCCCCCAGCATAGCCGAGAGCGGGATGTTGTCAATGCCATAGATTCGCAGAATTTCTTCGATTACGTCGGCCTCGCGGGTCACGTCAACGCGGTAGGGCGGCACAATGGCGGTGAAACCCGTATCGGTACGGTCTTCGGCAGAAATGTCTAACGCTTCGAGAATCCGGTGAATCTCGGCGTGGTCGAGTTTAATACCGATGAGCCGATCAATGTTTTTGTAGTGTACCAACACCCGGAACGGCTCAACCGGATTCGGGTACAAATCAACAATGTCAGACGAAACCACGCCACCTGCCACTTCCTGCAAGAGCAACGCGGCCCGTTTCAGGGCGAAGACGGGCATATCGGGGTCGGTGCCGCGCTCAAACCGGAACGACGCATCGGTTTTCAGGCCGTGATGCTGCGCCGTTTTGCGAACCGAAGCCGCCGAAAAATGGGCTGATTCCAAAAAAACCCGGGTCGTTTTAGCCGTTACGCCCGACGTTTTTCCGCCGAAAACACCCGCAATGCACAACGCAGCGTCTGCCGGGGGTTTCCCGGCATCGCAAATCATCAAATCGGTTGCCGTGAGTTTCCGCTCTACGCCATCGAGGGTGATAAACGGGGTGCCTTCGGGCAGGGTTTTTACCACTATTTTCCGAACGCCATCGGCTCCGGTCATAATCTGATCGGCATCGAAGGCGTGAAGCGGCTGACCGAGGTCATGGCAAATGAAATTGGTCACGTCAACCACGTTGTTAATCGGGTTCAGGCCAATGGCGATGAGCCGTTTTTTCAACCACTCTGGCGACTCGCCAACCGTCAGGCCACTCATCGTCAGCCCGGCATAGCGGGGGCAATCGGCGGGGTTCTCAACCTGCACATCGAGCGTAAGGCTTTGGTTATCAACCCTGAATTCGTCAACTGAGGGTATCGTAATGGCCCGGTTCAGCACGGCTTTCAGGTCGCGGGCGGTGCCGAGGTGCGACGCGGCATCAATGCGGTTGGGGGTTAGACCAATCACAATCTGGTAATCAGCTTCGAGGTTAAAATACCGGACGGCTGGCGTTCCGTTGGGCAGTTGGGTATCCAGAACCAGAATCCCGGCGTGTGACGTTCCCAGCCCGATTTCATCTTCGGCGCAGATCATGCCCTCCGATGCCGCCCCCCGGATTTTGGCTTTCTTGATGGCAAACGGTTCGCCCGAAGTGGGGTGCAGCGTGGCACCAACCGTTGCCACCACCACTTTTTGCCCGGTGGCTACGTTGGGCGCACCGCAGACAATATTCAGGACTTCGCCGGTTCCGACATCAACAGTGGTGATGCTCAGTTTATCGGCATCGGGGTGGCGTTGGCAGGTCAGCACTTCGCCAATAATCACACCCGCTAATCCGCCCGGAATGGACTCTATTTTTTCGATGGCTTCAACTTCAAGACCCGTGCCGGTGAGGAGTTTGCCGATTTCTTCCGGCGATTCGGGCAGGCTGATAAACTCATTCAGCCATTTATAGGAAATATTCATGGGGCAAAATTAAGGTAAAAGAAGGCAAGGGATTCACGCAAAGACGCGGAGACGCAAAGAGGTTTTAAAGAAAAAGCTTACGCAAAAAGGTAAAAGGCTGTTTGTGCAGTTACGTTGCCTACCCTCGCCTTTGCGCCAACTTTTTTACTTCACGCCCGGTCTGGCAAACCGTGTTGCGCCGTTTTTACCAAACAGGGCCATCAACTCGGCAGTGTTGAGGGTGGCGGGTTTTTCGGGCGCATCACTCGGTGATAAAAACCGATTTTCATCCGGCCTTACCGGGGTTTTGGGTTCAGGCGCGAACGCGGGGGTGGGCGGTGCCGGGCGGGTAGCCGCGCCCCGTGCGTAGCCATCGGTAAAGGCGTGAATCCGGCTGTCGGTTTCGGCTAACCGTTGTTCAATCAGTAGGTTACTCAATTCAATGATGAGCTGTTGCTGTTGTTTTTGGAGGGCGGCAGGGTGGGGGAGCAGGCTCAGTTCATGGTCTAAAATAGCTTGCTGCGTTTGCGGTTCAATCAGGTCGGCTTCGGTTGGGGCGGTTTGTTTGTCGAGCCGGTGTAGCCGTCGGCGGAGCCTTGCTAAGTTACCATCGGCCTGCACCCACCGGAACCAGAACGTCGTCAGTACGGGCAGACCCAGCCCCAAGCACACGGCCCCGGCTAAGGCGAACAATAACCCACTCAACACAAACGAGGCCAACGCCCAGGGGCTGCTCACCAACGCCTGACTCAGTACGGCAGACTGCTGCAACTGCGCTTCGATTTGCGATAAAACAGCGGGTGTCAGCGCGGTGTCAATGCCAGAATCATCGGCAATGGGGGCGGTCTGCTGCAACTGCCGGATGGTTTTGTTGATGGCCGCTTTGCGTTGGTCGGTGCGGTAGGCTTCGTACCGAAACCAGCCCAATACGCTCATCGTCAGCACCGCAAACAGGACTAATGCCACCTTAAACCGTTCATACCGAGAGCGGTGCGTTTGCCGGTTGGCCTGGTACGGCTGTTCGATCAGGCGGTCGTAAGCGGGTTTGAGCAAGACCGATACCATTGCCAGACCACCGGCAAAGGCCCACGCTTCGACCTCGTTGCGGATGTTGAGCGCGTAGGCCACAATCTCGTGCGAGATAATCAGGTCCCCGGCCAGAAACGACAATCCAGCCACTAAAAATAACAACCCGGCCACTAAAGAATAGTCGGTAACGGCGGCCCGTCGGCGGGTGTGCAGGGCGGTTTGTTCGGTGAGTGTAGCCTGCCGGTCGGCTTCGATACGGGCGAGTTGTTTCAGCAGCCACTCAACGCGCCGGGCGTGGGGTTCACGTTGCTGCACAACGGCATGGCGGGCCGCGCCAACGGTTATGATTTGGGCATCGAGCCGGGCAATGGCAGCGCGTTTGTCCTGAATCTGAGTGGTCAGGGCCTGGGCATATAACTCGCTGGCAATGTGGGCTTCGTAATGGGCGGGCGGGGTGTTTTCGGCTCCCCGGTCGTGGCCGTTTTGGTAGTCGGTGGTGGTGGCGTGAAAACGATTTTCCATATCGGTTGGCGGCTGCGGATTGGTCATGGCTTTTTGGATTCAGGCAAGGTCTCGATACGGGTTTCGGATGACAAAAATAGCTTAAATGCCCCCCACGAGCCAACGAACAACCCGACAAAAATGAGACTTAACGTTTGGTTATACAGCACAATCGCTCCCAGACACAGCAACGCCAGCACTAATGCCAGCCCCGGCACCACCGGAAACCCCGGCACGGCAAACGGGCGTAGCATATTGGGTTCGGCTTGGCGCAACTTAAACAAACTCAGCAAACTAACCACGTACATCACCATCGCGCCCAGCACCGACAGAATAATAATCTGGCTCGTGGTTCCCGAAAATAGCGCGGCTAAACCTACCAATCCGCCCCCAATCAACGCCCAGTGGGGTGTTTGAAACCGGGTGTTCACCTCGCCCAGCACACGGGGCAGGTAGCCCGCCCGCGCCAGGGCGAAAATCTGCCGCGAGTAGCCGAGCGTATTGCCATGAAACGACGCAATCAGTCCGAACAGGCCCAGCCCGGCAAAGAGTTTGGCCCACGCACTGCCGCGCCCCAGCACAACGGCCAGCGTTTCGGGCAGGGGGTAATCTAACCGGCTCAACGTGCGCCAGTCGGTAGCTCCCGCGCTCAAAATCATGGTGCCGAGGGCCAGCACCACCAGCGTTCCGATGGCAAGCAGGTAGCTGCGCGGAATGGTCCGGTGCGGCTCCCGAACTTCTTCGGCCATCATCGCTACGCCTTCGATGGCGAGGTAAAACCAGACCGCAAACTGCAATGCGGCCAGCACGCCCGACGCGCCAAAACCGGCGTTGTGGGCCAGGAAATTATCGGTTTTGAACGCCGGTATCACCAACGCCATAAATACCAGCAACTCCACAACAGCCAGCACCGTTACGATTACCGAAAAGTTGGCTGACTCTCTGATTCCCAGGATATTAATGCCGATAAAAACTACATAAGCCGAGACCGCTACGCCCAAAACGGGCAGGGCCGGGTGCAAAAAATGGGCGTAGGCTCCGAGGGCGGCAGCGATGGCGGGCGGGGCCAGCAGAAAATCAACCAGCGTGGCAAATCCGGCCACAAACCCGCCCGTTGGCCCGAAGGCCCGCAGGGCGTAGGCAAACGGCCCGCCCGCGTCGGGGATGGCGGTGGTCAGTTCGGTGTAGCTGAAAATGAAGGCCACGTAAAACACCGTCACGATGAGTGTGGCAATCAGAAAGCCGACCGTGCCGGCAACGGCCCAGCCGTAGTTCCAGCCAAAGTATTCGCCCGAAATCACCATGCCGACAGCGATGGCCCAGAGTTGGGTGGTATTCCGGGCTTTGCGAAGATGCGTCAAGGGAAGTGAAGAATTATGAGTGAAGAGTGAAGAGTGAAAAATAAGTGTTGCGATAGCGTATTCATCACTATTCACTCATCACTATTCACTGAATAAAAACGCGCTTCAACGACTCCCAAAGCGACCGTTTCAGTTTTTGGTTGGCCTCGATAACCGGCAGCGCGTCGGCAATCAGGAAGGTGATGCCCTCGAAGCGCACCGGCTGGTAGCGGTCCATCATAATGTCTAACCCAACGCGCTCAAACGGCACCCCAAAGGTGATAAAATGGTGAATGTGCTTGCCCCGCAGCAGGTCGGCAAAGTCAATATCGCCCGCGCCGTGCAGGTTCAGGAGGTCAACGCCGGTGATGTCGAGGTTGACCGCATTCAGGATTTTTTCCAGGAACAACAAACTGCTGGGGTCTAATTCTTCGTCGGCCAGGAGCAGTACTTTATGCCTGATTTTGGGGGGTACAACCGGCATTGCGGGCGGCTCTGCCCGTTGCGGCAGAGGGGTTTCTGCTAAAACAAGCGGCTCATTAACAGGTAGTTGAAAAAAGGATTCTTCGATATGCCGAACGAGGTTCGGTGTTTCGATAACCGGCTCGTTGCCGGGTTTGGCCGGGGATAATAAAACTGCTCTATCCGGCGCACTAAGTAGAACCGCAGCCGGTTCCTGAACGGGTTCAACCGCCCGAAACGTAACCGGCACGAACGACTCGCCCGGCAACCGATAGAGCTGTTCGTGCTGGTAAAAGGTCTGATAAAATGATTTCAACGACATTTTCAATGGAGTTGCGAAGTTACAGAGCCGCAAAGTTGCAGCGTTTCAAGGCTCGGCATGCTAAGATACGTCAAGACGTTGCTCTTTGTACTTGTTTAAGTTTTGGGGTCTGCCACCACCCCTAAGCGGTGGCTACATAAGTTTGCCACCGCCCCTCGGCTGTGGCGGGTCTGTGGTTAAGTCAAATAAGCCCGTTCTTGCAAAGCCACAGCCGAAGGGCGGTGGCAAACTTACTTTTTCAGGCAGCAATACTCCGCCACCAATGCCCAGCAATGCGCGTCACACTGCCAGCGTACCTGCACAAACGGATGCGTAGCCAACCGGCGCAAAACGGGCTGTTCGTAGGCCGTGAGCAACCCCGCAATAAAAAAATGAAACCCGTCAAAATCCTGCTCTATTCCATCGAGGTCAATGTCTGGCGGGGTTTGGCCCAGCCGCAGCAGCGACGTTGCCAGCAGAATTTTCTCAACCCGGTTGGTGGCGCGGGTCAGTTCGCGTTCGGCATCGGCAACCAAACGCGGGTGAATTGCGGTTAGCGAAGCCGGAGTAAAATCGGCTATGAGCCGGGCGATGTGATAGATAATGAGCGAGGTACGGGCGTAGTGCGGGGCGCACCGGAACGGCTCGGCCAGGTATTGCCCCGATTCGACAACGCCCCGCAGCAACGCCAGCGAATCAGCATCGTGCCGATTGAGGGGCATACCGTACCGAAAAATGCAGTAAAGCAGATTACTCAACGCGCAGACATCGAAATCAACGGGCATCGTCTTGCCAAACCAGGTTGAATAGGCGCGGAGATTCCGGTATTCGGGAAACGTATTTCTGATGAACCGCTGCATTCCGTTGGCGTGTTGCACGAGCTTGGTTTTCAACCAGTTGAGGTCAGTTTCGGTGGGCGCGTTGGTCAGATAAACCATCGCCGTGTCGTCAATATCGTCGGGAATACGGAAATGGTCGAAGCGGTGAAACAGCCAGCCGTTGGGGAAATGCCGCGAGGGGCGGGTGGGCCAGAAATTATACGTTGCCAGTCCGTCTTTGTTCTGAAACGCCGGATACGCCAGCCGCGCCCGGTGGCTGATCCGGTCAATCGGTTGCTGCCATGCCGGTGCGTGGGGCCGCACGTGCTGTTGGAGCGTAAAAACGGTGATGGCCGTAAAAAACACGTTCTCGTCGTCTCGCCGGTAGCCGGGCCAATGCGGGTTGTGCCGGATAGCCGGGAAAAGCCCGTCGGCCCGTTGCAACCGGCTGATTTCCTGAATGGCGCGGTGCAGAACGGTTTCGATAGGCGGGGCAGTCCGATGGGTCAGTCGGGGCATAGTTGGCAAAGCTACATGGCCGACATGTAATTCGGCGTTTTTTGTCATGCTGACGAAG
>JBBRNH010000080.1:0-28505 GCA_038230415.1 Cytophagales bacterium | reverse complement strand
TTTGTTTGCTTTATCTTCGCGGAGCATATGGGCGGGGGTTGTGAGAAATGTTAGTTGGTCCTACAAATCTCGGCATCTCCTGCCTACTATGCACTCACTGTCAGCGTATCACAGAAGACTTATCCATAATCCACGTTAACTACTCGTTCACAGGCCCAAATGTGCCGTTCAATTCGGGGCCGTCGTCAATCAATGTCACAGCACCAGGCACCACAGGTCTCTACCAATACACGCTCAAAGCAACTAGGTCAGGTTGTTTTTCGCCAACTAAAACGTTCAACGTTAATGTCAACTGCGCCCCGCCCCCAAATCCCTGTGATTTCAGTAGTGGCCCACGCTACGTTGGCACCTGGAACAGCCTGACGGTGCAGATTCGCAGCATCAGCGGTAAAAACGTACTCGTTACGGCCATTACCGGCTCGTCGGTGGACAAATACTACCCGCGTGGCGATAATTTCTGGTATAGCTTCTCGCCAGACCCCAACGTGGCCGGGTTGCAAAGCTGCCTCAACGCGGGCAACAGCGGCTGGTATGGGTCAAGTTTTCCGGCGGGGCTTAATCCGCCACCCGGCTACACCCAGGGGCAGGAAGCCGACGGAGCCATTTATTTCACCAACGGCGGCAACCCGCCCAACCCCTGCGATGTCAGCACACCCCGGCAGGTGGGCACCTGGAATAACCTGATTGTGCAGATTCGGCAGTTCCCCAACAACAAACGGGCGTTGGTCACGGCGGTGGCCGGCTCGGCCAACGATAAGTACTACCCGCGTGGCGATAATTTCTGGGACAATTTCACCAAAGACCCCGGTGCCGACCAGTACCGGGCGTGTCTGAACGCGGGCGAATCGGGTTGGTATGGTCTCTCGTTTCCGGGCGGCATCAGCCCACCGGCTGGCTATCAGCAGGGGACAACCGCCGACGGAGCCACGTTTTTCTCGACCAACGGACAGCGGCAGGCCGCGCCGGAGACTAACGTGAGTGCCGAAGACGTGACGTTGGTAAATGTGCGGCCCAACCCGGCGCAGGACCAACTGACGGTAACGTTTATGCTTGACCGTTCAGAAGCCGTATCCATCCGGCTGCTCGATATGCAGGGCCGGGTCATGCAGCAACAAACGGCGCAGGGCGTGGCCGGGAAAAACGAACGGGTACTGAACGTGTCGGCCTTGCCAACGGGATTGTATATGCTCGACGTTCGGTTAGGAACGTAGCGTATTGTGCTGAAAGTAGTGAAGGAGTAATCGGGTAGTTTCTGAATCCAGCATACAAAATCCCGCTCTTATCAAGCGGGATTTTGTGCAAAACGGATTGTGGGCCGGTAGAAAAACGGCCCGTTACTCATCGTTTACCTGGGGTTGCCCGGCGATACCGTGTTCATCAACGCCAAAACGCTTCGTACTTCGGGCCTACATGAGCCGCAGCCGGTACCGGCCCCGGTGGTTTGGCAAAGTTGCTGAAAATCAGTGCATCCCCCCCGGATAACCCGCTCTAGGTTGCCCTGACCGACGCTGTTGCAGGCGCAGATGAGCCTGCCCGAAACGGGGTCGGCGGGTTTGCTGCCCCGCAGGAGTTCGAGCCGCTTTTGAGACAGTTCAAGCCCGCCCGCAATCAAATCGCGGAACTCACGGAACTCGTTTTTATCCCCAATCAGAATCGCGCCAACGAGTTTATCCTGATGCACGATGCACTTTTTGTAGAACCGTTTGGCCTTGTCAATAAATATGATTTCTTCGTAGGCGGGGTCGGCGGGGGTTTCGGTGATGCCCATGCTGACGAGGTGCAGGCCGTCCATTTTCAGGATGCTGACCGACAAACTGCCCACGTAAGGTTCGAGGTCGTTGCCCGCTATAAACCGGGCAGCAACGGCGGCCTGTGCTTCGGCGGCAGCCGTGATACCCCAGAGCTGGCCGCGCCACTGGGCCAGTTCACCAGCCGCAAAGATGTCAGGATCAGATGTTTGCAGGTGGTCATTCACCACCACGCCCCGGTTGCAGGTCAGCCCGGCCTGTTGCGCGAGTTCTATGTTTGGCACGGTGCCAATCGCCAGCACAACGGCCCGGCACGGTAGCAATCGCCCCGATTTCAGCCGAACGCCCGTCACCGCGTCACGGCCCTCAAACGTCTGTACTTCTTCGTTGAAATACACGTCAACCCCGCGCCCGATCAATTCCTGATACAGCAATTCGCTGGCAAGCGGGTCGAGTTGACGTTCCATAAACCGCCCGATGCGCTGGATGACCGACACCCGAACGGCAATCTGCCGGAGCGATGCGGCCAGTTCAAGCCCCAACAAGCCACCGCCCACAATCACAACGTGCGGTGGCGTTGGTGGCTGTTGAGAATCGTTATCCTGCCGAATATACGTCAGTAATGAATCAGCATCGGGCCGCGAGCGCAGGTTGATAATGCCGGGTAATTTCGGTACACCCTTCGGCATAAACGCCCGGCTACCCATACCGAGCAGCAGTTTGTCATAGCGATGCTCAACACCGTTGCCGTCCACAACAACCTTGTTTTTGCGGTCAATGTGTTCAATGGCAACGCCTTTATGAACGGTAATCCCGGCCTCGGCAAATTCATCGTCGCGGAGTTTGATGAGTTGCGGCCACGACTGCACCCCGCTGATGTAATCGGGCAACAGAACGCGGTTATAGAACGGGTCGGTTTCTTTCGAGAAAACGTGGATGTCGTCGGGTTGGCTTGCGGACAAATCCTGCCTAACCGACACGTTTCGATAGGCATTGATAAACCCCAATGCCGCCGACCCCGCGCCGATGATGATAATTTTTTCGGCAGGTTTCTGATACGCCACCACCTCCACCGCCGAAAACTTGAAATCGGGTTCTTTCGAGCGTGAATCTATCAGGCTGTTGGTCAGGCTATTGGCGCGGGCGTTGGTGCTGCTCAGAATTTTGCCCCAGTGCATGGGCAAGAAACACAGGCCGGGCCGAACGTCGTCGGTGAGCGTGGCCTTCACCCGCACCGTTCCCCGCCGACTACTCACCGTAACCAACTGCCCGTCCTGAATCTGCCGGGCGCGGGCATCTGCCGGGTTGAGTTGCAGCAAGGGCTGGGGCGCGTGTTGGTTGAGTTTGGCAACACGCCCGGTTTTGGTCATCGTGTGCCATTGATCGCGGAGCCGCCCGGTAGTCAGCACGAGCGGAAAATCTGCATCGGTCGGTTCCGATGCGTTTTCGTCCGGCACGGCATGAATCCGGGCGCGACCGTTGGGCGTGTAGAAATGGTGGTCAGTAAAAAGGCGGGAGGAAGGGGAGGAAAGGGACGAAGGGGACGAGGGGGACAGAACGCTCTTATCCCCTTCGTCCCTTTCGTCCCTTTCCTCCCCCTCGTCCCTTTCCTCCCCTTCCTCCCTTTTAAAAGGCCACTGCACACTCCTTTTCTCCTTCAACACGTCATAATTTACCCCGGTAATATCAATGTTGGTACCGGCTGTGCTGCGGGCGTATTCGTCATAGACTTCACCGGCAGTTTGGTAATTGAATCCGGTTGAGAAACCCATTTTTTGGGCGAATCGCCAGATAATTTCTACGTCGGGCAGGCACTCGCCGGGCGGGTTAAGTACGTTGGGCAGGTAGGTGATTCGGCGTTCGGCGTTGGTCATGGTGCCTTCTTTTTCGAGCCACGCGGCTGCGGGCAACACCACATCGGCAAAGGCAACGGTGTCGGCCCGGCTCGACACGTCCTGCATCACCACAAAGCGGGCCTTTTTCAGGGCGCGTTCAACGGCGTTTATGTCGGGCATACTCACCATCGGGTTGGTGTTAATAATCCAGACGGCTTTCAACGTGTCGTTGTTGAGCGCGTCGAAGAGTTCGGTGGCGGTCAGGCCGGGTTTGGGCGCAATGCTGACCGGGCTGTTCCAGAACGCTTCCATCTCGGCGCGGTGGGCGGGGTTGGTCACGTCGCGGTGGCCGGGCAGGGCCGCTGCCAACCCGCCCACTTCGCGCCCGCCCATAGCGTTGGGTTGGCCGGTGAGTGAAAACGGCCCACTGCCCGGCTTCCCAATCTGACCCGTAATGAGGTGGAGATTTATCAGCGACAGGTTTTTGTTTACGCCCACCACCGACTGATTCAGGCCCATTGTCCAGAGCGACAGAAACCCGTTGGCGCGGCCAATCCAATCAGCAACCTGCTCAATATCAGTAGCTTCGATGCCGCAAATATCGGCGGCTTCGGCAACGGTGCGCTGCATCACCTGCTCGCAGAAGGCCCGGAAACCGTCGGTATGGTCGGCAATAAAATCAGCGTCCACGTGGCCGTTTTCGATGAGCAGCCGCCCGATGGCGTTGTTCAGCACGATGTCGGTGCCGGGCCGAATCGCCAAGTGTAAATCTGACGACCGGGCTGTATCGGTTCGGCGGGGATCAACGCAGATAATTTTAACGTGCGGGTTGGCGGCTTTGTGGGCCTCGATGCGTCGCCACAGAATGGGGTGGCACCAGGCCGGATTCGCGCCCTCAACCAACAACACGTCGGCCAGTTCAATATCGTCGTAACAAACCGGCACCGAATCTTCGCCCAATGATAATTTATAACCCACCACCGCCGAACTCATGCAAAGCCGCGAGTTGGTGTCAATATTATTCGAGCCGATAAAGCCTTTGATGAGCTTGCTGGCGAGGTAATATTCTTCGGTCAGGCATTGGCCCGATACATAAAATGCGACTGAATCGGGGCCGTATTTCTGGATTAAGGTGTTGAAAACGGCGGCTGTACGTTCCAAAGCGGCATCCCAACTCACCCGTTGCAACGGCCCGGCCCGGTTCAGCCGCATCTGGGGGTAGAGCAGCCGGTCGGTTTTATCCATTACGGTGTAGTGCAGGTTCTGGCCCTTCGAGCAGAGCATCCCCCGGTTGGAGGGGTGATCTTTATCGCCCGAAACGATCAGTTGGCCGTTGGGTTCGGTCGTGACCAGCACCCCGCAGCCAACCCCGCAATAGCAGCACGTGGTTTGATGGGTCATTGATAATCAGTCTTCTATCGAAAATTTATCGAACAACAGGCCGAGCAGCCGGTCGTGGATGTCCACATAAACGGGGTCGTGGGCGATGGATTTTTTGTTTCGGGGGCGGTCGAGTGGCACGTCCACAATCTCGCGGATGGTAGCCGCCGGGCCGTTGTTCATCACTACTACGCGGTCGGAGAGAAAAATGGCTTCCTCGATGTCGTGCGTCACCATCACAATGGTCTTGTTGCGGTTGTCGAGGTTCCAGAGTTTGAGCAGTTCGATGTGCATGGCTCCTTTGGTCAGCGCGTCCAACGCCCCAAATGGCTCATCGAGCAGTAAAATACTGGGGTTAATGGCGAAGGCCCGCGCAATGGCGACGCGCTGTTTCATGCCGCCCGACAGTTGACCCGGCAGCTTGTCTTTGTGCGCCCAGAGGTTCACCATATTCAGGTTATCGGCGACGATGGTGCGTTTTTCGGCCTTCGTTTTGTCGTGCATCACCGAGTCAACGGCTTCCAGAATGTTGTGATACACCGACAGCCAGGGCAGCAGCGAGTAGTTCTGGAACACCACGCCCCGATCCGGGCCGGGGCCTTTGACCACCTTATCGTTGGCAATGACTTCGCCTTTGGTGGGCCGTACCATGCCCGAAATAGCGTTCATCAGCGTTGATTTGCCGCAGCCGGAATGACCAATGATACTCACGATTTCGCCCTTACCGATGGTCAGGTCAATGTCTTTTACGGCAGTATAAACCCCCTTCGGCGTTTTGAAGGAGATGGTCAGGTCGCGCACGGAGATACTGGTGCCGGTCTGGATTTTGTGAAACGAGGTTGACGAATCAACCAGTGTTTCGGCGAGTGTTTGGTTCATTTTTCGAGTGGTTAGTGATTAGTGTCAAGTGGTTAGTTAGCTGACGCAAGCGTACTGACGCGCAAGCCAACTAACTGCTTGACACTAACTCCTTATCCCTAATAGGCAAATCGCTTTTGCAAAGCATCGAATCCCTTATCCAACAGCAGCCCGACGGTGCCGATGATAAGGATAGCGCACAGGATTTTTTCGAGACTGAGCGCGTTCCAGCTATCCCAGACAAAAAAGCCAATACCCATACCACCCGACAGCATTTCGCCGGCCACAATCACCAACCACGCCACGCCCATGCTCAGGCGCAACCCCGTGATTATGTGCGGCAGGGCGTAAGGAATCACCACCGTGCGGATGTACCGCCACGTCGAAAACCCAAAGGCCGTTGCCACGTTTTTGTGGTCTTGCGGAATGCTCGACACGCCAAACGCCGTATTGATGAGCGTGGGCCACAGGCTGGTAATGAAGATAATAAAAATCGTGGCGCCGGCAGCGGCCTTAAACGCCAGCAAGCCCAGCGGAAACCACGCCAACGGCGACACGGGCCGCAGAATCTGCACAATCGGGTTCAGGAGTTTCATCCCCACCGGCGATGCACCCATGAGCAGCCCCACCGGAATTGCCACGATTGACCCCAGACCAAAGCCCATAAACACCCGCCCCAGCGAACTAACCAACTGATTTCCAATACCTTTATCGTTCGGGCCGTAATCATAAAACGGGTTGGCGAGCATCTCGCGGAACACCACCCAGGTCATGCCGGGAGTCGGAATGTCGTTATGAGTAACAACGGAAATCAGCGACCAGATGCCGATGAGAATGCCCATGCTCGCCAGAAAATACAGCGCGGGC
The DNA here is from genome assembly GCA_038230415.1 of Cytophagales bacterium. Taxonomy (GTDB): domain Bacteria; phylum Bacteroidota; class Bacteroidia; order Cytophagales; family Spirosomataceae; genus JBBRNH01. Next base: position 21,817 of record JBBRNH010000080.1, on the reverse strand, counting down.
AGGTAGGTTCGGTAATTCAGGAGTTTGTTCATCGTCTTATTTTTTTGCACTCGCCAGATACGCCCCGATGTTATTCGGGTCGAAATTCACGTCATACGTCGTTTTGAATGGCTTCATCTCGTCGGTCGGCAGGGCAACGTTCATCGTTTTAGCGACTTCGGCGTAGAGGTCGTCTAAGATGAGTTTCTCCGCAATGCCCTTATAATCCGGGGCCGATTTGAGCAGCCCGAAGCGCACGTATTGGGCCATAAACCAGATGGCGTGGGCCTTGCGGGGCATATTCACGAAGCCTTTATTGTGAAACAGCATATAGTCGTCCTTGTATTTCTGCACACCCAAGTCACAGCCTAAGTCGTTGGAACCCAGTAGTCTCGATTCGATAGCGGCCACCGGCGCGTTCACGTAATAGGGCTTGGTGAGCCAGGCGGCTGTCTTTTTTCGGTTGTTCATATTGTCGAGCCATTGGCAGGCTTCCATCACGGCGGCCATCACTTTTTTGAGGTCTTCGCGCCGGGTGGCGGCAAATTCGCTGTTTACAACGAGGGCCTTTTCGGGATGATGTTTCCAGATGTCCTGCGAGGCAATGGCCGTAAAGCCCACGTTTTGGGCGGCTGCCACGCCGTTCCAGGGTTCGCCCACCGAGAAGCCTTCCATGTTGTCAACCCGCATATTTGCCACCATCTGCGGGGGCGGAATGGTGATAATACCGACTGATTTCTGGTTGATGCCCGCAGCCGCCATCCAGTTACGGAGCCACATATCGTGGGTTCCGCCGGGGAACGTCATGGCAAACGTCACTTCTTTGCGGCCCTGAATGGCTTTCACGGCCCCGGCTACTTTGTTCACTTCTTTAAAGCCCACTAATCCGCAAAAATCTTTCGAGAGCGTAATGGCCTGCCCGTTGTTGCTCATCACCATCGCAATTTTCATCTCCGAACCGGCCTTGCCGCCCAGCCCGGTATAGACCGAAAACGGCATCGAAAACAGGCAGTGCGCCCCGTCGAGTTCGCCGTTCAGGACTTTATCGCGGATATTGGCCCACGACGATTCTTTGGTCAGCACCACTTCCACGCCGTGTTTCTGGAAAAAGCCCATCTCTTTGGCAACCACCAACGGGGCGCAGTCGGTGAGGGGAATAAAGCCGAGTTTAATCGGTTCTGACGCGGGTTTCAGCCCGGTTGCAAGCGGCAACGTAATGGTCAACAGGCAAAAGAACAGCAGAATGTATGTTTTTTTCATCGTGTTATTGTTTAATCGCCACTGGCTTGTTGAACAGAAAATCGGGCCGGATATTAATCATCAGGTACGCCCAGGTACCAACTTTGTCGCGTTGGTTCATCGTGCCTTGCTTGCTGTATTCTAAGGAGTTAGTCCCGTTCATGACGCAGTAACCCAATTCAAGCGCGGTGAATTTGTTGAGGGCATACGTGGCAACGAAATCGTATTCCATGCCGAGTTTCCTGTCTAACAAAGCACCGGCGGGGGCATCGGCGGTTTTGTTGTAGGTGGCCGCAGCAAGCGAGAAATAATGCACATCTAAGCCCGTTGTCAGGCGATTGCCGGTGTATTTGAACTTCAGAAACGCATCCTGCAGGCCACCCGACGGAGACCCGGTGCCGACGTAGAAATAATCCATGTAGCCCCAGTGCCGGTGGGGTGTTCCGTAAAGCGGGTCAAAGCGGCTTGTCTCGCCCGCTTGCAGCGCGGTGGCGTTGTTGCCCGACAGCACTTCATAACCCGGCCCGAAACTTAGCAATCCCTTCTGAATCAGTACGTTACCGCCGTAATGATATGCTTTTTTGTAAGTCAGCCCGTCGCGGTCTTTGCCGCTTTGCCCATAACCAAACGCCTGCCACTGAATTTTACCGAGTTTCGACGACGCATTACCCAACTGCCCCGTGAGCATGGCCCCGTAGGTCAGCCGCGAGTTTGTACCCGCTACATCATACCGCCGACCATACACGTAACCCTGCGTTGCGCTACCGATGCTGTCTATACGATACTTCGAGAAATCATCTTTGAAGCCCAGAACGGCCAGCTTTGTCTGGTTGAATTTATGGGTTAGGTAGGCCATCTGAAACGACTTGAACTGCTGATTTTGACCGTTCGTGCCGAGGGGCGTTGCCAGCACGGGCGCACCACCTTTGCCACTCGTGGGCAGAAATCCGCCCGGAATCGTCAGCGTCACGTTCTTGTTCGACAGGGCCGACGCGGGGGCGTTGCCTGCCGTGTAAAACGTGCCAACGTTGCCGAAAGCATCGCTGTTTTGGTTGAATCCGCCCCCAATATCCAACGCCCAGCCGAGGTGTTGCGCTTTGAACAGAGCCGCATCGAACCGCCGGGCCTGCTGTAGCCAGTCGAGGTTGCCGAGGAGCCGAACATCGTCATATACTAACTCCTGCCGCCCGATTTTGAGCGATAAGTTCTGAATCGGCTTGAACGCGATGGTGGTGTCGGCACTGTTGGCGAGGGTGATTTCGGCCCACGCTTCATGCACCATCAGCTTGTTTCCATCGGCGTTGTTGATCGTGGCGGCATCCTGCCCCCATACGCGCACGTCCTGCACCGAGGTCTGAAACAGGATTCTATCCCAGCGATAACCGAATGTCAGGCGGGTGCGTTGCGAGGTAAATACGGCAGCTTTGGCATCGGTCGGGGCCAGATTACCCAGCCCGTCGCGGACTTCGGTACGGGTGCGGAGTTGCCCCGTGAGCGTCATTTGTGCTGATACGGGCAACCCAGCCGACAGCAGCAGAACAAAAAGTAACTGATTGATTTTCATACGAATTCAGGTTTAGTTGGTTGTGTAGAGACGCATAATTGCGTCTCACCGCCGGATGGCTACGCGGTAGAATAATTTTCAGTGCCAGCCGGTCGGCGTGCCATCCGGCAGAAAAACCAGCCGGCGATGAGACCAGCCGACAGAAAAGCCATCCGGCGGTGAGACGCAAAATATTGCCGGTCCGCCGGTGCGGTCTCTACATCAGGCTTGTGTTATGGTGTTATTTTCATTTTCTTTGTTGCGTTTTTGTGTTAGAACATGAACAACCCTGTTTACTGCCGACCCATGAGGTGCCCCCGCACCGGGTCGGCTTTTTTTATAGTACTTGGTTCACGGTTTGAGGTTTACGGGGCGTTGCCGCAGTGCCAACTAATTCATGAAGTAACGCCCCCGAAAACTGTGAACCGTAAACCGAATCCCGTAACCCCACCACCTCGCCGATGACCAGCACGGCGGGTGCTTCCAAACCTTGCGCGGCCACCAAACCCGGCATTTCCCAAACCTGCCCCACCACGCAGCGTGCGTCGGGGCGGGTGCCGTTCTGAATCACGGCCATCGGCAGGTGGTCGCGGCCAAAACTGGTCCACAACGCGCACAATTCATCCAATTTTTTCAGGCCCATCAGCACTACCACCGTTGCGGCTGACTGCGCGGCCAACCGTAGATCGTCTGACAGTTCGCCGTGCCGGGTGGTGCCGGTGATGACCCAAAAACTTTCGCTCACGCCCCGGCACGTCACCGGGATTCCCTGCGATGCCGGCACGGCAATGCTACTCGAAATGCCCGGAACCACGGCGCACGGCAAACCCTGTTTCAATACGTAGCTATATTCTTCAAAGCCCCGCCCAAACACGTAGCCATCTCCGCCTTTGAGCCGAACAACGTGGCCGTGTTGCCGGGCAAGCCGCACAATGGCGCGGTTGATGTCGTCCTGGGCGATAGACGGTTTGCCCGCCCGCTTGCCCACGTATTGCGTCAGGGCGTGGGCAGGGGCAAAATCGAGCAGGGCGGCATTGGCGAGATCGTCGTATAGAATCACGTCGGCACGTTGCAAGGCCCGGATGCCTTTCAGGGTGATTAGTTCGCCGTCTCCCGGCCCGGCTCCTACCAACGTGACGTGTGCTTCCATAGTTACTTTGTACTATTAGAAAAATCCTACCCTTTGCCGGTTTATAGTGATTAGCTATCCGACTCTGCTGGCTCAAAAGTATAGGCTATATTTTGAAAAACAAGTGTTTTACCAAAAAATATACTGAAATTTAACCCTATTCAGAAGATTATAGTAGTTTTTTAGAAAAATACAGCCTAATTTTGAACTTGTAAAGTTTTAGAGAAATCGGGGGATTTCTCTAAGAAAAGTACAATAATAAAACAGGGTTATTCAACTAAAATAGTTGTATCTGACTATGAACACACAGACAAATACGCGCATCGTTGTGGTAGGCAATGGCATGGTAGGTTATAAATTCTGCGAAAAACTGCTCGCGAAAAAAAATGACGACCGCGCTTTTTCCATCACCGTTTTTGGCGAAGAACCCGCTCCGGCCTACGACCGCGTTCACCTGAGCAGCTACTTTTCGGGCCAAACTACCGATGATTTGCTCCTCGCGCCGGTCAGTTGGTACGCCGAAAACGACATCACCCTGCACCTCGCTGACCCCGTTACGGCCATTGACCGCGAGGCCAAAACCGTGCGGTCGCATCACGGGCTAACCGTTGCCTACGACTACCTGATTATGGCAACGGGTTCGGGGGCGTTTGTGCCGTCGGTGCCGGGGGTTGAGAAAGAAGGCGTGTTCGTCTATCGCACCCTCGAAGACCTCGACCTGATTCAGGCCCACGCCCGCAAAGCCCGGCGCGGAGCCGTGATGGGCGGTGGCCTGCTGGGTCTCGAAGCCGCCAAAGCCCTGTTGGACCTGGGGTTAGATGAAGCCCACGTGGTGGAGTTTGCGCCCCGGCTCATGCCCCGGCAGATAGACGATGCGGGGTCGGGCGTGTTGCAACGCCAACTCGAAACGCTCGGTTTGCAGATTCATCTTGCCAAAAACACCCGCCAAATTCTGGGTGATGAGACCATTACGGGTCTCGAATTTGCCGACGATTCGCGGTTGGACGTGGATATGCTCGTGATTTCGGCGGGAATCCGGCCCCGCGACGAACTCGCTAAACAGGCCGGACTCGATACGCACCCACGCGGGGGAATCGTGGTTGATAACAACCTCAAAACCAGCGACCCGGCCATTTTTGCCATCGGCGAATGTGCGCTCGTGCACAGCATGATTTATGGCTTGGTGGCTCCCGGCTACGACATGGCGGGGGTGGTGGCGGCTCAACTCGCGGGCGAAACCAAGGAATTTCTGCCCGTTGACCTCTCGACCAAACTCAAACTGATTGGCGTGGACGTTGCCAGTTTCGGTAATCCGTTTGCCGCCGAATCGGATGGCTGCCGCACCGTTTGCTACGAAAACCGGGCAAAGGGTGTCTATAAACGCATCAACATTTCGGCGGATGGCAAAACGCTGATTGGCGGAATCTTAGTGGGCGATGCCGACGAGTATAATATACTCCTGCAAATGTGCAGGAACAAAACCATTCTGCCACCCAATCCCGAAGACCTCATGCTTGGCAGTCGCGGGCGGTCTGGCGTTGCGGGCGAAGAAAGCGCGGGCGTAATGAGCCTGCCCGACGACGCGTTGATCTGCTCGTGCGAAGCCATCACCAAAGCCGCACTTTGCCACGAGGTTGCTGAAAACGGCCACACAACCCTCGAAGCCCTGAAAAAGGCCACCAAAGCCTGCACGGGTTGTGGGGGTTGCACGCCGATGGTACGCGATTTAATGCTCGGCGTGATGAAACAGCAGGGCATTTACGTTCGGAACGTGGTCTGTGAACATTTCGGGTATTCGCGGCAGGAACTCTTATCGCTGGTAAAAATAAACGCCCTCAAAACCTACGATGACGTGCTGAATCAGTTCGGCGGGGGTGATGGCTGCGAAGTATGCAAACCCGTTGTAGCGAGTTTGTTAGCGAGTTTGTGGAATGAGAATGTGCTGGAAAAAGGCCGCGCCACCAGTCAGGATTCAAATGACCGTTTTCTGGCGAACATCCAGAAAGGCGGCACCTATTCAGTGGTGCCGAGGATTCCGGGGGGCGAAATCACACCCGACAAGTTGATTGTGATTGGGCAGGTTGCCAAAGAATATGGTCTGTACACCAAAATCACGGGCGGCCAACGCATTGACCTCTTCGGCGCACACCTCGGCGACCTGCCCGCCATCTGGTCGACACTGATTGCGGCTGGTTTTGAGAGCGGCCACGCTTACGGCAAAGCCCTTCGCACCGTCAAAAGCTGCGTTGGCACCACCTGGTGCCGGTATGGGGTGCAGGATGCGGTGTCGTTCGCCATCGAAGTCGAGAATCGGTACAAAGGTCTCCGCGCCCCGCACAAGTTCAAATCAGCGGTGTCGGGCTGCACCCGCGAATGCGCCGAGGCCCAAAGCAAAGATTTCGGCATTATCGCTACCGAAAAGGGCTGGAATCTCTACGTCTGCGGCAACGGCGGCACCAAACCCCAACACGCTCAAGTCCTCGCCACCGATATTGACAGCACGACCTGCCTGCGGCTGATTGACCGTTTTCTGATGTTTTACATCAAAACCGCCGAACCGCTAAACCGCACCGCCACGTGGCTCAACAAGATGGAGGGCGGCATGAGCTACCTCAAAGCTGTGATTCTCGATGATTCGCTGGGCATCTGCGCCGACCTGGAACAGGAAATGCAGACGCTGATCAGCCATTACGAGTGCGAATGGAAAGCCGCCGTCGAAAACCCGGAGATTCGCAAACGCTTCACGCATTTTGTGAACGCCCCCGACCAAAAAGACCCCACCGTTGAATTCACCGAGTTGCGGGAGCAAAAACGGGCGAAGGAATGGGCTTCGTAGAGACGCAATAGTTGGAGTCTCCACCGCCGGATGGTACGCGACAAAATAAAAGCCAGCCGGCGGTTGAATAAAGGCCATCCGGCGGTGACCGGCGGTTGAATAAAAGCCATCCGGCGACAGAACAAAAGCCATCCGGTCGGCGTACCATCCGGCGGTGAGACGCAATAGTTTGCGTCTCTACACCAAACACACAAATTATGACAACCGACCAAATAACCTGGCAACGCGCTTGCCGAACCGACGATGTTCCTGCCGATGGCGGAGCCTGCGTACTGCTCAACGGGCAACAGATCGCTGTTTTCAACTTTGCCCGGCGGGGTGAATGGTACGCCACTGATAATCAATGCCCACACCGGCACGAAATGGCCTTGTCTCGCGGGATGATTGGCAGCCAGAACGACGAGCCGAAAGTGGCCTGCCCGTTCCATAAAAAAACGTTCTCGCTCAAAACCGGAGCCTGTTTAAACGACGATACTTACACGATCAAAACGTACCCGGTGCGGGTTAAGGATGGATTTGTGTATGTTGATGTAAGTTATCAGTGAAGAATTATGAGTGAAGAATGAAGAGTAATTTTCTTTTGACTATTCTTCACTCTTCACTCATAATTCTTCACTCTCTTGACATGCCCCAACTCGACCAACAGGTAGCCCGCCGACTGACCCGGTTCTATGTTATCGCTCTCACGGTGATTGCCGTGCTGACGGTGAGCGGGCTGCTGTTTGTCGAAAAAACGATTAACGACCTCAACAGCGACGGGCGAATTGTGAACGTGGCCGGGCGGCAACGGATGCTGAGTCAGCGACTGACCAAATTAGCCGTGCTGCAAACCACCCGGATTCCGACCGCTGACCGGGTGTCGTTCGATTCGCTGCTGACGACCTGGGCCACCGTTCAGGGGGAACTCCGCACGGGGCAACTGCTCATGGAAAAGCCCTATTTTGTGCGGAAAAGCGCACGGTTAGACACCATGTTTCGGAAAATCGAACCCATTTTTGGTACGATTCGGAGCGGGTTTGCCGTGATTGCCAGCCCAACGGCCACCGAAACCCAACGGCAGCAGGCTCTCGGCGTGGTGCTACGCGACGAACCGGCGTATCTCCGGCAGATGAACGAGATTGTGTTTCAGTTCGATGCCGAAAGCAACGGGCGCGTTCGTGGTCTGGAACGCGTAGAATGGGTGCTGGGCATTGCCACGCTGCTGACGGTGCTGCTCGAAGGGCTGTTTATTTTCCGGCCCGTTGTGCGGCATACGCGCAGCATTATCCGGCGACTGACCGATTCGGAAGAAAACCTTCAGCAAACCAACCGCCAATTAGCCATCGCCAACAAAGAATTAGCAACGGCTAATTGGCGGCTTCGGCTGGCGCAGGACGACCTGATGAAGGCCACCGACGAAAAATACCGGCTGCAACGGGCCGAAGACACCGTGCGGTCGGCGGCACTGCTCGAAGGGCAGGAAGACGAACGCCGACGCTTTGCCCGCGAACTCCACGACGGAATCGGACAGATGCTTACCGGCCTTAAGCTCCACGCCGGAAAACTCAAAATGACTACCACCGACGACCCCAAACAACGGCAACGGCTCGAAGACCTGACCGGCATGGTGCAGGATATTATTCAGACCACGCGGCATATTTCGCACAACCTGATGCCGTCTGTTCTGGGTGATTTTGGCCTGAGCGCGGCCCTGAATCTGTTGGCCGAGCAAACCGCGCAATCGTCGGGAATAAGCGTACAGTTTACGGAAACGAATGGTAGTACCGGGCCGGAGGGGGATAAACAGGCGGCAATTCGGCTGGCACCATTAGCCGAGATTGGCCTGTATCGCATCGCGCAGGAAGCCCTGCACAACGCCGTGAAACACGCCCGGGCCTCGGCCATTAACGTGACGATACAACACGAAAAATCACCGCGTGTTCAGCACCGTATTACGCTGACTATCAGGGACAATGGCAGTGGGTTTTTGGTGAAACGCCCCCGCATTGAACCCGGCCAACTCACTACCGCCAATGGTCTCGATAATATGCGGACGCGGGCGCACCTGCTCGGAGCCACGCTCACCATCACCTCGAAGCTCAAAAAAGGCACTACAATTTTGGTGAAGTTGCTGATTGATGTGTCGCGCAAAGACACAAAGAGAACAGGATTTGTAACTGACTATTTTTTGCGTCTCTGCGCCTTTGCGTGAACCCTTATTTCTCTCTTTTATGCCCATCAGACTCCTCATTGCCGACGACCATTCCGTAGTCAGAAAAGGAATCAGAACGCTGCTCGAAGACGAAGCCGACATCGAAATTGTGGGTGAAGCCGCCGACGGCCAGCAAGCCCTGGCCCAGATTGCGGTCACGCACCCCGATGTGCTGCTGCTCGATATTTCGATGCCGCACCTGTCCGGTATCGAGGTCACAAAATTGGTGGTACAGCAACACCCCGGCGTTCGGGTGCTGGTGTTCAGTATGCACCACAACCCGGAGTATATTCTGCAATCGGTGCAGAGCGGAGCATCGGGTTATTTGCTGAAAGACATCGCCGAAGAAGAATTGTTACGGGCCGTTCGGGCGGTGGCAACGGGCGAACTGTATTATCCGCCGAGTGCGTCATCGGTCATTATCCGGCATTTGGTTGGGCATCGCCCTGCACCAGCCCAAACCGACACGGCCACGCCGAAACCCGGCTCGGTCTGGCACCGGATAACGCCCCGCGAAGCCCAGATTCTGACCTGCCTGACAGAAGGAATGAGCGGCCCCGCCATTGCCAAACGGTTTGCCATCAGCCCCAATACCGTTGCCAACCAACGGGCGAGTATTATCCGCAAAGCGGGCGTAAAAACCACCGCCGAACTAATCAGCGTGGCTCTGAAAGAAGGAAAAAGGTGAAGAACAGTCGCTACATGCGGGCCTTTCGGCACCGTAGCCGGGGATGATTTTACGGAATCATCCCCGGCTACGCTGATAAAACGCCAATACTGTCCGAACTTGCAGCATGAATTAAATGGGCGGTTTATCCGGTATCGTGCCGGTAGTAAGCCCGCCAAGATTCCGTATGCTTGTCTTTCTCACGGTCTGCATGGGCCGCCAACTACCTGCCGCGCTTGCTCTCTTGGATAGCATCAAAGACCGCCACCCCGGTGCTGAACTGATAATTGGGTTAGCCGATACGTTCCCGTCACAGATACTCGAATTTCCGACCCACCTGTGGCCCATCGAGCGGTATTGGGACGAGGAAGACCTGGCCCGGCGGTCGGCGCAATACACTCCCACCGAATTTGCAGCGGCTACCAAACCAACGTTTATCCGGGCGGTGTATGAGCGGTTTTCCGACTGCGATACCGTTGTTTACGTTGACCCAACCACGTTTTTTTATCAGCCCGTCACCGCCGAACTCGCCCGGCATTCCGGCGCAAACCTGCTGCTGACCCCGTACCTGAGCCGCCCACCCGCCGATGATGTACAGCCCGACGAAAAACACCTGCAAAACACGGGGCTATACACAGCGGGCCTGTTGGTTTTCCGGCGAAGCCCCGCAACGGCGCGGTTTCTGGCCTGGTGGGAAGGCCGCGTAGCCGACCGGGCGTTTATCCGGTTTTGCGACGGCCTTTGCCTCGACCAAATCTGGCTCATGCACACCCCGGCGTTTCTGGCCGACGTTGCCATTAGTACCACGCCGGGCTGGAACGTGGGAATCTGGAATCTGCACGAATACGGCCCGATTCGGCGGGACGATTCCAACCAATGGCTCATTAATGGAATCAGTCCGCTTGTATCGGTTAATTTCTGCGGATTAATCAACCCCAATGAAGGCTTGTTTCCGTACCAAACCCGCTTTACCCTAACCGACCGGCCCGACGTGCAGCAACTCATAACCGACTATCGCGAGCGATACAGCCTGAAAATGGATCACGAACCTGCTTACGGCCAATGCCCCGAACCACCCGTGCTGCGGGGCTGGCGGAAGGCCGTTGCTGATACCCTGCACACGGTGAGCCATCAGATCGAGACTGCCCCCGTGCCAGACGCACTCACTACCCTCACTGACCGGTTGCGTGGGGTATCCGGTCGGTAAGTTTTAAGGCATCGGCAACCCGAAAAATAAGGCTTATCCCGTAGCTTTGTTAGCAGCCTACGCTATCCGACTGACAAGAGGAATTATCCAAACATTTACAATGATAACATGGCCCCGGTTTAAGCAGCTTTGGATACATCGTTACCACAAGTTTTTCCACCTCCTCGACAAATACATATCGGTAGGCGTTGATTACGGAAAATTACGCTGGCAGAAGTGGCGGTTCAGTCAGCGTCCGCTGGTAGCCATCGCGCTGTCTGAGCAAATGGGCGACATCGTAGCCTGCGAACCCATCAGCCGCGAGGTGCGCCGGTTGCATCCCACCGCCCACATCGTCTGGTTTGTGCGCCGACCCTACCTCGATCTGATTCGCCACAACCCCAATATTGATGGCTATATTATCGAAAAATGCCCCGGCCAACGCACCTATCTACTCGATACGGGCGTTTTTGACCACGTGTATAACCTCCACCTTTCCAACCGCCGGTGTAAATACTGCGCCGAAATACCCGTTAATCGCGTGGCCGATGCCCGCAACATCACCTACGCCAATTATTACGACTATGGCGATTTGCTGTACGTATTTTCGCAGGCAGCCGGGTTGCCCGCCCTCACCGCCGACCCCCAACTCTATATCCCAACGCTGACTTCGGCGCGGGTGGGTAGCCTGAATTTGCCCCCTGATTTTATTGTCATCCACTGCCGGTCGAGTTATACCCCCCGCGATTGGCCCGCCGAGCAGTGGGATCGGTTGGTGGCGTGGGTGCTCGAAACCTATTCCTGTTCAGTGATTGAAGTTGGTCTGCAACCCACCGTTGAGCAAACCGACCCGCGTTTTATCAATTTATGCGGCCAACTGACCATGCTCGAAACGGCGGAGGTTATCAAAAATGCCCGGTTATTCATTGGCATTGATAGTGGCCCGGCTCATTTTGCCAATGCCGCCGGTACAGAAGGCGTTATCCTGCTGGGTCAGTTGTTTGATTACGTGGATTATCTGCCGTATTCGGGCCGGTATAAACGCGGAGAAGGCGTTACGATTCTCAACTGGCTGGGGCATCCCTGTTCTGAGCTTCCCTTCGGCTGGGTGCAGGATGCCGTAACGCAGCATCTGGCCCGAAAAACGGCTCACCGCTCCTGACCGTAGTTGTAACATCGTGCCGGAGAAAATCAGATTTATCCACAAAAAGCGTATTTTTACGGCTGATTTACTTGGAAAAATACAAACACGGAGCAACAAACTATGAAAGTCCTGTATGACCACCAGGCGTTTACGGGAGCGGTGTATGGTGGGGTAGCCCGGTATTTTTATGAGTTAATGCGGCAATTTTCGGCCCGCACCGATGTGTCATTCGACCTGTCGCTGTCACTGTCTAACAATGAGTATTTAGCCAATAAAGAATTCAGCAACCACCAGACCTTTGGGCCGCTGGCCGGGCATTATAATGCCAACCGGGTGGCTTCGGCCCTGAACCGGGTGGGCAGCACGGGGCGGTTGCGGGCGGGCCGGTTCGATGTATTTCACCCGACCTACTACCACCCCTATTTCCTGAAACCCCTCGGCTCAAAACCGTTTGTGATTACGTTTCACGATGCAACGAGTGAACGCTTCGGCAACATTTACCCCGAAGTAGGCGAACACCTGACCGACATAAAACGCCCCCTCCTGCACCGCGCCAACCGGATTATCAGCGTCTCCGACTGCTCTAAACAGGAGTTGCTGCGGTTTTTCCCGGAGGTTGACCCCGGCAAAATCCGGGTTATTCCGTTGGGGTCGTCGTTCAGCGAACGGCAGTATGATCAACTGCCCGCGCCGGTGGCGTTCCCGTATATTTTGTTCGTGGGCAAGCGACCGCTGTACAAAAACTTTCCGGCATTTTTTCGGGCCATCCAGCCCGTTTTGCGTCGGCAGGCCCTGCATTTGGTTTGTGCCGGGGGCGGGGTTTTTAGCCGCCAAGAGCAGGCGTTGATTCAGCAATCGGGATTGGCCGCGCAGGTGCATCACCGGCCCATTACGGATGCCACGCTGCCGGCGTTTTACCAAAACGCCCGTGCGTTTGTGTTTCCGTCGCTGAACGAAGGCTTCGGTTTGCCCGTGCTGGAGGCCTTTAGCTGCGGCTGCCCGGCGGTGTTGAGCAACCGGAGTTCATTACCCGAAGTAGCCGCCGATGCCGCCGTTTATTTTGACCCCGACGATGCCGACGCGATGGCTGATGCCGTGGAGCGCGTGGCAACTGATGACACGTTGCGGGCCGAGCTGGTGGCGCGGGGGAGGGTGCGGCTGCGTGAATTTTCGTGCAAAAAGATGGCCGATCAAACATTTGACGTTTATCAGGAATTGAGTCAGTTATAGGTTTGTACAGGGCGGCCTATGCCGTTTGTGGTTACCCACCGCCCCCCGGCTGTGGGAAACTGTAAATTGAGTTATGCACATAAAACGGCACAGCCTGGTGGCGGTGCCAAACGTGTTCCCCACTGCCACCACGCTGTGGGTTGCGCCAATAAGTTAAACGGCACAGCCGGGGGGCGGTGCCAGACAGACAAACCACAAACTAAACAATGCTTCAACTGCTGCGAAAACTTGATCTGATGCGGATCGTACTGGGTATCTGCATCGTGGTGGACGGAATGCCACTGGTATTCTTTTTCAAAGAAACACTCGGATTAGCCCCTGGCAGTCAGGTATTTACGGCCTTATTCCTGGGCTTCGGGTTTGTGCTGTGCGTGCCGTTTACCATTTTCAGACGGCTCTACCGGCCCAATGCCCTGCTGTTTTGGATGGCCGTCTGGTTCATTGCCCTGAGCATTTTTTCTATGTATTACTTCAACGGGGTGCCGGGTTTCAAAGATTACAACGTTGATTTTTTCTACTTTCTGTTCTCGCTCGTCTTCCTGTTTCTGCTCATCAACATCCCCAACGACATCATTGAGGTGGCCGTGCCGGTGATCATCGGGTTTACGGTGGTCTCGAACATGGCCTTAGTCTATGCCATGCTCACCGACCCAACCTGGACCATCGGGCAGCGGGCCGTGATTAACTTCGGTTCTACCGAAACCGGCGAACGGCTCGGCAACGCCCACGTCTTTGCCCGTAACGCGCTCATGGGCGTAATTGCCTGTGGCATCTGGGCGTTTCGGCCCGAAACGGGGATCATCCCCCGGATTCTGAGTTTGTTTTCGGCGGCTTTCAGCGCGGGTATTCTGATTCTGACCCAAACCCGGTCGAGCATCGTGGCCCTGTTGATCGTGGTTGCGTTGTTTCTGTTTTTCAACGTTCGGCCCGCCCAGATCAAGACCGCTGTTCGGGGGCTGCTGAAACCGATTCCCATTATCACAATCGCCGTTTTTATCTTCGGGATGCTGTTTTTGCTCCGACGATACTACGACGTGTACAGCGTTCTGTACGGCTACGTGCTGGCGTTTGTGGAGCGCAACTTAGAAAACGTGTATGCGGCTTTGGGCATGAAATCGTCGGGCATGGCCTACAAAGCGGCCCTCGATGCCTCCGTCGCCAACCGAACCATCAGCACGGGTTTTCTCTCGAACATCCTGATCGGGCATATGGAGATGCTCGTTTTTGGCAACGGCTACAAGTTTCAGTACTTAGACATTCCCGTGCTGGAAGCTTTCATCAATCACGGCATTCTGGGCCTGATTCTCTTCGGCGGTCTCAACGCGATGTGCCTGTATCACAGCCTGCGGGCCATGCAAACCAACCCCAATACCCTCACCACGTTTCTGGCCTATTTTTATATTCTGGTGCTGGTGCAGATGTTTACCAATGGCCGTCCGTACGAAATTTATCACTGGCACCCGCTTGGCCTCATGATCCGGTTTATGGGTATTGATAAACTGATTCCGGTGCGGCTCTGGAACAACCCGCCCGCCGTGAGTTATGATGGCTATGCCGTGCCAACCGTTCAACCGACCGCCATGCCGGTAACTGCCTGACGATGCGCGTATTATTGGTTCATAACATTCTCTGGGCGCACTACAAATCGGTGGTTTTTCAGGCGCTTCAAACCTTAGCCGGTCAGGAGCCGGGCGTGGTGTTACACGTGATTCAGATTGCCCGGAATGAACGCTCGCGGGCCGGGCTTGAAGCCGATTCATCGCCCGATGCTCCTCAGTATCAGTATGACTACGAACTGCTCTTCGACCGATTTATTGAAGATGTATCCCTGCCCGAACGCGCCCGGGCATTGCTGAACCGGATGCGGGCCTTCAGGCCCGATGTGCTGTACCTCACCGGGTATTACGACCCCGCCCAAGTACTCCTATTGCTATATGCCAAACTCACCGGCGTTCGGGTAGTGATGCAAAACGAAAGCACCGCTGCCGACAACCCGCCCGGTGGCTGGCGCGACGCGATGAAACGACTGATTCTGCGGCAGTGCGACGGCTTTTTTTGTTTCGGTACGATGGCCGCCGAGTACCTGCTGGGCTTGGGCGTTCCGGCCCGAAAAATCCTGATGCGAAAAAACGCGGTTGATAATCAGGCCCTACTGGCGGCCTACCAACGCGCCCTACCCCACCGAACCGCCGAACAGCACCGGCTGGGCCTGAAACCGAAGAACCTGATTTTTGTGGGCCGGTTGATCGAAGTCAAAAACCTGATGGCCCTGCTCGATGCGGTTGCCGAAGCGCGTCGGGGCGATGGCGGGGCCGACTGGGGGTTGCTGTTGCTGGGCGATGGCCCTCTGGCCGAACCCCTCCGGCAACGCGCTGATGAACTTGGCCTGACCGATGTGGTGACGGTATTGCCGGGCCGGGCCTGGTATCGGGTGCCGACTGTGCTGGCCTTAGCCGACGCATTGGTGCTGCCGAGCCGCTCAGAACCCTGGGGCTTAGTGGTGAACGAAGCGATGGTCTGCGGCCTGCCCGTTGTGGTGTCGGCCCGCTGCGGCTGCGTCGCCGATTTGGTGCAGAACGAGCGAAACGGCCTTATTTTTGACCCCGAACAACCCGACCAACTCACGCATTGCCTAACCCGAATCATGACCATGACCCATACCGACCGCGCCGACATGGGCCGCGCCGGGCAGGAAATCATCGCGCCGTTTTCGCCGGAGACCGTAGCGCGGGAGATGCTGGCGGGATTTAAAAAACAATGAACATTTTCTTTCCCATCGGCTCGTTTTACCCGGCCCAAATCGGTGGCCCCGACAACATCATGTATTGGCACGCCAAAGCCCTGCATCAGCGCGGCCACACGGTTTGGGTTGCCACCACCGACGACGGCATTGGCCCCGATGTGCCGCTTGACCGATGGCTTGACCGGGATTGTGGCCGGGTGATTTACGTTAAAACCGCCGTGCATTACGCGCCCCTGAAACTCGTGTTGCGGTCGTTGGGGCCGCTCTGGAACTGCGACATCGTGCATCTGTCGGCCATTTTTTACCCGATTTCGTGGCTACTGGCTCCCCTGGCGATTCTGCTGGGCAAGAAAATTGTCTGGACACCGCACGGCGAACTCGACCCCGACGCGCTGATTTATAGCCCCGCCCGCAAACGCCCGATTCTGCAACTCGTGCGGCTATTTCAAAAGCGGGTGCTGTTTCATTCCACCTGCGATGCCGAAACGAAGTATATCAAAACCAATTTCGGGGCTGATGCCCGGATTGTGCAGCTACCGTATTTTATGGAACTGCCCGCGCAACTGACCCGAACACCGGGTAATTTCTGGCTGTACGTAGGTCGGATTCACCCCAAAAAGGCCATCGAACGACTCATCGAAGCCCTGCCGTTAGTGCGGGTAAAGAAACCGCTACGCATCGTCGGCGACGACAACAGCGAGTATGGGCGCAGCCTGCACGAGCTGGCTAACCGCCTGAACCTGAACGGACAGGTTGAGTTCTTGGGCCACAAACGGGGCGACGAAAAATACCAGATCATGGCCGATGCCGACTGCCTGATTATGCCCTCGCACACCGAGAATTTCGGCATTGTCGTTACCGAAGCCCTCACGCAACAAACCCCGGCCATTGCCTCCACCGGCACACCCTGGCAGATTCTGCACGACCGCAACGTGGGCGATTGGGTTGCCAACACGCCCGAAGCCATCGCCGGGGCCATGAACCGCATCGCCGATTTACCCCCCGCCGACTACGAAACCCTGCGCCGGAACGCCGGGCAACTTGTGCGCGAGGAGTTTGATATTGCCCCGAATATTCATCGGTGGGAAGCGGTGTATGGGGGTTTGTTGGTGTGAGCGTGATTTTGGCAAACTGTGATTGATTTGGTATGTTTGTGTTTATTAAGTTGTTAGTGAGAGCGGGAAATAAGATATGAAAAATACAACAAACTATTTGTATAGTACCAAATAACGCGAGAAGTACGCCAAAATTCTTGTACATTACAGAGTTAATGACAATACTACCAGAGCACCTCTCGAAATTCAGAATCTATAATTTTGCGACAATTGCAACCAGCTTTCCCAACAATCTGAGTATCTTTGAACTCGATAGTTCAATAAATAATAAATGAGTAAAGTAATCTCAGATAAAGCTATAAAAAGACGAAACTTTTGGGTTGAAGAAATCCGAAAGTTGAGTGGTAATTTTGGCAATGATACCGAGAAGCTAGAAAAAGAATTAGAAGCCGAAACCAAGAAAAACGGTGTTTCTTCTCTTATTGATCATTTGAGACTTTGTGGCAATATTCCAGAAAGCTATGGACACGATACAAGCGAAGAAAAATTATATTCAAAATATACTGATTGTTTACTTTCACTGGCATACGCAGCGTTAGGGCTCAAAAGTTTGGTTCTCAAAGAAAGAGCAGATGTAGCAGACGTTGAAGCATTTGCAAAAGATTATAGTTTTGTAGCAGACGCAAAAGCATTCAGATTAAGCAGAACTGCCAAAAATCAAAAAGATTTCAAGGTTCAAGCAACGCACGGCTGGAAACGTGGCAAACCTTATGCAATGGTTGTATGCCCAATTTATCAACTTCCAACTTCTTCAAGTCAAATTTACCAACAAGCAACAACTCAAAATGTTTGTTTATTTACCTATTCACACTTAGCGTTGCTTCTATCTTATTCGGAAGTTGAAGGGCAAGCGAAAGCACAGCAACTTTTGAAAAGGATATTTGAAACAATTCAAGCACTTAATCCATCAAAAAATGCTACTGATTACTGGTTGGCGATCAACAAAGCTATTCTTTCGTTCTCAAAGAAAATTCAACCACTTTGGAATATTGAAAAAGGTGTAGCGGCTGAAAGTATCGCAGTAGCAAAAGATGAAGCGTTGGCTTTTTTGGCACAAGAAAGAGAAAAAATTATGCGAATGAATCACGAGGAAGCATTGAAAGAGCTTATAAAAGTTCACAAAATTGATAACAGGATTAAAACTATTAATTCAATTTCTGATAACAAACTATTCACACTAAATTAATGAAAATGAATATAGAAAAATATATTAACCAAATCATTGAAGGCAACTGTGTTGAGGTAATGAAAAAACTTGATGATGATGTTATTGATTTAACAGTTACTTCACCACCCTACGATAATTTGAGAAATTATAAAGGCTTTAGTTTCCCTTTTGAAGATATAGCCAGAGAGTTGTACAGAGTGACTAAGCAAGGCGGGGTTGTTGTTTGGGTCGTAAACGACGCAACAATTGAAGGAAGCGAAACGGGAACGAGTTTTCAGCAAGCCTTGTATTTTAGAGAAATTGGCTTTAATCTTCACGACACAATGATTTTTCGTAAGATAAATCCAATTCCTCAAATTTATCGAAAACGCTACAATAATGAATTTGAATTTATGTTTGTTTTTAGTAAAGGAGTTGTAAAAACGCACAAACCAATAATGGTAGACTGTTTGCACGCAGGTTTAGAACTTAACGGAACAACATACAAAAACTTTTCTAAGAATGAACAGACAAGGGAAAAAATGGCAAAGCCAGTTAAAGACAAAAAAATAAAAGGCAACATTTGGGAGTATGTAGTAGGGAAAAAACAAGAGGACCAAGAAGCAAAAGGTCATCCAGCACCATTCCCCTGTGAACTTGTGAGAGACCACATAAAATCTTGGACAGTTCAAGGCGACATAGTTTTTGACCCAATGAGTGGAAGTGGAACAACAGCAAGAGTAGCTTGTGAAATGGGTAGACAATATATTGGCATTGATATTAGTCACGAGTACTGCGAAATTGCAAGAAATCGAGTTAGACAAATTGAAAATACGCCAACTTTGTTTGTTGTAGAAGAACCGAACGAAGAATATTTCACAGAATCTGAAAAGCACTGCAAGTAACATGGGTTTCGCAAAATTGGAATAGGCAAAAATTATCAAGAATTTGAAATACTACTGGGATCACTGCTAAGGTTAAACTTTTGAACTTTAAAGACTCCAGCCTCGCAAGACATTCGACATTAGTAGCAATTTGGTAACAGAATAATATGGACCTTGACAATCAAAAAAATTATTGGGACGAAGTAGCTGAGATAAAAACATTTACTCATCCAGTTGATATCACATTACTCGGAAAAGAAATTAACAAACAGAGCCTAATCGTTGATTTTGGCTGCGGTTACGGTCGAGTTGTGAAAGAGATGCAGGATAACGGCTATTCAAATATTCTCGGCTTTGACACTTCAAAAGAATTAATCAACAGGGGAAGAGGCTTAGGCATGTCCCAGCTTCATCATATTGAGAAGCCAACCGATTTGCCAATAAACGATGATTCGGTTGATTGCATTTTCTTATTTGCAGTTTTGACTTGCATTCCATCTAACGTAGGACAAACTAAACTCATAAATCTTCTTCATTCAAAATTAAAAAACGGTGGGATTATTTACATCAGTGACTATTACATACAAGAACACTCGACTGAAACAGACAGATATGGATATTTAAATAATGATGAAAATAATTACGGAGTTTTTACCTTAAAAGAAGGTGTTACATTCAGGCATCATAGTACGGAGTGGATTTCAACCTTGTTAAAAAAATTCAAAATTTTATTGGAAAGACCTATTCAAGTTATGACAATGAATGGACATACTGCTACAGGATTTCAATTGATCGGGCAGAAATAAACTATCGCTAACATAAGGTTTTATATAAATATCGAGACCGCCCGTGCGGGCAGTAGACTGTTACCGTGGCATTTGTTCGCTACCCGCTTCAACTCGTACTTGACAAACATCGCTGAACTTTTGCAACTTATCTTGATATCGCACGAGCGACCCCAATTCGTTTTTCAATCAGCACCAGTTACGGGCTGACGAGTTCCAAATTCCCCTTCTTCATAAATCCCTTTCCGTTACCTTAACCCACCCCGGAATTTCACGTAATCTCTTCTCTTTGATCGCATCCTGACCCCACCCCGTATCTTTGCGGCATGATGCAGAATGTATTATTCATTGACCGCGATGGCACCCTCATCGTAGAGCCGCAACCGAGCCAACAGGTTGATTCTCTTAGCAAACTCACGTTTATGCCTGGCGTGCTATCGGCCCTGCGGCAAATTGTGCAGGAGACTGATTACGAGTTAGTTATGGTCACCAATCAGGATGGGCTTGGTACGGAGTCGTTTCCCGAAGATACGTTTTGGCCCGCCCACCAGAAGATGCTCGACACGTTTGCGGGCGAAGGGATTTACTTTGCCGCCGAGCATATTGACCGGCACTTTCCGCACCAGAACAGCCTTACGCGCAAACCGGGAACCGGGATGCTGACCCAGTATTTCTCCGAAATGTATGACCTTGCCAATAGCTACGTCATCGGTGACCGGCTGACGGACGTGCAGTTGGCCGTGAACCTCGGTGCGAAGGCAATCCTGTTTATTCCGCCCGGCTTAGATTGGCCCAATCTTGACCCTGATACGCAGGCTGCCGACATCGGGCCAACCATCACCGCCGAAATGCAGACCGCCATTGCCCTCACCACGCCCGACTGGCACCGGATTTATGAGTTTCTGCGGCTCCCGCCCCGCACCGCCACCGTGGAACGCAATACCAACGAAACCAAAATCCAAATTGAGCTAAACCTCGATGGCACCGGGCGGGCCGATATGCACACCGGCATCGGTTTCTTTGACCATATGCTCGACCAACTCGCCAAACATTCCGGGGCCGACATCACCATTCACGTCCGGGGTGATCTGCATATTGACGAACACCACACCATTGAAGACACGGCCCTTGCGCTGGGCGAAGCCTTCCGCCGGGCCATCGGCGACAAGCGTGGCATTAACCGCTACGGATTTCTGTTGCCAATGGATGAAGCTCTTGCTCAGGTTGCCATTGATTTTTCGGGACGGCCCTGGTTGGTGTGGGCGGCTGATTTTAAGCGGGAAAAAATCGGTGATATGCCAACGGAAATGTTCTTCCACTTCTTCAAATCATTCTCCGACGCGGCTCTCTGCAACCTCAACGTGAAAGTCGAAGGGGATAACGAGCATCATAAAATCGAAGCAATTTTCAAGGCATTTGCCAAATCCATCAACATGGCCATCCGGCGCGATGTGAAGGCGTTGGGGTCGTTGCCAAGTACGAAAGGAGTTTTGTGAAACAGTTTAATACACGGCCATTTCCGGCTCTACCTGCTGCGCCCAGGCGTGAATACCGCCTTCTAAGTTGTACAGATTGGTCAGGCCCGCCTGCGTGTGCAGGTAATTAATCACGTTGGCCGACCGCATTCCGTGATGGCAATACACCACCACCGGGCGATCAGTCGGGATGCGCTTGATGTTGTTCGGAATCATACCGACCGGAATCAGGGTGGCTCCGTCGAGGTGGCAGACATCGAATTCGGGCCGTTCACGCACATCGAGGAGGAACACGTCGCGGCCTTGGGTGAGCCAGTCGGCCAGGTCAGCAACCGTAATCGCCTGCGGGCCAGCCGGGGCCGAAACCGATTGCCGGGCCAGCAGTCCGCGTTCGGCCACGGCTTCGGCATCGGGTCGGCGGGCTACTTTTATTTTCTGCGAAGTCACGGCCAGCAAATCCACCAGCAACAACGACCCCGACAGCGGCTGACCGATACCCGTAATGAGTTTCAGTACTTCGCTGG
>JBBRNH010000079.1:0-28776 GCA_038230415.1 Cytophagales bacterium | reverse complement strand
TGAACACACCCGCCATCGCAGCCCATTTAATGCCATTGTTAATGTATTAGCCGGGCTGAGTGCTTACTGCTTCTGTGATCGCAAGCCGTCCATCGTCGTTCCTGACGAAAAAAGGCTTTATCCATAATTCACGTTAATTTAACCAGAGTAATTATGCCTGTCCCGTTCCGTTTTGGTGCCGAAGCCTACACCTGGTTCATGAATAACAACGGCCTGACCCACGCCAACCGGCAGGGCCATATCATCGAGATTACGGCTCAGGCGGGTTTTGCGGGTATCGAACCCATTTTTAACTGGATGGGCGACCTGCCCGATGCCGACAGTCTTGCCCAAAAACTGAACCAACACCACATCGCGTTAGCAGCCATTGCGCTGGCTTTGGACTGGAACGGCCCCGACGAAACCGCCCACGAACGCTACGAAGCCGACCGCGCCATCGCCCTGCTCAAACAATTTCCGGGAGCCTTGCTCTGCACGGTGCAGAAACCAACCGGCCGGCACGACCTGAAAACCCGCCGACAGAACTTAGTCAGGATCGTGAACCGGGTTTCGCACCGGGCCGCAGAGCAGGGCGTGCCGTGTAGTTTTCACCCAAACTCGCCCCATTCGTCCATTACCCGGACGGAAGAAGACTACCGCGTGATTCTTGAATCGCTCGATACGGCGGTGACGGGGTGGACTCCCGATGTTGGTCACCTGATAAACGGCGGGATGGATCCACTGACGAAAATGAAAGAATATGCCTCGCTGATTAACTTAGTTCACTACAAAGACTGGCATGGCGAACCCGAATTCGCGCTGTTGGGGCAGGGGAATGTTGATTTTGTGGGTATCACCGACTGGTTAATCGAACGGCAGTACAGCGGCTGGATTATTTGCGAAGATGAAGGCCCCGAAGCCATGAACGACCCCGACGGCGTTACGCTGCACGACGGACGCTGGGTGTATGAAACGCTGCTGCCGTCAATCAAAAAATAGTGTCTGTCACGAACGCCAACCTAACGTATGCCTTTTATAGAAACCAACGGCATCAGCCTGTATTACGACGAACGGGGCGCGGGCGAGCCACTCCTGCTGATTATGGGCATCACGGCCCCCGGCTCGGTTTGGGAAAAACACGCCGACGACTGGCAGCACCATTTTCGCTGCATCATAGCCGACAACCGGGGCGTTGGGCAGTCAGACAAACCAGTCGGCCCGTACACCACCGCGCAAATGGCCGATGACTACGCCGGACTCATTGACCGGCTTGGCCTGAACACGGTGCGGGTGGTGGGTGTCTCGATGGGCAGTACCATTGCCCAGCAACTGGCCCTGCGGCATCCCCAAAAAGTGCGGTCGTTGGTGCTGATGTGTCCCTGGGCGCGTTGTGACCGCACCGCCGAAGCCATCTTCCGGCACATCGTAACGATCAAAGCCCGGCTCCGGCCCGACGAATTTGCCAATTACATCCAACTCCTGATTTATGCCAAACGAAGCTGGGACGATGATGCTACGTTTGCCGATTTAGTGGCCGGGCGACAGCAGGCCACCGTTGACCCGCGCCCCCAACCGTTGCACGGGCTGGAAGGCCAGGCCGCAGCCTGCATCGCCCACAATACGCTGGCCGAATTAGGTCAGATTACGGCACCCTGCCTCGTTATTGGCGGTCGGAACGACCACTTTACCCCGGTCTGGATGAGTGAAGAAGTGGCCGGTGCGATTCAAAACAGCGAATTACACCTGTACGATGATGCCGGACACGCCTTCCACTGGGAATGTATCGAAGATGTCAACCCCCGCGTTCGTCAGTGGCTGTTAGCCCACTGAGCTGCTCTTTTTACCAGTCAGTTACTCCTTTATGATACCTCATTTCCCGTCTCTTCGGTCTGTGTCTTCACAGACCGCTATGAGTCAGATACTGATGATACGCAACGATCAAAATCCCGTAGGGATGGCCGACATCATAGCCCCGGATTTCAATCGGCAGGGCTGCCTGTGCGGGGCTACAACGTCGGCCATCCCTACGGGATTTTAAAGCAGTCTTCGTAACATCAGTCATATAGATAAAACGGTCTGTGAAGATACAGACCGAGAAAGCAAAATAACCTCCTTCTTGCTATGTCTTTATCAGTACCAACTAAAACGGCTCCAACGCCATCTCCCATTGGGTTTAATCTGTTAGTCTGGACAGCCGCCATCTCCGAAGCGATGAACCCCATTGCCGACCGGCTCAAAAAAATTGGCTACGACGGCATCGAATGTTTTATTGACGACCAACCCGTTTCGGTCTATCAACAGTTTGGCAATCACCTGAAAAACACGGGTTTGCGAAGCACCTGCGTTACGGTTGTCGGGCCGGAGGCCAACCCCGTCAGCGAATCAGCCGCCGTCCGCGAGCAGGCCGTGAGCCACCTCAAAGGCGTGGTTGACCGGGCGCACGCGCTGGGCGCGACGGTGATTTGCGGGCCGTTTCATTCGGCCTTTGCCACCTTCACGCGCCGGGAGCCGCAAGCCGACGAATACGCCCGCAGTGCCGAGGTGCTGCACACCGTTGGTGACTACGCCAAACAGGCTGGCATTGTGCTGACTCCCGAAGCCCTGAACCGCTTTGAGTGTTACCTCTGCAACACCATGACGCAACTCGCCGACCTGGTGCGCCGGGCCGACCATCCCAACGTTCGGGCAATGTTTGACACCCACCACGCCAACATGGAAGAAAAGCGGTTTTCTGAAGCCATCCGCACCATTGCGCCGGTGCTGGCCCACGTCCACATCAGCGAAAACGACCGGGGAACGCCCGGCGACGGGCATATTCCCTGGGACGACACGTTCAAAACACTCGCCGAGCTGAACTACACGGGCTGGCTAACCATCGAAGCCTTCACCCGCAACGACATCGGTTTTGCCAACTCGATCAACGTCTGGCGCGAGTTCAGCAAACCCTGGGACATCGCCGAAAACGGACTGGCGTTTATCAAAATGATGCAGGATAAATATGCGGGGTGAATAGATTATTTACCCCGCGTATTTTTCCTTACTCCACCGTTACCGATTTTGCCAGGTTGCGCGGTTGGTCAACGTTGCGGCCCCGCATCACGGCAATATCGTAGGCCAGCAATTGCAACGGAATCACCGAAATCAACGGCACCAACACGTCGTGAACCTTCGGAATCTCGATCACAAAATCAACGATGCCGGGCAGGTTGGTGTCGCCCTCGGTGACGATGGCAATCACGCGGCCTTTGCGGGCCTTGACCTCCTGAATGTTCGAGACCACTTTCTCGTAAGAACTTTCTTTGGTCGCAATCACCACAACGGGCATATCTTCGTCAATGAGGGCGATGGGGCCGTGTTTCATCTCGGCAGCCGGGTAGCCCTCGGCGTGGATATAGCTGATTTCCTTGAGTTTCAAGGCTCCTTCGAGCGCGACGGGGAAGTTCATGCCCCGGCCTAAATAGATAAAGTTACGGGCGTAGGTAAACAGCCGGGCGATTTCCTTGATTTTGTCGGCGGCCTGCAACACCCGTTCCACCTTCGCCGGGATACTCTCTAACTCGGCCAGCAAGAGCCGGAACAGACTGTCAGAGATGGTGCCTTTGCGCTGGGCGGTGGCTAAGGCGATGAGCGTTAGCACCGTTACCTGTGCCGTAAATGCTTTGGTGCTGGCAACGCCAATCTCCGGCCCGGCGTGGGTGTAGGCCCCGGCGTGGGTGGCGCGGGCGATAGACGACCCAACCACGTTGCAGACCCCAAAAATCAACGCCCCCTTCGATTTTGCCAGTTCAATGGCTGCTAAGGTATCAGCGGTTTCGCCCGATTGCGAGATGGCAATCACTACGTCGCCCTCGTTGATAATCGGGTTGCGATACCGGAACTCCGACGCATATTCGACCTCGACGGGAATCCGGGCCAATTCCTCAAAAATGTATTCGGCCACTAAACCGGCGTGCCACGATGTGCCGCAGCCGATAATCACGATGCGTTCCGAACGGGCGATGGTGTCGAGATAATCGCGGAGGCCACCGAGTTGCACCAAACCGGATTCAGCCAACACGCGGCCCCGCATGGAGTCGGCAATGGAGCGCGGCTGCTCAAAAATCTCCTTCCGCATAAAATGGTCGAACCCGCCTTTCTCGATGGCTTCCAGTTCGAGTTCAATGGTTTCGATGTAGGGCGTTTTCTCGCCGTTTTCGAGCGTCAGGATGCGGAGATTCCCGCCCCGCACTACGGCAATTTCATAATCGTCGAGATACACCACGTCTTTGGTGTATTCGATGATGGGCGTGGCATCGGAGGCAAAGAAAAACTCATCGTCGCCCACGCCAATCACCAACGGCGAGCCTTTGCGGGCGGCCACGAGCAAGGTCGGGTCATCGTGGCTCATTACCACAATGGCATAGGCCCCGACAACCTCCTGCAAGGCTAACCGAACGGCTTCTTCGAGCGACGTATCGGTCTCATCCTGAATGCTTTCAATAAACTGAATCAGCACTTCGGTATCGGTCTGACTCTGAAAGACGTGGCCTTTTTTGAGCAGTGCCTGTTTGATGGCCGCGTAGTTTTCGATGATGCCATTGTGGACAATCGCCAGCCGCCGGTGAAACGAGTAGTGCGGGTGGGCGTTTTGGTCGTTGGGTTCGCCGTGCGTAGCCCAGCGGGTGTGGCCCATGCCGATGGTGGCGTTCAGGGCCTTACCCACGAGTTCCTGCTCTAAGGCCACGACCTTGCCTTTTTTCTTGTAGACGTTCAGGACGGGTTCTGCCGGGTCGTCGCCGTTCATCAGGGCGATACCCGCGCTGTCGTAGCCCCGGTATTCGAGTCGTTTCAATCCGTTCAGCACCAAAGGGGCCGCTTGTCGGTGGCCGACGTAGGCAACAATTCCACACATTTTGTAGAGACGCATCGGTGCGTCTGTTTTCGGTTCACAGGGTCAAATAACGGCAAAAGCGGGCTAATTCATTTTCCGGTGCCGAATTCGTGCGCCGGGTTATGCCAAGCGCAGGGCGCACGGTGTTGTACAGCTACCAAACCGAAAGCAATTGCCGGAGAGAGTGTCTTCTGTAAAGGCACAACCAATTGCCGGGTTTTTGGGGTGTTTAACAATCTTTAACGCCCGTTGCGCCCCCGCCCGGCCCAGGATTCGCTACTTTTGGGCTACACAAAAAACGCAATCACATCCTGTTATGCTGTCTTTCCGACGACTGAACACCCTTGCGGGCTGGCTCACGTTTGCCGTAGCCCTGGCTACCTACGCGGCCACCGTTGAACGTACCGCCAGTTTCTGGGACTGCGGGGAGTTTATCGCCTGCTCGTTCAAACTGCAAGTTCCTCACCCGCCGGGCGCACCCTTTTTCCTGCTCCTCGGTCGGCTGTTTTCGTTCCTGTCTTTCGGCGACGTTACCAAAGTAGCCTACTGGGTAAATATGGTATCGGTGCTGTCGAGCGCGTTTACGATTCTTTTTCTGTGCTGGACAATCTCGATGCTGGCCCAAAAACTTCTGCCCAAAAAAGAAGCCGATTACACCCTGACCGACACGCTTACTGTAGTTGGTTCATCGGTAATCGGAGCCTTGATTTATACCTTTTCGGATACCTTCTGGTTCTCGGCGGTCGAGGCTGAGGTGTATGGGATGTCGTCATTCTTCACCGCCGTTGCGGTTTGGGCGGCTTTTAAGTGGGAGCGCGTTGAAGACGAAGCCACGGCCAATCGGTGGCTGCTGCTCATTGCCTACCTCACGGGGTTGTCTATCGGCGTTCACTTGCTAAACCTCGTAACGCTGCCCGCCCTGGCGTTGATGTACTACTTCAAACGCTACCAGAAAATCACGCTCTGGGGCGGTATTTTGGCCTTTTTGGGTGGGATGCTCGTGCTGGGTATCATCAACTCCGGCATCATTCCGGGCCTGCCGAGCGCGGGCTTTGCCGTTGAATTGTTCTTTGTGAACACGCTCGGCCT
Source organism: Cytophagales bacterium (assembly GCA_038230415.1). Classification (GTDB taxonomy): domain Bacteria; phylum Bacteroidota; class Bacteroidia; order Cytophagales; family Spirosomataceae; genus JBBRNH01. Next base: position 22,838 of record JBBRNH010000079.1, on the reverse strand, counting down.
GCCGTTTAATTCGGGCGTGATAGTCTTCACCATCCTGTTTTTCGGAGCCGTGATTGCCGGTATCTGGTGGTCGGCCCGCACCAAACGCCCGATGCTCAACACGGCGATCCTGTCGCTGGCCTTCGTGCTGATTGGCTATCTGTCGTTTACACAGGTGCTGGTGCGCTCGAATTACAACCCGCCCATCAACGAAAACAACCCCGCCGACGCGCTCAATTTTATCTCGTACCTCAAACGCGAACAATACGGCAGCCGCTCGCTCACATACGGCCCGGTGTTTACCTCGCGGCCCGTTGACCAGAAAAAAGGCGCACCACTCTACAAAAAAGAAGGCAAGAAATACGTGATCTTCGACTACACCCCGGAGTACCTCTACGAACCCGGCGACGAGATGCTGTTTCCCCGCGTGTATAGCAATCAGCAAAACCACCCGCAACTCTACCGGCAGATGCTCGGCTTAGCCGCCGGACAGAAACCGACCTTCGGCGATAACCTGAAATTCTTTTTCAGCCACCAGCTCGGCCATATGTATTTCCGGTATCTGATGTGGAACTTCGCCGGGCGCGAGTCTGACGAAGAAGGCGCGGGTTACCTGCTGCCCTGGAGCAGCAACGATGGCGCACCCGATTTGCTGGTTGCCAACAAAGCCCGCGACAATTTTTACCTGTTGCCGTTTCTGCTCGGTCTGTTCGGCATTGTGTTTCAATATTTCCGCAACCGGCGCGATTTATTGGTGGTGAGTTTGCTGTTTTTCTTTACCGGCATCGCCCTGCAAATCTTCCTCAACTCGCCCCCGACCGAACCGCGTGAGCGCGACTATATTTACGTCGGTTCGTTTTATTTCTTCGCCGTCTGGATTGGCATCGGCGTGATGGCGTTGATTGATGGTATCCGGCAGTTTGTCAAAAACGATACCGTTCGGGTGGCTACCGTGCTGGGCCTGAGCGCGTTGGTGCCGCTGATGATGGGGCTTAAAAGCTGGGACAACCACAACCGCAACCACCGCTACCACTCGGTTGATTTTGCCAAGAACCTGCTCAACTCCTGCGATAAAAACGCTATTTTGTTTACGGGCGGTGATAACGACACCTTCCCGCTTTGGTACGTGCAGGAGGTGGAAGGATTCCGGCGCGACGTGCGGGTCTGCAACCTGAGTCTGCTCGGCACCGAGTGGTATATCGAGCAGATGAAACGCCCGACCTACGAATCTGCCGCCCTGCCGATTTCTCTGGAATTCAATAATTTCAACAAGGGTAAAAACGACATTGTACCGTTTTATGAGGTGCCGGGCGTGAAAAACGGCATTGACCTCAAACAGTACATTAGCCTCGTGAAAACCAATAGCCCGGCCATTCAGGTGCCGCTCACCACCGGCGACATGACGAGTGTGCTGCCGTCGTCTATCCTGTTTTTACCCGTTGACAAGGCGGCTGTGGCGCGGGCGGGCTTCGTGCCGAAAAACCTCCAGGCATCCGTAGCCGATACCGTTGTGTGGGCTTTAGGCGAACCCGACCCCAAAACACCGGGCAAATACAACACGCCCGACCTCTACAAGCCCGACCTGATTATGCTCGATATGATTGCCACCAACAACTGGCAACGGCCCATCTATTTCTCGTCCACACTGGCTGGCTCGAACTACCTCGGCTTGAAAGATTATATGCAGTTGGAGGGTTACGCTTACCGCCTGATGCCGATTCGGTTTGAAAAAGCCTCTGACGGAGCCGTGAACACCGACATCATGTACGACAAGATGATGCACAAAACGTTCTGGCGCGAGATGAACAACCCGAACGTGTATTATGACGAAACGTACAAAGGTTCGCCGGTGATTTCGGCCCGGATTGCGTTCTTCCGCCTTGCCGACGAACTCCTGAAACAGGGCAACAAAGCCAAAGCCCGCGAGGTGCTGAATTACTCGCTGGCGGTGCTGCCCGACGCGGCTATTCCCTACGATCAGGTGTCATCCAACTACGTGCGGTTTTTGTTTGACGTGGGCGACAGCAAGAAAGCCCTCGAAATTGCCGACATCATGGCCCGCCGTGCCGATCAGAACCTGACGTACAGCAAAACATCGGGCCGGACATTTGGCGACACCAACGCTGATTTATACACGTTGCAATCGGTAGCCGAAGCCTGCCGCGAAGCCAAACAGGCGGCAGCGTTCCAGAAATACGACGCGCTGTTTCAGAAGCATTACAGCACCTACGGCGGGTAAATTTACCACCCCCAACCCCCTCCTAAAACAGGAGGGGGCTTTCAAGCCTTCGGCTTTTAACCCTGGAGGTTTAGCCCCCTCCTAAAACAGGAGGGGGTTAGGGGTGGTAGAGTCTGAATAACGACGATGAATCAGGCGCACAAACAACTGAATAGCGAATTGAGAGAATACAGTGGTCTTCAAGATGAGGCCCAAAAAGCAGCCTTCTGGCAACGTATTGGTCAGGAAGCATCTGAGCGCCCGGAAGACGAGAAAGCAGCGATCCGTCAGGCCATCGCCGATGATGTGGATGTGCTGCGCCAACGGGTTGAATCACTGCTGGAACGCGCTGGTAACGGTGTGATTACAGGTTAATCTTTTATGAGCTGGGGCCGTTGGCTCAATATACTGGTTCTATGTTTCTAAAGTGGTTAAACGTTGCTTGCTACAAAGCAAGCAACGTTTAACCACTTTTTTATGATTCAGAACAGCAGTAAATCGTTGATTATTTTGCTCATGGCAACTGTGCTGCTATCGGCCTGCGAACCGAAATCAGACGTTTCGGTAAAACCCGTTTATCCTGATATTACCATTGCGGAGGCTAAAGCCTGGTTTGTTCCGCAATCGGCAGGAGCCAAAGTGGGCAGCGAAAAACCCGCCACGCGCCGTACCGAGTTTTGGAACTTAGCCCAAAAACAGACGTACGCCAACGGCTTATCCGTTGTGGTGGTGCCGCTGACCTACAACTACGATCAGGCAACGGCATCGAAACAAGACGTACTGGGCGGCAAGAAATCCGTTGATAAAACAGATTACATGATTCAGAAGAAACTGCTGATTTATAAAGACCCAAAAGGCAACATACTGGCCGATGTGATTACGGTGATTCCGACGGACGACAACCGGAAGAAAAACAAGAAAGTAAAAGGCGATAGCTTTGACGGCTACGTGTTAGCGTATGACAACGCCGAGAAAAAATTCATGGGTGGCTGGTACTACGAAAATGGCAAACCCACCAACCGCGCCCGGCTGCTGACCGGCAAAGGAGGACGGGTTATGGGCGATTGCGATATTCTGGTGTATAAAAATGAAGGCCCCAATCCGCCGGCGCAGGTTGGCGGGGGCGGCCTAAGCGACCCATCGAGTGGTTTTTGGGACGGTGGCGGTAATCACTGGCAGTTAGACTATACCATATCGCTCGATTGCGGCAATGGTTTTGGCGGCAGTACGCCCCCGTCCAATTCTCAGGGCAGCAACACGGGTGACGTGGCCTGGTTCTGGAACGCTTCACCGGGTGGCGGAGGTGGGGGTGGGGGCGGAGGCAGTGCGCCCTACACGCCCATTATGATTGGCGATAACGGCTTGATAGGAGGCAGCCAGGCGGATAACTTTTTTTATGACATGAATTATAACCACTCGCCAAGCATCTATTTTGATGAAGAAGAACAGGCTGTAATCCGGGATTACCCACTTTTAATTAGCAGCCTACAAAACTACATTGACCAATACGGGCAAAAACCAGATGGTAGTAACGCCTTCATTTTGAGTGCGGCTGACCAGGCACAGTATCCACGTTTTACTGAACTGGTCAGAAACTTACCTGGCTTTGTTGAACAACATGAAAGAGTAAAACAGGCTTTGATTCGGCACACCCACCTGGCTTGGTCTAAGATCAGACCACTATTAAAATTTGGTAGTGGCCCAAAAATCGTCGTTAATGAACTGACCCCCGCAACTTATTACGGACACACCGTATATCCAGCTTACCCAGAACCTTTTATAGAGATAAGTGCGCGGTATGTAAGAGGTTTAGAAGCGGCCAATCTTAGCGGCACAAAAGAAGCAACTGCATTTCTACTTTCAGTTACTTTACTTCATGAATTAACTCATTACGGTGCCGTAGACGGTGGGCGCAATGAATCAAGAAATGATGAGTTCGGAGATGAATTCGAGCGGGAAGTGTTAGGCACTACGATTACCAAGGATAACGCTGGGCGGTTATTGGTCGATTTTAACAAGCAAAACTAAACGCTACGCTATGCTATTCTCAACAATTCGCGCCTGCCTGATCTTTTGGGTAAGTTTGGCGGGACTTCTTATGACTCATTGCACGAATAGCGTTGACGATAGTAAAATCCTCAATGCGAGCAAGACCACAAAACTGGTTCAGGCTGTTCTACGAGATAAGAAATTAGAAGTAGAAATAAGTAGGGACTTTGGCAATCAGGCATTAAAACTCGTGGCAGAACCTTTCATTAAGGCAAATCAGCGATTAACGTTTGCCAACAAGCCTGTTGAAATCGTACATCTAAGTGAAGATTCTCGCCAAATACATGAGCATCATCCTAACGAACTATATGTCAGTGTACCCGTCATAAAGTTATTTTCTAAGGACTCGGCAATTGTTATGCTATTTTTTCATGCTGGTAATGCTACTGCTCTTTTCAAGATGAAAAACGATGGTGCTGGCTGGACAATCAAAGAGCGTGAATATGGCAAGTTTTAACGTCAGTCGAGACCAACCCGTCGTAATATTACTCACGGTAATGGTACTGTGTTGCCAGCAAACAGCACGCGACTCCGGGCAAAGGCTTACCAAAACCGACACGCTTGCCGTGTTACAAACTGTTCTGGACGACAAGCCACTCGATACGTTAATCAAGAAGGTTTTTACCACTGAACGACTCAAATTAATAGCCGGGCGGGTTGTGCATGCGGGCTATGAGTTGACGTACAAGGGCAAGGCCGTTCCCATTCTCTTGCAGGATTCTACTCTGACCGAACCACATTATACCAGGCCACTACGGTTTAACGTGAGAATACAGACGTTTAAAGTTCGTAAAGACACCGTACACATATTCATGATGTTCGGCGCAACCAATCAGACGGTTGATTTTTGGCTCGTCAACAAACCATTATGGCGCGTTGTAGCCCGAAGTTTTGGCCGGGTTTGATAAGTAGTAAACTTTAAATGATTGAGTTCCGTAAACGCCGGCTTTTAGTTGTGATAGGACTTTGGCTGATGACGGGTTGCCGCCACCAGCCAAAGCCCTACCAAATCACATTGGCGGGTTATGCTATTCAGTTCCCCGTTACATCCGAAGAACTACACCGGCGTTATCCGCAGGCCGTAGAGTCGCTTGCAAACAGGCTCACCGATACAGCTAAATCCGTTCAAATCGTCTGGCGATTTAATAGTTTTGTCCGTGAACCCAAAAATCAACCGTATGGCGTTCTTATTACCCTGAAAAATAAAGGCCATGCGATAGACTCCATCAAGACCCGCTTAGAGCAACTGTGCCAGCAACCGTTTACACCCCTGACCACATCCCGGTACATGAGCAGATTTGAGTATTATGAGCCTGATCCGTCGTTGGGTGTGATACGGGTCAATGAGGATGTTCAGGTCTCGATAAACAGAAGAAAGATATGGCCTGCGGGCGGGTATCAGTTCACCAATGATGTGGTCATCTCGATCTGCTACAACGTAGATGATATTCAGAAAGAGCGTTTTGTGCTCAGGCAGGGAGAGATTTATCCCGATGATTGAGTTCCGTAAGCTCCCGTTTTTAGTTTTGGTAGGGCTTTGGCTAATGGCGGGTTGCCGCCACCAGCCAAAGCCCTACTAAATTGCGTTGGCGGGTTATACAATCAGGTTCCCGTCACATCCGAAGAACTACACCGGCGTTATCCGCACAGTAGGCTCCGCGATTGACGAAGAGCGGCCAACGCGCGAAACCGGGTATCAGCTATTGAAAAACGGCCTAACTTTGCATTTTAGAGACCGTTAGATGGCAACCGAACAAATATTGATTCTGGATTTCGGTTCGCAATACACCCAACTCATTGCCCGCCGGGTGCGCGAACTGAACGTTTACTGCGAAATCCACCCCTATAATCACCTCCCCGCTCACCTCGAATCCGTTACCGGCATCATCCTGTCGGGTAGCCCGGCTTCCGTCCGCGATGCCAACGCACCGATGGTTCATTTGGCCGCCCTGCGCCACAAACTGCCGATTTTGGGCGTGTGCTACGGCGCACAACTGCTGGCCCACACCAGCGGGGGTGAGGTGCAGGCATCGGCCATCCGCGAGTATGGCCGGGCTAAACTCGGCACCGTTGACGGCGCAAATCCGCTCATGCGCGGCATTGACGCGCACAGTCAGGTCTGGATGTCGCACGCCGATACCATCACCAGCATCCCCGACAATTTTACTGTTATTGCCTCCACCGATACGGTTCGGGTGGCCGCGTTCCAGATTGAAGGAGAACAGACTTATGGCATTCAGTTTCACCCCGAAGTGACCCACTCGCTGCAAGGCAAACAACTGTTGCACAACTTTGTGGTGGACATCTGCGGATGCAGCCAAAACTGGACTGCCGACTCATTCGTAGAAGCCACCATTGCCGACCTTGCCCAAAAACTCGGTTCTGACCGGGTGGTGATGGCCCTGTCGGGCGGGGTTGACTCGTCGGTGGCGGCAACGCTCGTGCAACGCGCCATTGGTGATAACCTGTTCTGTATTTTTGTGGATAACGGTTTGCTCCGTAAAGACGAGTTCGGGCAGGTGCTGGAATCGTATAAAACGCTGGGCCTGAACATCAAAGGCGTTGATGCCACCAACCAGTTTTACCATGCCTTAGCTGGCTTGACCGACCCCGAAGCCAAACGAAAAGCCATTGGCCGCACGTTTATCGAGGTTTTTGACCAGGAAGCGCACCGCATCGAGAATGTCTCGTGGCTCGGTCAGGGAACGATTTACCCCGACGTAATCGAGTCGGTCTCGGTAAAAGGGCCGTCGGCCACCATCAAATCGCACCACAACGTCGGTGGCCTGCCCGATTTCATGAAACTCAAGGTCGTGGAGCCGCTCAACACCCTGTTTAAAGACGAAGTACGCGCCGTTGGCCGGTCGCTGGGTTTGCCCGAAGCCATCCTGAAACGCCATCCGTTTCCCGGCCCCGGCCTGGCAATCCGCATCCTCGGCGACATCACGCCGGAGAAGGTTCAAATCTTGCAGGACGTGGACTCAATCTTCATCAACGGCCTGAAAACGAGTGGGTTATACGATCAGGTTTGGCAAGCCGGAGCCATGCTGCTACCCGTGCAGAGCGTGGGCGTGATGGGCGATGAACGTACCTACGAGCGCGTGGTGGCCCTCCGCGCCGTAACCAGCGTTGACGGTATGACCGCCGACTGGGCGCACCTGCCGTATGAATTTCTGGCCGATGTTTCCAACGAAATCATCAACCGGGTGAAGGGCGTAAACCGTGTGGTGTATGATATTTCGTCGAAACCACCGGCTACGATTGAGTGGGAATGATAGATAGTTGTTACACAGAGATACACGGAGAACGCACAGAGACGCACAGAGAGCGTGATTTATAGCGTCAAATTCTCCGTGAATCTCTGTGCGTCCTCCGTGTATCTCCGTGTAACAACCTTGCTCTACTCCACAATCCTGAACATCATTTTGGCTTTTTCGCGGGGTAGGGCGTTGAAGTGCCACCACTCGAACCCGATGGGGCTGAACCCGGCCCGGCGCATCACCGACCGCAACAGTTGCCGGTTTTGCACCTGATTCTGCGTCAGTTTACCCTGGCTCAGCAAGGCTGTTTCTTCGGACGGATAGGCCAGAATCCCGAAATAATCGAACGGCGTTCCCATGTCCACTGCCTTGCCGGTTTTGTCGGCGAGGGTAAGATCAACGGCGCAACCGTAGTTATGGATGGAGCCTTTGCGGGGGTCGGCCACGTATTTCTGGCGTTCGGCTTCGGGGTATTTGGTGAGGGCATTCCAGAGTTTCCACTGCGCCGTTCGGGGGCGGGCCGCGTCATACACCAACAAGCGCAGCGTATGATTTCGGGCCCGTAGTAGTCGGCTGGCTTCGGCGAGTTTGCGCGCGGCAAGGGGCTGCATATACGCCGTTGTGAGGTCGTCATAGACATCTTTCCCCACAAAATTATCGGTGGTTGAGTATTTCAACTCCACCAAAATAGACGGGTCAAGCGTCTGGACATTCACTAATTTCTGGCGTTTCAGAGCGGTTTCGAGTGGCTGAGAAACGGCAATTGTGCCACAGAGATACACCAAGACGCACAGAGCTACACGGAGACTAATAAAACCATTTTGTGTATCTCTGTGCGTCTCCGTGTACCTCTGTGTAACAACTTTTTTATGGACTTGCATGATTTCGATAGCAAATTGTGAACTTGACGGCTCCAAACTACAAACCCCAAACTACAAACCCGTATTATGGCCCTCAATTACATCTGGCTTGGCTTTTTTGTGGTGGCGTTCGTCGTTGCGCTCATCAAACTGATCTTTTTCGGTGATGTCGAAGTTTTCAAAACCATCGTCGAAGGCATTTTCGATTCCTCAAAAGTAGCCGTGATGGACATTGCCCTGCCCCTCGCGGGGGTAATGACGTTTTTTCTGGGTCTGCTCAACATTGCCGAGAAGGGCGGGGCCATCAATTTTTTGGCCCGGATAATCGGGCCGTTTTTCAACAAACTCTTCCCCGAAGTCCCCGCCGACCATCCCGCCAACGGGCAGATGATTATGAATTTCTCGGCCAATATGCTTGGTTTAGACAACGCGGCCACGCCCTTCGGCCTGAAAGCGATGGCGAGTTTGCAGGAACTCAACCCCAACAAAGACACCGCCACCAACGCTCAGATTATGTTTCTGGTGCTGCATACGTCCGGCCTGACCATTATCCCGCTCTCGATTATGGCGCAACGGGCAATTTTGGGAGCGCAAAACCCCGCCGATATTTTTGTACCGTGTCTGATTGGCACCTACGTTGCCACCGTGTTCAGCGTGGTCGTGGTCGCGCTCAAACAGCGCACCAATCTCCTGAACATCACCGTGTTAGGCTGGTTTGGGGGCATCACAACGTTTCTGGGAATGGCGTTGTGGTATCTGTCGGGCCTGCCGAAAGAGAAGATGGAGGAAGTCTCAAAAATCGTCGGTAACGTGCTGTTGATGACCATTATCGTGGGGTTTCTGGCGGCTGGCGTTCGCAAAAAAGTGAACCTGTTCGAGACGTTCATCGAGGGGGCAAAAGGCGGTTTCGAGACCTCGGTTCGGATTATTCCCTACCTCTGCGGGATGCTCGTGGCGATTAGTGCGTTTCGTAATGCCGGGGCGATGGACGCGGTGGTAGGCGGGCTGAAATACCTGTTTTCACTCACCGGCATCAATACTGATTTTACCGACGCGCTGCCCGTTGCGCTGATGAGACCGTTGAGCGGCTCCGGGGCGCGGGCCTTGATGATTGACGCGATGAAACAATACGGCCCTGATTCATTCGTGGGGCGGTTGGTCTGCATTTTCCAGGGTTCTGCCGACACCACGTTCTACATCGTAGCGTTGTATTTTGGTTCGGTGGGTATCAAAAACAGCCGTTACGCTATCACGGTGGGCCTCATTGCCGACTTTTTCGGCGTTTTGGCGGGCATCGCGCTGGGGTATCTGTTTTTTCATTGATGAACGCTACACAGCCCAAAATGCGTGTTTTTGACAGCAACTCCCACTTTGTATTTTAGTTACACCGACGAAAACCGATAAAACACGCCCAACGGTAAGCGTTTCTGGTAGCGGTCGTCGAGATACAGTTCACCGAGTTCGGCATTGGGGAGTTTGGTCAGGGCCGGGTTGCCCGCCGACCCGCCGAAGGTTTGCCGGATGAGGTTGTCGAGAATCAGCGACGAGAAACCGATGGAGTAGAGGTTGATGATGAAGAAAAACCGCTCCCCATCGAGCAGTTCGGCGCAGGTTTTCAGGAGGTCGTTGATTTGATCTTCCAGCACCCATTTTTCCCCTTCGGGGCCGCGCCCGTAGGCCGGTGGGTCCAGAATAATGCCGTTGTAGCGGTTGCCGCGCCTGACTTCGCGCCGGGCGTATTTCACCGCATCTTCGACCAACCACCGGATACCGGCCAACTCGCTGGCATCGGCGTTATCCCGCGCCCAGTTTACCACCGGCTTCACGGCATCCACGTGGGTCACGTCGGCCCCGGCCTGGCACGCGGCCAACGTAGCCGCGCCGGTGTAGGCAAACAGGTTCAGAACACGGGGCCGCTCCTGATTGTTGGCCGTCATGGCGGCTACCTTCTCGGCAATATACGTCCAGTTGGTGGCCTGTTCGGGAAAAATACCGACGTGTTTGAAGGTCGTCAGCGAGAGCCGGAAACGCATATTCAGCCCCTCCTGCCTGAACGCCACATACCAGGGGTCGCGCATATCGGGGCTGGTTTGCCACTCGCCCTTATCGGGCGAGCTGCGGTCTCGGCGGAAAGTAGCATCGGCGCGTTTTTGCCACTCGAAGTCCGACAGCGATTTATCCCAGATGGCCTGTGGTTCGGGCCGGGCGATGATCTGCGTGCCGAAGCGTTCGAGTTTTTCGCCCCCTCCGCAGTCAATCAGTTCATAATCAGACCAAAGCGAGGGCGTAAGGAGTTGGAGGGTATTCGTCATTCTAATTGACTCATGGTTAAAATTAATTCAAACTCATCTGTCGTAACGGGCATGACCGACAGCCGCGACTGCCGGATGAGGGCCATGTTTGCCAGCATCGGCTCGGCTTTGATCTGCGCCAGCGAAACGGGCTGGGCTAACGGCATCATCGGCTCTAACTCGATCACAACCCAGGGCGTTGGCTTGCCCGACGGTTCGGATGGGGCGGCAGGGTCGGGGTAAGCCGTGCGGCTGACGCGGGCCAGACCCACCACCGCCGGTTTGGTAACGCTGTGGTAAAACAATACCTGATCGCCCAACTGCATGGCGTTCAGGTTGTTGCGGGCCTGATAATTCCGAACACCGTCCCAGACAGCCCGCCCCGCCGATGTGAAATCATGCCAGGAATAGGCATCGGGTTCTGATTTAACCAGCCAATAATTCATCTCTCTTTATGTTGCCTTATATTGCCGCCCAAACCAGTTCACGAACGAACCCATGAATAAGTCTATTTCTCTGATAATGGTTGCGTTGACCGTTACCATCACCGCATCGGCGCAGCAGTTTTTGCCGCCCATCGAACGCTTTTCGAGCAATAAGCCCGGCTACCTCGTCACCCGGTCGGGGCAGCGCGTTGAGTTCACCCTCGATGACCTCGACCGGAAGCGTGGCCTGATTATCCGCGTCGAAGGTAAAACGCTGGACGGGAAAAAGTTTAAATACGAGGCCGATGAGGTGCAGGAGTTAGGACTGTCTCCGTCTGACTACGCCAAGTTTTCGTCGTTCTCCAACAGCACCCGCTCCATTGCCAAAATACAGCGCAACAACGTGAGCGAATCAACCCGCAACTTAGTGGTGTTCTACAACGAACACCTCGACGACCCCAGCCGCGACGTGCTGGTGCAGTTGGTCAATCCGGGGTTCGACTCCCGGATTCGGGTCTATGACGATCCCTTTGCCGCCGAAACAATGGGCGTTGGCGTGATGGGGATGCAACTCACGGGCGGCATGGATAAGTCGTTCTACGTCAGAACGAAACAGGGAAAAGTGATCCGGCTCAAGAAGAAAAACTACGATGAACTCTTCCGCCCGTTGTTTGACAGTTGCCCCGCCGTGATGGAAAAATACGGCAAGAACTTCGCCTGGCGCGACTTCTGTTCGCACGTATTTCTCTTCGATCAGGAGTGCGGTGGGCTGTCAACCAACTAAATTTGTGCGATTACTCTGTTTTTGTCATGCCCGCATTTGATTTGGCCGCGCTCATCCGGCCCCACCTGCTTACCCTCACGCCCTACTCGTCGGCCCGCGACGACTACACGGGTCGTGAGGGTGTTTTTTTGGATGCCAACGAAAATCCGCTTGGCTCCGTTGGCCTGGCCGATGCCTACAACCGCTACCCCGACCCGCACCAAACCGCGCTGAAACAGCGATTGGCCGCGCTGAAAGGCGTGTTGTCCGAACAGATTTTTCTGGGCAACGGCTCCGACGAACCCATTGATCTGCTCATCCGGGCTACGTGCCAGCCGGGGCGGGATGCCATCCTGATTGTGCCGCCGACCTACGGGATGTATGAAGTTTCGGCCAACATTAACTTCGTGACGGTTCAGAAAGTCCCGCTCACGGCTGATTTTCAGCTTGATACCGATGCTGTTTTGGCCGCGCTGACTCCGCAAACCAAAATTGTCTGGCTCTGTTCGCCCAACAACCCCAGCGGTAATTTGCTTAACCACGGGGCCATCCGGCGCGTGGTCGAGGGCGCAGAAAGTCGGTTGGTGGTGGTTGACGAAGCTTACATTGATTTTGCCGATACGCCCTCCTGGACCACCGAACTGGCCCGTTACCCGAACCTTGTGGTGCTGCAAACGCTCTCTAAGGCGTGGGGTTTGGCGGGGTTGCGGCTCGGTATGTGCTTTGCTTCGCAGGCATTGGTGGCGGTTTTAGATAAAATTAAACCGCCCTACAACATTGCCGCGCCTACCCAGCAACTTGCCCTGCAAGCCCTGAATAACCCCGGTCAAAAGACCGCGCTGGTGGCCGAAATTCTGGCGCAACGAACCGCGCTGGCCGAACAAATTCGGGCGTTGCCGGGTGTTAAGACGGTGTATCCGTCAGATGCTAACTTTCTGTTGGTCAGGTTTATAGATGCCGGTGCTGTATTTCAGTACCTGATTTCTCAGCAGGTCATCGTCCGGGATCGGTCGCGGGTGACGCGCTGCGCCGGTTGCCTGCGGATTTCGGTTGGCACCGAAGCCCAAAACGCACGATTGCTAACCGTATTGACCGAGTTTTGTAAATTACATTCGTTCTGATAGACGCAGAAACCCTTGTTTTTAGTTGTCTCTGTGTGAACTGACTTTATTATCTATGAAAAAACAGATTATCACCTTCGGCATCTTCATTGCGCTGCTGGGTGTTTCAGAGTCGGCGCTGGCGCAGTATAACAACTGGGCGGTGGGGTTCCGGCTGGGTGAGCCATCGGGTATTAACGTCCGTAAATATTTTGGTGATAGCCGCGCCTTCGATCTTAACATTGGCACATACGGCGGGCTGTATGGCGGCAACCGCAGCTACCGGCAGGGGCAGTACAAAAGCGTTGGTCTTAGTGTCCAGGGCCATTACCTGTGGCATACGCGGCTGTTTGGCAAAGAAAGCCTGCGCGGTTACTACGGCTTCGGCGGGCAGATAAACCGGAGAAAATATTACCCCGATAATATCAGTAATCAGCCCGTGGACTTTGTCGCCGAAACCTCGCTGGGTGGGTCGGCGGTGGGCGGCATCGAATACTTCCCCGACGGAAAACCCTTCTCGGTATTCTTGGAGACCGGGCTGTATGTCGAGGTTATTCCCGCGCCGTTGTTTCCGGGATTGCAGTCGGGGCTGGGCCTGCGGTATAACTTTTGACCATGATTACGCTCGACGACCTCCGGCAGGCCCACGCCCGGATTCGGCCTCACATTCACCACACGCCGGTACTGACCAACCAGACAATCAATGCGTTAGCCGGGGCTGATGTGTTTTTTAAGTGCGAAAATTTCCAGAAAATCGGAGCCTTCAAAGCGCGGGGTGGCCTCAACGCCGTGCTGCAGCTCTCGCCCCGCGAACGGCAGCACGGCGTAACCACTCACTCGTCGGGCAACCACGCCCAGGCTATTGCCTTTGCCGCCCGGCAAGTCGGGATTCGGGCCATAATCGTGATGCCGCGCACGGCTCCGCAGGTCAAAAAAGAGGCCGTTCGCGGCTACGGGGCCGAGGTTATCGAATGCGAACCGACGCTCGAAGCCCGCGAAAACGGCGTTCGGGAGGTCATAGCCCGCACCGGAGCCGCCCTCGTGCATCCCTTTGACGACGACCGCGTGATTGCCGGGCAAGCCACCGCTGCTATTGAACTCATCGAAGAATACGGTCAACTCTGGCCCAGTACCGACACACGCCCGTTTGATGTGATTATGGCTCCGGTGGGCGGGGGCGGGCTGTTGAGCGGCACGGCCTTAGCCACGCATTACCTCAGCCCCCAAACGCGGGTGGTGGCCGGCGAACCCGCCGGTGCTGCTGATGCTGTGCTGTCGTTTCGGTCGGGTAGGGTAGAGGTGGCCCCGTTCGTGAATACCATTGCTGACGGTTTACTCACGAACCTGAGCGAGCGGACGCTGGGTATTATCCGGCAGTATGTGGCTGATATTCTGGTGGTTGATGATGCTGAAATCATCGCAGCCATGCGGCTGATCTGGGAGCGGATGAAGATCATCATCGAGCCATCGTGTGCCGTTCCGCTGGCGGCATTGCTCAAACACCGCGAGCAGTTTGCCGGTCAGAAAGTTGGTATTATCCTCACCGGCGGCAATGTTGACCTCGGTAAACTGCCGTTTTGAGTTGCCCCAATCATGCCGTAACCGTTCCTGGATCGATTCTTACTCATTGGTAATCAGTTATTTATCAATCGGTGAGCTATACCACGCAACTTTTCGTCAGAATCCCCGTACTGATACTGATAACTGGTTTAAACAAACAGGACCATGAAAACAATTGCCACTGTTTTGCTCTTGCTGACCGTTTTGTCAGCTGGATGCACCAAAACTACCGACGCGGTAATGCCCGCTGCTGTTGCTACGTTTCCAGACATTATTGCCCCCGGAGTCTGGACGATTGCTTCGTATGTACAGGGTACGGAAGATAAACTCAAAACGCTTGGAACCATCAGCATTAGCTTTACCAGCGACGGAAAAGCGGTGGCTACACTGGATGGCAAACAAACTACCCCCGGTTCGTGGGCTTGGGGAGGCAACAGCTACTATGGTACTCCCGCCGACTCGAAAACAGTGACGCTGAGTTTTGGCAGTGCCAAGCCTTACGATAAACTAAGTAAGGCCTGGACGATTATTGATGCCTCTAAGTCAGCCATTAGTCTTGATAGTGCCAACCCCGCCGAATTAGAGCATCTAAAATTGAGCAAGTAAATAGCTTGCGGGCCAAATAGTCTCTTGATATAGCCTATGCCATAGCACAGGCTTTTTTGACTTTTACAGAACCCTGTCTCCGGTATTATCCTCACCGGCGGCAACGTTGACCTCGGTAAACTGCCGTTCTGATTTGCTTTTCTGATTGCCGCCAATTCATTATCTTTAGCTGAACTAATCTACAACGCTCATGCTGGCCGACGTAAAATTCCCCCTCACAAACGATGATTTGGCTCCGCTCGTTGATGCCGATGGCTTTTATCGGTTCGGTGCGTCGCCCGACGAATACTGGCAAATCCTCGAAGAAGCCACCTACCGCGCCGATTATTACGACCACCAGATTATAACCACCATGAGTTACGAAAGCGATATTCACAGCCGGATTGCTGTTCAATTCAGTATAATATTGGGACTTATTTACCAGAACAATCCCCAATTCCGAGTTTATAACAGCAACCGCCCGATTTATGTTGAAGACTGTGCCGACACCGGAACCGGCGTTTTTAATGCTGATGGCATGGCAGTCTCCGTGCCGCGCCAGCCCTACGAATACCGCAAAGGGCTAAGTGCCGAAACCACGCCCACGCTACTCATCGAAATTTTGTCTAACAGCACCCGTAACTACGATTTTGGCACGAAACTGCCCTGCTACAAGCAGATTCCGTCCGTGCAGCAAATCTTGTTTGTGGAGCAGCACAAGCCCGACGTGATTGTGTTTGAGCGACAAGCCCCCAACCGATGGACCGAAACCGCACTCCGAACCGCCGACGAAACGTTCATCATTGGCGGGCAAACCGTTTCGCTCCGGCAGATTTATCAGGATGTGTTTTTTGGCGATGCGTGATGACGTTCCCTCGAACCCCGCCCCCGGCAAAAGCGTTATCCGTTGACCCGCTTTAAACTGACCACTGGTCACACTGATAACGGACCACTGACTACATGCTTTATCCCCAATCGCTCGAACAAAAACTCGGTTTCGACAAAATCCGTGAACTCCTCCGCCAGGCCTGCATCAGCCCGATGGGGCAGGATTATGTGGAGCGTATCCGGTTTTCTGATAACCACAGTCTGATTGATAAACTGCTCCGGCAGACGTATGAATTCAAACAGATTGTTGAGTACGAACCCGATTTTCCGCAGGCTAACTACCTCGATGTGCGCGAAGCCCTTGCCAAAGCCCGCGTAGAAGGACTGGCCCTGCCCGAAGAAGATTTCTACGCCCTTAAACTCACCCTCCGCACGATTCAGGACTGCCTGAAATTCCTCGAAAAGCGCGAAGACGGATTTCCGTACCTCAAAGAACTCGCCGGGCCGATTGGCGTTGACAAAAACTTGCTCAACAACCTCGACCGCGTGATTGACGACCGGGGCCACGTTCGTGACACGGCCTCGCCCGAACTGGCCCGCGTCCGGCGGCAAATCATTGCCGAACAAAACAACCTGCGTCGGCAACTCGACATTATTTTGCGAACCGCCCGGCAAAACGGCTGGATTCCCGAAGACCTCGGCCTGACCGTGCGCGGGGGGCGGTTGGTGATTCCGGTGGCCGCCGAACACAAGCGCAAAATCAAGGGATTCGTGCATGACGAATCGCAAACGGGCCAAACCGTGTTTCTCGAACCCGCCGAGGTCTTTGATGCCAACAACGAAATCCGCGAACTCGAATACGCCGAACGGCGTGAGATTTACCGGATTCTACTCGAACTCACCAACACCCTCCGCCCCGCCCTCGACGACCTGAAACGGGCCGTGAGTTTTCTGGGGCAGGTTGATTTTATCCGGGCCAAAGCGCGGCTCGCCGTGACGCTCGATGCCGGGATGCCGCTCGTGCTGAACCGCCCGGTGGTGAACTGGACCGCTGCCCGCCATCCATTGCTGTATCTGTCGCTCAAAAAACAGGGCAAGCCGTTGGTGCCGCTTAACCTGCAACTTGTTGAAGACAAGCGGATTCTGATAATTTCCGGCCCCAACGCCGGGGGAAAATCCGTTGCCCTGAAAACCATCGGTCTCGTGCAGTACATGGTGCAGTGCGGTTTGCTGGCCCCGCTCGCCGAACACTCGGACGTGGGTATTTTTCAGAACCTGTTCATTGACATCGGTGATGAGCAATCGCTCGAAAACGACCTCAGCACGTATTCCTCGCACCTGACAGCCATGAAACAGTTTGTGGTGGGGGCTAACCGCAAGACGCTGTTTCTGATAGACGAATTTGGCACCGGCACCGAACCGGGCCTTGGCGGGGCCATTGCCGAAGCCATTCTGGAAGAACTCAACGGCTCCGGCGCATACGGGGTCATTAACACCCACTACACTAATCTGAAAGTATTTGCCGACAAAACGCCGGGTTTAGTCAACGGGGCGATGCGTTTTGATGGCGAACACCTCGAACCACTCTATGAACTCGAAATGGGACGGCCCGGCAGTTCGTTCGCGTTCGAAATTGCCCAGAAAATAGGCCTGCCCAACGCCGTGATTAACCGGGCGAAGGAAAAATTAGGGTCGCAGCAGGTCAGTTTCGAGAAATTACTGAAAGAGTTAGACATCGAGAAGCGCGTATTTTCGGAGAAAAACCTCGAAATCAGCATCAATCAGCGCAAAGTAGCGCAGCAGTTGGCCGAATACACGGCCCTGAAAACCAAGCTCGATACCGAGCAAAAGCAACTCCTGAACGCGGCCAAACTGAAAGCCAAAACATTGGTGCAGGAAGCCAATCAGCGCATCGAAAACACGATTCGGGAAATCAAAGAGCAAAAAGCCGAGCGCGAACCGACCCGCGAAATCCGCGCTGAACTGCAACGGTTTGAGCAGCAGGCTCTTAAACTGGAGATAATCCCAGAAGAAAAACCGGCTAAACCACCCGTTGACGACAGCCCCGACGAAGCCGAAGATGGCGATATTCGGGTTGGGAGCTACGTCAGAATCGAAGGGCAGACCGCCATCGGACAGGTGCTGGCCTTGCGGGGTAAAGATGCCGAAATCAGCATTGGGGTCTTGAAATCAACCATCAAACTCAACCGGCTCGAAACGGTAAGCCGCCGGGCTTACCGCGAAGCCACCGGCGAAACTACCACTAATAAACCCCGCAGCCGGGGCATGGACATCAACGAAAAGGCCATGAATTTCAGTTTTAACCTCGACATTCGGGGTAGCCGGGGCGACGAAGCCATTGGGCAGGTTGACCGATTTATTGACGACGCGGTGATGCTCGGCTATCCCGAACTCCGCATCGTGCATGGCAAAGGCGACGGTATTCTGCGAACCTTAGTCAGAAACCACCTCCGGGGTTATAAACAGGTGGGCAAGATGGAAGACGAACACGCCGACCGGGGCGGGGCCGGGGTAACTATTGTGAAAATGAAGTAAGGCTAACCAGTATCTTTGCAGTATGGCTTACACCAGTTTCACCCTTGACGACCTCGAAGAACAGTTTGGCATCCGAAACCGGCGCGAACGGCTCTTTGGCGAAATAACACCCGTCCTGATAATCAGTGACTGGCTGGCTCAGACGCTGAAAATGGCCGAAGGATTATCGGTCAAAAGTGAGAAAGCCCGGTCGGAATTGCTGGTATCGCCGATTTTACTGGAACTACGGATGCAAAACGACGACTTTTTTACGGTCTATTCGGGCGATATGCTTAATGTGGATGAAGACAGGGGTCTAAACGGAGAATGTGATTTCATCATCGCTAAAGACACCGGATCATTCACGGTCAACTACCCGATTTTGCAGTTGGTTGAGGCCAAAAAGCAGGATATTGAAATCGGTGTTCCACAGTGCGCGGCCCAAATGGTGGGGGCGAAACTATTTAATGACCGTAGAGGACATCCAATTGACGTAATTTATGGTTGTGTAACAACGGGCGACGACTGGCTGTTTTTGCGATTAGGCACGGATGGGCTTATTATTGACACCCGGAAGTTTTATCTCGGTAACCTCGGCCAGTTGCTGGGCGTGTTTCAGATTATAATTGACTTTTACCGGAAAAGCCTGGTTTAATCAGCGATAACCGAGGTCAGTACAGTTAACTCAGCTTCGATCCTTCGGTCGAGAGCATTGTTTAATCAGCGACAACCGGAATCGGTATCGCTTTCAACGATGGACATTAGTTCCTAACCCAATGGCAAAACGAGCGCGGCCTTTTGTGGCCGAAGAAGTCCTGCTGGAAAAACTAAGGCAACGCGATCAGCAGGCGTTCCAGTGGCTATACGACCAGTATTCAGCCGCCCTCTTCGGGGTGATTCTGAAAGTGGTTCGCGAAGAAGAACAGGCCCGCGATGTGTTGCAGGATTCGTTCGTCAAAATATGGCGTAATCTCGACAGTTATGATGCCGACAAAGGGCGGTTGTTTACCTGGCTGCTCAACGTGGCCCGCAACACCGCCATTGACGCGCTCCGGTCGAGCCAGGCCAATAATAAACCCAGCGCGGCCAAAACAATCCATCCTGATGCCGACACCGTACATATTGTTGACCGGCAGCAGTCAACCCCACCGATCAATCCGGCGCACATTGGCCTGAAAGACGTGGTGGAAAAGCTCCGGCCAGAGCGCAGGCAACTCATTGATCTGGTTTATTTCGGGGGATATACCCACGAAGAGGCCGCCGATGAATTAGGCTTGCCGCTCGGCACCGTCAAAACCCGGATTCGGGCGGCTTTGCAGGAGTTAAAGCAATTGTTTACGTGAATAACCGGGTAAATGCAGCAAGAGCCGCAAAAAGGCACTGTGCCTTTTGTGGTACATCCCAACCGTTAGCTAACTAAGATGAACATTCAGGACTATATAGAATCAGGCATCCTCGACACCTACGTTCTCGGCGCAACCAGCGATCAGGAACGCAGGGAGGTGGCTTGCCTGTCGGCCATCTACCCCGAAATTCAGCAGGAAATTGACCGGCTGACCGAGACGATGGAAGAGTACGCGCTGTTATACAGTGTGGAGCCGCCAACTGATCTGAAAGCCCAGATTATGGCTCAGTTAGCATTTGGCGAGGCCCCTGTTAAGCCACTTTTTGGCAGTAACGGCAATGGCGTGTCGGCGGCAGCACCGGCTCCGGCAGGTGGTACGTTTGCCGTATCGCGACCCGTCTTCACGATGTCGTGGGTAGCGGCAGCATCGGTAGCTGTTGTGATGCTGGTGTTTTCTTACTTTCTGGTTTCACAACTGCAACAGACCCAACGGGCAACGGTTTCGTTGCAGTCAGGCAAAGATAAACTACAAACGGAACTGACGGACCTGCGCGTCCGGCAGCAGAATCAGGATCAGGCGTTGGCTTTGTTGAAACTACCCGGCACGAAGATTATCTCGGTGCAGGGTAACGAAAAAGCCCCCGGTGGTGGCATGCAGGTGTATTGGAACGAAAAAACGCAGCAGGTAGCCGTTGCTATCAACAAAATGCCCCCGCTCCCCGCCGATCAGCAATACCAACTCTGGGGCTTGGTGATTGGGGCCGATGGCAAACCACAGCCGACCGATGCCGGTGTGCTGGACCTAACCGGCGACGTGCAGAAACAGACCCGTGCCATTGCGCGTGCCAATGCCTTTGCCGTAACGATTGAAAAGAAGGGCGGCAGCCCAACGCCTACACTCAGTAATCTGGTAGCAATCGGGAATGTGTAGCAGCGCAGGCGACACTGTCTGCACGGCCAACAACAGAAAAGGTCCGTATCCAGAAACGGGCCTTTTCTATTGTTAGCGGTTGATAATCAAAAAAGTATCAAAAAAATTAGCTCTAAAAAAAACCAAATCGTTAAACACCGCGTAAGTCTACTTGTAATCCGGTTGCAACACTGATTCAACTTAAACAAACCAGTTAATTACAAACCAATAGTCCAGATTTCATTCATGAAAATCACAATCAAATCAATCGCTTTCGGCCTGTTCGCTTTCGTAGCCCTGAACGCCAACGCTCAGACTTCAGTAATGGTAGGCGGTGCGCCAATGTACCCAACCAAAAACATCATCGAGAACGCCGTGAACTCGAAAGAGCACACCACGCTCGTAGCGGCTGTGAAAGCTGCCGGTCTGGTAGAGACGTTGTCAAGTGCTGGCCCGTTCACGGTATTTGCGCCAACCGACAAGGCGTTCGGTAAATTGCCAGCCGGTACGGTTGAGACCTTAGTGAAGCCAGAAAACAAAGCTACACTGACCTCGATCCTGACCTACCACGTGGTAGCGGGTAAAGTAAGTGCTGCCGACCTGATCAAAATGATCAAAGCCGGTAAAGGGTCAACGTCATTCAAAACCGTGCAGGGCGGTATGCTGACGGCCAAAATGAAGGGTAAAAACGTAGAAATCGTGGATGAGAAAGGTGGCATGGCTATCGTAACCATCGCCGACGTGAATCAGTCGAACGGTGTGATTCACGTAATTGACACTGTGTTGATGCCCAAGTAAACTTTCGTGTAAAGTACAACGTTTAAGGTCTAACGTTTAATGTTCCAGGTCTGCATGATGCAGGTTGGCGTTAAACGTTAGACCTTAAACGTTATACGGCCTTTACCATGAACCGAACTATATTTTTTCAGACCTTAGGCGGGTTGTTGCTGGCTGCTCCGCTGGCGCAGGCCGCCATTCGCTTTAGTATTCCGACAATGACTGAACTTGCCGACAACAAACCTCCGCGCCGGGTGGTGAAAACCAACGCCGAATGGAAGAAAATCCTGACCTCAGACCAGTACGCCGTTGCCCGTGAAGCCGGCACGGAGCGGGCAGGTTCGTGGCCGTTGCTGCATAACAAACAGGCTGGCATATATGCCTGTATCTGCTGCAAAGAACCGCTGTTTAGTTCTGACACCAAGTTTGAATCAGGCACGGGCTGGCCGAGTTTCTACGCGCCGTTGAGCAAGAATGCAGTCAAAGAAAAGTCTGATACGGCCTACGGCATGACCCGCACCGAGGTCGAATGTGCCGTATGTGACGCGCACCTCGGCCACGTTTTTGACGACGGCCCCAAACCAACCGGCCTCCGTTACTGCATGAACGGCGTGGTGATGGAGTTTCAGAAAAAATGAGTGAAGAATGATGAGTGAATAGTGAAGAATAACCTGCGGGAGCCTATTCTTCACTATTCACTCATCATTCTTCACTTGCTTTTAGCGTTATCTTTGCAATCCGCTCACATCCGCGCGGATTTTTCATTAAGCTACCGCTTGGAATGGCATCATTTTGGGAACCACTTCGCACCATCCGTACCGCTATCCGTCTCTTCTGGCAACGTACCGGGCGCGGAGTAAACCGCTTCGTTTACCGCATCGGCGCGGCCACTCTCGGCACTGACCGAGCTGACTCGTTACTGATCCGCTCCACGGAGATTCGTCAAACTGTTTGGGGCTTTTTTCACGACCAGATTGACACGCAGGCCACATTTTTTCCGGTTATCCGGCGGCTGTGGCGAATCTCGATGGGGTTATTACTCGGTGCCGGTTTGTACGTTCTCGCGCTGGAAACCAACTTTTTGTGGCTCACCGGCTCAATGCCCAGCTTAGAGGACCTGCAAAATCCCAAACTCAATCAATCCTCCGAAATATACTCGCTTGATGGCGTGATGATTGGCAAATTCTACGCCGAAAACCGAACGCCCATTACCTACGAAAATATCCCGAAACACCTCATTAATGCGCTCATTGCTACGGAAGATGCCCGGTTTTATCAGCACTCCGGCATTGACACGCGGGCCATTGGCGGAGTGATGTTTTCGGCCCTGCGCGGGGGCGACCGGGGGGGCGG
>JBBRNH010000078.1:0-29153 GCA_038230415.1 Cytophagales bacterium | reverse complement strand
CGGTGCGATCGATTCAACGAAAACCTTGATACAGCGGTCATTTGCCGACTACATTCAATACCCCTAGGTGCGAATGATTCAAATCAAACTCCATGCCCGCATCGGTGAACTGTAAGCCTTTCAATACCCGTAGGTGCGATTGATTCCACCCCGCCGATACCGGCCAGCCCGTCACGGGCTTTGCTTTCAATACCCGTAGGTGCGATTGATTCTCAGACTGCCGATGATTTCATTCTGGTCTCTAAGTACCTTTCAATACCCGTAGGTGCGATTGATTCGTTCAGGACACACCAGCCCGTAACTCCTCCCCACCCCGCCTTTCAATACCCGTAGGTGCGATTGATTCGCGGCTGAACTGAGCCAAAACGCATTGACACTGTTTGGCGCTTTCAATACCCGTAGGTGCGATTGATTCGTTACTTCCCATGTCCTACCCGATACCGGCGTAAATTCTTTCAATACCCGTAGGTGCGATTGATTCCAACGCGAAAATCGCGGTTTTGATGCAATGGACAATGATTCTTCCGAAAAATAGCCCATAAAAAATCGTCGGCCCCCGATGCGGTAAAAACACCGGGGGGCCGACGACTCGGAAAAAGCGCGTCCATTGGCTCAAAACAGACATTTAGGATTCAGTACCCTCAACAAATGGCTGCTGAGCCGCTGTCTCAGCCGGGGCCGACGACCCGGTGTTGCGTCACGAACTCACAAAAACCGGCTGCGTTCGGCTTTGTCAACGCCCAACGCCGTGCGTTCGGTGTAGCGTTCGTCGCGGAGCTGGTAGAAAATCACCCCGTCGTTTTCGGCCATAATCGCTTCGGCTTCCTGCTTGAGTTGTTTGATCTGGGCTTCGGTTAAGTCGCCCTCAAAGACCGAGTTCTGTACCCACGTCAGATACCGCCGAAACAGTTTCAGCATTTTACCGACGCGCTTCTGGCCCACGTCATAGACCGCAATTAGATAAGGCATGATGTCAAAGAACGCGTTAGCCACTCACCACCACATATGAAATCCCTGATACGGGTCGGCCACCGGATCGCACAGATGGCGCACCAATTTATGACACTCTAACCGAATCAGCCGCTCGTAGGATATTTTCTTGTTCATCGTTCGGTGCAGAACGGTTTGTAACAAACGTTCGTCCCAGTGCGCCACCACAATCTTGCGGCCCGCTTCGGTCAGGTAACAACCGCCGAGGTAAGGCGAAAAATGCTTGGGCTGGATTTCGGCGGTTTTCAGCAACCGGAAAATCATCCGGTCAACCAACAACGGCTTAAACACTTCGGCCAGATCGAGCGAGAGCGAAAACCGCCGGTCGCCGGGTTCGTGCAGAAACGCCACCGTCGGGTCGAGGGCGGTGCGGTAAATCTGCCGCAGCACGGTGGTGTAGCACAGCGAGTTACCAAACGAAATGAGCGCGTTCAGTTCGTTCGACGGTGGCTGGCGTTCGCGCTTGTTAAACGGAAACTTAGCCGAGACTTCCGGGCCGAGAAAGTACGTCCACAGTTGGTAATACCGATTCCGAATCCGGCCTTCCACGGCCATCAGCGTCAGAATATCGCTCGTCAGGGGCAGCGCGTCACGGTCGCGCACGAGGTCGGCTAAGGTCGTCTGCACGGCTAATTTCGCGTCACCATCGAGCCGGGGCTGGTAGTATTTGATAACCCGCTCGATGTTAAACAACGCCGACTCGACAAAGGCCCGCGCCAGCACCAACCGCCGTTTGGGGCTGAGGTAATGCCGGGCCTGCTCGATGTGCAGCCGCCCCGATAGCTGCGCTTCTCGCGGGTAAAGCGTGGCCGTGTAGTTGCCGTAGTAATCATAAAAGAACGCCGGAATCCCCTGCTGCCCCAGAAACGAGATGAGTTTGGTGTTGATGTCCACCTCGCCAAAGACATACAGGCTGTCTACCGTCTCAACGGCAAAAGGCACCCGTTTTCCGTCCGGCTCCACAGTTGGCATACCATCGTTGCCCGATTCGGGGCCGTCGGGGTTGTTCGGGTCGTTGGTATGATCGGGGGTGGGTTCTGCCGTAGCCCGTTCTAAACAGAGCGTGTTGTGCTGTCTCCGCAGCCGCCCGCTCGAAAATAAGTAGTGTGGTTTTTTCATAAAAATGGGGTAGAAAACCAAGACACCCGGAGAAAACACAGAGATACGCGGAGCGTATAAGTTTCCTCTGTGAATCTCCGTATCTACTCTGTGTATCTCTGTGACCTATTCTCAGCCGTAACAGAGTTCTTCGTAAGCACATTTGGCGCAAAACGACCGTTTGGTGAGCCGGACGGGTGGCGTTTCCTGCCCGGCTAAATCACGTATAGCCGCTACCGTCACGGCCAGTTCCGTTTCGTGTTCGGGGTCGAGCATCACGGTTTCGGTTCGGCGCAGGAGCGGGTAATCCAACTGCCCCCGAAAACGCGACCCATCGGCCCGTGTCACCCCGTTTAGGGTGAGCAGCCACAGATAAAACCGGACTTGCCAGTAATGCGCGTCTTCGCAGGAGCGGCCTTTCTTGGTTTCGTGCAGCATTCCTTCGCGCAGATTAGCCCGGTCTATTTTGCCCACCAGGGCCGTTCCGTCCGGGGCTTCGGCTTCGATGGTGAGGTGCTTGTCGGCGCGTTGGTAACTCCCCTCGTCGAGCAGCCGACCTAAGGCCACCGTGTCTGACTCCTGCTCCATCCAAATCCCCCGCATCGAGAGCCACGCCTTGCGGGGGCAGATTCGGTAGTAGCCCACGAGCATCCCGCCGATGCGGAGGTTATTCGCCATCGCCATCTTCGGGATTTTCTTTACTACGTTCATACAAAAATGCCATGCCGCGTTTTGGTTTATCAGGCTTTATATAACCCTCGATTCGTCCACTATCGCTGGCTGTCCATGATTCGTAGTATTCGGTGTATAGCAATTTTGTTGGTTCATCATCAATAAAAACCGTGACGCAGGTGATCCGAGATTCCTCTTTCCGACGCAATTCTTTATCGACCATCCAGTTCGGGCAGGATACGCCATATTGCAACGCAAAGTCTTGATACTCATTAAAATTCTTGAAGTCTAATGGCGGTTGCGTAAAAATTGTCCGGTGCTGTTCAATGTCCCGGCTGCGCCAAACCACCGATATGGTTCCCGCGTCTTCGTCCACGCTACGGTCTGGCACAATCAGCCAGTTATCCAGCATCAGACTATAAAGCCGGTCGCGGTTATCGGCGGCTTTGTCAGGAAACGCGGCTAATTCAGGATACAGTTCGTTTACCTTATCTACCAGTTTCTGAGGTTCAATCGGCTCTGAACTGCCTTTAGGAATCATGGCGAATACAGATGCCAGTGTGTTCCCAAAAGCAGGAGTTAGCTCCCACTTTCGCTCAACTAATTTGCCATACGGGGCAGGATAAACTCTTTCTTTTTTATATGGAACCGTCAAATAAGCAACCGCTTTATCATCCTTACCAAACCGATTCAAACGCCCCAGCCGTTGAGCCAGTCTATCCCAGGGGCATAAATCAGACAGCATTATAGACGCACTGATATTGATGCTCATTTCTCCAATTTGCGTCAAAATAGCGATTGCCTGCGGGTTTGGAGTTGTGTTGGGTGTTGTCCAAATTTCTTTCCCCAACGTTTTTAGCAATCGGTCTTCAATCAACCCTTTGTCAGGTTCCGTAAATCGGCTGTGATACAGGATAACTTCCTGACCCTTTGCGTTTTTATCAAACCAATTGTAGTACATCAATGCCCGTTCAACGGTGTTGGCATAGATAATACCGTGCCGGTCATCTACCATTTTTTGTAGTACATCGGCCACGTCATCCGCTGTTTCTGCTACCGACAAGCCATTGTATTCGATTTCGCCAACGGTTATGGACATTGGCTTACCTGCCCAGGCCAACGCCCGTTTTGGTGGCGGCTCGTTTGTCTCTGGCTCTTTAATGCCTTGCGTTACGTCGTATAACGCGCAAGCTGAATCAGGAACAGTTGCACTCATGATTAGCACCGGCACCTGCAAAATCCGTAATGCCCGAAGCAGCACCGTTAAATTGGCCTGAACAAACGGGTCATAAAAATCGGCCTCATCGAAAACCACCGCGCTGTTTGCCAGAAAGAAAAAGCTGCTGTGGTGGTGTTCTGCGGTTCCGGTCAGGCTAATGAGCAGGTGATCAATGGTGCAGACGGTGACGGGCGTTGCCAGTAGTTGCGCCAACCGTTGCTGCTCTCTCACATACTCTTTTAATTCTCGCTTCTCTTTATCTGAAAGTTTTTCACCGTTCTTCTTGCGTTTAGCCTCTTGTGTAAACCGTGCGCTCGAATGATATAACCCTGTATTGCTAACGTTCTTTTCAACATTCAACGCCAGCGCATTTGAGGTGAAGCGGGTCGGCATGGCGATGATAAGACGGTCGGCCCACTTTTTCTCAATTTGCTTTTGCCCCCATAACAAAGCCGCATCAGTTTTGCCACTGCCCGTTGGCGCACGCAGAATAGAACACCATTGGTCGGTCAGTGCCAGTTCTAAAGCAGTTTCCTGAACACCCCGGTATTTAGGCTTTTGATTGTCGTCTTGATACGGAAATTCATAGTCGAAAGGCATAATCGGAGCCAATTTGCCTTCGGCTTCTTCGCGGCTGGCCCGTGTATCAGCCAATTGCAACAGCGACCGGACAGCCGCAATTTCGTAGCGAGCCAGCAGCAGTTTTTCCCAGCGGTTGGGGTCGTACTGAGCTAATTTTTTTTCGTGGCTGATAAATTTAGCCCAGTAATCCAGAAAAACTGGCTTTCCGTCTTTGGTAAGCCCACCGTCTTGCCGCCACCGTTTTTCGTGCCGTTTGCCCAGTTTTCCGTGATGGGCAGCAATAGCCGTAAGTTCGGCGAAAGACAAACCGATCTTTTTATCAAGCACCGTTTTAAGTGAGCCAAACTCATGCCTGAACGCAGCATCGCGCAAGTGTTTGCCAACGGCTTTGTTTTGTTGTTTCATCGCCCACTCGTATTGCCGATACCGGGCCGCATCAATCAGCAATGGGTCAAAGCCGTTCTCTTTTAGCCATTGCTGATACTGGACATAATCTCTTTGGCAAGCGGTTTGCCAATTTGGGTACCGCTTCCCTTCGTCGTGCCAAAGGGCCGCTTTGCCAACCGAATCCGACAAGGATTTACCCTCAGTAAGCCGGTGGTATTTTACAGCCAGAAACGGCCAAACGGTCAAAAGTTTCTTGGCGTGATCCTCCACGTGCCGAACGTGGTCTCGAAGCGTAATGCCGGAAGGTTTGGCAAGTGCAATCATGTTACACCGTTTTTGCGAAATTTGCCGGGCGATACAGCGTCTCGTTCGTTAGTGTTTCGGTCGCCTTTTGGTAGGCCATATCAACGCTGTATTGCTGATTGGCTTCATCTGTTTCCTGGGTGTCATCACCCAAAAAGTATTGGGCATCACGGGCTTTTAATTCAGTCAGCAGGTTTCCTCGCTCGGTTTCGGTCGTTTCTGGTGCAAAATAACGGGCCGCTTTCCGGCTCATTTTAGTATCCAGCACAATCAATACTTTTTGCGGTTCGCCCGATGTGGCTTGCCGGGCCTGATTGGCATAGTCGGTCATGGAGCGCGTAGCTTCCAGAAATAACGCCACCCGACGACGGTGTTCTGCGTTTGTAATAAAGTTGTCGTATTGTGTTGCCACGTGTTGCTCGGTTTCATAAGTGTAGTGTTTCCGAACACCAATTGCCCCGATGTCTAAATGGAAACTCATCGCCATGTCGTCGCGTTGGCTAAACTCGTTGGTTGCCAATGCCTGCTTTTGTTCCGATTCAGCATCGGAGTTTTGCTTGAGCCGAACCAGCAAATCCCGGCCAATGTCGCTTGTGGCACAGGCTACGGCGGGGGTGGCCGTCAGAGGGGCGGTTCGGCGACCTGAATATTCGCCTTTGTTGGTATCTAAGTAGCCGCCCAAATCACTTCGCAGATCAATTTCGATTCGGGTTGACGGGCCATCGCCATTAGCCACGTAGGTGCCTTGCGGGTCGTCGTTGTTGAGCCGCTCAACCGCACTGAACAGCGCGTGACGTTGCATCTGCCCGGAGATATAAGCCCGTCCGTCGGGTCGGCGTTTGATAGACGAAGCATTGCCGAGTAATTTTTCGCCCCGGTTGGCGGCATGGTCAGACATGGGCGCAACGAGCGTTACGGTGATTGATTTGATGGTCATGGTTTTATCAGGATTAATTTTCGGTTGCTGGTTCGGTTTCGACTGATTCGGGGGTGTCATCATCGGCGATTGGTTCGCCAAGTGGTTCACTGATTTTTGACTTGAAGGTACTGAGCCGCATAAAGGCCGTAATCAGGTTTTTGGCTTCGTCCATTGGCACGTCACCTGTCAGTACGGCTTCCATAAATTCCCCGGCTTCGGGGCTGATTTCGCGGTGTGTCAACCTCCCGGCAATTGTACCTAACTGCGAGAGCAGAGCCGCGCTGGATTTGGCACTGCCAATTGTACTTTCAAACTGGGTCAGAATCCGGTCTTTGTATTCGCTCAATGTGCGGCCTTTGCGCTCTTTGGCCTTGTCTTCGTCCATTTCTTCTTTGGCCGCTTTATAGGCCGAAAAATTCAGCGATTCGCCGTAGGCACGGGCAGACTGAATAATAGCCCGACTTAAGTGGTTGGATTGTTGTGTCATATAGTGTTCAAGTAAAGGTTTTAAGGCGGCAGGATATTCGGCCCGGAAAGCCATGAAATCCTGAAATGAAGCGGATGTGTACAGCCGCAGGAATCGGTCGCTCATCAGTCTGAACGTTTGCCAGTTAGTACTTTTATATTTGTCTTTGGCATCAATTCCCAGCAATCGAACAGCATTCATTGCTTTGTTAATATCGCTCAGGTCGTTTTCGAGAGCCAGACTAACCAGATGGGAGCCAAATGACTCCTGCCGAATTGCTTCGTAAGAGACAATATACAGCGGACGGTTTGCTAAATACATCAGCACTTTTTGGGCAAGTATATCGCTTGGGTCGCCAAGCAGGAACGTGTTTTCCTGACGCGCCCAACGGCCTATGGCAGCTACTAAACTGACCGCACCCAATGTGCCGCTTTTGGCCGCGCCGGGATAATTACCAAAAAAGATTCCGGGCCGGGCGTATACTTTTTTGTCGGGATTTACGGTAGCCACGTACTTGCCGGTCTCGTCGTAGTTTTGGCTTAAATCCCGGAATACCTCTACAAATTCAATTAAGGGACGCACTGAAGGTGAACCTTCTTCACACAATGGCAAATCGGGAATAATGCCAAAATTGCAAAATTCGTCCTTTTTGTGTGGGGCGTAAACAGATGGTTTTAAGTCGGTTAGGGTAGCCACAGCCGTAAACGCGGCTTCCAGCAACCCAACTCGCGGATTTGACATTGACGCATTGCCATTATTGAGTTTGGCAATCATGGGCGCAAACGACCGCTTCAACTCATACGATTTAGCCGGGTTTATGTCCTTCGTTTCCAGTAAGTCAATAAGTTGGCGAATTTCTTTCGCTGCATCTGCCGCATTATTGCTGGTCAGCACGTGAGGGGCTAAAAAGTAGCCGGTTTTGCTACTTTGATTATTGGCACTCCCCGGATTTACGTCGGCTCGTTCTAAATAACGAAACGCCAGTGTAAGCTCTGTTTTAGGGTCGCCAAGTGTATAAAGCGAGTACGCATTTAGCCCCGCTTTCAGCGTTTTAATTGCCAGTTTAATCAGTGCTTCGGAGCTTGTAAAATCGAGTAATTGTTCCTGCTGCGCTACCATTGCAGCCGCCACGCCATAGCGCGGATAAGGATGCCAGTTGTTGGGATTCATCAAAGTAGTTCTAAGTGTGCATCAACCCAACCATCATTCGACCCTAAATAAAGTGGAGCAGCCGGGTCAGTCAGTGCTTTTTCAAGGAGTGCTGCCAACGTTTTTGTTGTTAGTACCCGGTATCGATAAGGCGATTTGGGAACAACATATCCACGGCGTTTGGGACTGCTGTAATATTGCGGGTAAGCATCCCGAATGGATTTAAAATGCACCGGACCTGCGGGCAACACTGTTGCATCAGACCGGGACAGTCGTTGATGACTATTGTTTTCGCCAAACTCAATTAGAGGTGGATACTTTTTGGTCTTGGGATTTTTCTCCTTCGTAGTATCCTGCGTCTTTGAGCGATTGATGAGCGGCTCTAAGTCACTGTCGTAATGTTTACTTCCACCCATAAAACTGGCTCCCGAATCGTGCAAGTGTTGTGACCACAAATCGTCGTATTCCATCACCTGCGGCAACCACTGCGTGTCAATCCGAAAATGATGTAGCAGGAGACTGGAAAAGTCTGATCCTGAGCTAATTGATTTTCCTGCAAGCCAATCAGATTCTTTCCATTCCGATTGCTTCTTATAATTCTTAGCGGCCACTTTCCGTAGTTCACTCAGCATCGTACTTCGTTCTTTCTCCCCAAAATGCCAGCCGAGGGCGTTCTCCAGCATACCATAGATCATAGCGTCGGTGGGGTGGGCTTGGCTTCGGTAATACGCGCCCGGTTGGGCTGGCACCATCGAAAGCGGGGCGAGCGCTTCGATGGTTAGCAGGGCCGCCGTACTCAACACGGGCGGTTCCAGAAAAAAACTCAGGTCTATATTTTCCATGCCTCTAAGAATTTATTGCAAAGCACCAAATCCACTCCCGGTCATATCACCAACACCCACCAACTGTGCAAAGCGAATGGCTTCGGGCGTTCCGCTGATTATCACCGGACAGAGATTGCCAATGTGCCGAATGGCTTTGCCACCTTTCATATAATTGACAGGCTTTTCCTTCGCCCCCTGAAATGTTCGGTCAAACTGCACCGTAACGTCTTGATGTTCGGGAG
This sequence comes from Cytophagales bacterium, assembly GCA_038230415.1. Taxonomy (GTDB): domain Bacteria; phylum Bacteroidota; class Bacteroidia; order Cytophagales; family Spirosomataceae; genus JBBRNH01. The sequence continues at coordinate 20,302 of JBBRNH010000078.1, read as the reverse complement.
ACAAACCGGCTTTCAGCATTTTTTGGCGTAGTAGTCCCGTCAGTATAGTATCCGCCTGTGGGTTGTCCCACCGCAAATATTCCCGTGTTCCATCAAGTCGTTTCTGCCGCACGACAACGGAGCCATCAATAGAGAATCGCATCTGGGCTTGATTACCGGATTGGACGATGGGCATCTCGATTGCTTTCTCGGCCTTCATACCAAATGCAACCGTTGGGTCTTTCAAGATACCCCGCGCTAATTGCCACGCCACCGAGTCATCGTAAAAGCTGACTGTCCAGGTAATATTTTCCAAGAAATATAGATTCTTCCCAATTGGTTTGCCCCCCCGCAACCAGCCGAAGGAGTACAAACTGAGGCCGTCGTGGAGGGCGTTGTTGGGGCCGAGCCATTTGTGAATAGCTCCCGTCAGGCAGTGCAGATGGTCATACGGCACGGGCTGGGTGTTGGGCGTTAGGTGTAGTTGCAGGCGCATCGTGATTGGCGTTTCAGTGGAACAAAACAAAGCCCTCGCTCCGTCAAAAGGTGACGGTGCGAAAAAGAAATACCCGAAGGTGCGATTAAATCTTCAAAATAGTGATAAACAGTACTTTCTATACTCTATTTCAATACCCGCAGGTGCGATTGGCTTAAACACAGACAGGAGTTTTGTTTACCTGCTGGCAAAGTTATGGAATTTTTTCTTTCTATACTCTCGGTTGCAAATTTGGTTTATTAGTTCAGATGACTGAAATTTGGGCTATTGATTAACAAAAGGAGGCCATAGGATACGTGTTCGCCTATATTGCCCAGATAAAGTTGTTTTCCAGACATGACCGAAGACTTTGAATTAGACGAACCATCAGACGACTTTCGCCATTTGCCATTTGACGAGATGCGCGAGAAAAAAATCAATCATAGAGAAATAAAGAGTGTGACTCATCAAAACGCCCTCTCACGTTGGTACAACTTAGAGGACTATCCGCTGATGGAATCGTATTGTTTTGTAGTCGGTCTTAGTTGTGATTCTCGCCCTTTGTTCATAATTTTGAACTACGACGCTAACAGCAACAGCTATGTGTATCATCGCGTAAGACTGGCAAATGGAGACGAACTCAAAAAATTCTGGTGCAGTTGAAAATACCATCACGGGCAAAACCATCCGTAACATGACGTGGGATAAACTCCTTAGCCTGGTCGGTAAGCCGATGACTCAGGATGAAGCACTTCGCTATATGAGGGCCACACGCACACAGCAGAACAGCAATAAATCAGCGTAACGGTTTTTCTGGTTTAGCATACTGTTTGCGTAAGTTCTCAACCCGCTCACCCACTTTCTCCCGCAATGCCACCGGCTCTAACACGGCCACTTGTTCGCCGTAGGCAAGAATTTCGCGCTCCAGTTCTGGATTCAATGTGACATCCAACCGAATATCAACGTATTCGGTTGTCTCGGCCAAAATAAGCTGACTGCTGTGCATCGGTAAGGCCCGGATGTACTCGGCTTCGGGTTTCATAAACCGCAACACCACCCGCTCGATGGCGGCACCGGGCGGAGCCGTTACGCCAATCACGTGCTGCCGGGCGGCCCGGTAATCAATATCCCGATTGGGCAACATGGCCTGCGGGGTCAGCACCAATTCGGTAATCCGGTCGAGGCCAAAGGTGCGGGGAGCCTGCCGGTTCAGATCGTAACCGTCTAAATACCAGCGATTTTTATACTCGAACACCAGTCCCGGCTCCACCAATCGCTGTTCGTCAGAACCGGCGTTGTAGTCCTGATAGCGGAACGTGACCGCCACCCGGCGTTGTACGGCGTTCCAAATGGGCGAGAGCCAATGCAGCCCCCGGAACCGCGAAGCCGCCCCGCCGTCGTGATGCTCGAACTGAAAATACCGGCTTACCGATGGCCCCGCCTGCGTGAGGGCTTCCAAGCGTTCGCGCCGTTCGAGAAGCCAGACAAACGCCCGGAAATCGTCGAGGTTTTCGTCGTCGGCAACATCCAGAAAATAGCCCCGCTGCTGCCGGTGATAGGCAATACCGATGCCATAATCGGCCCGGATGTCGCGCAGGTCACGTTCGATGGTGCTGTTGGAAACCTGCTCAAAATCATGATCGCGCAGGTGTTCACACAGCCGGGGTTTGGCGGGGTAAGAAAAGGGCCGGTCCAGAAACCGGATCAGGCACAGGTGTCGGCGGAGTTTGGCGGAGTCAGTCATTGTTGGCAAAATGTAGCTGGTTTCGGTAAACATCTTTAAAAAAATGATGCTGTCAAAACTAAACAATGACTGTTATTGATTGCCGCATACTAAGTCCCGCAACCGGGCCGCCGTTGTTTCCAGCCCCGTTCGGTGCATCGTATCCAGCACTTGTCTGGCTGTCCTGGAGGGCCGTCTCAGGGTAGCAACCTGAGGCAACAACTGTATCAATCAGCGACGTGTAGCCTACAATGGTTGCATCCGTAAAAGCTTCATTCATGGCATCGGTTGTTAGTTGTAACTGGCTGGCGTTCAAGTCTGTCCGGTTCAGCAGCAGGTTTCTGACCCACTCCTGCTGAATGTCATCCGTCCATCTGGGCGCAAACAAACCAGTATCAGCCAGATGAAGCAATAAATCCCGTATTGGGGCCGGATACAATACACAAGCATCCAGCACAACTCAGCCGCCTGCTGGGTGCTGACCTCCGCGTCGGACGGAACCACTGAAACAGCTTTTCCGTCGGCCATCGTCGCCAGAATAACGGCCAGCAGGTGCATGGCTTTGGCGGGAACAACTACTGAAACCGGGTCAGCCTGTACCTGGATACGTATTTGATCTGACTGTTGCCGGGCCATTGCCGAGGTGAAGCCCGGCAGCGACTCCTGTGTCACCCGCTGATCCTGCACGGTTGGCCTTTCAATAACAGCGATCATCAGGCCGTATAGGTTGGTTTATGTACGATACAGACGAAATAAGATTCCCATTCAGGCGGTCACTAATGGGGTCTGGCAAAGACTATTCCATTAATTTTACTGCCCCCTACCCCAGCACGGCCTCAAACGCCTTGCCAGGCCGGGTACGAAAACCATTCTCAAAAGGCAAACCAGCGTTTATGATAGTTTTCACACCGAACCCTCAACCATCAGATTCTACCGACATCTACAAAACGTTGCTCGGCGACATCAGCCAGCAGATTTTGCAGAGCCGCTACCGGGCGGCCCGGTTGGTCAACCGCGAACTGTTGTTGCTTTACGTTGCCGTTGGAACGCGGCTATCGGAGAAAATTGCCGCCGAAAAATGGGGGGCAAAAGTGCTGGAGCAATTGTCGGCTGATTTGCAGAAGCAGTTGCCGGGGTTACGGGGCTTTTCATATCGGAACCTGAAAAATATGCGTCAGTTTGCTGATGAATATGGCGTGTTAATTGGGCAGTTGGTAACTGCCCAATTACAAAGCTCTGATAATGAGACAACTACAATTAGGCCATCACTAACTGCCCAATTTGAGGGGTTTAGTTTGGATGTCTTTTTGAGCGTCAGTTTTACCCATCATATACTACTTCTAAACCGTTGTGCGGGCTGGCCGGAACGCTGGTTTTATATGCAAAAATCGGCGGGTAACCAATGGACGGTTGAGACGCTCGACTGGCAGATAAAAGCTGGCTTGTATCATAAACAGGGCATCCTGCCCAATAATTTTGCAACTACCCTGCCCAAAACGCTCCACCAAATGGCCCTGCAAGCCTTCAAAGACGAGTATTTGCTTGACTTCATCAACGTAGAAACCGACGATGAACGGGTAGTTGAGAAGGGCATTGTCCAGAATATCCGCGAATTTATCCTGAAAATGGGGACGGGGTTCTCATTTGTCGGTAATCAGTATCGGTTAGTGGTTGATGAACGCGAGTTTTTTGTGGACTTGCTTTTCTTCAATCGCCAGTTGCAATGTTTGGTAGCGGTTGAACTGAAGCGGGGCGAGTTTAAGCCTGAATACTTAGGGCAGCTTAGTTTTTATGTTAGTGTGTTGAATGATAAGGTGCGCTTACCTCACGAGAATCCAAGCGTGGGTATTTTGCTTTGTAAAGACAAAACCAACGCCATAGTCGAATACGCTTTTCAGGGATACAACACGCCGATGGGGGTGGCAACGTATCAACTCAGCGAAGACCTGCCCGAACACCTGCGTAACGTGCTGCCTGACCCCGAAGCCCTTAAAAAGTTGCTCGACTGATTTCTACGACGCTTGTAAGTGAAGAAAGCCATCTATTTGTGTGGCTGGCTTTCTTTACTGTAACCCGATAAGCAGAAAACTGTGTGCCTGACGCTTTCCGGGCAGCAGTTAGCTCTCAGACTCAGGCTACACAGCCAGCCCGACTGGTACAGATGTAGAAAGATATGCGTTGAAACCACAAGCACCCCGGCACAACTATTGATGTGGACTGCTAAATATTCGTACTTTGTGGCTTTTCAACCTCATGCAACTGCCCCGTCGCATCAACCCTGATCCAATCGTTGATAGTACAGTCGAAATTCGCTTCGACTCGCTGATCGACCGAAACGCTGTATTTGGTGTTTTATACTACGCCCTGCGCGACGATTTCCCTACGGTTGAGCCATTACCGATATTGCAAATGCCCGAAGTAATCCGGGAGTCTGATCCATTGTTCGCGCATCGCCCTCAGTACCGATTGCTAAACGATAAGTACCAGATTCAGATCGGCTCAAATGTTTTGACAATCGGCATATTATCGGCTTATCCAGGCTGGGCAGTTTTTTCCTCCGATATTCAGGCTATTTATGAAAAGCTGTCTCCTTTAGGTGTAATTGGCACCATTCGGCGGCTGGGAATACGCTACATAAGTTTTTTCGAAGGGAATATTTTCGACAACCTGCGGCTGCAACTAACCGTGCCAGGCTACGAGACTGGCGGTTTCTCGACTACCTGTCGGTTTGAACTTCCCAGCGGACTGTTTATTAATACGCTCTCTCTGGCTAACAACACAACGCTTCAACGGGTTAACAACGAGAAGCTATTGACCGGCTCGATCATTGATATTGACACCAGTTTGGTTGGCGATATAACTGACTTTTTTGATCAGATGCCCGACTTAATTGACCAGGCGCATACCGCAGAAAAAAAATTGTTTTACAGCTTGCTGACCGACAGTTTTTTAGTCACTTTAAATCCTGAATATTGATGGACAACCTGCTCACTCACAGTGGCCTGATTATCAGCCAACCAGGTGGTAATCCACTATTGAAAACAGTTGCACCTTCCAGCCAAATTTATGAGTGGGAGCGGCAGTTACCTGCTTTGCAAAACCAGATGCCTGAAGCAGAGGTGCCAACGCCGGATTTCTCAGATTTGTATATCAAACCCGTTCCAGTGCGCCGGTATAAGATCAAGGCCCGCGTTCGTTCTGTCCGTAAAGGCACCATTTACTAACGTATCAATTTTATGGATTACCCCTGGTATGTCCTATTAGAGCAATCTAATACCGATTTGTTGCAGGGCGATTTGATTCGTGATTGCCCAATAATTATCCCGCCAAAGGCAATAGAGCCAGATGGTAGCTATGAAGTTGATGTTCAGGATTATAACGTGGTAGTGGTGTCCCAATCATGCGATCTTGAAAACGGTAAAGTAGAGAATGTGTTAGTTTGCCCCTATTACCTTTTTGGCGATGCCATAAATCAGGTTCTTGCTGTTGAAGAACAACGTAGCAAGAAGTCAATCACTAAATTTTTCGATGACCTACGAAAAGGTAATCAGCCAAACTATCACCTCTTAGACCGTGATGAAACGGTTGGTGTAGATGACTATTTAGTTGTTGATTTTAGAAACGTTTTTGCCGTTCACATTGATTTCCTGAAATCTCATACGGAACAGTTAGGTAGCCGCGTTCGCCTGCTTCCGCCCTACCGTGAGCATCTGTCTCAGGCATTTGCCCGCTTCTTTATGCGTGTTGGGCTGCCACAAAACATACCGTCAATTGATGCAGGCAAGTACATCAGTTGACATCATTCAATATATTTCGTTCTTCCGCAGATGCCATTAATAAACACGAAGGCAGGGGAATAACTACTGTTGTGATACGTTTGTGATACGCTTTCAACGTTTATGGCTTTAACTGTCTGATTTACAGAGGCTTTTTGTAGTCCCTACGAGTGCACCAACATCTTTATTCATTGGCCCGAAAGCCCGTTTTTGACGGGCTTTTTTGCGTTTGTACCTCAACTTATACCCCAACTACGTGTACCCCAATCTCTTGAAAATATGTACTATTTGGGGTGTCATGAATTTTGCAACGTCGGTGTACCCCATTTTTTGCTAATCCTAACGGAAAGCAATTCGCGTATGCTTACTGGCCCTGTTCTTGTTATGTAACACTATTGTTTAATATTGCATACAATAATGTTAGCAACCTCATTTCCCCCCTCGCGCAAAAAATGCGTGTTCTCTTCAAACTGCGGAAAAACGTCCGCAACCCCACCGCCCGTGCCACCGTCTATTGCCGGATCAAAGTGGACGGGAAACACGCCAACGACTTCTCCACCTTCGTGGCCCTGCCGCCCGATCAGTGGGATTCCAAAAAGCAGCGCATCCGGGGTGGCTCCCTCAATGCCAGCAATAACAACGTTAAGCTGGAACAAATACGCTCTGACATTACCCGCCTGTTCCTGACCGATTCGACACTATCGGCCCAGAACCTCGCTGACCGCTACACCGGCAAGAAAAAAACGAGCTATACCTTCGCCGAACTTCTTGACTTGTTTGAGGAGCAATGCCGGGCCAACTACGAAAAACCGGGTACGTTTATCAACTACCAAATCAGGCTCAACAACATCCGGGCTTTTTTGTCCGACACCAAACGAACGGCCCTGATGCCACCAGAATTTAACCTCGGCGTGGGTGATGAGTTTGTGCGGTGGATGAAAACCAACAAGCGCGGCCATAGCCACACCGTGCGGCATACGCAGGTGCTGAAAAACGTGATGGCAATGGCAATCCGGCGTGAACTGATTCTGTATGATCCATTGGCGGCTTTTGTGCTGAAAAAGCGTGAACGCATCAACACCGACCACCTGACCAGGGCGCAACTGACCCAACTCGAAACCATGCCCTGGGAGGGCAATCTCCGGCGCGTGGCCGACCTGTTTCTGTTTTCCTGCTATACCGGGCTGCACTATGCCGATGCCCAGACCCTCACCCCTGCCGACCTCGCCACTGGTCCCGACGGGCGGCAGTGGCTCTACAAAACACGCGGTAAATACGAAGCCTCGCAGTTCTTCGACGTGCCGGCCGTGCAGATGGTGCCGCTGAGTAAGCGGGCGTTGGCACTCATCGAGCAGTATGGCGGGGTGCAGCACCTGCCCAAAATCAGCAACAGCAAATACAACAAAGCCCTTAAACACATTCGGTTTCAGGCCAATATTACGGTGAACCTGACGGTGAAAACCGCCCGGAAAACCTTTACGGATGTCATGCTCAACGAGTTGGGCCTGACCGCCGACGCGGTGGCCGTGATGCTGGGCCACAGCAGCACCAAACACGTCCGACACTACGCCAAAGCCGACGAACGTCGCGTTGCCAAAGAGATGGAAAACGTAGCCTGGTAAGGCTCTGCTATCTCACTGACAGTCAGGCTTAGATTAACACGGCCACCAACACCAACGGCCCGGCTCCTGATGAGGAGCCGGGCCGTTTAATATCAAAGCGTTGCCGGATTATCAGGGGAAACGAAACCGCCCGCACTCGTAGAGCTTAACGCCAAACGCTGTTGACTGCGCCAGGGTTGCGTTGGCTTTTGTTGCCACGTAGTACGTGCCGGGTGCCAAATCAATCGTGATGCCCCCGTCAGTACCACAGGCCGGAAGCGCATTGGGGTCAATAAAATATTTGGTCAGCGTCCCGATATAGGTTCCATTTACATAAAGCGGTACGTTACTCGCTTTGTTAGTACTGTAAAAAATAGTGCTGGCAGTGGTGGCTATATCATTGACAACCACGTTTTTTTTCACTGCGTCCTGATCGCCCTGATCGTTTTTGGCCGTGAGGGTAACGGTATAAGTTCCGTTGCGCGTGTAGGTAACACCCGTGATTTTAGAGGTGGAAACCTGACCATCGCCAAAATCCCACTGGTAGCGGGTGGCATTGGCTGATTTGTTGGTAAAACTTACCGATCCCCGGTATGAGTCATCAACGATGAAATCAGCAATGGGTTTGGGCGCGGGAGTGTCTTTGCTGCACGAGCCGCTCAGGAGGGCGATTGCCAGGAACAGAAGTAGGTGTTTTTTCATGAAGGACGATACTGTTAAGTTGACAAAGTTGCCGGGCAAAATAATTATTAAGCATGGTACAACTCAAATCGCTACGGCACCAAAATGCCTTACTTATCGAACGGAATGGATACGCACCCCCCGGCCTCTATCGTGATAACCCCAGACCAGGAACGAGGGGCGACTAACACCCGTTGTTTAGCCCGGTAATAATAGCTACCCGGCGGCTGCCTTGCCACCAACACCAGGCCGGTATTGCAATCGGGCGACCCCAATGTATAGGACTGAGCTACGGCCCCAACGTACCTGTCATTCAGGTAAACATCTACCGACCAGGGGCTGTCGAATGTCGTGTAAAACGAGACCGACCCGGTTACGTTGCGAACGCCGATGTCGAGCCGCAGCGTATTGGTGGATAGCAGACCCACTGCCGTCAGCCGCACGTCATACGTCCCGTTGTTGGCGTACCGATGGCGCGGGCTTATTGTGGTTGACGTTGTGCCATCGCCAAAGTCCCATTCGTAGCGAATGGCGTTTTTTGATTTGTTGTCGAACAGAATCAGCCCCGGTTCCTGGCCGGGAGAGGCAACATAGTCGGCCACCGGATTGAGTTGGGATAGCCCGGTTTGGCCCATTGATGGGCCAATGGTGAGCAAAAAAAGAAAGGAGATAACGAACGATTTCACGGGTGTTTTTTGTGGTTTAAATCCGGCGCAAAGCAACCACACGCCGGGCATATAACCAAATGGTCGGGGCCTCAGCGTTAAGGCCGTGATGCGGGCGGGGGCGGGGCCTTGAAAAAAGCAGCATAGTCAAACCGCTCGCCATTGGGCAATACAAAATAAGACCGATGTTTGCCCGCCAGTGGTGGCCCAAACACATCGCGCACACAGAGGATAACCACAATAGGAAGCATCACCAAACTCATCAGCGAAGCCATACACGATAACGCACTGCTGATGGCCTGGCTTGCCCTGCTCAGTGTAGTAGCCGTTGTGATAATCACAATAGAAAAGACAAAGAGCAAAACCAGATACAGGTACTGGAAAAAAGATGTGATCAACCTCGGCATCTTTAGCCGGGAATGGGAGCGCACCGACGACGATGTGCTGCGGCAACTCTTCGACGAAAACGCCCGGCTCGAAGCCGAAAACAAACTGCTCAAAAAACAGTACAGCCGGCTGTCGCTGGCGGTAGTGGCGGGGTTGGTCATCCTGATTGTTTCGGCCTGGGTTTCCCAAAAATACACGTTTATCAAAGCCAGGTTTCGTTCCCGTAAAATAGACCCCCGAAAACCACCTCAGCCACCGTCAACGGTACGGTAAACACCGTACCGTTGCTGTCTCAACGTTAGGACGGGCTGTTTTTCAATAGAGGCCGCAAATCAGCGGGCAGCACCCGGTTCACCGCCAAAAACACACCGTTCAGGTGGTCAAAGTCTTTATCGGTCGTTATCAGCGTCAGGCCGTAGGTGGCCGACGTTGCCGCTATCCACAAATCATGCTTGCCCATATTTCGGTTACTCATGCCAAGCGGCAAAACAGGATGTTTATTCTGGCTGAACGCATCGATTTCCAGATATTTCCCGATGATCTGCTCGTTTTCTACGCTAATAACGGTCAGGCTGTTGAGCAATTTGTTGAGCCGGGCGTACTGCTGTTGTCCCCACTGCGCCCGGTAGCCCAATGAGCGCATTTCAATCACACTCACCCAGGAAATAAGTTCTGGCACGGCGTTGGGATTGACTAAACCGCGCACCCGTTCCTGCCGCGATTTATCACGGATGATGGTCAGCAGTATATTGGTATCATAGCAAACTTCCACTGGCTATTTGCTGCGTTTGAGCATCCGAAGGGCTTCCTCAAATTCGGCATCAGTCAGGTCTAATGTGCCACCCATTCGTATCTTAGAACTGTCGTAGCCCGTTTTTTCAATCCAGGCCGTGATACCCCCTGCGGCCAGTATTTCGCCGGCAGACACGGTTTTCAGGTTTTTGAAGACGTAGGGCTTGCTGGGGTCATACCCCTTTTTTTTGGCGCGGCTGGCCGGTTTCGCTGCCGGGTTGCGGTTGCTTTTGATGCGTTCCATGATGGAGTCAAAATGAAGGCGGCCCGCTATCTGCCGGGCTACCGGGTGGTTTTTTACAATGTTGGTCAGGTGGTGGTTCATCCGGGAGGGGTCGTTTTGTGTGCCTGCAAACCTAACCAAAAACCAACCCGATTTATTCCCCCACCAAAAAGAAACGCCCGGATCAGCCGATCCGGGCGTTTGCCGTACTAACCCACATTTGTACTTACTCACTTCACTGCACTGTCTTTGTTATCAGGCTCTTAGCCCAGCGCAAACCAGCCTGCCGGGTCAACGCGGTTGCCGCTCCGGTAGAGTTCAACGTGCAGGTGGTCGAGCATATCGCGGCCCCATTTCTGAGAGATGGCCTGGGCCACGCCGATCTGCTGCCCGCTCACCACCCGGCCCCCCACCAAACCGCTTACCACCCGGCAGTACAGTACTTTTAATTTGGTGATGCCATCGTCGCCGATGAGTTCCACACCCGTCCACGTCGTATTCAACGGATACACAGAAAACGTTCGCGTGACCTTGCCCGCAAACGGGGCCAGCACCGGCTGATTCTCGTAGCACCGGATATCCAGCCCGGCGTGTTTTCTGGTGCCGCCGTCGCGGGGTGCGCCGTAATGCCCCAAACCCCGTGCGTCGTTGCGGATCACCATTTTTGGCTTCACGATTGGCCCCAAAAACCCCGGATTCGTGCCGGTGGGTGCGCCTTCGCCTGGCACGGCTTTTTTGCCCCGAAACAGGGCGTATAAAATGAGCAATACCGTTGCCGCGCCGAGGGCAATCAGTGCCGGGCGGTAAGGTCGGCGTTGGGGATTCGAGTTCATAGTGTTATCCTGTTATAGTCTCAAAAAATAAAGTGCGCTGCCGCTTGCAAATCCCCCAAACACCGCTACGTTTGTGATGCCAATTTACATCCCTGGGAAACGAAGTCGCTTTACGCGGTCACGCCCCGAATTACAGTTCGTGGCTTTTTTTATGCCATTATTTTTGAAATGATACCCTATTCTCGCTAATCCGGGAATCAGCAAGCGGTGTCGTAACTACCGTAAAGGATTAAAAACCTTTATCCAGGGATGGATTGGCAACGGCAAGTGCGGCACCGTTTTTTTGCTGCACACCAACCAAATGCCAAATAATCCAATGTCAGATTCAATCCCCAACAACCCGGCTCCGGCTCCTACGCCTACGCCCACGCCCACCCTCGGCACGCTGCTGATGGAGAAACTCGCCGTGCCGACCCACGCCATCGGCAAACACCTCTTTGTGAGCAACCCCCTCACGGGCAAACTCATTGACATTCTGCCGATGCTCGAACTCATCCACCTCTACGGCGATGCCGACGGGATGCGCGAAGCCATTCAGGACATTCACGATTTTATGAGTGTGGCCGTCATCGAAGACGTGGTGCAGGTTGACTTTGTGACGGCCAACCACGCCCTGATTCAGCTCCGCAAAACCTTCGCCCGGATGACCGAACTGAGCCTGTAACTGCCTGACTAACTGCCCAACCCGGCCCCGGAACCATCCGGTTTGGGGCCGGTGTTGCTGCCGATAACGACGTGTTCTTTTGCCAACCCCACAGATGCGCTACAAACCTAAAAATTCTACCTTTTTCGTTGATAAAGGCAAACGGGCTGAATTGTTTTTTCAGGCCGTGAACATGGATCACTTTGTGGATAACTACGTTGACGACCTCGCCAAGCCTGACGATAAACGATTTCACCGCCTGAAACCAAGCCAGGTGAGTAAAGTGTTACAGAGTGGCGACGTATTGATTGACGTGGTTGGCAAATCCGAAACCCATCACTACGCCATTGCGTTTTGGGATAATCGCTATTATTACGCGAATTTTTACTTAGATCGCCGGGAGGATTGCCATCAACTGTTTGCTATTTTAATCACCTGTTATGCCACCAACAACAAAGATGTCCACGACTACTACAACCAGTGGCTCGCCGACCAAAAAGCCATACGAAGCCGCAACCAACGGTGAGCCGGTGCCTTACCTCAACCCCAATCCCAAATCGGGCCGGATGCGGATTGATGGTATTTGGTACGCTTATGATGCCAGTGGAAAGTTGGTAAAACGGTGACGGTCGCCAGTACCAACGCAACGCAAACAAACGCCCGGCCCAATCAGGCCGGGCGTTTGTTTGCCTGCCAGATCAGCAGCCCCGCAATCAGCACGGCCATCACCCCGCCAATCAGCCAGGCTCCGTATTTTTTCAGGAACGTTCCCGTTCCCGTGCCGCTCCCTCCTGTGCCGCCCGTGCCGCCGGTTCCTCCTGTGCCGCCGGTTCCTCCCGTTCCGTTTACGCCGGGTGGCGGTGTCGGTGGCGGGGTGGCCGGTGGTGGCGTTGGTGGCGGAGTAGCCGGTGGTGGCGTTGGTGGCGGAGTAGCCGGTGGTGGCGTTGGTGGCGGGGCAACCGTAGGCAGGGCGTACCACTGGTTATCCTGTTCGTCCATCGCCACTAAGCCCGCAAACACATTGCCCTCGCTGACGATGCCCTGCACCCGGAGCCATTCGCTTTTGGCCGTGTCGTTGGCCGTTGCCACCGTGCCGAGCGAGATCACGCTGCCGAAGTCGGTGCTGTCGTGCCACTCGTTGAACGTCGTATTTTTGAAGGGGTCTTTCCAGACAATAAACCGGCCCTGTACGGCGGTGTCGGTGGGTACGATGCGGGTGTTTCTGACGGGTATTGCCATTGTGTTGTTTTGTTGGTTAAGTGGCTAATGCGTGTTGTTCATTGTTAAGCTAACCGGCTCACAACCCGCCGTAATACAGTAGTCCCGGAGCCGCCCCGGATGCACCCACACGGGCCGGACATCGGGAAAGACCACCGTCGAAAACTCCCGGCAGACGGCGTAGGCCAGCTCACTGCAAAACCAGCCCCGGCGGTTGTTCACCGGCAGACCAAAGCCCTGCGCCCCGAAGATGGCGGGGTAGTTAAACCGCTTGCCCATCTGCGGGGCCAGAAACTCCCAGACATCCCGCTCGCTCGCCACCGGCACCCGGTAGCCCTCCCAGCGGGTGGGCGGATCGGTGGCGAGGGCTTCGGCCCAGGTGTGGCTCAGGGCCACGCCATTGCTGTTGGTTCTGGCACCAACGGCCCAGCCCCGGCGCGGGGGATCTTCCAACAGAATCTCGACATGAACCCAGGGCGAGCGCGTCCAGGCGTTGATCAGCACGTCGGGCCAGGGGTGTTGCAAAATCCGGTGTTTGAAGGCTAAGAGCATATCGAAGCAGCAAGTTAGGCCATCCAGATGATTTGTCTGTACGACGGTGGCCCCAGCAGGGGCCGGTTCGTAGCCGAGAATTGGTAAGTAATAAGCGTCTGGGGAGTAGCACCGATCCGAACACGAACGTTGGTGACGATACCCTGCTCAACGGTTTGATCCCAGAGAAACAGCCCGCCGAGCTGTCCGGGATGCGGATCAATGAAGGCACCATCCCGCGCAAATTCGTATTTGGCGTTCTCCTTCGTCGTCAGCACGTACTTCGCAATACCATCCGCACCATCCGGCACCGCCACCAGGGTTGCCCCCGCCGACGGGTCTTGCGCTGGATAGACATAAATCGGCGTGTCGCCCAACTCCCCCGTGATGAGGTGGCTGGACCTGCTGGCCTTGCTGTCGTTGCTCGCGTTGCTTTCGCGCCGGGCGCGAGACCACCGCATCAGCATCAGCGCACCGATACCGGCCAGTGCCACCAGCACCAGCATTCCTATTCCCTGCTGTTTCGTGATGTTCATCGGTCTTATATATTGGGGGCCGGGTTGGCGAACGGGTAATCGTACCCACGCGTCCGCGTTCCCTTGCCGTTGAGTGCGTCTTTTAGATCTTTTTCGCGTTTCACCTGCCGCACGTAGCGGTCGGTCATGATGGCGGTACCCACCAGGAGCAGCAGCCCTAAAGCGGCCCACATAAAATTGATGGCGTTGGGATTTTTCATTGTATTTGGGGTTAAATTTTGATTGTTTACTGATTTACAAGGGGTTAAAGAACAGAATCGCCGACCAACCGGAAGGCTGCGGGCCACTGCCCGGACAAACTCACGGCGCGGTTGCCCCGCCCGGTCTGCACCAGCATCGGCACCCGAACGCCGGGCATCCCGAACGGATGCACCCCAATCAGAGCCGACCGTCCGTTGTTGCCCCGAATCTCGACCCAGATGGACAGTTTCTCTGCCGCTGAATAGCATATCTGTGGTTCGCCGTGATGCGCCGAAAAGCCGCTGCCGCTAACGCTCACCGGGCAGTCATGCAGGGTATAGCCAGCGGCCACCACGTCGGCGAGCTGCGCGGCCATGTATTTGCCCACCATCACCCAACAATAATAGTTGCGGTGTTCGCGGGGGTAGGCTCCGCTGTTGCCGCTGCCATCTGCCGGGCGCGGGTCGGGGTTGCCATCGGCATCGGGTTCCCAGCCGCTGCCGTCCGGCACCCAGAAAGGCCGGTCGGGGTTGCTACTGGCCGGGGCCTGATCGTGAAACAAAAACTGCCCGTCGGCCACCAAATCCCCGAATAATCCCAGAAACAGCCCAAACCAGGCCGGGGGTTGCAGCCGGTTGTTGCGCCAGAGCCAGCCGCCCGATGCCCGTTGATACAGCTTCTGAAACACGTGTTCGGTGTCGGAGCCATCCCAGGCGTACCAGATTACCTTAGCCGAACCCGGCACAAGTTTTCGGGTGATGCGGGTGGCGTGAATCATGGCGTAACACTGATGCAGAAAGTAATTCTGGCTCAGGTCGGGGTTGTAGGCCGCGTCGGGGTAGGCGTTTACGCCGTACAGGTTAAACACATCGCGCAGGCTCACCGTCTGCCCCTCATACGAAAAATGGCGATAGGCTGGCCCGGCTGCCGATTCAGGATCGGCGTACTGATTCATGTATTTCGCCAGCGTCGGTTCGGGCAGACCGGCTGCGTTCGGGAAAAAGCGGTTATAGACCAGTTGCCGGTAGTCTTCGGCCAGCAGCATCCCCGGCCTGATGGCCCGGATTTTCCGCAGAAACCGGAAGTATTTGGGCAGCGTCTGATCGTCGAGCGGGATGCTCCATTGGGTGTTGGGGTCGCCGTATTTGCCCGTTTTCTCGAAATCGGCAAAGGCTACGCCGGTGTTGGGCGCAACGGCTCCGGCCAAATTGTCTATATCCGGGTCGCTTAGTTCGCGGAATCGCTCTTCGCCCATTTCATCCACGTTGGCGTAGTCACCGGGAATCGGCCCGGCCATGCCGGTGGTTTCCCACCGCCGGGCCGCGTCTAACCCATCGGCATGGGCCACGTGGGTGGCTCCCCGCGCTAAGTAATCGTCGGCGGTGTCGGAGTCGGCGAAGCGGTGCATCCCGCACAGCTTGCCAGGCAAAGCGGCAAAGGCCGGGATTGCGCTGGCAACGGGCCGGATAAAGTCGGGGCCGATGTACAGACCGTCGGGCCAGGCGATGCTGCCGGGTTCTCCGGTCGGGCCGGGAATCGTGACGGTCACAACGTGGGCCTGCATCTGATTGGCGTTCTCGTTGTTGTCGCCGGGGGCGGTGTGGCCCCAGATCGGGCGGCTGTTGTCCCACCGGATCGTTTTTACCTGGTACATCCCGCCGTGCCGTACCGGGCCGTAGTTGGCCGGTGAGGAACCAACGGGCCGGTTATCAATAAAATACTGCCGGGGGTAGCCGTTGTAATCGGTCACGGTTTCAGTCAGGTAGTACCCGCCATCCGGCCCGGTTGTGACCCGTACATCGGTGAAGTTTGCCATGTTGTTGGTTTAAATACCCCGGTTGATGAGTACCTGCGCCGGGCCGCCGTAGCTGGCATTGCCACCGCCCCCCGGATTGGTGCCGTAGGTCTGGGTCGGATCGGTGCCGGTGTCGGTGCCGGTCGGCTGCGCGGTCGGGGTGGCCGTTGGCGTTCCGGTGTCGGTACCCGTAATCGGATTGGTAGCCGTGCCGGTGCCGGTGGTAGTGTCGGCGGGCCGTTTGGCATCGCTGACAAACAACCACACCGCCACCCCCAGCACGGCCACCAGCACGATGAGCAGCCCTATTTTTTTGCGCGACAGCATAGCGGGCGGGGTTATTTCTTGATGAAAAACACCCACACCACCACACCCACCACAATCACGGCGAGTCCCGCCACCACGTATTTTATCCAGCCGGTTGCCGTGCCGCCGGCGGTATCGGTCGGGTTGGTGCCGCCCTCTGTGGCGGGGTTAGTGCCGGTGTCGGTCGCCACCGGCGTGTACTGGCCTGGCGATACGGTATTGCTATCCGTCGGGGTGGCCGTTGCCGTTGTTGCGGTTGCGGTTGGTGTTGTGCCGGTGGCACCACCACTGCCGGTTACAAAACCGAGGGCGGGGTTAGGGCGTTTGATGAGGAGCCGCAGGGCGTTTTTGCGCTCGGTCTCATCGGCAATGGTACCGGGGTAGGGAGCCAGCGAGGTGGGGAAATCGGCGTTGGTCAGTCCGGGCAGCGGAGCCTGGTTCACGAGTTGCACCGCAAACAAGGCCCGCTCGGTGGCCGTCAGCAGTTCACCGTATCCCGAATTGAGCAGCCAGTCACCCCCCGGCTTGTTGCTCGACATCACCAGCGGCTTGTTCAGGTTGGGGTTTGCCACAAAATACGTCTGCTTGTTGGCATCCAGAAAGCCCGTCTGCTCATTACGCTCGATACCGACCAGATACAGTTTGCCATCCGGCGTGACGCGGGCAAACAAATCCATCTTATCGCCGTGATAGCCAATGTGCTGGCGGTCGGTCAGGCCGTAGATGCCGGGCCGTCCGCTGCCCGTTGCGGTGGCCGTTGGCTGCGTAGCCGTTGTTGCGGTAGCGGTCGGCGAGGTAGCGGTTGGCTGCGTAGCCGTTGTTGCGGTTGGGCCGGTTGGGGTGCTGCCGGCGGGCGGAAACCCGGCTGCGGTGGTGGTGAAGTTCGCGCCGGTGATGACGGTGCCGTTGACGCGGGCCTGGGGCGAGAACGTGATGTCCTGGGTGCGCCGGTAGCTCTCGACCACGAAGTCGGGGCCACCCCACCCGCGCAGGCCGATGATTTGGTATTCGACCGTAGCCCCGGCGGGGGTGTCGGTGGTTTGCAGAACGAGCGCACCCGTCTGGGCATTGTAGGATTTGAGTAATACGGAGATAGGCATTTTTTTAGGGGGTTATTAGTGAGTGGCGGGCTGTCTGCCTGCCGCTACACCTCATTTTTTCTTGATAAAAAACACATAGACCACAACGGCCACAAGCATTACCCCCAGTGCGGCCACCCCGTACCCAAGCCAGCGCGTCATGCGGTCGGTAGTGGGAGTGGTGGTATCAGGGGGCAAATCGGTATACTCAAACGACTGATAGTAATCAATTGTGCCGGCCGTTTGGGTAGCCCTCGGCGTGGTGCCGGTGGTAGCCGTTGCCGTTGCCGTGTCGGTCGGCGTTGCCGAGACCGTTGCCGTTGGCGTGGGTGTTTCGCTGGTGGTTGGCGAGACGGTTGGCGTTGACGTGGGGGTTGGCGTGGGCGTGGGGGTAGTAACCGGCCCTGTCCACGTCCGGGGGTCAAACAACACCTGGGCCGTAATGTCGGGCGTTGTTGACTGCCGGGCCTTGATGATATACGGGCTGGCGTTTGCGTCCAATCGATACACGTTGGAAAAAATGCGCTGGTTCGCCCAGTTGGTAATGCCAATGGCAAACACCTCCACTGTTGCGCCCGGTTCGGCACCCGTCACATCAACGGTCAGCGTTCCGGTTCTTCTTGCGGTGTGTAGGGTCGGGGCCGGGTCAAGCACCCAGTCCGTAACGACAATAGAGAACCCGCCCGGCGCAAGCGTTGGCGATGGGCTGGGTGTTTCGCTGGTGGTTGGCGAGACCGTTGGCGTTGGCGATGGGCTGGGTGTTTCGCTGGTGGTTGGCGAGACCGTTGGCGTTGGCGATGGGCTGGGTGTTTCGCTGGTGGTTGGCGAGACCGTTGGCGTTGGCGTTGTAGTGGCCGTTGGCTGCCAGGTGGTGGGGTTAAACCGCACACTGGCCGTTTCTGATCCAGAGCCGCCCGCCCGTCCCTGAATCAGAAACTCCGTGTTGTCGGTGCGCTGATAGGCCGGGATAAATAGCTCGGTGTTATTCGACCAGTTTTGAATCCCGATGGCAAAATACTGGGTTTGAACCCCTTCGGGGCCGCCCGTAGAGCCAACGGTTACGATCCCGCTGGCCGAATTATAGGAGACGATGTTGATTGCAAAAGCCATAGTAGTCGTAGTGGGTTAAAGCGTGGTAGCCATTGGCGCAGATTTGAGTTCGCCAATCTGCCGGATAATCGTGGAGAGGTCTGCCGACACGCGCAGGGCCGAAGCCATCAAAACCGTAGTTGACCCCGTTACCGGAACGCCTACTTCCAAGCAAAATAATTCACTCAGCCGGTTAGCCTGGTCAGCACTCATGTCGCGCAGCGCATCCCAGGCATCACCGATATCATCGAGGGCGGGTTTGAGCCGCTTAATCACCGGGAGCATATATTTCAGGTCAGAAACGGTAATCCGGCCATCTTCTTTGGCTTTGGTCAGGGCGTTGCAGAGAGCGGCCACCAAGAGCAGCAGCTCGCGCAGGTCGTCCAAATTGATGGGTGGCGACGCGCCGGGGGTATTGACCGTATCCGGCGTTAAGGGTTCGGTGATCTCGGTTGGGTTCATTGCTTTGGTTGTTTTGTTACAGGAATTAAGGAGCCGCGTTTTTGTAGGCATGGCCGACTGGCAAACTGGCCTGTAACCCCCACTTCCAGGCGAGATAGCCCTCAATGGTCTGTTGCATAGCCGTCGTCGGAACGGTATTGATGACGATCAGCTCGTTGACCGAACCGTTCAGGTATCGCCCGTAGCTCCTGTCGGCCCCGAGCTGGCAGTTGGTTGTATTGGAGAGGGGTGACGGGTTGATGCCCGAAAAAAGCCGCGCACTGCCCGCCGTGTAACTTTGGGTAGCGGTGCCGTTCACGTAAAAAGTTCGTACCAGCCCAGTACCTTCGTTTTCAAGTGCGGGGCCGGAGAGTGCATTGATAAACCAGTAGTTGTTGATGCCAGCCTGTTCAGCTACGCCCGAAAAAAAGCCGCCGTAACTGGTATTGGTGGAGTTGCTGACCACGAAAATCGCCCCCGTTGCCGACGGGCTGGAGCCGACCAATACCTGGCTGCTGGACGCTGTAAAGACCACCCCTCCCAAACCGTTGAGTGCGGTGGCATTGTAGGTCGGGCGTTTCCCGGTCGTTGCCTGCGCCTGGTGCCGACCTCCGCCCGACTTGTCGGCCCACTGTGCCACCACGCCTGCCGTCTGGGTTATCGTGCCAACATCGGCGGCATCGAACCACAAGGCTAATGCTGCGCCCAGATTCGCTGGCACCCAGGCGGTGGGCAACGGCCCGGCAGCGTTCTGGATAGCTTGAAATTGAGGTAGATACATAATCGGTTAGGCAACACTGCCGGATAAGATGTACGTGTTTGCGGCTACCTGCAACAGCGTAGCAACGGCATACTGTTTGGCAGTTTTTGTTCTGGCATCGGCATTGCTGACCGTCACGCCACTCCCCGCCGAAGCCGTTACCTGCCCTACACCCAACTGAACAATAAGGCAGTTAAAGCCGGTAACCAAACCGCTCGGCACCGTTAGGGTAATAGCCGCTGCGTTTGCCATCGTGATCACTTTTCCCAGGTCAGCGGCAACCAGCGTATAGGCTGTTCCGGTCTGCGCGTTGATGATGGCCGCCAGGCTTACCGTACCCTGCGGCCCGGTGGCACCCGTTGGGCCAGCGACCCCTGTTGCGCCCTGCGGCCCGGTGGCACCCGTTGGGCCAGCAGCACCAGCGGCACCCGTCAGGCCCGTATCGCCTTTCAGACCCTGCGGCCCAACGGCTCCCGTTGGGCCAGCGGCACCAGCGGCACCCGTCAGGCCGGTATCGCCTTTCAGACCCTGCGGCCCGGTGGCACCCGTTGGGCCAGCGGCACCAGCGGCACCCGTCGTGCCGGTATCG
>JBBRNH010000077.1:0-29898 GCA_038230415.1 Cytophagales bacterium | reverse complement strand
TTCGCCATCTGCATCAGTGAATAACCGGCTTCCATCATCCGCGCTCCGCCCGACCGTGAAATCATCAGAAAAGGTGTTGCTGTTTTTAGCGAATGATCTATTCCCCGCGCAATCTTTTCGCCAACAACTGACCCCATTGAGCCGCCAATAAAGTTAAAATCCATGCAGGCAATCGTAATCGGGGTTTCATTCATCATACCAAAAGCTGTCCGAACAGCGTCATTCAGCCCCGTTTTGGCAATAGTGGTTTTTACCCGGTCAGGATAGGCTTTGGTATCTTTAAACCGTAAGGGGTCTGCTGATAATAGATTTTCGTCTAATTCTGTAAACAAATTTTCGTCAAACAGTATAGAAAAATAAGCGTCGGAGCCTATTTTCTCGTGGTAATTGCAGTGGACACACGTGTATGCATTGATTTTGTGTTCCCGCGTGTGCATCGCTTTCTTGCAATTTGGGCATTGATACCACAACCCATCGGGAGCCTCCCGCTTCATTTCGGTGGGCGTTTGAATTCCCTTATCTTTTCTGACAAACCAGGACATAATAGAATGGCAATTTTAGTAATAGCTCGGTAAAGGTAAAGACAAAACCTTGATGGGCTGTGAACTACAGCTCCAG
The DNA here is from genome assembly GCA_038230415.1 of Cytophagales bacterium. GTDB lineage: Bacteria > Bacteroidota > Bacteroidia > Cytophagales > Spirosomataceae > JBBRNH01. The sequence continues at coordinate 29,280 of JBBRNH010000077.1, read as the reverse complement.
TGACGTTGATACCACGTTGATGTTTGGAAGGAGAAGACAAAAAAATCGGGTGCGTCGCTTATTTGATTATTTAAACCAGATAAACTACGCACCCGATCAGGGGTAATTAGGGCAACTTAATCAGTCATTTAACTTAGAGCGAACGAATTCCTGATCTACCAACAAAGGCAATTCAAAGAGCAAGACCTGATGCCGTTCGTAAGCCGGGGACTCTAAATTAGCCGGGTAATGCCCCGACACCATATCGGATACCATGCGACGGATACGAGTCTCAAAACCAGGTTCGGGCGAACTGCTCATGGGTGCAGATATAATCAGGTTCGATGGCATCAGGCTGATTGTGGTTCCCGTGCCGACTACATTACCGGGGGCAGTACTGGTAGGAATTGCAGGTTCTTTATCTGCCGGTTCCGTTGTGTCAACGGGTGACCCAGTCCCGACTTCTGCATCGCCTGTGTCTTCTGTACTGTCCAGATCAGGCTCAAATTGATGCCCGCCAGTATCGAAACCTGTTGTATCTACCTCCTCCGGTTTTTGACCGCTGATTATTATCCCCGGAAAATCTTTGAGTTCTGGAGGAAGGTCAAAACCGGCAGCGATGATCGTTACGCGGAGTTTGGTGCCTAATTCCTCATTTATAATAGCTCCGTGTTTGAACAACATGGCTTTTTTGCCAATTCTTTCCTGGATAAACGTTGTAATCGCTTTCTGCTCATTCATCGTCGTCTCATATTCCGTGCTTGATGCCATCGTCAGCAGAATCCGTTTGGCCCCGTTAATGTCGCGGTCATTAAGCAGTGGCGACGTAAGTGATTCTTCGATGGCTTTCACAGCCCGGCCATCCCCTTCAGCATCGGCAGAACCCATAACCGCTTGGCCTGCTTTGTTCAACACGCGCTTTACGTCCATAAAATCCACGTTAATGTCTCCACGAATCGTAATCATCTCAGCAATACTTTTCACGGCATTTGCCAGTACGTCATCGGCTTTTGCAAAGGCTTTCCGAAGCGGCAGATCACCGTATATTTCTGCTAATTTATCGTTCAATACAACCAGCACTGTATCGCAATGAACTTTTAGTTCGTCAATACCGGCCTGAGCCTGTTCTAATTTTTCAGTGCCTTCAAACTCAAACGGAGCCGTTACAACAGCAATCGTGAGCAGGCCCATTTCGCGGGCCACCTTCGCAATCACGGGGGCTGCTCCGGTTCCGGTTCCGCCACCCATACCCGCCGTAATAAACACCATTTGAGTTGGTGCGCTCAGCAACAGGCGTATGTCTTCAACGTTTTCTTCGGCGGCCCGCTTGCCGATTTCCGGGTCGGTACCGGCACCAAGTCCTTTTGTCAGTTCGGCTCCTAATTGCAGTTTTAAGTTGATAGAGCTGTTGAGAAGGGCTTGCCGGTCGGTGTTACAGACCACAAAATCAACGCCATTCACGCCCATTACTTTCATATGGTTTACGGCATTGCCCCCGCCCCCGCCAACGCCAACCACTTTAATGATCGGTATCTCATCGTCGGGAAGGTCGTGCGAATATCCGTTTTTAAAAAGGGTACTCATGACATTCGGTTTTAGAGAGTTAATAGGTATCTGCTTCGCGCCCGGTTGGCGGGCTGTTGAAAAGCCCCAAAAATTTATCAACAACTTTACGCCGATCCTTGTCCGGTGTTTCTACGGGTGGCGGCACAATCAGGTCCGGGGTGTGTTTATTTGGATCGCTAATGAACGAGATGCGTGGGTCGAGTGGAACCAGCCCAGCCCAAACCAAGCCAATTGCCGTAGCAAACGATGGGTCGGCAACTAAGTCGGCCCGCAGGTTATGCTCCAGATTTTCGGGAGAGCCTATCCGAACAGGCATCCCCGTTACCCGGTGAAAGGTTTGATCAATATCGTCAATCAGGGCCGTTCCGCCGGTCAGAACCAACCCTCCCAGTAATTTATCGGCGTATCCGGCCCGGCTCAATTCGGCATAAACCAGTCCGGCAATCTCGCTTAGTCGCTCATTAATAATCAGGGCTACGTTTTTGAGCATGATGTCTTTGGGCGGTTGCCGACTCAGGCCCGGCACCGATACGACCTCGTGTGTACGGAATGAATTGCTATTGGCATGGCCGAATTTCACTTTCAACTGCTCGGCTTGATGCGACATAACCCGGCACCCTGTTTCAATATCGCGGGTGATACTGTCGCCAGCCCAGGGTAGCACGGCGATATGCCGGAGTACATTCCGGTGATAAACAGCAATTTCTGTGGTGCCTCCGCCGATGTCAACTAAAGCAACACCAGCTTCTTTTTCGTCGTCGAGCAGCACGGCTAACGATGATGCCAGCGATGATAAAATGACTTCATCTGGTAATAAATTTGTTCGGGCGATGCACTTACGGGTGTTGGCCGCTAAGCTGAACGGAGCCGTAATGATCTGAAAATCAGCTTCGAGCTTCATGCCGTTTCGGCCAACGGGGTCTTCAATATTTGCTTCGCCATCTACGATAAAGTCCATCGGAAATACGTGCATAATCTCCGTTCCGGGTGGCACAGACGTTTTGTACATATCGCCAAGCAGCCGGTCAATATCGCTTTTCAGCACTTCTTCGCCGTTGCTATTGCGGGTGATAATACCACTCTGTTTCAGTGAAATTGTCTGTGTACCACTGAAACTGGCATACACACTTTCTATATCTAAATTGGCCTGATTAGCCACTGCATCAACAGCCTTTCTGATAGCATCAACGGTTTTGTTCATATTCACCACCGCGCCCCGCACTACACCGCCTGCTGTATTGGCCCGGCCAACCCCCAACACCTCAAGGGTAAGATGATCCTTTTTGGGGGCAATCCGGCCTGCTACGGCGCACACGCAGGTACTGCCAATATCCAAGCCGACAACAATCTTGTTCTCCATAGCTATCTGTTATTCACATACGAGTTGATTCCGGTATCGAACGCTAACCCGGTGATAGGGCTTGGGGCGTTTCAGGGGCAACACGCACGTATAAAATAATTTCAGTTTCGTAAATTTTGACTCTAATTCGGTTGGTTTGCCAATCTCGATTCGCAGGTTATAGGCGGCAGAAGTCAATGTAACATTATTCAGACTATCGGCGGTCACATCGGTAATCATGGCTCGCCAAAAAGCATCCTGCCGCAACGTTTTCAGCAACACCAGTAACGGTCGGCCATCACTATCGGCAAGCGAGACCCGCTTGTTAAAATAACTTCCGGTGAGCAACGGAACCCGTGCCGAATAATTCATTGAAATTGGAAAAAAACGCCCACTCTCACTAACGTAAAGCCCTGAAATATGAGTTAATTCGGCTGTGTTTTCGATTAAACGGGCTACGGCGGTCGGCTCTTCGACACGAACCAGTAGATTACCGTCTAAGTCGCGGGCTACCTCACAATCCTGCACCAAGCCATGCTGGCGAAGTCGGACTTCTAACTGAACAAAATTTATCTCCGAAAAAAAGGCTCCCAAAAGCGGCTCAGTGCCTTCATTGGTGATGTATCCCGTCACGTCGCGCTTCGTTAAAAAATGCCCTTCTGCGGCCCCGTCTATCCGAACTACAATCCCCCGGCACCGTTTGTTACCCTGCTGAACATCCGTAAATGCAATCAAGGCCAGTAAGGTCGTGCCGGTTGCCAATGCGATGAGCCAGGGCGTATAGCGGTTTAGTGTACCGAACATGAACGTAGTCAGTTTGGAGATAATTGGGCTTTTAAAATGGGCAAAAATGTATCAATATCTCCCGCACCAATCGTTACCAACAGCGCAGGATTCAAACTATTAACAACGGCAGACAGCGTTTCTTTGGTAACGTGCTGCTTGTGACTAGATGTAATGTTACGAAAAATAATGTCTGATGTCACTCCGGCAATCGGTAATTCACGGGCGGGGTAGATATCAAGCAGCAGCACCCGGTCGGCCAGCGATAAACTTTCGGCAAAATCATCAGCAAAATCACGGGTGCGGCTGAACAAATGCGGTTGAAAAATAACGGTTAATTCCCGGTCAGGATACAATGCTTTTACCGACGATAGAAATGCCCGAACCTCGGTAGGGTGGTGAGCATAATCGTCAATCAAAACTACCTGCTCGGTTTTGAGGTGGTACTCAAACCGACGTTTCACACCCCGGTAACTGTTTAGCCCATCCCGAATTTGCTCTGGCGTTAGGCCGACCGCCAGCGAAACGGCCCCGGCAGCTACGGCGTTTTCGACATTGTGAAAACCAGGCATCGTCAGCCGGATGTTCGTAATTTCGCCCGCCGGATGTATCAGATCAAACACAAAACAGGCATCGTCGATATGCAGATTTTTGGCAAAAAAATCGCCGGATTCCAGGGAATATTGGTGCGTTTGGGCAGTTGTAAATTCAGCTAAACCCAATCCAATTTTCTGGAACAATTGTCCACCCGGCGTGATTTGTCTTACATAATCAGCAAACGATTTCAGGAGTGATTCACGGTCGCCGTAGATGTCGAGGTGGTCAGCGTCGGTTGAGGTAACGATGGCAAACTGCGGAAACAACGTCAGAAACGAACGGTCGAACTCGTCGGCTTCAACCACACAAATCACCGATTTCAACTCATCGGTTGGCTTGTTGAGCAAAAAATTCGTGCCATAATTCTGCGTGATGCCACCTAAGAAAGCCGCACAGTTCATGCCTGCATGGCGCAAAATGTGGGCTATCATCGAAGACGTAGTGGTTTTTCCGTGTGTACCGGCCACCCCGATTGTTGTCATCTGCCCGGCCAGCAATCCCAGCACCTGCGACCGTTTTTGAAGCGTAAAGCCGGTTTCGGTCAGATAAACATATTCGGCGTGGAGAACAGGCACGGCGGGTGTATAAATCACCAGCGTCTGCGCCGGGTTTTCCCGAAACTGGACCGGAATCTGGTCAATATCTTCCGTAAAATGAATCATGGCTCCTTCGGCCACAAGTGCATCAGTGAGGGGAGTGGCCGTTTTGTCGTAGCCAGCCACGGTGTAGCCGTTCACCAAAAACCAGCGGGCCAGCGCGCTCATGCCAATACCGCCAATGCCGAGAAAATAAATGTAGTTGAAATCGGAAAGGGTCATGGTTGAGCAAGTTTTTGCACGGCCAGTGCGATGTCTCGTGCGGCATTAGGTTTGGCAAATTCACTGATCTTTTGAGCAAGTTGCTGGCACCGCGCCGGATTGTTGAGCAGATCGAGCGTGGTTTGTATGAGTGTAGTACGGGCCGCTTGATCACTCACGAGCAGGGCCGCATCGTGTGCCACTAAACTCATAGCGTTTTTGGTTTGATGGTCTTCGGAAGCTGCCGGAAAAGGCACCAAAATGGCCGGGCGGCCCACCAAACACAGTTCTGAAACAGACAACGCGCCCGCCCGCGAGACTACCACATCGGCCACGCCGTAGGCTTTGTCCATATCTTGGATGAAGGCATACGGTTTGATTCGTTCCGTGCCGATAGCGGCTACGGCCTGTTGCGCCCGCTCGAAGAACGTGGGGCCGGTTTGCCAGATTACCTGAATGCCCGCTTCGGCGAGTTGCAGTAACCCGGCTTCAAAGCTCTCATTCAGCGTTCGTGCGCCCTGACTGCCGCCAATAACCAATAGCGTGGGCCGGGTAGGGTTCAGGCCAAAATACTGCTGCCCGGTTTCGCGCTGTACGTTGGCAAACTGAATATCACGGCGAACCGGATTACCCGTCAGCCGGATTTTATTGGCCGGAAAAAATGCTTCCATGCCCGGATACGCCACACAAATGGTTTCGGCCCACCGCGCCAGTACTTTATTGGTCAGCCCGGCGTATGAATTTTGCTCCTGAATCAGCGTTGGAATTCCCCGTAACGAAGCCGCCAAAAGGGTGGGGCCGCTGGCATAACCACCCACGCCAACGGCAACATCGGGCCGAAAATCACGAACAAGCTGCCGCGCCCGAATCAGACTACGGCCTAATTTCAGCGGAAAAGCTACGTTTTCTAACGTCAGTTCTCGTTTGATACCAACCACCGGCAAACCCTCAATACGGTAGCCCGCTTGTGGCACTTTCTCCATTTCCATCTTGCCCTCGGCCCCCACAAACAGAATATCGGTTGTAGGGTGGAGGGTTTTTAATTCGTTGGCAATGGCAATGGCGGGGTAAATATGCCCGCCGGTTCCGCCCCCGCTGATGATGATTTTCATACGTTAGATTGTGCTTTCGTCGGCCTCTTCGCGGCTGACACTAAGAATAATGCCGACAGCCAACCCAGTAAAAAGCAGTGAAGTTCCGCCCATGCTCAGGAGCGGCAACGGCAAACCCGTAACAGGAACCAAGCCCACCGAAACGGCCATGCTAATCAGTGCCTGTAACACCACGCTGAACGTCAGGCCAGCCGCCAGCAAACCGCCAAACGGTCGGGAGCCGCGCCTGATAACCCGAATCCCCCGCGCCAGCAGCCAGATATACGCTCCAACCGTGAGCAGGCCACCAAGCAGGCCGTATTCTTCGACGATGATGGCGAAAATAAAATCGGAGTAGGGGTGCGGCAGTACGTTTCGCTGGTAACTCCGGCCCGGCCCCTTGCCCTGTATGCCGCCATTGGCAACGGCGATGTAGGATTGATGCAGTTGATAGAGCGATTTTTTAGACTCGGCATCTAACTTATCCTCATTGTCAGTGCCAAACAAAGCGGCTTTGTAAGTATCAATCCGGTGCATGGCGGTTCCAACGCGCTGTCCGGCAATAAGGGCCGCCAACCCGCCAATAAATACGCAAAACAACACCATGTAAATCAGATACTTCGTCGGAACGCGGCCAATATACATCAACAAAAAGCACGTCATGCCCAGTAGTACGGCTGTTGAGGTGTTGGTTAGCACGATAAGCGCGCAGATTACCCCAATCCAGACAATCATATTGGTGAGCATGGTAGGGTCGCTCATGAATTTCTGCCGCCGGGCCAGCATAGCCGCCAGACTTGAAATAAGGGCTAATTTGGCTAAGTCAGACGGCTCAAAATTTTGGTTGATAATCGGGATCTGAACCCATCGCGAGGCTCCGTTGATGGCTCCGCTTACCCGCGCCCAAATCAGCAGCGGCACCGATAGCCACAACCCGTACTGAGCGAGTCGGGCAAAATAAATGTAGTTTATTCGGTGGGCAAAAAACGTGGCCGCCAGCCCTACAAACACTAAAAAACTGTGCTTGAACAGGAAAATTTCGGTGTTGCCGCCCGTTTCTTTAAAGGCTTTGCTGCCGGTTGCACTATACACAACCAGCACACTCATAATTGACAAGTACAAAACAATCCACCAGATATAACGGTCGCCTTTGAGGTTGTCCCGAATCCATTCTCGGAGTGAAAAAGTCATATATACAGAAAGTTACAAAGGGCGCAAGAAGAAACACGTAAGATTAAACAGGTGACAATCAGGTAAAGAATTAATCTTGAATCTTACTTCTTTCTTCTTGAATCAATAGTGTGTTCACTGCCTGTTTAAACCGATTGCCCCGGTCTTCATAGTTTCTGAACAAATCAAAACTGGCGCAAGCCGGTGAGAGCAACACCACCTCGCCCGGCCCGGCCAGCGATGCCGCCAGCCGAACAGCTTCGTCCATGTTGTCGGTTTTTAGAATTGTAGAAACCATGCCGCCAAAATGCGCTGTCAATTTGGTGTTGTCAGTGCCGAGGCAAATCAGGGCTTTTACGTGGCGTTGTACCAGCGCATCCAACACACCGTAATCATTACCCTTGTCAACCCCGCCCGCAATCCAGACGGTGGGCGCGGTCATACTGTCGAGGGCGTAAAAAACCGAATCAACGTTCGTCGCTTTCGAGTCATTGATAAACTGAACGCCATTGACCGTTGCTACCGGCTCCAATCGGTGCGGGGCATTGATAAACGTTTGCAAGCCTGCGAGCAATGTCTCATTCGGCACGCCAACCGACTGAGCTGCCAGCAGCGAAGCCATCATATTCATGGCATTATGCTGACCTGATAACGGCAACCCGGTAGTTTCAGTGGTAAACGGTAACGTGTCAGCCTGAACTGTAATGCGCTGATCTTGACCGTAACCGCCTGGTTTTACTATATGCTCTACTGAAAACGGCAACCGTCGAACCGTCAAATTACGCCCGGCAAGTTCTGCCGCAATAGCCGGGTTCTCCTGAAAATAGATAAACGAATCGTTGGGGCGCAGATTCTGAGTAATCCGAAATTTACTGTTGACGTAGTTCTGGAAATCGTAACCGTAGCGGTCGAGGTGGTCGGGTGTGATGTTGAGCAACACCGCCACATCGAGCCGGGTGTCATACATCCCGTCTAACTGAAAACTGCTGATTTCCAGCACGTAATAATCAAATTGGCTGTCTAAGACCGACCGCGCAAAACTATCGCCGATATTACCCGCCAATCCAACGTTAAACCCGGCTGTTTTCAGCAAGTGATACGTGAGCAATGAGGTGGTTGTTTTGCCATTGCTGCCCGTAATGCCGATAAGTTTGGCCGTAGTGTAGCGGGCAGCAAACTCGATCTCGGAGATGACGGGCGTTTTCTCCAATAGGAGTTTCTGCACTAACGGGGCGTTGTCAGGTATGCCGGGGCTTTTGATAACTTCGGTAGCCGCTAAAATCCGGGCTTCGGTGTGTTGACCTTCTTCAAAATCAATACCTGCCCGGCTCAGGTTTGCGCGGTAATGATCTTTCAAGCCGCCCTCATCCGACAAAAACACCTCGTATCCGTTTGCCTGTGCCAGCAAGGCCGCGCCCACTCCCGATTCTCCTCCGCCCAGAATGGCTATTGTTTTGGCTGACATGGCTTGGGTCTACACTGTTCTGCAAAAATAGACAATACAAAAAAGCCCTGTCTAATAAGTCAGGGCTTTTTTGTGGCAGAATCCGGGTGACCTTATCAAAATCAGGGCTGTTATTCTTTAGGAGCCATCGAGTTTGAAAATTTCATCCGGTTAGCGGCCTTCACCACTAAAAAGATCACAAAAGCGACCAGCACAAACTGAATGGTTGTATTGATGAAATTACCGTAGCGAATAGCTACTTCGGGAGCCTCACCCATTGCCGGTTTCAACACCGTTTTCATCTCGCTGAAATCAACCCCGCCTAATGCTAACCCGATAATTGGGTTGAGAATGTCTTCTACCAATGAGGTCGTGATTTTGCCAAAAGCTACGCCGATAACAATACCGACTGCTAAATCAAGGACGTTGCCCTGCATGATAAACGCGCGAAATTCTTTTAACATGACAGAATTAGGTTTAGAAATGAACTGAAAAACTACGCACTTCACTTTTTACGAAATGTACTGACGGTATAAGACAGGCCAATTGCCAGCGTTTGCTGGATTTGCAGGTCATCGGTAAAATCTTTGTCGTAGAGGGCAATGAGACCAAATGTTGTGCTGAGGTACTTGCTCACCTTAGCTGTCAGGAGCAAATCGAGCCGGTGGTCAATGGCATCGAGCGTCTCATAATTGGCGTAAAGCTGATACCGCGCATTGATAGCCACGTTAGGACTGATAGTTCGGTTGAGGGAAGCCTGCAACTGAAACGCCAGCCACTCCATCCGAACGGTTTTGCCGGGGTCAACGCCATATGCTTTCTGCGTTCGGTCAGCTACAAAATTCCCGTTTGCCAATTGCCGCACCCGAACGCTTTCGTCAGTTACGAACGTGAATCGGGGTGCAAACGGACTTATACGCACCGAAAACCAGTCGGTTGGCTTGTAGGCTACTCCCCAGGCTAAGGCAAATTGGGCAGGAGCAAAAAAATTGGCGATTCGTAGCCGATTTTGATCGGTCGGAATTTTATCGTAGCGGTATCCCGGCGCAAAAAATGTGTTGAAGGTGCCGGAGACAAACAGATCGGTTTTGGGGCCGATGCCATAGCCATATACTGAGTTCAGGAATATCTGGTCGGCGGCTTTTCTGGTTATACTGGCTTGGGTCACGTATCCCAATTGCAAGTCAGCCGTGTTGTCCCACGATTTTCTGCCACGTACATACAAGGTACGGGCAGCAATGGCTGACCCCAGCGCGAGTGAGTTGATGCCACCACCTGCCCAGTTGCTAAACGATGCCTGGTTAAAGTTGACCCCGCCCGTGAATGATTTTTGCCAGTAGATTGTGTCGGTACGGATTGTATCAGAAATCTGACCAAAACTGTGGGTGCCGGATATGACACAGAAGAGAAGATAAAATAGAAGCCGTTCCATCGGTGATAAGGTAACTACTGGTGAAAAGCGCTTAGATTGAAAGAGACAAAACTAAGTACAATTACTTATCAGTCAAATACTTCTACGTTTTTGGTTTGTAGCGCCTGTAAGGGAATAATAGTGGTTGTGGTGCCGGTTTGCAGCGTCATTGATGTCGCGTCAAGTTTGATAATTACGCCCTGAACGGTATCAATCCGAATAGTTTGGCCTTCTTTAAAGCGGCTTTTAGAGTAGAATGACGATAAAATATTTGCCATCACATCGCGCGAGGCCAGTCCGTAACCGGCAGCAAAGGCAAAAATCACCCCACCGATGATGAGGTTAAAACTCGACTCTAAAAGTTCTGTATTAATGCCAGCCTGCCCCAATGCACTGACAATGGTAACAACCAAAAAAAAAGAAAACACAACCATTCCTAAAAGTTTACCCGACGCAATATTGAATGATTCGCAAAGGCCTACCACGGCTTTCCGCAACGCATCGGCCAGCAGCACCCCCACTTGTAGCATGATAGCAGCGGCAATCAGGCGCGGGATAAACTCGGTTAGCGAACGTACCATGTCCGTGATTGCTTTCACACCCAGGGTCTCGGTGGCGGCTGTAATAAACACCAACAGCACAAAATAATACAGCACCTGCGCCACAATGTGGCTCAGTTTTATTTCGGTTTGTAATTGACGGATAAAATCAATTTCGTTGAGTTTATCGCCAATCCGGTCAAAGCCAACCCTTTGCAACACCTTGCGGACGATGAGTGCTGCGGTGCGGGCAACCAGTACGCCAACGCCCATCACAACTAATGCACCGATAAGTTTTGGTACAAAATCAACCGATTGATTTATTAGTAGTTTGAATGTGTTAGCTAAAATCTCGGTGATGTTGGGTATGTCGTTCATAAAAACGTTACGGTTTTGTTGGCAGAACGGTGGGCATAAGCAAATTAGAAACCACGCCCGACAAACCACCCGTGTATAAGGTTACGACAATCAGTGCGTTCCTGATCAGGTCAATCTCTGATAATAACTCGGTTTTGATGTGAGCCGGACATATATCATCGGGCTCAATCAGCTTGAAGGGATTCATTTCATCCATAAAACAGACCGGCTTAACGCCCCGGCCAGCGTAGAGAGAGAAGCATTTTAAGGGCAACCAATAGCCACATAATAGCCCCCTCTAAGTAATATTTCCGCAACTTTTCGCGCGAACGTTTCAGGCGCATTTTCACGGCACTCTCGGTCAGGCTATAAACCTGGGCAATCTCGCGAATGCTGACATCATCCTGGTATTTCATCATCAGCAAACTTCGTTCCTCCGGCGATAGCTTTTCCATCGCCTTCCGAACATCAGCCGCTGCCATTTCGGCCAATTCTGACTCATCATCGTCGCTCAGCGTATCCCCAACCCGTTCCCAGCCCTCGTCCATGTAAACTTCAGCCTTCTTTTGAGGAGTACGAAGTTGATCTGTGCAATAATTATACGTGATAGAATACAGCCATGTCGAGAATTTAGACTGCTCTTTAAACGAGCCTAACTTCACAATCAGCCGCAGAAAAATATCGTGTGTAAAATCCTCTGCCTTCATAGGGTCTTTCGTAAAAGACAGGCATTTACGATACACCTTGTCGCAGTAGCGTCCGTATAGTTGCTCGAAATAAACGTTCTGTTGCGTACTGATATACATACGCACCAACTCTTCGTCCGTAGATGTTTTCATTGGTTGTCTCGTAAGACTAAAATAGCGTCTGGAAGTAACGTGCCAACCAGTTTCAGATACGGAGCATGAAACCGCCTTACTGGATGACAAACAAAAGTCCGGCCAAACTTAGCCGGACTTTTGCAAAATCGAACAAAAACGTCAGTTATCCGATAGCAACCCGCTTAAATTCTGACACTGTAAGTCCCTTGCTGGTTTTATCGAGCAATTGAGCAATGGTTATTGAGGTATCTTTTACAAATTCCTGATTGAGCAGCGTATTGTCTTTATAGAACTTTTGGAGTTTGCCCATCGCAATTTTATCAAGCATGGCTTCGGGTTTCCCTTCGGCACGCGCCTGTTCGCGGCCAATCTCAATTTCCTTTTCTACGATAGACGCATCAACGCCGTCTTTGTCGAGCGCAACGGGTTTCATGGCTGCAATCTGCATTGCCACGTCTTTGCCAACCTCGGTAAGGTCGGCATCACCCACGTTTTTCATCGCAACAAGTACCCCCAACTTACCCGTTGAGTGAATGTATGTAACCACTTTTTCGGCGGTGACATTCTCGTATGAAACCACGTTGATCTTCTCGCCAATCTTGCCCATCAGGTCAGTAACGTGGTCTTGCAGCGAGCGGCCATCGGCCTGTAACGTTGCCAGCAACGCAGTTTTATCAGCCGCGTTCGTAGCAACAGCCGTACTCATAATCGCCATTGCCAGGTTCTGAAAGTCAGGAACTTTTGATACCGGCTCGGTTTCGCAGGCTACGGCCACAACCTTACCGTTGGTGCCATCATGATTGACGTGGGCCAATACGATGCCCTCGGCAGTTGCATTATCGGCGCGTTTGTCGGCAATTTTCTGACCCTGCTTCCGCAGAATCGCTTTTGCTTCGTCGAAATTTCCATCGGCTTCCGTGAGGGCTTTCTTGCAGTCCATCATCCCGGCTCCGGTCTCTTGCCGAAGTTTATTTACATCAGCAGCAGTAATTGCCATAAAATTTTTGGTTGTATGGTGAAATTTCCAAATATTATTTGGTATTTGTGAAAATATGTGGTAAACAAAGCAGCCCATAGTATGGTGGCTATGGGCTACATTGTGTTTGGCCTGATTAACCAGAACCGTTATTCCTGTGCAGCAGTTATGGCTGCTTCCGGCTCATCGGCTACGTCAACCGCAGCCACGATTGCCGGGCTGTCTCCGCCCTCAGCGTTAGCCTGCCGGAGGTCGCTGTCGCGCTTGGCTTCTTCTTCTTCGGTCAGCCGTTGATCGTCTTTGTCCTGCTTGCGTTCCATCAGGCCTTCTTCGATAGCCCGACCCATTGCCAGCGTGATGAGGGCGATAGATTTGTAGGCATCGTCGTTGGCCGGGATCGCAAAATCAACCAGTTCGGGGTTCGAGTTCGTATCACACATCGCAAAGACGGGTATGCCCAGCCGTTGCGCTTCGGTGATGGCGATGTGCTCACGTTTAACATCAACAATAAACATGGCAGCCGGTAAGCGGGTCAGGTCAGCGATACCGCCCAGCACCCGGTCCATCTTCTCTTTTTCGCGGGCTAACGTCAGCCGTTCCCGCTTTGCCAGATTGCCCGACGTTGTTTCGTCCTTGAGCATCTTCTCCAGCGTCTGCATCTTTTTGAGCGACTTCCTGATTGTGGCAAAATTAGTCATCATGCCACCCAACCAACGGTCAGTAACGTAAGGCATTTTCAGACGACGGGCCTCTTCGGTAACGATTTCCTGCGCCTGTTTTTTAGTTGCCACAAACATCACTTTCCGGCCCGACCGCACAATGCCTTTGATAGCGTTCTGCGCTTCTTCGAGCGATGCCAGCGTTTTGTTGAGGTCAATGATATGGATGCCGTTTTTCTCCATGAAGATATACGGTGCCATCCGGGGGTCCCATTTGCGCGTCAGGTGGCCGAAGTGGACACCCGCGTCTAAAAGGTCTTTATACTCGATTTGTGCCATTTTTTTGTTTAGAAAAATGAGTGTTGAAAAAATACGCAGCACCGCACATCGGCATCAGATTAAGTTGCGGCCTGGACTATTTCAGTTAGCAGTGACCAGTTGACAGTGACCAGATTTCTCCCGAAAAGCACTGATAACTATTTATCGATAACTGATAACTGTGATTAACGTTTCGAGAATTGGAATTTCCGGCGAGCTTTTTTCCGACCTGGCTTTTTCCGTTCAACCATCCGTGAGTCACGGGTGAGGAAACCGGCTTTTTTCAGCGCGGGCCGAAACTCGCCGTTCAGTTCAACGAGGGCGCGGCTGATTGCCATCCGGGTTGCTTCGGCCTGTCCCGAAACACCACCGCCTTTCACGTTTACCTTCACGTCGTATCCGTCTGTGCCGTTCACAGTTGTAAAGGGTTGGTTCAGAATGATTTGCAGTACCTCCGTCGGGAAATACTGTTTGTAGTCCTTACCATTGACAATAATGGCACCCGTTCCTGCCGAAAGATAAATCCGCGAAACAGCCGTTTTCCGGCGACCGATTGTGTTAATCCGTTCCATGTTTAGAATTTAATTTCTTTAGGTTGTTGGGCTTCGTGCGGGTGTGTGCCACCGGCATAAACATACAGGTTAGTGTACAATCGCCGACCGAGCCGACCTTTGGGTAACATCCCTTTGATGGCGTGTTCGAGGATGCGCTCCGGGTGTTTTTCAAGCATTAACCGGGGCGTTGAAAAACGCTGACCACCCGGATAACCCGTGTGCCGAACATAGACCTTGTCGGTCATTTTCGAGCCTGTCAATCGCACCTTTTCGGCGTTGATGATAATGACGTTGTCGCCACAGTCAACGTGGGGCGTGTAGTTTGTTTTGTGCTTGCCGCGAATCAGGCTGGCTATTTGACTGGCTATCCGACCCAGTACTTGCCCCTGCGCGTCAACCACAATCCACTCTTTCTGCACGGTATCGCTGTTGGCAGAGATGGTTTTGTAACTGAGCGTATTCACTGTTTTTTTATGACTAAATAGTTGATTTATACCGAATTGGCTAAACAAAAACACTCCCGTCCTGAAACGGGAGTGCAAATGTACCGGGTATTATTCTGAAATACAAGCCATTACACAAATTCGGCAATCACCGTAACGCCCCCCTTTGTACGGTCGCCGATGTTGACGTTTACCACCGCATCGAGCGGCAGATACACATCTACCCGCGAGCCGAATTTGATGAATCCCATCTCGTTGGTTTGCTCAACGGGCATCCCTTCTTTCACGTACCAGACAATTCGGCGGGCCATCGCCCCGGCTATCTGCCGAAACAGCACTTCGGCACCATTACGGGCCTGAACCACAATGGTTGTCCGCTCATTTTCGGTGCTTGATTTTGGGTGCCACGCTACCAGATACTTACCCGGATAATACCGGAAATAGTTGACCACGCCCGACACCGGATTGCGGTTGACGTGGACGTTGAGGGGCGACATAAAAATCGAAATCTGCCGCCTGCGATCTTTGAAATACTCCGGCTCTTCGGTCTCCTCAATCACCACGACCGTACCGTCGGCAGGGGCGATAATTTGGCGGTCGCTAATGGTGAGTTGCCGGGTTGGGATGCGAAAAAACTGCACCACTAACCCAAACAGCACCAGACTGATAATCACCATGAGTGCGGTGCCAATGGTGCTATCGACAAATAAATAAAAATACAGAAGCAGATTCAGGCCCAGCAGCACCAGTCCCGAAACGAGCATGATGGTATAGCCTTCGCGGTGAAGCGTCATTGTTGAAGTATGATATAGGGTGTATGATGTATTTGAGGACTAAGAACCGACAAAAGTAGATAGCATACGTCCTACATCATACTTCATACATCCGTTTTAGTATCCCCCCCTAAATTTATAGGTGCTGGCAACTTTGTCGATTGCCACAATATAAGCCGCCAGGCGCATCGGTACCTTGTAGCGTTGCGAGGTCTCAAACACCCGGTCGAAGGCATCCTTCATAATCCGGTCGGCCCGGCGGTTGATGCGGTCGAGCGTCCATTTATAGCCGATGCGGTTCTGCACCCACTCAAAATAAGACACCGTTACGCCCCCGGCGTTCGCCAGAATGTCTGGCACCACCAAGATTCCTTTCTCGTTGATAATCGGGTCGGCACTGGCTGAGGTTGGGCCATTGGCTCCTTCGACAATCATTTTGGCCTGAATCGTAGCCGCATTTTCGTGCGTAATCACGTCTTCTTTAGCGGCTGGCACCAGCACATCAACGGCCAACGCCAGTAGTTCGTCGTTGCTGATTTTTTCGGCCCCGGCAAACCCGTCGAGGGTTCCGTTGTGGCCGTTTCGGTAAGCGATGGCCGCGTTGATATCAATGCCTTTGTCGTTATAATATCCGCCCGTAATATCACTCACGGCGTTGACCGTAACGCCCCGTTCGTGCAGTAGTTCAGCCGCGAAAGACCCGACATTACCAAAACCCTGAATGGCTGCTGATGACCGATAGGGATTCATGCGTAGTTTTTCCATGGCGGCTAAGGCCGAGATCGTTACGCCCCGTCCGGTGGCTTCGGTGCGGCCCAATGACCCACCCAACACGAGCGGCTTACCCGTCACTACACCGTTGACAGTCATGCCTTTAGCTTTCGAGTATTCGTCCACGATCCAGGCCATTTCACGCGGGCCGGTTCCCATGTCGGGGGCCGGAATGTCTTTGTCAATGCCAAACACGTCGAGCATCTGTACGGTGTAGGCCCGGATAAGCCGCTCGATTTCGCCCGCCGACATCTCGCGCGGGTTGCAGGCAATACCGCCTTTGGCTCCGCCGTAGGGAATATCAACAACGGCGCACTTCCAGGTCATCCAGGCGGCCAAGGCCCGCACTTCGTCGAGGTGAACGCCGGGGTCAAGCCTAATGCCGCCTTTGGAGGGGCCGAGGATGGTAGAGTGAATTACGCGGTAGCCCTCAAAGACCCGGATACTGCCGTTGTCCATCGTAATGGGCAACCCCACAATGACCTGCCGGGCCGGTACTTTGAGAATGTAATACATTTCCTCGCTGATGTCGAGGAGCTCGGCAGCCGCGTCAAAACGCGACATCATAGATTCGAGCGGGTTCTCTCGGTCCTTGATCGGAGCCGGTTCAATATATCCCATGATTGTAATAGTGTCGTTGATAAAACAGATAGGCCGATGAAGTGGCGCACAAACTTAGCAAATCCCGGTTTATAAGGCGAAACGGATATTTTTTCTTTGTTTCGTCTAATTTTCTGCGCTGAAATTATCATCTAATGTCAGGCTATATAAAGAAATACTTAGTTGCTATTGGCCGGTTTAACCAAGTAAAATTTGGCAAAACGGCTAATTTGCGATTTTACTGAAAATTTATGAATTGAACGAAAGGCGGTCAGCACGTATGTGTTTTGGGCTAAAAACAGTAATTTTGTGATTAATTCGATACATAACAATTCCATCATATAATCACCATTGCTCGCTATGGTTCAGGAAGAAAAGAAGCGGTACTCGGAAGATGACCTCAAAGAGTTTGAAGTCTTGATCGGCCAGAAACTGGAGGCCACCCGCAGCGAGTTGAACTACATTAAAGAGACGCTGAGCAAACGCAACGACAGCGGCACCGATATTACCGCTGGTAACTCGAAGGCAATGGAAGACGGAGCCGACAGCAGCGAACGCGAAAACCTGAGTCAATTGGCAGCCCGGTTGCAGAAATTTATGCAACAGTTAGAGGGGGCGATGGTGAGAATCAGAAATGGAACCTACGGCGTTTGCAAAGACACCGGGCGACTGATTCCCAAAGAACGTCTGCGGGCCGTGCCGCACACACAGCAAACCATCGAAGCCAAATTGCGTCAATCGCGATAAAAGAAGCAAGATAAAAAAGACGCAGGAAGAAAGACATTTGCGCTGCTAATCAATAGTTTTGTCTTTCTTCCTGCGTCTTTTTTATCTTGCTTCTTCCTCCTTGTCAATGCTCCCAATCTTCGCCCTCAACGCTGTTCACCGCTATGCGTTTCGGTTTTCGCAGGCCGATGTCGCTGATTTTGCCCGCGTCACCGGCGATAATAACCCGTTGCACGTAGACCCGGCGTTCGCGGCTCAGACGATCTTCAAACGCCCCATTATCCACGGGATGCTGGGGGCCAGCATTTTTACGAAGGTGCTGGGTACCGAACTCCCCGGTTACGGGTCGGTTTATCTGGCCCAGACGTTCGAGTTTCTGCGGCCCATGTATGTGGAGACCGACTACGAGGCCACCTTCACCGTGCAGTTGTTAAACCCGGATAAACACACGGCAGAGATTCTGGGCGAAATCAGGGATGTGATAACTCAAAAAATCACAACGAGGGGCGTGGCAACGCTGATGCACCGGGAGAAGATTTAGAACCAGGATGTAAGACAAAGGGGACGCAGGAAGAAAGACGAAGTAGTTGATTACCAGTGTCTGAGTCTTTCTTCCTGCGGCCCCTTTGTCATACATCCCCTCCGTCTAATATCACAAACAAGAAAGCCCACCTGGACGAATCTGGGCGGGCTTTCTTGTTTGTGACCGTGTCAGCTACTCTTTGGGAGCAGTCGCGGTGTTCTTGGTTTCCTGAACCTCCGAACGGATTTCCTGCGCCAGGGTTTTCAGGTCCTGCATTCCTTTCCGAACGCGCGTACCAGCGGCCTGATTTTGCTTGTCGTAGAACTTGTCAAAGTCCCCTTCGAGCGACATCACCAAATTTTTTACTTCATCGAAACGTGTCATACACCTACTGGGTTTTTGTGTGAAAAATGCCCTACACCGCTCAAAAACGCGGTTTTCGGCGGAAATATACTTAATTCACTAATCAACACAATAGCTAAGCCAAAAAAATAGCCGAAAAGTGCAACTTATTTTCGTTTACCTTATTCTGCGGCTGCTTCAGCAGGCATTTCAAGCGGTTCTACACTAACCGTTTTAGCTGCCAATTGCCGATAAACGCCGTTTTTGAGCTTTTGAGCCACTGCACTAAAGGCCTCCAATGTGAATTGAACATCGGCCAGCGAATGCGCTGCAGTCGGGATAACGCGTAACATAATTACGCCTTTCGGCACAACCGGATACACCACAATCGAGCAGAAGACGCGGTGGTTATCCCGCATATCCCGCACCAACGCCGTTGCTTCGGGAATGCCGCCTTCGCTTTGCAGCAATACCGGCGTGACGGGCGAGGTGGTCTCGCCAATCTGAAAACCGCGCTCTACTAAGCCGCTCTGCAATGCCCGGACGTTCTCCCAGAGTTTCTCGCGGAGTTCGGGCATGGTTTTGATGAGTTCGAGCCGCTTCAGTGCGCCTTCTACATACGGCATCGGTAGCGCTTTGGCGTAGGTCTGCGACCGCATATTGTATTTGAGGTACATAATCACGTCGTGGTCGGCGGCAACAAACGCCCCGATTGCCGCCATTGATTTGGCAAACGTTGAAAAATAAACATCAATACCAGCCTGACAGCCAAGCAGTTCGCCAACGCCTGCGCCGGTTGCACCCATCGTGCCGAAGCCGTGTGCGTCGTCAACCAAGAGCCGAAATTCGTATTTGTCTTTGAACGCGACAATCTCAGCCAAGCTGCCCACCTTGCCCGACATCCCAAAAACGCCTTCGGTGATGACCAGCACACTTCCGCCTTTCTCGGCGGCTTTGCGTTCGGCCCGTTGCAGGTTTTTTTCCAGACTTACCATGTCATTATGGTTGAATTTGTAATATTCGCCCATCTTGGCCTTGTGCAGCCGGATACCATCAATCAAACAGGCGTGGCACTCGGCATCATACACAATAATATCGCGGTGGTCAACTAAGGCTTCTACCGTTGACATGATACCCTGATAGCCATAGTTAAGCAGAAAAGCGTCTTCTTTCCCGACAAAATCGGCTAATTCGCGTTCGAGTTGTTCGTGCAGGTCAGAGTTACCCGACATCATCCGTGCGCCCATCGGGTAGGCAAGGCCCCAACGGGCCGTTGCGTCGGTATCGGCCTGACGCACTGCCGGATGGTTGGCAAGGCCGAGGTAGTTGTTGAGACTCCAGTTGAGCATCTCCTGCCCCTGAAACCTCATGCGCGGGCCGAGTTCGCCTTCGAGCTTGGGAAAGGCAAAGTAATGATGCCCGTTAAAGTCCCGTGCCGATGAGCCAATTGGCCCTAAGTTTGTGCGTAGCTTCTCAAATAAATCCACTTTGTGTATGGTATTTGCGGGTTAAACTGCTTGTTTCAGAGCCACATAGCGATTAGCCTAATGGCGATAAATGCAAAAATACGAGTTTTGACTATTCTATGACCCAAATCCATAAACTCCTCGTCGCCAATCGGGGCGAAATTGCCCTCCGCGTGATGCGAACCGCCCGCGAAATGGGCATCGCCACCGTTGCCATTTTCTCGGAGGCCGACCGCAACGCCCTCCACGTCAGATACGCCGACGAAGCCGTTTGCGTTGGCCCGGCTCCGTCGTCAGAATCGTATCTGCGGGGCGACAAGATCATTGCCATTTGCCATAAACTCGGTGTTGATGCCATTCATCCCGGATACGGGTTTTTGTCTGAAAATGCCGGATTCGCCCAGCAGGTGCGCGATGCCGGGCTGATTTTTGTTGGCCCCTCGCCCGAAGCTATCGAAATGATGGGTAGCAAGTTAGGTGCTAAAGCCGCCGTTGCCGCCTACAACATTCCGATGGTTCCGGGAACGCCCTCGGCTATTGATAACCGCGACGAAGCCAAAACGATTTCGGCCCAAATCGGCTACCCGATTCTGATTAAAGCCTCGGCGGGCGGGGGCGGAAAGGGCATGAGAATTGTGGAGAACGAGGCCGAATTTGACGAGCAGATGGACCGCGCCGTGAGCGAAGCTATTTCATCATTCGGCGATGGGTCGGTGTTCATCGAAAAGTACGTCACCAGCCCGCGCCACGTTGAGATTCAGGTACTTGGCGATCAGCACGGCAACATTATTCACCTCTTTGAGCGCGAATGTTCGATTCAACGGCGGCATCAGAAAGTGGTCGAAGAGGCACCGTCGGCCATTCTCACGCCCGACATCCGCGAGGCAATGGGTAAGGCCGCTGTTGATGTGGCCCGCGCCTGCGGCTACTACGGAGCCGGCACCGTTGAGTTTATCGTGGACGATGCGCTGAATTTTTATTTTCTTGAAATGAACACCCGGCTCCAGGTCGAACACCCCGTTACGGAGATGATTACGGGCGTTGATCTGGTTCGTGAAATGATTTACGTGGCCGAAGGCAAACCGCTCACCATCAGGCAGGAAGACCTTAAAATTAACGGTCACGCCGTAGAAATCAGGGTGTATGCCGAAGACCCGGCCAACAATTTTCTGCCTGATGTCGGCACACTTGATACATATATACGGCCACAGGGTAATGGCGTTCGGGTTGACGATGGCTTTGAGCAGGGCATGACCATCCCGATTTATTATGACCCGATGATTGCCAAACTCATCACCTTTGCCGCCACCCGCGAGGAAGCAATGGACAAAATGATCCGGGCCATTGATGAATACCGGATTTCGGGGGTACAAACTACGCTGCCGTTTTGCCGGTTTGTGATGAACCACCCGGCTTTTCGCAGTGGAAACTTCGACACGGGTTTCGTGAAGGATCATTTTACCCCGGAAATGCTGTCTCCTGAACTAACCGATGCCGAAACCGATTTGGCGGCTGTTCTGGCCGGTTATCTGTTGAACGGAGCAGGCCCAAAACCGGCTAATTCTCCGGCAACGGTCGAGGTGAATCAACGCAGCAAGTGGCGCGAACGGCGGCTGAGTTAAACCCAAAAAATTGGCGCGAAGGCAACGATGCAACGCGAGACTAATCAACGGCATCTTACCGACAAGCTGGTTTTTCTGAGCCAATTTGCAATGCCATTCACTAATTTCCTCCAACTCATTCTCCCATGAAACTACGGCTTCTGTATTCATTAATGCTGGCTGGCCTGACGCTGATAAACGCGCTGGCCCAAACCAAACCGTTGCCGGTTATCCGGGTCAAGGGCAACTCGGCGGTGATGTATATGAATGGGCAACGGGATCGGTTCAATGGCTTCAGCTACTTTCCCAATCCGTTTTCGTACAGTTTTGGGCTTGAAAAAGACTCGGTTTCGTTCGCGCTCGTCTCCGAAACCGATTCGATAGCCATGACGCTCCGGTACGGCTTACCGGCTGATTTTCAGGTTGTTCGTACTGATAAAGGCGATACCGTAACGTGCCATTTCAGTAGCCATAAAGCAGTGAAGGCCGCTACGTTTTCTGATGCGTATAAAAAAACGAACGAGGGCAAAACAATTATCGAAATCCCGGAAGTGTATGAATTAATCAACATCATTTTTGCGCTGACCGAATACGGCAAGACGGAAGCGATTTATAAACAAATGCCGTATTACCGGGAGGTAATGGCCCGATTCTCAGCTTACAAAAATCACCGGGCCGTTCAGGTACTCGATTCGCTACTGAGCAAATCGGGCGATAAATACTTTAGTCTCAAAATGGACAGTTACGCCTATCAATTTCAGGGAAATGTTATCCAGAAAAGCACCGTTTATGACCGGGTTAGCTGGGGCGAGGTTAATGAACTTACGCCCTACATACCGTTGCTGACGGCATTTGCAAAACAGGCTGATTTTCGGGCGTTCTACCAACAATATCAGTCCTATTATGCCAGCTTGATAGCCGATTATCGGCAGAACGTTGGTATTCCGGTCATGAAACGCTGGTTAGAAACACAGTTTCCCACCCGGCACTACTCGGCGGTGAAGGTTACCTTTTCGCCGTTGGTGGGCTGGAACCAATCGGCCAATAATTTCAGTGATAACGGCTTCACCGAAGCGCAGGCCCACGTCGATTTCCCGTTTGTGGATGCCGAACAGAAAAAACAGCCAGCCCAAATTACTAAAGGTCAGCGCATGAAAATCGTGTTTACCGAACTGAACCACAGTTACTTAAACCCGGAAGCAGAAAAATATAACGAGCAGATTTCATCGGCTTTTAGTGATACGCCGAAATGGGTAACGCCCAAAACGCCATCCATGAATTACACCAATCCGCTGAGTTGCTTTGAAGAGTACATGAACTACGCCCTCGTGACGCTGCTGTATCACGACCTGTTCGATAAAAAAACGTTCGAGACGCTCCGGGTCAATCTCGAAAAGGGCATGACAACTGGGCGCGGTTTCCGCCGGTTTGCCGCCTTCGATCAGGAGTTGCTGCGGTTGTATCAAACCAAAAAACCGGGCCAAACCGTTGCTGATCTGTACCCGGCCATCATAGCGTGGGCCGCCCGGTGAGTTTCTACAACGGAGCCACCTGAACTACAACATGTTGAATCACAGCATTCTCTTTGCTGATAACAGTGCGCCCGTCTCGCAGAATGACCTTGTATAGCTTCCCATCGAAGGTCACGCTGGCAGAATCAGTCGGCCTGTTCGGGTACGATGGCCGGACGTAATTAGGAATAAAGGTGAATAACCGCACCGTGCTGCTTTGGGCATTTTTCGATACTGTGAGTCGCACAAAAGCGTTGTTAGGGGCAAAACAAGAAGACCCTTTTGGGCATATAAACACCGAAACCGTATCACCTCTAACCGTTATACCGTCAGCCGTTTGTACGGTTTGATTGGCCTGAAGCAAAACATGGTCAGGTGGCAGAATAAGCAGCGGGTCTGTGCTGCCGAACTGACAGGCATACAGAAACAGGGCGATAAGAGCCGTTAGACTGGCTGACAAGAAATGGGAATACCGTGTCATTGGCTTGGTGATTGACGTAGAAATCAACTCAAAAACTGATGCCTAACCGGAGGGCGAGCCGGTTATAAACCCGACTTTCGTCGCGCATGATCTCATTCGGGCGAATCGGTTTTTCGACCTCGGCGGTTTGCCGTTTATAACTCAACGACAACAAGAAACTCCCCGCGCCCGGTTTGCCAAACGCCAGGCCAATCCCCGGATTAAGCATCAGACCGCCCTTAACGGCATAACCCGAAGACGATTTGTTGAGCCAGTTCAGGGCGTAACCGGCATCGGCAGTAGCCAACACCCGCACGTTTCGCGCCGACGATGGCCGGGTTAGCTGAAACCGCAGCCCCGCTCCTACCGGCATCAGCAACGCCGATTGATACCAGTCAACGGCCACCAACGCGCCCACCGCCAGCCGTTTCGAGACCTGGATTCCGTTGAGGGTCTGGGCCGTTAAACTGAGCCGGTTCTGCACCAGTTCGGCTCCGGCATTGCCCGATACAACCCGCCCAAACAGACCGCCGACTTCGGTATAATTCACGAACGGGTAGCGTCGGGGCTGGACAGAGGAGGACGCTACGGTCTGTGCCGTTGCCGTAAACGCCGGTGCCAATGCCAGCAGGCAGAGCAACAAGTTAAATCGTTTCATGGCATAGTTAGCTAATGACACCGGGCCGTTGAACGGGAATTTTGCTCATCAGCCGCAATTTGCGCGGATTGCTGTAATCGTACTGATAAAATCCGTCGCGCCCGATCATCAGCAGCGATTTGCCAAGTGGAATCACGTCGTAGGCATTCATGTCTTCGATATGTTCGCGCAGGTTTTTGTCAATGTTATTCACGTCGGTCGCATCAAATGATTTCAGGCCGTATGCGCCTTCGCAGATAAATAGGTTCGGGAAATCAATGCCTAAGCCGTGTGGGTTTCGCATCGGGTAGCTTTTGATGAGTTTGGGGCCGAGGAGATTAGAAATATCCACCACGTCGAGTTGGTTGGTAAATCCCTGACAGGTGTTGCCGGAGCGCAGTGTGACGTAGGCTTTATCGCCGTGAACCACCACCGGATCGCAGACGCGGGCGTGCTGAAAGACCGACAGCCGTTCGGGTTTTTGCGGATTTTTATTGTCGTAAATAAACATTCCCGACTGCGAGCCGATGAACAGCTTATCGCCATATGGGAAAATCGTTTCGATACCCCAGGCCATCGAGATTTTATTGCCGATTTTGGGGTCGGCGGGGTTTTGAATATCGAACAACTGCAACTCCGATGAATTAACCGTGTACAGATACTTATCGTAGAGGGCGAACCGGGCCATCGAACCCGCCGTGCCGTTGGAGGGCTGCTGGGTTGCACCCGTCGAAGAAGCCGAGGCCATTGACCGCGAATCAAAGGCGAGCCAATTGCCGCCCCAGTTGTTGGTTGGCCCTATACCCTCGCCACAATCGGTTCTTACTTCTTCCTTCACGTAGTCAACGCGCTGATCCTGAACGTCTCCCGTTTGCGAGTTGATGTACCAGTAACCGCCGTTGAACTGGCCGCTGGGAAATATATTGTTGACACGCTTCACGGGCCGGACGTTGGTTACGTCGCTGATGTCGAGAGCCACCAAATCCATGTAGCTGTCGGCATAGAGAATATTATCACGCACGGCCATATCGCCATTGCCGGGAATCCGAATAAAGGCCACCATTTTGGGCGCGTCGGGGTTGCGGTTGTCAATCACGTGAATACCCTGTTTGAGTTCGTTGATAAACAGGAATCCGTCTTTGGTGTAAATCTTGCCCGGCTCCTGCAAGGTGCGGACGGGTTCGGTCGTAACGGGTTGCCGAATTTGAGCCGCCGTAAACACAACGGACGTAAACCGCTTGAAGACGCGGGTTTCGGTGCATTTGTCGGTGCAGGCCGACGGCAACAGGGCCAACATCAGGGCCGGGACGAAGTACAGTAATCGGTTCATACGGGATTGAGGTTTGTTTTCAGCAACAAGACTCTCCGGGCGTTGGAATGGTTGTAAAGAGACGAAAAAACATTGGTCAAGGCCCAAAACTACCCCTGAACCCAACTGACTACTGATTGTGTTAAGCCGGAAACAAGCAGGACAACCCGCATGGAAACGCCCCAACACGACCCCAACAACCGCCCTCAACAGGGAGCCGCGTTGTTTCGCTGGATTTTGGAACAGCGGAAATTAGAAGAAGCAAATCCCAGCCAGGAAGAACTTGACCGCCGGGAAATCGCCATTCGAGAACTTAGAAAACGCAATGCAGAACGCGGAACTCCCATTGTCAGGTTATGACATCGAATTTGACCCGTCGTTAATCATGCACCGGAGTTACCCGCATCGCACTGACGTTACCGAAGCTTTTCTGGACATTACCGACGAAGCCAACGAAGGAAAGTAATACCGTTTGGCGCGGCTCACACCAACACTTCTTCCGCCATCTGCTCCGGCACCGCAGCCAAAACTGCTTCCACCCAGACCGGCACGCCCGACAGCACCGCGTTTCCCGTTAACTCATCCACCACGCGCTCGTCGCTGAGGTCGTTCGCGCTCACGCCCGCGTGTTGTTCCGCCACGTCCATCCGAATACCGGGGCGATTGTGGCCGTAGCCGTGCGGCATACAGACCACGCCGGGCATCATGTCGTCGGTGAGTTCGGCGGGGAGTTCAACCGCGCCCACCCGCGACCGTACCCGCACCGTTTGGCCGTTGCTAATGCTCAGCCGGGCGGCATCGGCGGGGTTTATTTGCAACGTGCAGCGATTA
The DNA here is from genome assembly GCA_038230415.1 of Cytophagales bacterium. Lineage (GTDB taxonomy): Bacteria > Bacteroidota > Bacteroidia > Cytophagales > Spirosomataceae > JBBRNH01. The sequence goes on along the minus strand of JBBRNH010000077.1, from coordinate 2,886 downwards.
CGACCTTTCACGAGCCGGTGAGCATTGTGCAACCACGAATTGTTGTCGCGCAGGTGTCGCCGGTTGATAAGTAACAGGGAATCAACGGTTTCTGTGGCTGGAAGTAGCTGTTCGGCGCGGGGTAAATCGGTCAAAAACAGGGTGGGGGCGATATTAATGCGCCCGTTCTCTGTGGCTAACCGGCCCGGCATCACCGGCTGCAACGGGCCGAGGTCAACGCCGTGCGGGTTGTCTAAGAGTGTCTGCAAGCTCATGCCGGTTTTGCCATATGGCCCGAACTGTAACGCCTGCGCTATTTTCTGTTCAGGGTTCTGGGGGGTACGGCCTTCAGGTTGCGGCCCGGTTTCGGGCGCGTAGTTTTCGTCTTCGAGCCGGAGCCGCAGGTTTTCATAAATCTCCCAGTCATACATGGCCCCGGCGGGTTTAGGCACCATTGGCTCCGAGTAGCGGGCCGTGTTGCGGATGGCGAGGGCATGAAATGTCAGGTCATAATGAGCGGTCTCTAAACCCGTTGCCGGGGGCAGAATATAGTCGGCGTGGCGGGTGGTTTCGTTCAGATAAATATCCACCGACACCATAAAATCAAGCCCGGATAATGCCTTGTCTAACTGCGTACCGTTGGGAGTCGAAAGAACGGGATTGCCGCAACTCGTCATCAACGCCCTGAGTTGACCCTCGCCCGGCGTGAGCATATCTTCGGCCAGACCCGACACCGGCAGTTCGCCCATAAACTCCGGTCGCTGACTGACGCGGCTGCGGAAACGGTCGTACTTATTATACGCGGTCCGGCGTTCCGGTTGCTTGCGACCCAGAATGTCAAAAGCGGGGGTGGTAAACATCATGCCGCCCGGTTCGTCTAAATGGCCCGTGAGCAGGTTCAGCGCGTTGATGAGCCATAGGCAAAGCCCGCCAAACTGCTGCGTCGAAACGCCAACCCGTCCGTAGAGCGCGGCCCGTTTGGTGGCGGCAAAATCGCGGGTAAGCTGCCGGATGGTGTCAGCGTCAATGCCGGTTGCGTCGGCTACGCGTTCGGGCGTGAAGGGCGCAACGGCTTCGTGGAGGGTTTCGATACCGTCGGTCATGTCGGCTAACCGGCCAATGTTTATTAAGTTTTCGGCAAACAGTACCTGCGTCATGGCGAGTAGGAGAAAGGCATCGGTGCCGGGTCGGATAAACAAATGCTGATCGGCGCGGTGGGCGGTTTCGGTTTTGCGCGGGTCAATCACGACGACTTTGCCCCCGCGTTGCTGAATGGCCCGGAGCCGGGTTGCCACGTCGGGCGCGGTCATAATGCTGCCGTTCGATGCAATGGGGTTGCCGCCTATGATAATCCAGAAATCAGTATGGTCAATATCCGGCACGGGCATCAGCAACGGGTGGCCAAAGAGTTGCCATGCTGCAAAATGGTGGGGCAGTTGGTCAACCGACGTGGCCGAAAACGCCGACTTCGTGCCGATGGCCCGAATGACACCCGGCGCGGTCAGAAACGTGCCGGAATTATGCACCGACGGATTACCGCCGTAAAACGCAATGGCGTTGGGGCCGTGCTGCTCCCGCACAGTTCGTAGCCCGGCCACAACCTCATCAAACGCCTGCGTCCAGCCGATTTCCTGCCACGAAACCGCACCGTCGGCGGCTTCAACGCGTTTCAACGGTCGGCGCAAGCGATTCGGGTCTTCATAAACGTCTTTCAGTGCCACGGCTTTGGGGCAGATGTGGCCCCGGCTAAACGGGTCGGCTTTGTCGCCGGTGATGCTGATAACGTGGCCGTTTTGGTGCGTGATTTCGAGGCCGCAGATGGCTTCGCAGAGGTTGCAGGCGCGGTAATGAGTTTGGAGTTCCATGCAGGTTTTGGATTCATGAAGTCAGATGCGAAAGGTACGAAAATGGCGGTTGTCGTCAGGCTCATCGCTCACTATTTCCAACATCTTCCAAAGGAGACTGTTATCCAGACTAAACCAAAACCAGCAGCCGATAGTATGAACCACTTCACCACCCTTACTCAAGCCATGGAAGACCTGCGGCAACGCGGCTACACCGGAGATTTTGCCCCCGATGGTGATTATCTGAAAGTTACCAGTACCGGCACCGCCCACAATATCCGCTACAAAAGTGACGACATCACCGTTGATGAGTTTCATCGGTTTGAGGGGACATCGGACCCCGGCGATGAAATGACGCTCTACGCTATTTCTTGTCTGGGCGGTATGAAGGGCGTGTTTGTGTCGGCGCAGGGGACGTATTCAAACGAAGTGTCGGCTGAACTGATGGCAAAATTCGATATGTCTCACAGTAATCAGGTAAATACCGATGGTGCCGTTCAGTCTGTTACACCAGGCGAGAACTATACAGCCGGGTAATAAATTGGCAGCATAAATCCAGGAAAAACCGGCACGCAAAATAAGCATCCGGGTTTTGTCGTAGTATATTTGCACCCCTTATCGAAAATGTCTGATTGACAGGGCCTGTACATTATGAAGTTATCTGAATTCCGGTTCGATTTGCCCGAAAGTCTCATCGCCAAATACCCCGTTGAACGGGGCGATGCGCGGATGATGGTGGTGGATAGAAAAACCAAAAAAATCGAGCATAAAATGTTCGCCGACATCCTCAATTACTTTGGTGACGGCGACGTGATGGTGAACAATAACACGAAAGTTTTTCCGGCCCGGCTGTACGGCAACAAAGAAAAAACCGGCGCGAAAATCGAAGTCTTCCTCCTGCGTGAACTGAACCGCGAGATGAAACTCTGGGACGTGCTGGTTGACCCGGCCCGCAAGATTCGGGTGGGTAATAAACTCTATTTTGGCGATAGTGACCTGGTGGCCGAGGTAATTGACAACACCACTTCGCGGGGGCGCACCATTCGGTTTTTGTTCGATGGCA
>JBBRNH010000076.1:0-30099 GCA_038230415.1 Cytophagales bacterium | reverse complement strand
CGTCTTTGCCATCGGGGATCAACCCATTCAGGAGCGTTTTCAGCGGGTTGCTGAGGTATCGGCCATCACGCACGGGCATATCCGGTCGGTTTTTGCCTGTTTTCTGTACTGCGAATACGCTTTACTGCTGATGCAGGGAACCGACAAACGCGAGGCAATCCAGGCGTTACAGACAAACACCCGCGCGTTTTTACAGGCGTACCCTGTGATTGGCGATGACGAGTTAAATCGGTTTCATCGTATTCTGGAAAACCCGATTGGCTTGTATCAGATTCGCCCCCTCGAAGACTATGCCGAACGTGAAATTGCGTCGTCGGGCTACGTAATTCACACGCTGGAAGCCAGCATCTGGTGTCTGCTCAAAACCGACAATTATAAACAGGCCGTGCTAAAAGCGGTTAATCTGGGCAGCGACACCGATACCACCGGCTGCGTTACGGGCGGGCTGGCCGGGCTGTACTACGGCGCAAAAACGATCCCAGCAGCCTGGCTTGATGTCCTCGTCCGAAAGAACGATATTCTGAATCTGGCCGACCAGCTAAATACCTACTACGGCCATACCTCCAACCAGACTCAATCACGTACTTGACCACCGGTAATTTACAGGTCCACTCCTACCACCACCACAAGGCCGGGCCGTTGCATCTGACTCGGCACGGCCCGCAGAATTTCGGCTTTGAGCGCGTCAATCAACGGTTGTTTCACATAGTGGCGGTGGGTAATCAGGCTGATCTCCCGCACCGGAACGGGCCGGGCAAACCGCCGGAGCTGCGCCTGTTGTAAGGGCGGCATATCGAGCGTGGCGAGTTCGGGCAGAACGGTCATCCCGCCGTGACGATCTACCATTTTTTTTAGCCCCTCAATGCTGCCCGCTTCGTAGTAAAACTGCTGTCCGTCAAGGTGTTGTCGGCGTAGTTCACACAAATTCATAATCTGTGAACGCATACAATGGCCTTCTTCAAGCAGCCAGAGTTGATCGGGTTCAATGTCTTCGGCCAGCACAAACTGCTTGTCGTGGTGGTGATCGTTGGCGGCCACATAAACAACAAATTCTTCATAAAACAGCCGGTGTTCATACAATCGGTCATCGGCTAAGGGAGCAACGGCGATGCCCGCATCGAGCTGACCCGCCTTGAGTAATTGGGCCAGCGTATCGGTTGGTAATTCACGCACCCGGAGCGTAACCAACGGGAAGTTTCGCAGGAACTGCGCCAGAAACAACGGCAACAGATACGGAGCTAAGGTGGGGATAATGCCCACCCGAAGCTCGCCCGACACGTCCTGTTTGTAGGTCTGCACGATGTCGGTAATGCGTTGCGATTCCTGGAGTATCACCCGCGCCTGGGCAATCACGATCTGCCCAATTTCGGTCGGCACAACGGGTTGTTTACTGCGGTCAAACAGTTTCACGCCCAATTCTTCTTCTAACTTTTGCAGTTGCACCGTCAGGGCGGGCTGGCTAATGTGGCTTTTTTCGGCGGCAAGGGTGAGTTGCCGGTGTGTGTCGAGGGCGATTAGGTACGCTAACTGAACGAGGGTCATGCTATCAGGTTTGCTGATAAAGTTATCAATAAAACCAATCCGGTAGGTACAAATGCCTTTACTTCGATTTTCCAAACATTGCCGAACCGTCTGCCGTTTCTGGTCTGGAAGCAATTCCATAGTATTTACGAACAACTCAACATCAACCATGAAAAAATCAGTAATTACGGCCCTGCTGCTCGGCGGGCTGCTGGCAACCAGCGCGGCATACGCCCAGCGCGACAACTACAACAACCGATACGACGGCCAACGCAGCTACAACAGCCGCCGGGATTTTGACCCCCGCGACTATGACCGCGATGCAGAACGCGACTCGCGCCGGAGCCGCAACGCCGATGAAAACGACAATAACAATCGTTTTTCTGACCGGCAACTCAGTAAAGCCTACGACGAAGGCTATCAGGACGGCCTGAACGATGCCGAACGGAACAAAAAGCAGGAACGGCGAGATAACTACAAAAACTTTACAGTAGGTTTATATGGCGGGGCTAACTCAACCCGTTTTGAGGGCGAAAACGTGGACGGCAGCCAGCTAAACGGTCGGTTAGGCTATCAGTTTGGTTTGTTCGTGCGGGGCGGGGGCCGACTGTTCGGGCAGATTGGGGCCGAATACCTGACCTCAAGTTCGGAAGTATTTAAAAAAGGCGATGGCAAAACGGTGAAAGACATTACCGCCAACGTTGATTACCAATACATCCACGTACCGGCTTACATCGGCGTGAAACTGGCGCAGTCGCCACGGGGTTCGTCGGCAATCCGGTTGCAGGTCGGGGCCGAATACGCTGCGCCGGTCAATATCGGCAATAACTCGCTTGACCTCCAGCAGTCAGACTTCAACAACGCTACGGTCAACGGCCTGGCAAACCTCGGTTTCGACGCGGGGCCGTTGTTTATCGACATCGTGTATCACTATGGTTTCGCCGACGTAATCAAAACCCAGATCAACAGCAAAACCCGGACGCTGGGTCTGAATATCGGCCTGAAATTCTAACGTCTGGTTCTGTTCCTGGTATCGAATGGCAAAAGCCGCCCGGAAATAGGCGGCTTTTGCATTGACGGGTTCGGCGGGCGGCAGGTAGGTAGGTCAAACCAGTTTTCAAATGCCCTCATCTGTACGTTGTTTTGTCTATGAATATTCTCTTTCCGATTTTCGTCAAGATTGACCAGTTGCAGACCCTCGTGGTGGGCGGTGGCTACGTGGGTCTCGAAAAACTCACGGCCCTGCTTGCCAGTTCGCCCGGTGCGCCCATTACGCTCATTGCGCCGGAGATTCGTAGCGAAATTTACGACCTTGCCGCGCAGCATCCTAACCTCACCCTCCGCCCCGAACGCTACCACCCCGACCAACTCGCCGGACATGATCTGGTGATCTGCGGCACCAACGACAAAGCCGTAAACCGGCAGGTACAGGCCGACTGCAAGGCCCGGAAAATCCTGGTGAACGTGGCCGATACGCCCGATCTGTGCGATTTTTACCTGAGTTCGGTGGTGCGGAAAGGCGACCTGAAAATCGCCATCTCGACCAACGGCAAATCTCCGACGTTTGCCAAGCGGTTCCGGGAGGTGCTGGAAGAGATTCTGCCCGACAGTTTGCAGGAAACCTTAGACAACCTGACGGCCATCCGCAAGAGCCTGAAAGGGGATTTCGTGGCAAAAATGGAGCGGCTGAATGAAATCACGAAGGTGTTGAAGTGAACGAATAGAACGCAGATTTGGTGGATGTTGCTGCTGATTCACACGGATTTTTTCAAGACAGAGAGAATCTGCGTGAATCATAAAAATCTGCGTCATCTGCGTTCTATTGTATCCTATTAAATCGTACTTTTGCGGTTCAATTTAAAAAGCTGTCTGAAGATGTATTTAACAACCGAAAAAAAGCAAGAAATTTTTGCTGCCCAAAGCCCCGGCAAAACCGCCGGAGACACAGGTTCGGCTGAATCCCAGATCGCACTCTTCACGTTTCGGATTAATCACCTGACGGGTCACCTCAAGACCCACAAGCATGATTTCGGAACGCGCCAAGGGTTGCTGAAACTCGTTGGGAAACGCCGTAAAATGCTTGATTATCTCCAACGCACGGAGATTTCGCGGTACCGGGCTATCATTGCCGCCCTCGGTATTCGTAAATAAACGGCTCCAAACCATCGGGGAATTTACCAAAAGGTAGATTCCCCATTTTGTATTCTTTCCCGTCTATGTTCCAAATCACTACGCAGACCGTCGCCCTGCCCGATGGCCGCGAAATCACGATTGAAACCGGCAAAATGGCCCGCCAGGCCGACGGTGCCGTTGTTGTTAAGCTCGGCGGCACTATGCTCCTTGCCACCGTTGTTTCGTCAAAAGAAGCCAAAGAAGGTGTTGACTTTTTGCCCCTATCCGTTGATTATCAGGAGAAATTCGCATCGGCTGGCAAAATCCCCGGTAGTTTCCAACGGCGCGAAGGCCGGTTATCTGACCACGAAGTACTCATCTGCCGCTTAGTTGACCGCGCCCTGCGCCCGATCTTCCCTGAAGACTACCACGCCGACACCCAGATGATGATTACGCTCATCTCTGCCGATGCCGAAGTACAGCCCGACGCGCTCGTGGCATTGGCCGCATCATCGGCATTGGCCGTGTCTGACATCCCCTTCAATGGCCCGATTTCGGAGGTGCGGGTTGCCAAGATTGACGGCAAATACCACGTTAACCCCAAAACGTCTGACATCGAACGGGCTACGCTCGTGGTGATCGTTGGTGCCACCGAGCATGATATCTGCATGGTAGAGGGCGAAATGGACGAATGTTCGGAAGCCGAAATGCTCGAAGCCCTCAAAGTAGGCCACGAAGCCATTAAGCTGCAATGTGCCGCCCAGCGCGAACTCGCCGGGAAAGTTGGCAAAACCGAAAAACGCCAATACAGCCACGAAACCCACGACGAGGCACTCCGGGCGGCTGTGCGGGAATACTGCTACGACAAGATTTATGCGGTTGCCCGGTTGCAAAACCCCGGCAAGAAAAGCCGTTCCGACGGTTTCAGGGCTGTTCGCGACGAGTACGTAGCTACGTTCCCCGAAGGTGCCGTCGTGAACATGGGTTTGGTAAAAACCTATTTCCACGACCTCGAATGGGAAGCCTCGCGCCGGTTGGTGCTGGACGAACGCTCGCGGTTAGACGGTCGGCAGCTTGACGAAATTCGTCAAATTGTCTCCGAAGTTGACCTGCTGCCCGGCGCACACGGCTCGGCTCTGTTTACGCGGGGCGAAACGCAATCGCTGACAACGGTGACGCTCGGCACCAAAACCGACGAGCAGATTGTGGATCAGCCTATGCAGCAGGGTTACTCCAAGTTTTTGCTGCACTACAACTTCCCCGGCTTCTCAACGGGCGAAGTAAAACCCAACCGGGGAGCCGGTCGGCGCGAAATCGGGCATGGTAACTTAGCCCACCGCGCTCTGAAAAAAGTAATGCCGGTCGAAGCCGATAATCCCTATACGATTCGGATTGTGTCGGATATTCTCGAATCAAACGGTTCATCGTCAATGGCTACGGTTTGTGCCGGTACGCTGGCGTTGATGGATGCGGGTATCAAAATTAAAGCCCCCGTTGCCGGTATCGCGATGGGCCTGATCTCGGACACTGAACCCGGTTCAGACAAATATGCGGTGTTATCGGATATCCTCGGCGACGAAGACCACCTCGGCGATATGGATTTTAAAGTGACCGGAACGGCAAAAGGTATCACCGCCTGCCAGATGGACATGAAAGTAAACGGCTTGTCGTATGACGTGCTGGCGCAGGCCCTGGAGCAGGCGCGGGCGGGCCGGTTGCACATCCTCGGCGAGATGGCAAAAGCACTCTCCGGCGTTCGGGAAGACATGAAACCCCACGCCCCGCGTGCTACGGTTATCAAAATCGAGACCAATCAGATCGGAGCCGTTATCGGGCCGGGCGGTAAAGTGGTGCAGGAGATTCAGAAAGATTCGGGCGCGGTGGTCAACATTGACGAACACGACAACGCGGGCTGGGTCAGTATTTTTGCCACCAGCAAAGCCAGCATGGACAAAGCCGTTTCGCGGGTCAAAGGCATCGTGGCCGTGGCCGAAATCGGCGAGATTTATGACGGTAAAGTAAAAACCATTCAGCCGTTCGGAGCCTTCGTGGAGTTCCTGCCCGGCAAAGACGGGCTTTTGCACATTTCCGAGATCAAGTGGGAGCGCGTCGAAACGATGGACGGTATTCTGGAGGTAGGTGAAGAGATTAAAGTCAAGCTGATTGATATTGACAAGAAAACCGGAAAATATCGGCTTTCGCGCAAAGTGCTGTTGCCCCGGCCAGCGAACAAAAATCAGGAATAAGGTGTTTTTTCTGAATGACAGCCCTGCCTGGTGATACAAACCGGGTGGGGTTTGCCGTAATGAAACTTGTACTTTAACGTTATAGAGCCACCCAGTACCGGACAACAAGAGGATGAGACAGCTAAAGATTTCAAAACAGATTACGAACCGGGAAAGCCAATCGCTCGACAAGTATTTACAGGAGATTGGCAAAGTGGACCTGCTCACCCCCGACGAGGAGGTGATTCTGGCCCAGAAAATCCGGGAGGGCGATCAACTCTCTCTCGAACGATTGACAAAGGCCAACCTGCGCTTTGTGGTGTCGGTGGCAAAACAATATCAAAATCAGGGGCTGTCACTCGGTGATTTGATTAACGAAGGAAACCTCGGCCTGATTAAAGCGGCTCAACGGTTTGATGAAACGCGGGGTTTTAAGTTTATTTCCTACGCCGTTTGGTGGATTCGCCAGTCTATCCTGCAAGCCCTCGCCGAGCAATCGCGGATTGTGCGGTTGCCGCTGAACCGGGTTGGTTCGCTGAACAAAATCTCGAAAACGTTTTCTGACCTCGAACAGAAATTTGAGCGCGAACCGTCGCCCGAAGAATTGGCCGCCGTGCTTGAAATCTCAGCCGCCGAAGTGGTTGATACGCTGAAAATTTCGGGTCGGCACGTGTCCATGGACGCTCCGTTTGTGCAGGGTGAAGAAAACTCGCTGCTCGACGTACTGGAGAACGATGGCGAAGACAAACCCGATTCGGGTCTCATCACCGATTCGCTCCGCAAAGAAGTGCAACGCGCCCTCTCGACGCTGACCCAACGCGAAGCCGATGTGATTACGCTTTACTTCGGACTGAACGGCGAACACGCTATGACGCTCGAAGAAATTGGTGAGAAATTTAACCTCACCCGTGAGCGCGTCCGGCAAATCAAAGAGAAAGCCATCCGCCGTTTGCGGCATACATCACGCTCAAAAGCGTTGAAAACCTATTTGGGGTAAGACGAGTAAGGCGTAGTTGCACTCCGCGCTACTCATAGCAAAACGCCCCGGCCAGGAATGGCCGGGGCGTTGGTGTGTAAAACGGTTGGATACTCACGCTGTGCCACCGTATTTTTTCTCGTAAAATACCTTCGACTGCCCCACCCAGTTGTCGCGGCCAATCCGACCGGGAAAAAACTCGATGATCTCATTCACCTTATCAATGTCTTCTTTAGCGAAGTTAGCCACCTGCCGGAATGTATAGATGCCAAGACTATGCAGTTTTTTCTCCAAGAACGGCCCCACACCCACAATTTCCTTGAGGTCGTCAGCTTCGGCGGCAGTAGCTAAGCCAATCCGGTCAAAATTCAACTCATTAGCGCGGGCCGCAATCCGGTTCAGCACGGCATCTTCTGTTGTAGCCGGTTTTGTAACGGCGATAACCGGCACAGCAATAGCATCAACAACGGCCCGAATCGGCTCAATAACCGGCATCGGTGGGGGAACAACATCAGTACGGGGAATACTACTGGCGGGGCGCGGGACAACCGGGGCCACCACTACCGGGACCATTTTTTTTGACCGGCGGCAATTTTCCAGTTCAGATTCTTTGTCGGCAATAGCGGTTTGCAGGGCGGCAATCCGGCTGTTGAGCCACAACCGGGCGATGAGCCAGCCCAGAAACGCGGCCAGCGATAAAATGAGCAACGCTTCAAGAATGGCTGCCGGTTGGCTTAATGGGTCTCCAAACATAGTGAGTTAGGTTTTTACGACTGTTTCTTCTTATGGAGGTCTGCCGACTGGCCCACCCAATTGTCGCGCTCGATACGACCGGGAAAAAACTCGATGATTTCGTTCACCTTGTCCATATCTTCTTTCGTAAAGTTAGCCACCTGCCGGAATGTGTAAATACCAAGGCTGTGGAGTTTGCGCTCTAAGAACGGCCCCACGCCCACAATATCTTTGAGATCATCGGCCTGGGTAGCCGTGGCGAGGCCAATCCGGTCGAAGTTGAGTTCGGTGGCACGGGCCGCAATCCGGGCCATCACCGCGCTTTCGTCGGTGCCGGTTGGCAACACCATAACGGGCGTTTTCAGGCAATCGTCAAGGTCGCGGTCGGTGCTGGCGAGGTCGCCTTCGAGCTGCCGGATGGTGGTTTGCCGCGAAACATACCCGATGATGAAGCCGAGCATACCGGCCACAATCCACATCAGCCAGTGCTGCCAGTTGGCATCGGGCAGGTTATAGGGGTTAAAGTCTTTGAACATTGTCTGGGGTTTCGGTTAGGTTATTCCACTACGACTGTTACCCGGCGGTTGGCTTTCCGGCCATCTTCAGTATCGTTCGATGCTTTGGGATCGGCTTCACCTTTGGCTTTTATCTCAACCTGCGCCAAAGTGATACCAGCTTTTTCTAACTGTTTCTGCACGGCTGAGGCCCGTTTGCGCGACAGATTCAGGTTTGATGCTACGCTGCCTTCATCGTCGGTATAGCCCGTCAGGAGCAGTTTTTTGTCTTTGTGTTCGGGAAGGTATTTAGCGGCTTCGGCAAAGAAACGGTCGGTGTCGTTGGTGTGAATATAGTCTGACTTTCCGGTCGGGAAATACAGATCAATCGGTTTAAAGACTGACTCAAACGTCTGTTTTTCAGCTAATTGCTGCTCTGTCGTCACCGTTGTTGTCGAGACTACGGCAGTGGTGTCGGCGGTGGCGAGGGATGTGGCAGCGGGAGCGGCAAACTCAGCCCCGAACGAGAAGCCTAATCCGCCATTGAGCGAATCGCCGGTTGCGTTGTACGTCGGTTTGCCGAGCCGTTCGGATTTGGTCAGCAGCGAGACCGCCGGAACGCCTTTCTGCACCAGCAATTGCTTCATGGTTTCGGCGCGGCCCAAGCCTACGTTCGCAAACGACGTGTTGTTCGTCTCGTTGGCCCCGTAGTAGCCGGTAATTGTCAAGGCGCGACCGGGGTTGTTTTGCAGGTACGAGGCCAGCGAATCGAGCGAGGTCTCGAACCGGCTTATGTTCGGGTCGGCACCGGAGCGGGCAAAATCGAAGCCACCGGGCAGCGTTAGGCTAAACCGATCACCGTCGGCAATGGTCAGGGCAGAGCGCGTCAATCCGGTTGTCATACCAGACGGGGCATCATCACCGCAAAGGAATTTGATTTTACAGACGTGCCACCACGTCGAACCGGCCATCCAGACAAGGAGCAGGACGAACCAGAAAATTCGGTTGGCAAACATAAAGGCAGGGTTAAGAAGGTGGTAATTTACTAACGACTTTCCTGATTTCGGGACAAGCGGCCAATGTATGTCAAAAGTACAAGTATGACTCACAAATCCAAGAAAGTCATCTGATTTTGAGTGGTTTGGGGCATTTGTTACACAGAGGTGTACGGAGATTCACAGAGAAGCACGGCATACTGACTAATTAATTAGCAATGAACACGGTGTTATCTCTGTGAATCTCTGTGTTTCTTTGTGTGTCTCCGTGTAATAACCCAACCCATGCAGGGCAAAAAAATTCTTTTGGGCGTATCCGGTAGTATTTCTGCCTACAAATCGGCCCTGATGGTGCGGCTTTTGGTGAAAGCCGGAGCCGAGGTACAGGTTGTTATGACCGAATCGGCCAAAACGTTTATCACACCCCTCACGCTGGCAACGCTCTCAAAACGCCCCGTTTTATCGGTCTTTGCCAACGACGACACCGGCACCTGGAATAACCACGTTGACCTCGGTTTGTGGGCCGACGCATTGGTGATTGCCCCGGCCTCGGCCCGGACGCTGGCCCGCTGCGCCCACGCCCTCTGCGACGATCTGCTGTCGGCGGTGTATCTGTCGGCCAAATGCCCGGTCTTTTTTGCCCCGGCCATGGACTTAGATATGTACCGCCATCCGGCCACGCTCGACAATCTGCGTCGGCTCGAATCGTTCGGTAATCACATTATCCGGGCCGAATTTGGCGAATTAGCCAGTGGTCTCGTTGGTGAGGGGAGACTATCCGAGCCGGAAACAATCTTTTCGGTGGTGAGTGAAGCGTTAAGCGCAAAGCGTGTTTCAGGAAATTCACTCGTCACTCATCACTTATCACTCATCACTGTTTTAATCACTGCCGGGCCAACGCAGGAAGCCATTGACCCGGTGCGGTTTATCTCGAATCATTCGACCGGCAAGATGGGCTATGCCCTGGCCCGCGCCTTTGCCGAAGCTGGTGCCACTGTGGTTCTGGTGAGCGGCCCAACGGCCCTGCCCCTGCCCCACCCCACCGTTCGGCGCGTGGATGTTCGGTCGGCCCAGGAGATGTACGAGGCCACCGACCGTGAATTTGCCGGGGCCGACGTGGTGATTTTGAGTGCCGCCGTTGCCGACTATACACCCACGCACCCCGCCGACCAGAAAATCAAGAAGAAAGAAGCGACATTCAGCCTCGAACTCACCAAAACGGTGGATATTGCCGCTACCCTCGGCCAGCAGAAACGCGCCGGGCAGATACTGGTTGGCTTTGCCCTCGAAACGAATAACGAAGAAGAAAATGCCCGTAAAAAATTGATTAGCAAGAATTTAGACCTGATCGTACTGAACTCGCTGCGCGATGCGGGTGCCGGTTTCGGACACGATACCAACAAAATCACCGTTATTGACCGGGATGGCCCGGTGCATGAATTTGACTTGAAACTAAAGGAAGAATTAGCGCGGGATTTGTTATCTTTAGTGACTGAAAAACTGATAGCCCGATGAATGCTGAAATGATTACAGAGTTTACCCGGCCTTTTGGTGCGGGAACTACTATTTACAAACCCGAAGATATTCGACGTTGGGGCATTGCTCGCTTCATGCAGGAGATAGCACCAGATAAGCCCTTACAAATACCAGATTTAGGATTTACGGTTATTGAAAATAAGCGGATGGAAGCCTTACTAAATCAGGAGATTACCGGGGATGATTTTTGATACAAATCTAATCATTCGGCATATACGCAGCCGTGAGCCATTACCAGCTCAACTGATTATTCCGATAGTAGTAGCTGGCGAGTTAGAAGCATTTGCCTTGAAAGCTGATTGGGGCTATCAAAAAGTGGCGTTTCTACAAGTCATTCTTGATTATTATCCCTTGGTCGAAATAACCCGTTCGCTCATTCCATTATACGCTCAGGCTGATGCCTACAGTCAGGGACAGTTAATAGTGAAGCCGTTACCGCCCGGCCTATCGTCTCGAAATATGGGTAAAAATGACTTGTGGATCGCGGCTACTGCCTTATATTTCGATATGGATTTGCACACAACTGATGGGGATTTTGATCACTTACCCGGTTTTGGGTTGCGGCTCGTTAAATACTAAACTTATCTGTGGTTCTTGCCTTATGAGACTTCTCTCCTTTTTCTTTGTGTGTTTTGCCTTCACAACGCAGGCCCAGGAACTCAACTGCACCGTTACGGTGAACTCCGACCAGTTGTTTGCCCAGCAGAAAACCGACTTCTCCTACGTCAGCCAGCTTAAAGGCGTTATCAGCGACCTGATGAACAACCGACGCTGGACCAATAACCAGTTTCAGCCCGCCGAACGGATTAACTGCACCCTGACCATTAATTTGCTGAAATCGGTGCAGCAGGGCGCGTTTGAGGGTACGGCCCAACTCGTGGTGACGCGGCCCGTGTATGGCACCGCCTACGAAACCACCACGTTCAGCTATGTAGATCGGTCGTTCAGCTTTTTTTACCTGCCGACTACGCCCGTTTTTTACCGCGACAATATCTACACCGACGAGCTAACCTCGATTATGGCGTTTTATGCCAATATTGTGCTGGCCGTTGACCATGACACATTCAGCAAAGAAGGCGGCTCTCCGTTTATTCAGCAGGCGTATAATGTGTCAAACCTGGCGCAACAGGCCGGCACGGTAGCCCCCGGCTGGCGGGCCGATGGCGACAAACGGAACCGCTATAACCTCATCGAAAACCTGCAAAGCCAGCAGCTCCTGCCCTTTCGGGATGCGCTGTACACCTACTACCGGCTTGGGTTAGATAATTTTGCCGGTAATCCCCAGCAAGTCAGGAAACAAACCTTAGATATGCTGACTATGCTGCGAACAGTAACGCTCCAAAAGCCCGGTGCGGTACTGCTGAACTCGTTTTTCGACGCTAAATCCGACGAATTGACCAACATTCTCTACGAAGGCACGCCCAATGAACGCAAACGCGCTTTTGATCTGCTGTCTCAACTTGACCCCGGCCAAACCGAAGGCTACCGAAGATTGTTGAGATGAGTTTGCGTATTGTATTGTTGCTGTATTAAGGCGTTGATCCGTTCTGACGGTCAATGACTCTTTTGCCAAAATGCGTTCCTGTACAGAACGCTGAAACAGTGCAACGATACACCTCTAAAATGTTGATACTCAAGATATGCTGTCGCATTTACTGATTAAAAACTACGCCCTGATCGAACACCTCGAACTGTCGCCCGGCAATTCGCTGAACATCATCACGGGCGAAACCGGCGCGGGAAAATCAATTATGCTTGGTGCGATTGGCTTGCTTTTAGGCAACCGGGCCGATACGCGGGTGCTGTATGACCCGGCAAAAAAATGCGTGATCGAGGGGACGTTTGACCTGTCGGGGTATTTTGTGGAACAGATTTTTGAGGAAGAAGAACTTGACTATGCTACCACAAGCGTGATTCGGCGCGAAATCAGTCCGAGTGGCAAAACACGGGCCTTTGTCAACGATACGCCGGTGAACCTCGAAGCCCTCCGGCGCGTAACGAGTCAACTGATGGACATTCACTCGCAGCACGATTCGGTACTGCTCGGCTCTAACGAATATCAGTTGCAGATTGTGGACACCTACGCCCAGGACGACGAACTACTGCGCCGGTATCGGTTTGATTATCAGGCATATCGGGTTCGGCAGGTGGCTTTTGATAAGCTACAGTCAGAAGCGGCTGCGATGCGGAAAGAGTTCAACTACAACAATTTTCTGTATGAAGAACTCTCCCGCGCCGGGTTGCAGGCCGACGAGCAGGAAACGCTCGAACAGGAACTGACGATTTTAGAGAACGCCGACGAAATCAAGGAAAAGCTGCTCTTAGCCTACGACTACCTCGAAAACCCCGAACAATCTATCGTAACGCTCCTGAAAGGGGCGGTGTCAACGCTGTCGGGCGTGGCTAAACTGGCTGACCAGTACAAACCGCTGCACCAACGCGCCCAGAGTACATTGATTGAACTCCGCGACTTAGCCAACGACATCAGCCGCGAAGAAGATGCCGTTGATACCGATATCAGCCGGACCGAAATTGTCCGTGACCGGCTCAACGTGATTTATCAGCTTCAGGCCAAACACCAGGCCAAAACCGTTGACGACCTGCTGGCCCTGCTGGCCGATCTGGAACAGAAAGTGAGCAAAGTGCTGAACTTAGACGAGGAACTGACTGCCGCCCGCGATCAGGCCGAAGCCGCCCGCGCCCGGATGCAGGGCAGTGCCGATGAACTCTCGGCGGTGCGGATGGCCGTGCGGGAACCCATCGAGCAGGAAATTGGCGGGCTGCTCACCGACCTCGGTATGCCCAACGCCCGGCTTCACATCGAACAGGAAATCGGCAAGCCCACGCCAACCGGCGTTGACACGGTAACGTTTTTATTCTCGGCCAACAAAGGACTCAATCCGCAGCCGTTGAAAAGCGTGGCATCGGGCGGGGAGTTCTCGCGGCTGATGATGGCAATCAAGTACATTCTTGCCAGCCGACGCTCACTACCGACCATTATTTTTGACGAAATAGACACCGGTGTTTCGGGCGAGATTGCCATTAAAATGGGCAACATGATGACCGATATGGCGCATAGTCACCAGCTTATCTCCATCACGCACCTGCCGCAGATTGCCTCGCAGGGGTCGGTGCATTATTACGTGTATAAAGACCACGCGGGCGAAAAAACCGTGAGCCGGGTTCGTAAACTGACCCAGGATGAGCGCGTGAACGAAATTGCCCAGATGATTGGCGGCAGTAACCCGTCGGCCAACGCGCTCAAAAACGCCCGCGAGATGCTCAAACACGCCAAAGTAGTATCAAAAGCAACGGCCTAAATCAATAACTCACGACCAATATTTGGCTACATACATCACTATGAACCGACGACGCTTACTACCAACTCTTTTATTGATTAGTCTGATGGCCTGCGGCACCGACAAAGCCGCCGTTGACAAAGCAGAAAAAGACGTGTTTGCCCTGCACGACGAGGTGATGCCGCTCACGATGGGAGCCTTCCCCAAACTCCAGAAGCAACTCGAAGCCCGCTTAACAGCTTTAGACAGTTTAAAAACGGCGGGCGCACTCAGTCAGGTGCAGCTTGCCGATGAGCGCGAGCAGATTACGCGCATCAGACGACAACTGTCGCTGGCCGACAGTTCGATGAATGCCTGGATGGAGCATTATAACGGCGATACGCTCACCAAACTCGGCACTGCCGATGCGCTGCGCTACCTCGATAACGAGAAACAGACCATGACCGCCGTAAAACAACGCACCAATACCGCGCTGACCGACGCAAAAGCGTATCTAAAGAATGAACAATGAATAATGGACAATGGATAACGGGGCGTTGGTTATATTTTACTACGCTGATACTTATCTGCTTTATAACCGCTTGTCAGTCAACGGATAAACTCCCCATCTTAGGAAACCGCGAGGCCGTAACCCGCACCGTGAACGGCCAGGCTGTCACCGATTCGGTGTATCATGCCATCCCTGATTTTGCGTTTGTGAGTCAGTACGGCGACACGGTTACGAACCACACCTTAGACGGGAAAATTTACGTGGCCGATTTTTTCTTTACCGTCTGCCCCACCATCTGCCCCAAAATGAAAACCCAGCTAAAACGGGTCTATGACCAGTTTCGGGGCAATAACCGCGTGGTGCTGCTCTCGCACACGATTGACCCCGACCATGATTCGGTGGCCGTGCTGCGCGAATTTGCCGCCAACCTCGGCGTTAAAGACCGGCAATGGCTGTTTGTGACGGGCAACCGCGACAAGATTTACGAGATCGGCGAGAAGAGCTACATGGTTACGGCCCAGGCCGACTCAACGGCTCCCGGCGGGTTGATTCACAGCGGGGCGTTCATTTTGGTGGATACCCAAAAACACATCCGGGGCATTTATGACGGCACTACTGCCGAAGGCGTGGATAAATTGATAGTGGATATAAAGCAATTGATAGATGAGAAGTGAGAACAAACGCAGAGATGCAGAGATTACGCAGAGGTCACAGAGTTTTTCTTGTTCGGATAAGAAATCGGGATTTCCAAAAGGGATCTGGCGGAAACTCTGTGTTCTCTGCGTAATCTTTGCGTCTTTGCGGTTAATTACCTCCTGCCAGACCGACGAGGAAAATAAACGCCAGAAATACATCACAGAGGGTATTTTACTGTACAAAACGCACTGCGCCAACTGCCACCAAACCAACGGCAACGGCTTACAGGCTTTGTATCCACCCCTTGCCGGGTCTGATTATTTAGCGAACAAAGACAGCGTGATTCACCTCATTCGCTACGGGCAGCAGGGGCCGATTATGGTCAACGGCAAGCGATATAACCGCCCGATGCCCGCCAACAAGCAATTGTCTGACCTCGAAATTGCCGAAATCGTGACCTACATATATCACCAATGGGGAAACGAAAAAACGCTCACCAGCGTGGCCGATGTTAAAACGGTGTTCCCTGCACGTTAAACACGCCGGTTGGCTTGCGCATCGAGTACTGCGAAAAATCCTGCGTGGCATCCAGGCCGATCCCCGTCAATCGCTCGCCCGTGAGTCGGCTAAGAACCGTAACAGGTTTTTCTGTATAAATTTTTTTGGTGTTTGGATTCCAGTTCAGCAAGTCAGTGGTCATTTTTTCCTGCTTTATCTTGTTGATAACCACCACATTACCCATCACGGTGTACAAATCGGTGGCGCGGTTATACTTCCCCGAATCGGAGCGGAGCGTGGTCACTTCCTGACCCGTTGGGCCGTAAAAAACGATGTTTACCGTCTCAGGATATTTGCGGTTATCGTTCGTGTAGCGCAGTTGGCGGGCAGTTGTCATCTTCACCTTCACAATGGCCTGCTCGCTATACAGCATTTTTACGTCATTGATTTCCTCAATCGGCCCGGTGAAGGCCTTGGTGATTTTAGTGGTTTTGGGTTCCTCACAGGCGGTTAAGCAGTGAAGGGTGATGAATGAGGAATGAAGAATAAACCGCCGTAGCCAGTGAAGAGTGAAGCGTAAGACCGGGCTGGCGTTCCAGTGAAAAATAAACTGTAATAATCGTCTCATCTTTCTGGTTTGGCATTCTATTCTTCACTTTTCACTCATCATTCTTCACTGGAAATCAATCCAAAACCGGCTTTCTGAACCACCAGTCGTTGAGCGATACGCCGAGGGCGAGTTTCAGATAGCGTTCCTGCAACTGCCCGCCCGTCAGTATGCCCCGTTGCCCGCCAATCAGGGCCAGATTAAGCTGATT
Source organism: Cytophagales bacterium (assembly GCA_038230415.1). Lineage (GTDB taxonomy): Bacteria > Bacteroidota > Bacteroidia > Cytophagales > Spirosomataceae > JBBRNH01. The sequence goes on along the minus strand of JBBRNH010000076.1, from coordinate 13,767 downwards.
TACGTAATACGCGCCGAGCGGCAACGAAAACCCGATGCTGACGTTGGCTTCCCGGATACGCGTGCCGGCTACGGTGTAGGGCGTTTGAATCACCTGAAAACCAGCCCGGTAGGTGATTAAGTCCCGGTATTTTGTGGACGTTGGCTTGGGTGTAAACTCAAAACCGGCGGCTATGTAGCGGCTGTCGCGGAGGTTATCGGTTTGATTCGTCACGTTTCTGAACTGACTCCAGGTTTGCGTACCGGCATCAATTCCAACCACCAGCCGGTTGTTATACTCAACCGTAAAACCGGCCTGTATTTGCTGCGGCAACGTGGCCTTGCCCGATGGATTACTGACGGTATCAGGCGTTGACAAGGGCGAGCCAGCCAGCGAAATCTGCTGATAAACGTCCGTTCGTTTCGCCCCGATTCGTACCGAGGGGTCGTAGGTGGCACCGAGATTAACGGTCAGTTTATCGGTGATTTTAGGTCGCCACGAACCGCCAAATTTGTAAACCAAGCCGGTGTAGTTCACCCGATCCGTGCGCGAGACCACCACATCGGCGGGTTCGCTCGTGCCGGTAACGGTGCCACCTACCACGCGGGCATCGGCATTTTTAACCACGTTACCGAATAGAAACGAGCCTTCAACGCCCACATACACGTTTTTCAGCAGTCGAACGCCGTTGGCAAACGAGGCTTTGTTGACCCCGCCTTTTCCTGAATAACTATTCTGTGCCGTGAACGTTGTTCCCGCTACCTGCTGCAATCCGCTCGTGGCATAGTCGGTGTATGTATAGGGCCGCAGGTTAATGGAGGTTGTCCAGCGCGGTGAAATGGGAAAGGCCAACGCTAAGTAGCCTAAGTTGAGACCCGACGATTGCTGCGATTGCGACCGGCCCGACACGTTCTGACCCAATTGTTTGACCTGACCCAGCAGACCAACCTCAAAAACGGTGAACCGGGTTCGGCGGGCCAGCAATGCGGGGTTTTGCAGGTTCAGGTAAAAGGGATTGGCGTAGCTTATACCCACGCCCCCCATGCCTAAGTTAGAGGCCGTGGCCTGCCCATAAGACTCGCCGATACCTAAACCCGAATAAGGCGAATTACCCAATCCCTGCGCCCGTAGCGAGCCACCAAAAAATACGCCGACTATGCCTGTATAAACAACCAACCGGAGTATGTGTAAAATTTTTTTATCTGACATTATAATCTAAAATTCGATTCAGTCCCCGCAGCACCAGTTCCGGGACTGCAAATATCGGCCCTTTCAAACGGCTTTCAAACAGCCAGGCATCACCCCCGCAAAGCAGAACCCGTAGCGTCGGGTTTCGTTGCCGGTACGTTTCGATCAGGCCATCGAGTTCAAACAGCAATCCATTCAACACGCCACTCGTCATGGCCTGCCGGGTACTCGTAGCCGTTTCGGGCGGCCAGCGTTCGGTTACGGCTGGTTGCCACTCGGCCACTTCGATCATCGGCAGCCGGGCCGTTTGCTCGTGCATAGCCCGGAAACGCATCTGTACACCCGGCGCAATCAGACCGCCCCGGAAGGTTGGTTCGGCATCAACAAAATCAGCCGTGACGCAGGTGCCGAGATCCAAAATCAGACACGGCTGACCCGGAAACAGCGTTGTTGCGCCCACCGCAGCCGCCACCCGGTCCATACCCAGGGTGTGAGGTGTGTCGTAGGCATTGCCAATGGGTATCGGTAAGTCGCTGTTCATCACCACCCAATGCGCGTGTTGCCAGTTGGTCAGCACCGCCTGCACCGCCCCGGCAGCGTGGCTGGTGCTGCTCACGATAACGTGCGCGGGTGACTGACCAGTTTCATACGCCTGGAGATCGTTGAGGGTATCAAAATGACGGGTTTGCTGCAAGGTTTCTCCGGCGAACCACCCTACTTTTACCGACGAATTACCCCAGTCAATGACTACATTCATGGCAAGAACGGGTTTTTGTGGCCGTAAAATTGCAGCACACCGGGCGATTTAATAAAAATTAAGAGATATTTGTTCCATTATGGCAGACTACAAAAATGACGGGTATGATCCCGAAGAAATTCAGGCCCTGCGCGACGAGTGTCAGCAGGAAGGTCAGTCGTTCGTCTATGTTGAAGACGACGAATTAGACGTATTAGCCGAGGGTGAATGTGAACATATTCAGTTTGTGGGCAAATATGAAGGCACCGACGTGATTTATGACGCGCTGGTTTACACCCTGCGGCTGCACCACAGCAGCATGGTATATGAGATGGCCGTTGAGCAAATTCAGAAGAGCTTCCCCACGTATCTGCCGCCCGAAGTCCGGCCCGCCAACTATAAAATCACGCCCAAAGACGAGGAAGAAGCCGAAGAGGCCCTGACCGAGCTGATCGAGGAACTCGAAGAAACCGAAGCCATCAAAGTACAGGAACACGTTGATACTGACCTCGATACCGACTACGGTATTGCCCTTGACGTGTGCCTGAACGTGGAAGAAATCACGGATGAAGTGGTCGAAAACTTCATCAAACACTTCAACGCCGGTTCGCTCAGTTTAGACAAAACGCTGTATTCCTTCGCCAGCGACGAGAGCGAAGAATAAGGGATGTATGATGCGTGATGTATGATGTATGATGACCACAGTCTGAATCCTTATACATCATACATCATACCCCATATATCATAGATGCAATTCACCGGAACCCAAACCTACGTTGCCACCCGCGAACTCGCTACGGCGGTAAACGCGGCCATCGCCCTCCAAAAACCACTGCTCATCAAGGGCGAACCCGGCACCGGCAAAACCCTGCTGGCCTACGAAATTGCGCAGTCGCTGGGTAAGCCGCTCTTCACCTGGCACGTTAAATCAACCACCTCGGCCCATCAGGGGCTGTATGAATACGATGCCGTGGCCCGGCTCCGCGATTCTCAACTTGGCAACCAGCGTGCCGACGAAGGGCGTAGCGAAGCTGGTGATGTGAACGACATCGAGGCCTACATCAAAAAAGGCAAACTCTGGCAGGCCTTTGAGTCTGACGAACAGGCCGTGCTACTGATTGACGAAATTGACAAGGCCGACATCGAGTTTCCGAATGACCTCTTGCAGGAACTCGACCGGATGGAGTTTTACTGCTACGAACTCCGCCGAACCATCGTGGCCCGGCAACGCCCGGTGGTCATTATCACCTCCAACAACGAGAAGGAACTGCCCGATGCGTTTTTGCGCCGGTGCTTTTTTCACTTCATCCGCTTCCCCGACCGCGACACGATGCAGCAAATCGTGGATGTCCATTTCCCGAATCTGGCGCAGGAATTACTCGCCAAATCACTCGCCACGTTTTATAGCATCCGCGACGTGAAAGCCCTCAAAAAGAAGCCCTCGACCAGCGAACTCGTTGACTGGATTCGGCTGCTGCTCGTGGCCGGTGTTTCTGCCGATGACCTCACCGACCTCGACGCGCTCAACGAACTGCCGCCGTATTTGGGTGCGCTCCTCAAAAACGAGCAGGATACCGATTTGATGACCGCACTACGGGCAAAGGGGAGACGACCTTACTGAGTGGCAGGTGATTAGTGGTCAGTGATTAGTAGCTTGCGCGTGTAGTAGAAACCAGTCACTATCAAGCCGCTATGATTAACCACTTGCCACTCATCACTAACCACTTAGTTCTCCTGCTGACTCTTGCCCAACCGCCGGTGCATTTCAGGATGCAGCGCGTTGCGCTCGAAACGTATGAGTCGGTGGGGGCGTTTGACGTAAACGGCGATCAGAAACCCGATTTGGTTTCGGGTGCGTTTTGGTACGAAGGCCCGGCCTTTATCAAAAAACACCCCATTGGTGAGGTGAAGCGGGTGGGTGAATACTACGACGATTTTTCGACCCTGCCCGTTGATGCCAATGGCGATGGCAAACTCGATTTCATTACGGGCGGCTGGTGGGGCGGCACGTTGCGCTGGCGCGAAAACCCCCTGGCATTTGGGCAGATTCCGGCAAACCACGCCACCCTCCCCGAATGGCCCGACCATCTGCTGGGAACCTGCGGCAACGTAGAGACCACCCGCGCCTGGGACATTGACGGCGACGGACAACCCGAATTTGCACCCAATAACCCCGGCTTCCCGTTTAAATTTTACCGGCTCAACCGAGACGCAACCGGCAAGCCCCTCGGCACCTTCAGCGAACACAAAATTTATGACGGCAAGCAGGGACACGGTCTCGGTTTTGGCGACATAAACAGTGATGGCCGCGCCGATTTTGTGCTGCCCGATGGCTGGCTCGAAGCCCCGGTGCATCCGCTCACCGATGCCTGGGCCTGGCACCCCGATTTTTCGCTCGGCACCACCAGCGTTCCCATCATCGTGACCGACGTAAACGGCGATGGCCGCACCGACCTGATTGCCGGGCAGGGTCACAGCTACGGCCTCGACTGGTATGAGCAATTGCCCAACCGCACCTGGAAAAAACACGCCATTGACCCCAACCACTCGCAGTTTCACGAAATGCAATGGGTTGATTTAGACGGAGATAAGAAACCCGAACTCCTCACCGGCAAACGCTACCGCGCCCACAACGACAACGACCCCGGCAGCCACGACGACTATGGCCTGTATTATTACCAGTGGAACGGCGAAAGTTTTACCAAGCAGGTAATCTGTTACGGAGCCATCGGGCAAACCAAAGGCACAGGTATTCATCTGGCCGTAACTGACCTCAACGCCGATGGAAAACCCGACATTGCGGTAGCGGGGAAAGACGGGTTGAGCGTATTTTTTAATGAAGGGGTGCAGCCGTAATAAAACGATCACCGTGCCGATGGCGAGTAGTATTTTCGCAAGTATAACCCAACTATTGGCCCGATTCCGTAATTTAGTAGCATGAACATCCAACAAGTCCGCGAAGAATTACACCTTTTGATTGATGACGTTGACGACATCTACGTCCTGAACGGCCTGTACCGTAATCTGCTGTCCGACAAACGGCAGCGCGACGAATACGAGAGAGAGCAAGCCGCCAAAGCCAAAACCCGTCAACCGGCGAAGCGATAGCCTATAATCCTACATATTGGAAAAATGCAAAAAACCCGAACCAAATCACGTTGGTTCGGGTTTTTTGATTACTTTTGCACAAGTTTTACAAGCGACATCCGGTCGCGCTTCAGGTTCTCCCCTCATTGGTTTAATCACAGGTTTGGTTCGGGAGCAAGGCAGATACGGATGTATCAGGCAGTTTCTGTGGTGGGTGTTCGGGCCGTTTGGTGGCTCAGTTCGTCGCGTGGGTTTGTTGGGTTTCGTCAGGGTTAGTTTCTCGTCATCGCTTGCCGGTCATCTTTGGGCCATCGCACCGGCAACAGGTCAGTTGGGCAATCTCGTTGGGCATCTTCTCCTCCGTATACGCATTTCACATTCATCTACTGGCAGCGTCGTCTGGTAGCAGCCGCCCGAAGGCCGGGCTTTGGCACTCGCTTGGTATTTTTTTGCTAACCAAGCACAATGAAATCAATCAAAAACAACACCGCTGACCTCCTTGATGAACCCATCAACGAAACGGCACCCCTACAACCAACCCCGACGGACATGGCCGAAACGCCAGCCGACGAGACCGCGCAGGAGCAGGACAACGATGCCGACACGACCGACGTAGAACCCGTTGCCGACCTCGACAATCAACCCACGCAGTCTGTTCAGGCTGACAGCCAACCGGCAACCCCAACGGATGAATTCCTGATGGAACAGATTCACAGTTTCGGTCAGGAGCCGAAAACGCCAAAAACACCCAAAATTTCGCCGACACAACCCGGCGAAACGCCTAAAGCCGCTATCCCCGAAGGCCCGACATTTGCCGACCTGAACCTGTCTGACGACATTATGGCCGCCGTAAACAGCATGGGTTTCGTGTCGCCCTCGCCGATTCAGTTGCAGGCTATCCCGCCGATTATGGCCGGTCGCGATGTGATTGGTCAGGCCCAGACCGGAACCGGCAAAACAGCCGCCTTCGGTATTCCGGCCCTCGAAGCCACCGACACATCGGAGCGGTATGTACAGACGCTGATCCTCTGCCCAACCCGCGAATTGGCCGTGCAGGTGTCCGAAGAAATCAGGAAACTGGCCCAGTTTAAGCGGGGTGTCCGCATCGAAGCCATCTATGGTGGTGACTCGATTGAACGCCAGATTCGCGCCCTCAAGGCCGGTGTCCACATCGTGATCGGTACGCCGGGCCGCGTGATGGACCATATGCAGCGCAACACGCTTAAACTCGACCACGTGAAGATGATGATTCTTGACGAGGCCGATGAGATGCTCGACATGGGTTTCCGCGAAGACATCGAAAGCATTTTGGAAGAGATGCCCCAGGAGCGGCAGACGATTCTGTTCTCGGCCACGATGTCGAAGCCGATTATGCAGATCACCCAGAAATTCCAGAACGACCCCGTTTTGGTGAAAGTGGTGAAACGCGAACTGACCGCCACCAACATCGAACAGGTATTTTTCGAGGTGAAACCAAAGGCGAAGGTTGAGGTGATGTGCCGCCTGATTGATATGTATGACCTGAAACTGCTGCTCGTGTTCACCAACACCAAGCGCAAGGTTGACGAGATTGTGGAAGACTTGCAGGTGCGCGGCTACATGGCCGAGGGTATTCACGGCGACCTGCGCCAGCAGCAGCGCAACAACGTGATGAGCAAGTTCAGGGCCGGCACAACCAGTATTCTCGTTGCTACCGATGTGGCTGCTCGTGGTATTGACGTGGAGGATGTGGATGCCGTGATTAACTACGACATTCCGCTCGACGAAGAATATTACGTTCACCGGATTGGCCGCACGGGTCGCGCCGGGAAGTCGGGCCGGGCGTTCTCACTCGTGAGCCGCGACGAGAAATACCGCTTCCGCGAAATCCAGAACTACACCAAAGTACGGGTCGAGAAAGGCGTGATTCCGTCGTTTGAAGACATTGTGGGTATCCGCAAGGCTCGGTTCATTGAGCAGTTACAGGCTGATATCGAGCAGGATACCGACCTGAATATTTTCAGCGATGTATTGACGCACCTGACCCACGCCGGGTTAAGCACCGAAAAAATCGTGGCCGCGCTCGTCAAACGCAGCATGGGTATCGAGAAAAACGAATTCTCGGATCAGAACCTCGGCCTTGACGACGACCGGCGCGAACGCAAAGATGACCGCTACGGCAACAAAGAACGCGGCAGCTACGGCGACCGGGGCAATGACCGGGGTGGCAACGACCGCCGGGGTAGTTATGGCAACGACCGGCCCAGCTACGGCAACCGCGATAGTGGCAGTGGCGACCGGGGCAACAGCTATGGCGACCGTCGCCCGGCTTACGGAAACCGTAGCGACGGACCGCGTGATGATCGCCCGCGTGACGACCGGCCTGCTTACGGAAACCGTGATGACCGCCCCCGCGACGGGGGAGACCGGCCCGCGTTTGGCAACCGGGATGGCAACCGCGACGACCGGCTGTTCGGCCCGCGTGAAGGCACCGGCAAACGGGGTTATTTTGAGAAAGACGGGCAACGCCCACCCCGCCAGCCCCGCGAGCAGGATGCCAATATGACCCGGTTGTTTATCGGAATCGGGCGCGAAGATTACGTCAGGCCCGGCGACATTGTGGGAGCCATTGCCGGCGAAGCCGACATTCCGGGCAGCAACATCGGCCATATTGATATTCATGACAAGCATACCTTTGTTGATGTACCCGCCAACTTAGCCGACCGTGTAGTGGCTGCCATGGATGGAAACAACATCAAAGGTCGGCGCGTGAATGTTGAGGTAGCCCGGTAATTCGTACCTCATAATTTGTACTTTTGCAGGAAGCAGTCGTTCAGGCTGCTTCCTTTTTTGTGACATATTGTACTTTATTCATTTAATGAAACTTGTTCCATACACCATTCTGCTATTTTTTTTGATTATAAGTCAGGCTGTAGCCCAGCTTACGGTATCGTCGCCGTGTTCGCGGGGGGTTTACCAACGGGATTCTACCAACCGGGCCGCCGTTTTTGTGTCAGGCATCGCTCCCACCAATGCAACCCGGATTATCACCCGTTTTGTACCCGTTATTCCGGGTCAGGGCGTGGCTACGGCCTGGCAATCGTTGTCCATTACTGCGGCTACATCTGTTTATCAGGGCGCACCCGTCGTATCGGGTGGCTGGTATCGGCTCGATGTTCGGGCATTGACCGGCACCGATACGCTTGTTTCGGCCACCATTGACCGCGTAGGGGTGGGCGAAGTGTTTATCGTGGCCGGGCAATCCAACGCCTACGGTATGGCGGGTACCGCCGGGGCAACCGATGACCGGGTATCCGTCGTTGATTTCAAAGACGAGAACTTGAACGAGCAACTATTACCGTTTTCATTTAGCCACGCCGATGCCGGGGTAAACGTCGGCCCGGCAAATCCGCTGCACATCTGGGCTACTCTCGGCAACCGATTGGTAAAAAAACTCGGCGTGCCGGTGTTGTTTCTCGGCGCGGCTCACCCGGCCACCAACAGTCAGGAGTGGCAACAGTCGGCGGCTGGTCAGAGGCCCGCCGAATCACTGTTTCCGTACCGAAAGTTAGGAGCCGTGTTGCTGCACTATGCCGCCCGCACCGGCGTTCGGGCCGTATTGTGGCATCAGGGTGAGGGCGATACCGGACGGGACGGACAGCAATACGTTGATAACGTGGGATTTGTGATTCGGAAAAGCCGCGAGCAACTCGGCCTGAGTCAGATCCCCTGGGTGATGTCGCGCGTGTCGTACATCTACGGCGCACCCACCCCGGCCATCATCTGGGCGCAAAACCGGCTCATTGCCGGGGTGCCGGGCGTATTTGCCGGGCCACAAACCGACGACCTGATTGGGCCGGAAATGCGGCCCGACAACACGCACTTCAGCGGTGCGGGGCTGGTTTTTCTGGAAGAAAGCTGGTTTCAGAGCCTGAACGACTCGTTTTTTGCCCGCTCGAAACCCATTGCGGCCCCGGCCACGAGTCCGGCCATTACAACGGGTTACGTCTTGCCCAACGTCAGGCTGGCGGGTGAGCAAATCTGGGTGCCGTTTGTGCAGCGCGGGCCGTTCGAGAAGCAAACCCGGTTTCGGGCGCAGCTACTTCGGCCCGCTGATTTAAGTATCGTGGCGGAGTCGGGCCTAACCACCCAAAACCCAATTTCATTTACCCTGTCTCCTACCCTGTCTGCCGGAGATTACCGGGTTCGGGTGGTGGCCGAACAACCAGAATTTATCAGCAACGCGGGTGAACTGATTCATGTTAATCAAGTACCAAATACGGTTCAGGCTAACCCCATTATTCCGATTATGCCCAATCAATACGGCGGTACGCCCGATACGCTCATCCAGAAAATCGGCTATCAGTATGACCAACCATCGCACGGATTTGGGTTGCTCGTTGCCGCCACCGGCCCCGTTGATGCCCGCTTAGAGCGCGTTGACGGTGGGCTTTTTGGCGAAAGCAACTGGGCCAAAGCCAGCACCAACGCGGGCAGCTATAATTACCTGCGGCCATACAACCCGGTATCGGTTGGCGTTGGGGGCGTGGAGCCGGGGCGGTATCGGCTGTCGGTCCGGCGGGCGGGCAGCACCACCACCGGGCAGTGGGTCGACGTATCGCTCTTGGACGAACGCAACACCATTTACTCGGCCAGAGATTCGGCCACCACCGTCACCTACATCAATCCCCTGCGCCCCAACCAACCTGCCAAACCCGCCCCGCCCGACCCAATCTCGCGCCAGGGCATTGCCGGTTCTGAGTCAGGCGTTTGGCAATTATGGCCTAATCCAACGGCCAACGATCTGGTTATCAATCTCCCGGCAGGTCTGCATACCAACACACTTCGGGCCTGCGTAACAACCCTGGCGGGGATTGCGCGGCTTATCAACACCGAAGAAAACGCCAACGGTCAACTCCGGTTAACGCTCGGCGATTTGCCAACGGGGTTGTATTTCGTGCAGGTTTCTGACGAGGCCCACACCCTGCAAACCTGGAGGGTGCTAAAACGCTAATACACAAAATTCCAGCTTACCGACGGGATAATCGTGCCAAACACCGAAAGCTGATAGCTCCGGGTGGTGGTGTTCACGCGCTGAAAATAAATCGAATACGGGTTTTTTCGGGCATACACATTGTAAAACGACACCGACCAGTTGCTGTACCGGCGTTGGCCCGGTGTGCGCCGACCGTCTTTGGTAAACGACACGTCGAGCCGGTGATAATCGGGAATCCGGTCGGCGTTGCGCTGCGAATAATCCAGCACCTTGGTTCCGTTCAGGCGGTAGGTGCCATCGGGGTAGGTAGTCGGGCGGCCCGATGTATAGACGAAATTGGTGCCGAAGGTCCAGCCGCGTCGCCATTTCCACTGCGTAGCGATGGTCAGGTTGTGGGGCCGGTCGAAGGTGGACGGATACCAGTTGCCGCCGTTGATCTGGTCGCGGCTGAAACTCGTGTTCACCCGCGCCAGCGTCCGCGAGTAGGTGTAGGCGACAAGGCCCGTGAGCAGCCCCCGCGTTTTCTGGACGCTTACTTCCACACCGTAGGCCCGGCCCTCGGCCCGCAGCAAATCGGCATCGAGGGCGGGGTTCAAGAGCAGCGTTGCGCCGTTGCGGTACTCCACCAGGTCGGTCAGATTTTTCTGATACACCTCCACCGACGTTTCATACTGGTTATCCCGAAAGTTGTGAAAATAGCCCACCGCCCACTGATCGGCCAGGGCGGGCGGCACGAGCGCGTCGCTCACTTTCCAAAAATCAACCGGCGAAATAGCGGTTGTATTCGAGATCAGGTGCAGGTACTGCCGGGTCCGGTTATAGCTGATTTTCAACGAATTGACGGGCGTAATGTTCACCCGAACCGTCAGGCGTGGTTCCCAACCGCCGTATTGCGCCAGGACTTGCCCGGCTCCGTAGCGCAGGGTGTCGGTGATGGTTTCGGGGCTGCGGGGCTGGCCTTCAGCGTAGCGATAGGTGATGCCCGGCCCCGTGTTGGTGAACCGCGCAAACCGAACCCCCGCCTGCACCGACAGCCACCGGATGGGCGTAAACTCGTCTGAGGCATACCCCGCCACCTCGCGGGCCTGCTCGGTGGGCAGCGTCTGGGCGTTCACATTGGTGGCCTCGCCGGTCGGGATAATCGCGCCCGGCAACAGGCTATACCCCGTCAGCGATCCCCCAAATTCGAGCCGGTGTTTGGGGTTCGGGGCATACAGCCAATCGAGCCGGGCATCGCGCTGCCGGATCGTTGACCGATACCGGAAGGTGTTGGCGGTGGTCAGCCCGTCCAAAAAAAAGCGGTAGTCGCTCTGCGTGGCCGTGAGGTTTACCGACAGTTTCGGGCCAAATCGCTGGCTGTACCGGGCCGTGAGCAGCGTTGACTGGGTGGTGTAGAGCGTATCCTGCGGAAACCGAAACGTGTCGAAACTCCGGTACACGGTGGCCGTGAGCTGGCTGTTTTCGGTGAAGCGGTACGTGAGCCGCCCGTTGAGGTCATAAAACGACGCGCGGTTTCGGTTGGTCGGAGTTGGGAACAGGCCCAGCAAAAACGACGGATAGGCCACGCGCCCTCCGGCCAGAAACGTCAGCTTTTTGTTTTTCGTGACCGGGCCCTGTACCAGCAACCGGCTCGTAATCAGGCCGATACCACCACTGATGTTCAGCCGGTCGGTTTCGCCGGGCTTGGTGTTAATCAGCAGCAGACTCGACAGCCGCCCGCCGTACTGGGCCGGAATGCCGCCCTTGTAGAGCGTTACATCCTGAACCACATCGGCGTTGAGGTTACTGAGCAAACCGAGCAGGTGGCTGGTGTTGAAGAGCGGTGCGCCATCGAGCAGCACGAGGTTCTGGTCGGTGCGGCCCCCGCGCACGTTGAAGCCGCCCGCGCCTTCGCCCACCGTGCTAACGCCGGGTTGCAGGCTGAGGGCTTTGAGGATGTCCACCTCGCCGAAGACAACGGGGATATTCCGCAGGTTTTTCATGTCGAGTTTAATCACGCTCATCTGCGTGGCCGAGACGTTGGCATCGGGGGCGCGGCCTTTCACGCTGACCTCATCCAACTGCCGGATGTCGGGGTTGAGTGCCACGTCCAAAATTTCGTCGGCGCGGCTGATGTCGGCGTAGCGGGTTCGGGTGTAGTAGCCAATGGCCGAAAAGGTCAGGTTGTAGAGGCCGGGCAGCACCGGCAACCGATACGCGCCGGTGCTGTCGGTGGTGGTGCCGACTCCCTGTTTTTTGTCGAACACCGACACGTTGGGCAATGGCTTCCCCGACGCGCCATCCGTCACCCGCCCGCGAATCTGGAAGCGGGTCTGGGCGGGGGCGGTGAGCGCGAAAAGGCAGAAAACGAAAAGCAGGGAATGGCGCATAAATTGGTGATGATAACTACGTTACTGACCGTAGGTAAGCCACTTAACGGGCTGGGCGGGCTGCACCTGCTCACGCGCCAGACCCGGCACGGCGGGGGGTGTATTGCTGAACAGCACCGGCCCGAAGCGCGTCACAAACTTGCCATAATCCAGCGTGTCGGTTTCCATGATAATGCGCTGCCGACTCACGGCGGAGGCTCCAAAATACCCCAACGCCAGCGTGTTGGTGTCGGCCACGGCCCGCACGTTCCCCTCGATACTGGCCGGTTGCGGGTCAAAAATGGTGCCGGTGCGGGAAAGCTGCTGCTCATACAGAATCCAGTATTGGTAGGCCGCCCGCGAGAGCGCATACTGCCGCACCTCCACATACTGCGCCCCTAAGCCCACCAACGGCGGGGTCAGCACGAGCCGCCCGGCAATGCGGTTGCCATTGATAAGCTGATCGCTCAAGACGTTGGTTAGGGTGCCATAAAACGGCGCGTAGTTAATCTCGCCCCGGCCCCGCAGTGGGTCATTGCCGGTCCAGACGGGCATATAACACAGGGCCTGCCATCGGTAAAAATTCCCCGGCGCGGGCGGGTCGCGGGTATCAATTCGGACTAAAAATCGGTTCAGCAATACCGTGTTCCGGTCTGACTCCTGGTATTCGCCGTATGTCCGTTCGATGGGCGGCACGGGGGCCATTGTCTCTGCCCGCGACGCATACCGGCTGCCATCGGGCAGGGTCACGCGGAGGGTGTAGGCCCGGCCCGGCACCCCGCGCAGCCGGGCATCGCGCATCCAGTAAAAGGCCAGATTGAGTGGGTCCTGCACCAGCCGGGCCTGATTGCCGAGGTTGTCTTCTATGGTCACAATGGCTCCGTTAATCGCCAGTTCGTCGGGGATGAGCAGGGCGCGGCTCAGGTTGCCGGAGTAGGTGAGCTTAACGGGATAGGGCGGGGCTTCGTCGGTTATCAGGCCGTCAACCACCAGGCGACGTTCGGTTTGGCGGATGGGTAACGCCACCGGGTCAATGCAGCCCCAAAGCGACAGCAGCAACAGACAGCCGACAACGGAGCGTTGGCGGGGGCGGGTTAAATAAGGCATAACTAACGGTATAAAATTAATCATAACTTTCAGATTATCTGATGCTTGACTATGTTGATACTGTTTACCCCACCCCAACCCCTCCCCTAAACAGGGGAGGGGCTTTACAATCCCGGCAGGTTTAGCCCCTCCCCTGTTTAGGGGAGGGGTTGGGGTAGGGTAAACACTTAGGGGGTTAATTCCCACCAGTCGGTGCAGCCCACCACGCGGCTAACCCCGGTGCCGGTGCGCTGGGCTTCGTAGCCCCAGCCGAGGTAAGCACGTTCGGGTTTGGCCCCGTCGGGCGCACCGAATACGGCCAGCAACTGGTTTCCCTGGCCGGGGTAGTCGGTCACGTATTGCCATCG